>JAZOMH010000070.1:0-1721 GCA_045653785.1 Faecousia sp. | reverse complement strand
CCACCGCTGCGCTGCTGCGTGAGCTGCTCTTTAAGGCTCGTAAGTATCAGCAGGATACCGATGCCGGCAAGGAGCCCAAGTTTGACATGAAGCTGGAGGCAATGCTGCCCGTTATGCGTGGTGAGATCCCCCTGAAGGCGCATGCTCACCGTGCCGATGACATCCTTACCTCCATCCGCATCGCCAAGGAATTCGGCGTGAAGCTGACCCTGGATCACTGCACCGACGGCGCTCTCATCGCCGACGAGCTGGCTGAGGACGGCTATCCTGCTCTGGTTGGCCCCAGCTTTGGCAATAAGTCCAAGCCCGAGCTGAAGAACAAGGGCTACGAGACTGCCGGCGTGCTCCACAAGGCCGGCGTGAAGGTGTGCATCATCACCGATGCCCCCGTCATCACCATCGAGAACCTGCCCATGTGCGCAGGTCTGGCTGCCAACGCAGGTTTGCCCATGGAGGAGGCCTGGAAGGCCATCACCATCAATCCTGCGGAGGTGCTGGGCGTTGCCGACCGCGTGGGCAGCCTGGAGGTGGGCAAGGATGCCGACATCGTCATCTGGGCCGCTGACCCCCTGGTCACCATCGGCGCCCATGCGCACACCACCATCGTGGACGGCAAGGTCGTCTACACCGCCTGATAACAAAAAGAGGCTGCAACTAGACTGCCCCTGTAAAAACAGACAATAGACAAAGAGCCCCCTGATGTAGGATAATAACTACATTAGGGGGTATTGTTATGAGCAAAAGAAAATGGACAAATATGCAAGTATTGGAACCACAAATGCTGGCAATGCGAGAAGCAGGGCTCAGTCGGAGGATGATAGCAGATGAGTTGGGATTGGAGCTGCGTCAAATTGAGAACTGGATAAACAGGCAAAACAGAGCCAGGGCAAAACTATCCCTGGGCATTGTTTCAAAGCGCAAAGGTCGTCCCCGTAAACGACCCCTTAGCACAACAGAAGAATACGAGCAGGAAATAGCCAGACTGCAGATGGAGAATAAATTGTTGCGGGATTTTCTGCAATTAACCGAAAGGAAGTGAGGCCGAAGGTAAAATACCATATAATCTATCGTCACCGGGACGAATACCCGGTATCTGTCATGTGCAAATTCTTCGAGGTGTCCCGTAGCGGTTACTATGCCTTTGTGAAGCGGCTTGGACGACCGGAACATGATGCCGAACTTGCTGAACAGATAAGGGAGTGTCAGAAGGTCACGGATAAAACCTATGGGTATCGAAGGGTTTGGATATGGTTGAACCGTAAAAATATCCACAGAAACCCTAAGACCGTGCTGAGAGTTATGAAAAAGTATGGTCTTTTATCCGAGGTTCGCCGCCGTAGAAAGTGGGTGAATCTTGGCCAGCAAGTACATAAATACCAGAATCTGCTGGCTCGGCAGTTCCGGGCAGAAAGGCCCAATGTCAAATGGGTCACAGACATTTCCTATATCCATACCAAGGAGGGGGTGCTGTATCTGTCTATGATCCGGGATCTGTATGATAACAGCATCGTGGCCTACAAGACAGCCACGCAGCAGACAGTCAATCTTGTCCTGGACACGATCCGGCTGGCAATGAAAACGGAGAAAAAGAGAGTCGCTGCGGAGTTGCAGCTCCACAGCGACCAAGGCTTTCAATATACATCCCAAGCATATTTTAAGCTAACTCAATCTTACGGGATAACGCCGTCAATGTCAAGAAAAGGTAATCCTTACGACAACGC
>JAZOMH010000069.1:0-5459 GCA_045653785.1 Faecousia sp. | reverse complement strand
GTTGGTGGCGACCCTCGCCAACTCCATCGCCACCTTTGGCATGGTGAAAAACATGGACAACCGGGGCAAGGTGGTCAATGTGGCCTTTGCGGTATCGGCGGCCTTTGTGTTCGGGGACCATCTGGGCTTTACCGCCGGGTTTGCCCCCGCTGCACAAATGTATGTAATGTCGGCGCCGGGGGCAAACCCCCGACCTACACTACTGCCCGACAAATCGGAATTTGTGGGTCAACAGGCAATTTTTAATGATCCATTTTCCTTGTCATTAACAATGCCACAGCCACGGCGCTGACGCCACCTGCCAGCTTCCCGGCGATCATGGCCGGGAGCATCTCCGGGGCAAACCCGGCGGTAAAGCCCAGATGGTCGCCGAACACAAAGGCCGCCGATACCGCAAAGGCCACATTGACCACCTTGCCCCGGTTGTCCATGTTTTTCACCATGCCAAAGGTGGCGATGGAGTTGGCGAGGGTCGCCACCAACCCGCCGGCGGCGGTGTCGTTGATGCCCAGCCAGGTACCCACCTTCATCAGGGGCTTTTTCAGCAGCCGGGTCAGCACCCACACCAGAGGAAACGCCCCCGCCAGCACAATGGCGATTGCGCCCACAGTCTGGAAACCCTCCTCGATGGGTGCCATGCCGGGAATAATGGCAATGCCGGTGAGCGCCTCCACAATGGCCGCCGCCAACCCTGCGGTGATCAAAGCCACCACACCCTTGCCGAACCAGCCAAAGCCCTTGATCATGGCCTTTTCCGCCCGCCAAAGGCCCAGGGCGATCAGCGCCGCGATCAAAATGACGGGCACAAGATTTCCCAGAATTTTCCCAAAGGGAAACCCCGCCACCAGGCCGCCCACCAGGATGCCCACCGGGATGGTAACCAACCCCGCAAGCACCCCTTTTGCCAGATACGGCCTGTCCTTTTCGTCCAGAATCCCCATGGCCACGGGAATGGTAAACACGATGGTAGCGCCCAGCATGGAGCCGTTTAAAATACCACCCAGCAGCGCCGCCTGGGGGTCGGCAGTCAGCTCCTTTGCTAAGGATGCGCCGCCCATGTCGCAGGCAAGGATCGTTCCGGCGAACATGGCAGGGTCTGCCCCCAAAAAGGTGTATACCGGCACCACCACAGGCCGCAAAAGCGCCGCCAGCACCGGTGCCAGGGTAATGATTCCCAGCATGGCCATGGCAAGCGAGCCCATGGCAAGGATGCCGTCCTCAAACTCCTTGCCGATGCCGATGCGGTTTCCCAGAATCCGGTCCAAAGCGCCCAACACCGCAAAGGCAGCCATAATCCAAATCAAAATTTCATGTGCAGACATATTTTCACCCCACTTCCCAAATGCGTTCCCCTCGTAGGGGTGTGCATTGCACGTCCGCTACGGACGACCAACACCCCAGGGTGGCCTCTCTTGCCCCTCTGGGGCAATTCGCCTTCCGGTCGCCCCTACCGTTATTTCTCCTGGTCGATGATGGCAACGATTGCCGCGTCTACCGGGGCATCCATGGAAAACCGTGCCGCAGGCTCACCGGTTACCAGCAGCACCCGATCTCCCTTGCCTGCGCCCACATGGTCCGCCGCCACCAATGTCCCTCCCAGGGTATCTACCACCAAAAACGTCTGTCCGGCAAGGCATTGCGCCTTCCGGGTGGCCCACACAGAGCCGGTTACCGTACCGATCTTCACTGTAAAATCTCCTTTGCCAAAGGTGTCATTACCGCCCCGGGACCGGGGCGCTCTCCACGCTGACGCATCTGCCGGGCCATTTCCGCGGTAATCACCCGGCGCTGTCCGCCGTCGGTGAATACCACCCCCCAGCCTTTCAGCTCCCGCTGCCGGGAGGTGAGGGTCGCTGCCAGCGCCCGGTTGTCCGTTACCCGGGGAAGCCCCGGGGTATACAGCACCACAGGCTTCCCCTCCGCCAGGGCTTCCAGCGCCCGGCTGTCAGAAAAATGCAGAAGCCCCCCAATGTCCAGCGAGCCGATGACCACCCCATCATAGGGCGGCGCATTCACAAAGCTGTAGCCGGACAAACTGCCCGGCTCTTTGCCTATGAGCAGCATTTTCACGTTACGATCCTCCCCAAGTCCCCGGGGGCAAAGCCGCAGGCGTTGGCCTCGTCGTAGTCCAGATGGACGTAGGTGGAAAACTTAGGACTGACCCGCACCACCACAGCATCGAACACCACCGGCCTTGCAGTGAAAGTCTGCAATCTCACCACCTGGTTGTCCGTTACGCCAAACCGCTTCGCCGCTTCCGGGGTCATGTGGATGTGCCGCTGGGCGGCGATCACTCCCTGGGATAAAGCCACCTTTCCCCGTGGCCCAACCAACGTGGCCCCAGGACTGTCCGTAACAGACCCGGACTGGCGCACCGGGGGAGAAATTCCCAGAATTTTCCCATCGGTCAGGGAGATCTCCACCTGGGCTTCCCCCCGTTCCGGGCCTAACACCGCCACGCTGGCAAACTCCCCCTTAGGGCCAACCACCGCAACACGCTCGTTGGCAAGAAACTGTCCCGGCTGGGACAGGGGACGCTTGGGTGTCAGAGAATGCCCAAACAGCGCCTGCGCCTGCTCCCGGGTAACATGCACATGCCGCCCGGACGCCTCCAATTCAATAAAAATGTTTCCCAATACCGCCTGCACCAATCCGTCCAGTTCCATACCGCTCTCCTTACAAATTCCTGTTTCTCGGTGATTTCCTGTAGGGGCGTACAGAAGGTGAATTGCCCCTACGATTTCTAACCTGCAAACTCACCGTCAAATGGGAATTTACTTTTCCTTCACCATTAGAATATAAACCGCGCTGCTCATGCGGTTCAGCGCCCGGAGAATATCCTCCCGCTCCGGCACGGCTGCCACCGCCATCCGCTCCGCATTCCGCACAGCGCACCGCACCCGATTCAAATGCAGAACCTGTTCATTATCCCCAAAGTCCGGCATAAAATGGGGCTTGCCCAAGAAGTCCTGGGGACGGTGTGACTGCTCCCGGAGCTGATGCTCCGTCAGCCCCAAAAGCCGCCCCTCAGGCACAGGCTCCCCCATGACCTCGTAGCGGATCAGCCCCCGGGCAAGCTTCAGAATTTCTGCCAGTTCCGGCTGCAGCCGGGGAAGCGCCTTGCCGCAAAGTAAAATCTCCGCCTCCAGGGTATCCACCGCCCCCCGGAAGCCGATCCGGGGATGGGTCTTTTCCACCAGAACATCCCCGGAAAGATGGGTCATGTGTTCCGGCTTTTCCTCCAGATACCCACCGGACAAAAGCCGCCACCGTGACCGTTTTGCCTTGGACGCCGGGAGGATCTCGATCCGCTCCCGGTTCAGCCAGTCCCGGGCCTGGGAGGTCAGCTGATCCCCGGACCCCAGATAAAACACGCGCCTGCCGTCCCGGTTGCGGATGTTATCCCGGGTCGCCGTAAGATCGTAAAGCATTACTTACCGGCGGGGGGATTCTGGCTCAGCCGGCCCTTAGGCAGAATGGCATCCACCTCGGTGTGGGGTCGGGCGATCACATGCACAGATACCAGCTCGCCCACCTTTTCCGCAGCAGCAGCGCCGGCGTCGGTGGCAGCCTTTACAGCACCCACATCACCCCGGACCATGACGGTAACCAGACCGCCGCCTACCGCCTCCTTGCCCACCAGCTGCACATTGGCAGACTTGACCATGGCATCGGCAGCCTCAATGGCACCGATCAGGCCCTTTGTTTCGATCATACCCAAAGAATTTGTGTCCATAATAAAATCTCCTTTTCCTTTTATCGTAGGGGCGTCCGTTGCCGACGTGCAATGCACGCCCCTACGCCATTATTTTAGTCGTTCTAAGATTTTGGCTGTGATAATTTCTATCAAATCGTCCGCTGCATATTGGGATCGTTGTCCTGTTGCGGTGCCCTGCAGCTGCCACGCACCCGTGTCGCTGTATCCGCCACCGGTGGCACTCCCCTCGTTCCCCCACGCTACCCGGCGGATATTGATAAGATCCAAGGGGGAAATGTTGTTGCTGGTGGGGCTGCCTCCCACCGCGCCGCGGCCTAAGGTCAGCGCCGGGAACAGCTCCGTGGTAGCGCCGATGCCCCCCAGCGCCGCCGGGGTGTTTACCAAGAACCGGGACACCGGGATTTTCAGGGCAAATTTGCGCACCACTGCCTTGTCCCGGGCGTGGATGGCAAAGGTGTGGCCGCTGCCCTCATGGCGCAGAACCTCCACTGCTTTTTCAAGCACCGCATCCTCGCTGTCCATGACGAAAAACGCCAGCACCGGGCAGAGCTTTTCCATAGAGTAAGGTCGGGTAGGCCCGGCCTCCTGCTCCCGGGCAACCAGCACCCGGGTGCTCTGGGGCACGGAAAACCCAGCCATCCGGGCAAGCTCTGTGGCAGCCTTGCCCACGATCTGGGGATTCAGCGTACCGTTGGGCTTGAACAAAAGCTTTGCCAATGCCCCCGCCTGCTCCTGGTCCATAAAGTAAAAGCCCTTTGCCGCAGCCGCCTTTTTCACCTGCTGTTCCATGTCCTTTTCCACGATGATGCTCTGCTCCGAGGCACACACCGTACCGTAGTCAAAGCTCTTGGAACGCAGGATGCAATCCAATGCGTGATCCAAATCCGCCGAGCTGTGGATATAGGCAGGTCCGTTGCCTGCGCCCACGCCGATGGCGGGCTTGCCGGAGGAATAGGCAGAACGCACCATAGCAGGACCGCCGGTGGCAAGGATCAGCTTGGTTTCCGGCGCGCCCATCAGCTCCCGGCAGCCATCCAGGCTGGGGATGGTCAGGCAGGAAACGCTGCCTGCCGGCGCGCCGGCTTTTTCTGCCGCAGCCGCCACGATCTTTGCCGCCCGGAGGGTACACTCCAGCGCCTTGGGATGGGGAGAGAACACGATGCTGCACCCCGCCTTCAGGGCGATAATTGCCTTGTAGCACACGGTGGAGGTAGGGTTGGTACTGGGCACGATGGCGGCGATGACCCCCACCGGCACACCCACTTCCCATAGCTTTTCCCCGGGATCTTCTTTTAATACACCCACGGTTTTCATGCCCCGCACCGCCTCGCAGACGGTACGGGAAGCAAACCGGTTTTTTGTCAGCTTGTCCTCAGGATTGCCGAAGCCGGTCTCCCGCACCGCCAGCTCTGCCAGTTCCAGGGAGGCTTCATAAAAATCCTTTGCCACCGCCTCCACAATGGCATCCAGTTTCTCCTGGGGCATAGCGGCAAGCTGCTCCTGTGCCTGCTGGGCTTGCTTTGCCAGGCACCTTGCCTCCTGCCGCGCCTTTAAGTCCTTATCAAGTTCCATATCACACACCCTCTTAAATTCCTGTTTACCGGTGAGTTTTCTAATCGCAACCTAACGATTCCGTGTAGTTAAAGCGGGGGCAGCTCTTGAGGGCAACGCACCTTGCAAGGTGCAGCCAGGTAAAACCGCAAAACCGAAAGAGCGCGCCTGGAGAGGTCTTGGGGAGGTG
>JAZOMH010000068.1:0-86685 GCA_045653785.1 Faecousia sp. | reverse complement strand
GTCGGTGTCGTCGGTGCACACGTGCTCGTAATAGGTATTGTACAGCAGCTCCAGGGCGGTGTCTGCGTCAGAGCAAAGCTTCTTCATATCCATAGCTCAGTCCTCCGTGTAGTCTGCAGGCAGGTAGAGACGGGTGTGGGCGTAGAGTTTTTGGAGCTCGATTTGGGCTTCGAAGCGGTCTTGGGCTTCCATAACTACGTCCACCAGTTCGTATCGATCGGTGTGCCATTCCTTGATACCCCGGAGATAACGGGAGCGGCGTTTGTCGTCGATGATGAAGGGCATCACACCATGGCGCAGGCACTCCTTGAACATTAGCAATCTGCCGATGCGACCGTTGCCGTCCTCGAAGGGGAAGATCTCCTCAAAGCGGACGTGGAAGTCCAGTATGTGGTTGCGCTCGATTTCGGTTTGCTTCTCGTAGGCAGCGATTAGTTCAGCCATACCGGAATGGATCTTATCCGGATGCAGGAGCTGGCGATCCCGGGGACGGGATGTGATGGTGCGGTACTCGCCGGGGCGCACCTGCTCTTTATACTCGTCCACGGTGCCGGTCATCAGGAGGTGGTGAAGCTTGCGGATAAACTTTTGGGTCAGGGGTTCCATCACATGGTCAAGGATATAGTCCACGCAATGGATATGGTTCAGCACCTCGATCACATCGGAGACTTTGAAAGGCTCGAAGGCCTCCCGAATCTTGCCCTTTTTGAAGATCGTTTCCACCTGATACCTTGTCAGCCGGACGCTTGCCATGCGGGAGGAAGAGTAAGTAAGGTCAATCACCACAAAATCGTACAATCCGTGAAAATTGCGCTTTTTCTTCTGAGTTCTCAGCTTTTTGGGGAGTTCTGGCAACACCTCCTCGTATGCATGCTCCTTTTTTGTGCGTGTAGGACGGACAGCGTCCTCTGGTATGCACCAAATACCATTCCGGAGCACAGCATCCGGGATTCGTCCTTCAGCGCAATATTTCCTAACTAAAGAAACATTTACGCCCCATTTATCCGCCATTTCTCTAACATTTAAGTAATTCATACAACATTCCTCGCAATTCTAAAATTCTGTTTTCCGCGAAACACGCGAAACTTTTTCTGCGCTACAATTCTTGTCTGCGCTACTTTTTTTCTTGAATTATTCTTGAATCACGACGAAACACCGTATACCATTTAGCACTATTTTGTATATTTATGCGCTATTTTTGGACATATTGGACTGTATATACCATTTTATCCATTTTGTCCACCTCCCGAGGCCATGGCATTCAAGAGGTCGGCGGTTTGATCCCGCTTATCTCCACCAAAAAAGCTTCGAAATCTTCGGATTTCAAAGCTTTTCTTGTTTTAGGGAGATTACATCATGGCAGAGTCTTTGTTTTATCCGCAACTGGACATTCTTGCCTTTGACCGGATTACTCTGGAACACGCCCTTGTATTGGACAACCACAGCTGCCGGCAGAACAGCCGGGGCTACGGTATTTATGGGGAAACCACTGCGGTCCTAGAGATGGGTTTATCGAGCACCCCCCGGCGCTGCTGTCCGGTGCTGAGAAGGAATTTCTGATTGTGAAAAACGGCAATACCCCCCCGGATCTATAGATCCGGGGGGTATCATTATACAGTTACAGCAGCTCGTCCAGGGCGTCCCGGACGATAGGACCGAAGATGTCGTAGCCCTCCTGGTTCAGATGAACGCCGTCGGGGGCAAAAAGTTCTGCGCGTACCTTGTGGGGGTCGCCCACATCTTCCGGGGTTTCAAAGAACTCCGGTTTGTTCCACAGCTTGATAACCCGGGTGTCCTCATGGGTCTGGGCGTACAGCTCCAGGGCCTGGTTATAGCGGCGAGTCCGATGGAAGCCGGCGTTCCACACGTCCCGCATGGGGGACTGGCCAGCCTTGGGATGGGGGTGGGCCTCAACAAGGTAGATCTTGATGCCGGGGAAGTCAGTCCTTGCCCAGTGGCAGATCTTAAAAATGTTGGAAAGGGTCTGTTCCACACTCATGCCATACATGGCGTCGTTGGCAAGGGACATCATTACCAGACCCCGGGGCTCCCAGGGACGGACCATCCGGTCATAGTAATAGAGCATTTCCTCAGATGTGGAGGTGCCAAAGCCGTGATTGACACAGGCCAGGGAGCCGTCCTTCATACGGATGTCCTGGTCCAGACGGCGGTAACCCCACTTGGCGGAGCCCCAACGGGTAAACAAGGAATGACCGTAGAACACGATCTTTCCTTTCTCAATGGGCTGGGATTCGTATTGTACGATTTCATTCTCTAGCCATTTCAGATTGATTTGCGTATCAAACATCTTTCATTCCTCCTGTGTTGCCTTGTCTTTCCAGACTGCGTTTATATGCTGTAACGGTCATGCCGTAATAGCGACTGAACAGACGACTGATGTGAATTACATCAGTCATGTCCCCATGCTTGCCTGCCTGGGCCGGCGGTTGCCGGGGGATGCCGGGTCTTTGCCGTCTGCCCACCAGCTTTGTTCACGTAACCGGTGGAGCAGCAGTATAACACGCGCACTTCTTAAAATAGCTCCGCTGAAACTGGGCCGTATCTATTAGTCCTGTTTGTAAGGGCCGTCAGCGGGGTAGCCACCTTTGAGCTTCTGCATGGACCGGGAGACCGCGTCCTTGGAATTCTTCCAATCGGCACTGGCGTTGCGGTAGTCGAATTTATCAACAAACCAGTCCAGATCCCCCTGGACCCGTGCCAGATTATCCGTCATCAGATCAAATACCGTGGTGTAAAACCATTCCATCTGACCGTTGGGCAGCTTTTCCTGGGCGCTTTCCAGCAGCTGCTGGAAGTGGTGCAGGCAAAAGCCCTTGCTCTTTTCCACCTTGGTTCGGAAATCCCCGTCCTTGATGAGGTGGAAAAATGTGGCATAGTAACGGCGCATATTGTAGGCAACCTTGCCGCAAAGGTAGCAGGAGCTGTTCTTCTGCTTCAAATATTGCACAATGGGCAGCTCTGTATCGGTTTTTCTGGAAAACAGACCACGTTTGTCCGGCATTTTGAAGCTGTCAATCTGGTCCTGCAACTCTTTACGCATGCCGATATAGTAAGTCTGCATCACCAGAGCATTGCCCAGGGAATTGGCATAATCGTACATTTTTTTATAGTGCTGGCGGCAGAAACCCTGGCTGTCCGTAACCGCCCGGACATCCGGCTCCATATAGCTGGCACCGGGACCCAGGGTATAGCGGATGGCGCGCTGCTCCGCCTGCCGCTCCAAATAACAAAACGGACACTCGTCCCCGGTCTCAAAGGCTTCATTTACCGGTATGGTATCGATCTGTTCCTTCACGCTGCTCACTCCTATGTATCAGTTTCCCCCATTATAACCCTTTTCCCCCCGTTCGTCAAATGGACATTCCCAGCGGCATTGGCAGCCACTACAAAAAAAGCGGGGTGCCGATTTACGGCACCCCAATGCCGGGAGCTGCTCCCGGCCAACAAAGAGGAAAAATGAAGCGTTCGTAGCTTATTATGCCAAGAAGTCTTCCGGATCCACCACTTCCCCATTGCAGCTTACGCTGAAATGGACATGGTCGCCCACCGCGCTTTCCAGCAATGCGGAAACACCCACGCTGCCAATAACCTGGCCTGCGGTAACAGTGTCGCCGGCCTTTACGGCTACCTCCTGGGCGAGACTGGCATACTTTGTGGTATACCCGCCCTCATGGCGAATCACCACAGTCATCCCCATGGTCTCGTCCTCGTAGACCGTATAGACTGTACCGTCGGCTGCGGCGCACACCTGGGTGCCTGCCTCCGCGGCAATATCCATACCGTCATGCACCCGCCAGTCCCTGGTGGTCTGGTTATAGCTCAGGGTGTCCATAGAGTACTGGGCAACGGTCTTGCCCTCTACAGGGGACTTGGTTTTTTCCGGTTTCTTTGCGGGGACGCTGCCGGAAGGCTCCGTAGCAGAACCTGTGTTGCCTCCGGGTTGGGTAGCCACCGCCTGAACATTGTCATTGGGCTGGACATCCCCGTTGGCAGACAGTGTGGGATTCTGGAGCTGCTGCTCCCCCTCCCCCCCGTTGCGGTAATACAGAAATCCGGATACACCGATGGCAACAGCACACAGCACAAGGGCTATGTAGTAGCCCTTACCGCTGATGCCGCCGCTGAATTTTCTTTTGCTCATTTTCAAGCACCTCCATAGCCCATTATTTCCATTTTTTTGATACTTAAACCAGTTATTAGAAAAAATGCTTATTTTGCGTTTCATTGAATGGTTCATCCAAATGCCCCCCTTGTGTGCAAGCCGTTCCCAACAGCCCGAAAAACAGGAGCTTGTATACCCCGAAAATATCATTGACAAAGTGGGTGTTTTAGAGTATATCTATAGTTGTGAAAATTCACACATTTTTGTAAGAACAGACAGAAACGGGGGAGGATAATGTCCAAAGAACTCATCAGACTCCAGGACCTTGTCATGGAGTTCGACGGGGAGCGGATACTCGATAGTATCAACCTCTATTTTAACGACCACGAATTCCTCACATTGCTCGGTCCCTCCGGCTGCGGCAAAACCACCACCCTGCGGATCATCGGCGGTTTTCTGAACCCCACCTCCGGCACGGTGCTTTTTGACGGCAAGCGCATTAACGAGGTGCCGCCTTATGAACGGCAGATCAACACTGTTTTCCAGCGCTACGCCCTGTTCCCGCACCTGGATGTATTCGATAATATCGCCTTCGGCCTGAAGGTAGCCAAGCTGCCCAAGGCAGAGATCCACGAGCGTGTCCACGAAATGCTGGGCATTGTGGGTCTGAAAGGCTATGAGCACCGCCGGATTGATTCCCTTTCCGGCGGTCAGCAGCAGCGTGTTGCCATCGCCAGGGCGCTGGTCAACCGGCCTAAGGTGCTGCTTCTGGATGAGCCTCTTGCGGCGCTGGACCTGCGTTTGCGAAAGGATATGCAGAACGAACTGAAACGGATCCAGCAGGCAATGGGCATCACCTTTATCTATGTTACCCACGACCAGGAAGAGGCACTTAGCATGTCCGACACCGTGGTGGTCATGGATAAGGGCCGCATCCAGCAGATCGGCAAGCCCGAGGATATTTATAATGAGCCGAAGAACGCCTTTGTGGCGGACTTTATCGGCGAAAGTAACATTCTGGACGGCGTTATGCTGGCAGACTACAAAGTAAAATTTTTTGGCCGGACCTTCAAGTGTCTGGACGCGGGCTTTGCCCCCAACGAACCGGTGGACGTGGTTATCCGCCCGGAGGACATTGACTTCGTTCCTCCCCAGGAGGGACATCTGACCGGCACTGTTACCAGCGTTACCTTCAAAGGCCTCAACTACGACATTATCGTAGATTTCAAAGGCTTCAAATGGCTGATCCAGACCACCGACTACCAGAGCGAAGGCACTACTGTCGGTATCCGTCTGAACCCCGAGGATATTCACATCATGCACAAGAGTGAGTATTCCGGTATGTTTGGCGACTACAGCTCCTACTCTGCCGAGTATGACGAGCTGACGGAGGATGCCGACGATGAAGAAGAATAATTCCCTGCTTCTCAGCGGCCCTTATATTCTCTGGATGCTGGTGTTCACCCTAATCCCTCTGGGTGTGGTGGGCTACTATGCCCTTACAGACCCGGACACCGGTGCCTTCACCTGGCGCAACATCCAGGATCTGGGGCTGTTTCTGCCCACCCTGGGCATTTCTGTGTGGTACTCCCTGGTATCAGCATTTATCTGCCTGCTGCTGGGCTACCCCGTAGCGTATTTCATCGCCCACCGCAACGAGACCACCCAGAAGATCCTTTACATGCTGGTGATGCTGCCCATGTGCATGAGCTTTCTGCTGCGCACCCTGGCATGGGTGGGGCTTCTGGAGACCAACGGCATTATCAACCAGGTTCTCAATTTTTTGAATATCGGTCCGCTGACCATGATCGGCACTCCCGGCGCGGTGATTCTGGGCATGGTGTATAACTACCTGCCGTACATGATCCTGCCGCTTTACGCCATTATCGTCAAGATTGACCGCCGGCTGGTAGAAGCCGCGGAGGACCTGGGCTGCACGCCGGTGCAGGTATTCTCCAAGGTGATCCTGCCTTTGTCCATGCCCGGAATTCTGTCCGGCATCACCATGGTATTTGTGCCGGCGGTATCCACCTTCTATATCTCCCAAAAGCTGGGCGGCACGGACACTATGCTCATCGGCGACGTGATCGAGCGGCAATTCAAATCCGCCGGCAACCCAAACCTGGGTGCGGCGCTGAGCCTGGTGCTGATGCTCCTGGTGTTCGTATGTACCGGTATCATGAACCGATTTGGCAGCGATGAGGAAGGCGGTGTGGTGGTATGAAAAAGACCAACCGCATCTTCACGGTGCTGATCTTTATTTTTCTGTATATCCCCATGGCGGTGCTGATCCTGGGTTCTTTCAATACCGGCAAGAATCTGGCGGTATTCGAGGGCTTTACCCTGAATCAGTACGCGGAGCTTTTCCGGGACAAGGACCTGCTGGCGCTGTTGGGCAACTCCCTGCTTATCGCCTTTTTGTCCACCGGCATCGCCACCGCCTTCGGTACTTTTGCGGCAGTGGGCATCTACAATCTGAAGCCCAAAATGCGCAAAGCGGTCATGACCCTGACCAACATCCCCATGACCAACCCGGACATTGTTACGGGTATTTCCCTGTCGTTGCTGTTTGTGTTTATCGGTACCGGCATGCTGGGACAGAAGCAAAGTCTTAATTTCGGAACGCTGCTTATCGCCCACATCACCTTCAATCTGCCCTATGTGATTCTGAATGTGATGCCTAAGCTGCAGCAGATGAATCCTGCCCTGCAGGACGCGGCTATGGACCTGGGCTGCAACCGGGTACAAGCGTTTTTCAAGGTAACGGTCCATGAGATCATGCCCGGCATCGTGTCCGGCGCCATCATGGCGTTTACCATGAGCCTGGATGACTTTGTGATCAGCTATTTTGTTACCGGCTCCGATTTTATCACTCTGCCGGTAAAAATCTACTCCTTCACCAAAAAGCCCATCCATCCCAAGATCTATGCCATGTTCACCCTGCTGTTCCTGCTGATCTTTGTGTTGATGGTGGCAATGAACCTGCTGCAGCTGCGCGCGGACAAGCGCAAGACTGAAAAGAATGTGAGATCCGACAGCAAAGCAATGCGGATGTTCAAGCGTGTGGGCGCTATCGCCTGCGCAGCTGTATTGCTGGCAGGCAGCCTGTTGCTGATTATCGGCACCCGGCAGGATAAGATTACGCTGAATGTGATGAACTGGGGTCAGAATATCGCTGACGGCAGCGACGGCACACTGGATATTATCGCCGCCTTCGAGGAAGCGTACCCCCACATTGATGTGAACTATTCCGAATACGCCTCCAACGAGGAACTGTACTCCAAGCTGTCCACCGGTGGTCTGGTAGTAGATGTGATTATTCCTTCGGATTATATGATCGCCCGGATGATAAACGAAAATATGCTCCTGGAGTTGGATTTTGACAACATCCCCAATTACGCAAACGTTCTGGATGCCTACAAAGACCAGGCATACGACCCACAGAACAAGTACTCCGTCCCCTACACCTGGGGTACAGTGGGCATAATCTACAACAGCAAGTTTGTGGATGAAGCGGATGTTACCGGTTGGGAACTGCTGTGGAACGAGAAGTATGCCGGGCAGATTCTGATGTTTGATAACTCCCGGGACGCCTTTGGCATCGCCCAGTATATGCTGGGAATCGATGTGAATACCACCGATAAAGAGGAGCTTCAGCAGTGCGCCGATGCCCTGGCAAAGCAGCGCCCCCTGGTGCAGCAGTATGTGATGGACCAGGTGTATTCCAAAATGGAGGAGGGCAACGCCTGGATCGCCCCCTACTATGCCGGCGATGCCATGATGATGATGGAGAACAATGAGGACCTGCGTTTCTATCTGCCGGAGGACCAGACCTTCAACCTGTTCATCGATGCCATGTGCATCCCCACCTGCAGCCGGGAAAAGGAAGCGGCGGAACTGTTCATCGACTTTATGTGTGACCCGGAGATCTCCGGCGCTAACATGGACTATATCTGCTACGGCTCTCCCATTGACGGCGCAACCGAGTATATGGAGGAGTATCTGGCAGAAAGTGAAGTGATCTACCCCCCGGCGCAAGTGCTGGAACGGGGCAGAAGCTACGGTTTCCTGCCGGAGGATGTCACCCGCCATGTAGAGAACCTGTTCCTGCAAGTGAGATTGACCTAACAAGAACCCGCCATGGAGCGTTAACGCACCCCATGGCGGGTTCTTGTTATTATTGTAGGGGGCGGCCCCTTTGTTATGTGTGCGGTATATGCAGGACGCCGAGGGCGTCATCCCCTACCGTGATTTCGGCCAGTTCCTTGTACAAACGATAACCCACCATGAGCCCAGTGCGGAAGGCTTCGCGCTGGTATTTCTCACAAAGGTTGCAGGTTATATCAAACAGGGTGTCGTTGTCATCAAGGGATAGTTTTTTAAGAATGTCATCCATTCCCTGAATGAGTTTTCTGATTTCCTCCGTATGTAGATCGTTATGAATACAAAAACAATAATACAGTAGCTCCAACAAGGATTTCCCCTCCGGCTCCCCGGCATCCCCTCCCTGTTCCTCTATATATTTGTTTAATGCGTCTATATATTGCTTCATAATGGCACCTCCCAGATTACACCGTTGTGTGTGTATGATAAATAAATAATACACACATTCGCATGTAATATTAACACATCTTTTTGTATGTACAGTATTTTAAGTATATAGCCTTCATAAGGAGATATATTATGAAATATTGTCATCAGCGATTAAGAGATTTAAGGGAAGACGGAAATCGAACAATAAAACAACAGGATATTGCCGACCTGTTGAATACAACGCAACAAACATACTCTCTGTGGGAACTTGGTATTAGGGAAATACCCTTTCATCATGTTATCACCCTGGCAAAATTCTATGATGTATCGTTAGACTATATTGCAGGTTTGACAAACAACAAACGGGGTTGTCCCAAATAAGGATTTACGGCTTCTTGTTAGTATAATTACGTTTTTGTAGGGGCGTGCATTGCACGTCAGGCGATTTTGTATCGCAAAATCACAATCGTGTCAGCGATCATTATGCGGACGACCAATGGTGGTCCCTACAATCCTGGAAACAGAAAAAGCCCGGGGCAGCGGTAGCTGTCCCGGGCTTGGTGATTATTGCACGTGGGATTCGTTGATGAGGATATGCACATCGTCCAGCTGCTTCTGGGAAACAGTGGTGGGCGCGTCCATCATCAGATCCTGGGCTGTCTTGTTCATGGGGAAGGTAATGATCTCCCGGATACTCTCCTCGCCGCACAGCAGCATCACGATCCGGTCAATTCCCGGGGCGGCACCGGCGTGGGGAGGTGCGCCATAGGTGAAGGCGTTGTACATAGCCGGGAACTTGGACTTCACGTCCTCCTCGCCCAGACCGACCATCTGGAATGCCTTGACCATAATCTCGGGATCATGGTTACGCACAGCGCCGGAGGCGGATTCGTAGCCGTTGACCACCAGGTCGTACTGGTTGGCGTTGATGGCAAGCAGCTTCTCGGTGTCGCCCTCGGCGTCCAGCAGGGTCTGCATGCCGCCCTGGGGCATAGAGAAGGGGTTGTGGCAGAATTCCAGCTCGCCGGATTCCTCGCCCATCTCGTACATGGGGAAGTCCACGATCCAGCACATGGCGTACTGCTCCTCGTCGAAGTGACCGGGAATCCGTCTGCCCAGCATGGTACGCACTACACCGGCGGTCTTCTGGGCGGCAAGCTTCTTCTGGGAAGCGGCCATACACACAAAGCTGCCGGGCTTCAGCGCCAGCCTTTCGGTAAGCTGAGCGGTGTAGTCGGTGAGGAACTTGGAAACGCCGCCGGTGAGCTGGCCGTTTTCATCCACCTTCACCCAGCAGACCTTATTGCCGGTCTGGACTTCCACGTCCACCAGCAGCTTATCGATCCACTTACGGCCCTCAGAGAAGTTGACCACAGCCACAGCCTTAACGGCGGCATTCTGAAAAGGACCGAATTCACAACCGGCAACGGTGTCAGTAATATCCTGCACTTCCAGGTCGATACGCAGGTCGGGCTTGTCGGAGCCGTAGCGCTCCATGGCCTCGTTAAAGGGAATATGGCGCCAGGGCCAGGGAGAAACACGCGAATACTTGCCGAAGTTCTGGAACACGGGTCCCAGCACCTCTTCCAGGGTAGACAGCACATCCTCCTGGGAGGCAAAGGCCATTTCCATATCCAGCTGATAGAACTCACCGGGAGTACGGTCCGCCCGGGCGTCCTCGTCCCGGAAACAGGGCGCGATCTGGAAATAACGGTCAAACCCGGAGGTCATCAGCAGCTGCTTGAACTGCTGGGGAGCCTGGGGCAGTGCGTAGAACTTACCGGGGTGATTACGGGCGGGCACCAGATAGTCCCGAGCACCTTCGGGAGAGGATGCAGTCAGGATGGGCGTAGTGATCTCCAGAAAGCCCTTCTCGGTCATCCGGCGGCGGATGTCCGCCACCACCTGGCAGCGCAGGATGATATTCTTCTTCATCTCCGGATTTCTCAGGTCCAGATAGCGGTACTTCAGACGGGTATTCTCGTCCGCCTCTCTGGATTTGTTGATCTCAAAGGGCAGCTGGTTGTGGCGGCACTTGCCCAGAACGTTGATCCGGGTGGGAACCACCTCGATTTCGCCGGTGGGCAGTTTCGGATTCTTGCTCTCACGCTCCCGGACCTGGCCGGCAACCTGGATAGTAGTCTCCTTATTGATACCCTTGATGATCTTCATCATCTCTTCGGTCTCCACCACAACTTGAGTGGTGCCGTAATAGTCGCGCAGCACCAGGAAGGCAAAGTTGGAGCCTACCTCACGGACATTCTCCAGCCAGCCTGCCAGGGTAACGTTCTTGCCTGCGTCCCCGAGCCGCAGCTCGCCGCAGTTATGGGTTCTGGATTGGAACATATTCTCGATCCCCTTAGCTTATAATTTTATCGATTTATTCTCTCACAAATATGAAAAAAAGTCAACGACTCCGGGAACTTTTTCCCCGGAATGGCTTTTTCGGTGCGTAAGGAGGAACAAAATTTTACAAATTCACCCCGGTTACAGCTTTTTTCATTTATACAGTATAAAAAAAGTTGAAAAAAATGTGTTTTTTAGATTGATTTTACGAAGGGTTTGACATACAATAGACTGGCTAGCAATTTTTAGGGGGTTATGGCATGCTGAACATTGTTTTGGTTGAACCGGAGATCCCCCAGAACTGCGGTAACATTGCCCGCACCTGCGCTGCCACCAGCGCAAGGCTGCATCTGATCCGCCCCCTGGGCTTTGACATTTCCGACAAAGCGGTAAAGCGGGCAGGTCTGGACTACTGGCATCTGGTGCAGGTCCGGGATTACGAAAACCTGGAGGATTTCTTCGCCAAGAACCAGGTAAAGCAAATGTGGTGTCTGTCCACCAAAGCGCCCCGGAGCTATACCCAAGCGGAATTTGAGGATGAATGCTATCTATTCTTCGGCAAAGAAACCAAGGGTCTGCCGGAGAGCTTTCTGGAGCAGCACCGGGAAAACTGCATCCGCCTGCCAATGCGCAGCGAGGCAAGAAGCCTTAACCTGAGCAACAGCGTTGCCATCACGGTTTATGAAGCCCTGCGGCAGCTGGATTTTCCGGGATTAACAGATCATGGAAGTATGGGGGACTGACCCCTTGAGAAATATGGAGGAAAATGAAATGAACTACAACAAGAAATCTATCGAAGATATTGATGTAGCCGGTAAGCGTGTGCTGTGCCGCTGCGACTTCAATGTCCCCACCAAGGATGGCAAGATCACTTCCGATAAGCGGATCGTGGCTGCTATGCCTACCATTGAGTATTTGGTAAACAAGGGTGCTAAGGTCATCCTGTGCTCCCACATGGGCAAGCCCAAGGGCGAGTGGAAGCCCGAGCTGAGCCTGAAGGTTGTAGCTGAACGCATTTCCCAGCTGCTGGGCAAGGAGGTCATCATGGCTTCCGACGTTGCCGGCGAGGATTCTAAGGCAAAGGCTGCCGCTCTGAAAGAGGGCGATGTGATGCTGCTGGAGAACACCCGTTACATTAAAGGCGAGACCAAGAACGATCCCGAGCTGAGCAAGGCTCTGGCTGACCTGGCTGACATTTTTGTTAACGACGCTTTCGGCACTGCCCACCGCGCTCACTCCTCCACCGCCGGCGTGGCTGACTATCTGCCTGCTGTTTCCGGCTACCTGGTTCAGAAGGAAGTGTCCATCATGGGCAAGGCTCTGGCCAACCCCGAGCGCCCCTTCGTGGCTATCCTGGGCGGCGCTAAGGTTTCCGACAAGCTGAATGTTATCAACAACCTGCTGGAAAAGGTGGACACTCTGATTATCGGCGGCGGCATGGCCTACACCTTCCTGGCTGCCCAGGGCTACACCGTGGGCAAGTCCCTGGTGGACAACGAGAAGCTGGACTACTGCAAGGAGATGATGGCAAAGGCACAGGCTAAGGGCGTAAAGCTGCTGCTGCCTGTTGACACTGCCGTTTCCGCTTCCTTCCCCAATCCCATCGATGCCGAGATCGCAGTTGACTACGTTGACTGCACTGCGATCCCCGAGGATATGATGGGTCTGGACATCGGCCCCAAGGCTTGCGCTGCATTTGCCGCAGCTGCCAAGGCTGCCAAGACCGTTGTGTGGAACGGCCCCATGGGCGTGTTTGAGAATCCCACCCTGGCTAAGGGCACTATCGCTGTTGCCCAGGCTCTGGCAGATTCCGACGCCGTAACCATCGTTGGCGGCGGCGACAGCGCTGCTGCTTGCGAGCAGTTGGGCTTCGCTTCCCAGATCACCCATATTTCCACCGGCGGCGGCGCTTCCCTGGAATTCCTGGAAGGTCTGGAGCTCCCCGGTATCGCTTGTCTGGAAGATAAGTAATTCAGTCTTTTGCAGGGGCGGTGCCTGCACCGCCCCCCTTCGCATATCCCTTAATGACCAAACATATCATAACTTTGTAAACCCACATCGCAGAGCGATGTTATATATAAGGAGAGAAGAAAAATGAACAGAAAGTATCGCAAGACAGTTATCGCAGGTAACTGGAAAATGAACAAAACCCCCAGCGAGACCAAGGAATTCATGCAGCAGCTGAAGGCCATCCTGCCCAAGGGCCGCTGGTGTGATATTGCCCTGTGTGTTCCCGCTGTGTGCATCCCCGCTGCGGTCCGCGCTATGCGTGAGACTCGGGTAGGCATCGGCGCTGAGAACTGCAATGCCAACGCATCCGGAGCATACACCGGCGAGATCGCAACCAACATGTTGGTGGACGCCGGCTGCAAGTATGTGATCATCGGTCACTCCGAGCGCCGCGCCATGGGCGAGACCGACGCAGATGTAAATGCAAAGGTCCTGGCAGCTCTGGACGCAGGTTTGGTCCCCATCATGTGCTGTGGTGAAAGCCTGGAGCAGCGGGAAGCCGGCATTACCGCCGAGTGGATCGCTATGCAGATCAAATTGGGTCTGCAGGGTGTCTCCGAGGACAAGATCCGCAAGGTTGTTATTGCCTACGAACCCATCTGGGCCATCGGTACCGGCAAGACGGCTACCCCTGAGCAGGCTGAGGAGGTCTGCGAGAGCATCCGCACAGTTGTTCGCAAGCTGTACTCCTCCAAGAATGCCCGTGCCATCTCCATTCTGTACGGTGGCAGCATGAACGAGAAGAACGCTTTCGAGCTGCTGGCGCAGCCCGATATTGACGGCGGCCTTATCGGCGGGGCTTCCCTGGTCCCCGAGAGGTTTGTCCAGATCATTGTAGCTGCCAACCCGCCCACTCTTTAATCCACCTACATAAAGGACGCTGTTTGTAAACAGCGTCCTTTTTCTGCGTTAAATTGCCATTTGCCGGGCAGTTTGCACCACACTATATCATTTCGACTGAGCCCCAAGTGAAAATCCGTTCCCCCACAAGTGATTACGGTTTCCTCGGCTTCGCAGCATCCGCTGCTACGTTCGGAACGACAAGCAGTAAACTGCCCAACAAATGGGAATTATACGGGATACAAAAATGTGCCGTTCCAAAAACGGAACGGCACAGATTTATTTCAGTTCGCAACCATTTACTGCTTTAATGCCTTCAGCATTTCCAGATACTTATCCACCAGCATCTCAGCAGTGCCCACGGCGTACATACCGGTATCGGACTCATAGCAGCGGTAAGCCTCGTATGCATCCTTGGAAGGGATATAGGTATGGTTGCCAGTAATGATAAAGGTCTTCTCAAAGGGAGAATTCGCCTTGAGATACAAGGACGCGTCAGTAAACATCTCGTAGGTGCCGGTAATAAAGCCCAGCTCGCCGATGGAGAATGCGTTCAGCTCCAGTTGCTCAGCAGCACCCTTAGCAGCACGGGAACGGATGGCGCGGGCCTGATAGGAAGAGGAGAAACCGTATGTCTTGGCAAGCTGATTGCCGGTGGCAAGATCGGTGCTCTTCCACAGGTCGTACACCTCATTTGCCTGGGAAAGCATATGGTCCCAGCTGTGGTCAATGGGTGCATCCACCACAGCTCTGCCGGTCTTGATGGCAACGCCCTCAACAGGCTGCAACTCACCTACAGAACCGGCGATCAGTTCACCCATCTTCTGACCGTACTGCTGCCAATCCAAACCATGGGCCTCAGCAGTAATCTCGCTGTCCGGATTCTGGTTACCGGAGGCACCGGTGAAATATGCTACCTGCATACCGGTCAGTTCCTCTACCTTATTCCGCAGAGGGCCGACCCAACTGGGGGCGACACTGTTATAGCCGATTTCCCGGGCTCTGTCCGGGTGGGACTGCCAGTTGACCATCAAGACATCCTTCTTATCGTCAGCACGGTCAAACTTCACCAGAACCGCATTGTCATCGGATTCGGTGGCGTGACCCACCAGGTTGCCCCAATGGCCAAAGTTAGCACCCACATAAGTACCGTCGTCATTCTTATAATGACGGACAAAGGTCATGTTCTCGTAAGTGGGGGTAGCAGCGGACATGGTAGCAGGTGCCTGGTCCTGGATGGCCTGCTTCGCAGCGTCAGTGCACCACCCGGCAAGCATCTCCCGGTAGCCGTCTGCCTTGCTAGGTGCGGAGTGGGTGTGGGTAGCGCCGATAAAAATCTTGTCTTCAGGGATTCCCGCCCCCATGCTGACTGCTGCCCGAATAGCCTGCTGGGTGGTCGGGTCAGCGGATAGACTATCGATGGTAAACAACAGAATGGTATCCTCACCGGAACTGAATGCAATACAGGTGGTGTAAATGTATTCAATCAGCGTGTCGGCCTTCCGGGTTTCTGAATCGCTGTAGCCATCCAGTCCGAAGCCAAGCTCCGGGGTAATGTTCACCTTGGCATAGCCTACCTTCAGTTCCTCCTTGCTGCTACCGGAGGCACCGCAGGCACACAGGCCCAGGACCAGCGTCAGCACAAGGATCATAGTCATGATTTTTTTCATTGTGAAATCTCCTTCCGTGGTTGTATTTTACCAGATACATTATAACAAACAGTTAGTTTCAGCGCAACTGTTTTTTATGCAAACTTCCATTAAATTCCGATTCGTAGAGTTGTTATAAACGGCGTGCACCCAAGTCCCCTTGTGTAAGGGAGGCTTGGAATGCTGCGTCTGCATAACTGTACAAGAAACGGAAATTTGATAAATATTCGGAAAACGGGCGCCGCTTTGGGAAAACCAAAATAGCGCATGTTTGTTACAGCCTGCAATAAATTACTGCTTTAACGCTTTCAGCATTTCCACATACTTATCTGCCAGCATCTCGGCAGTGCCCGCGGCATAGTAACCGGTATCGGACTCGTAGCAGCGATAAATCTCGTATGCTTCCCTGGAAGGGATATAGGTATGGTTTCCAGTAATGATAAAGGTCTTCTCAAAGGGAGAATTTGCCTTGACATACAGCGACGAATCCGTAAACATCTCGTAGGTGCCGGTAATGAAGCCCAGCTCACCGATGGAGAATGCGTTCAGCTCCAGCTGCTCAGTGGGACCCTTGGCTGCACGGGTGCGGATGGCGCGAGCCTGGTAGGAAGAGGAGAAACCGTATGTCTTGGCAAGCTTATTGCCAGTGGCAAGATCGGTGCTCTTCCACAGCTCATATACCTCATTTGCTTGGGAAAGCATATGATCCCAGCTGTGGTTAATGGGGACATCTACCACCTGTCTGCCGGTCTTGATGGCAGTACCCTCAACAGGCTGCAGCTCATCTATAGAACCGGCGATCAGCTCGCCCATCTTCTGACCGTACTGCTGCCAATCCAGACCATGGGCCTCAGCAGTAATCTTGCTGTCCGGATTCTGGTTGCCGGAGGCACCGGTGTAGTATGCCACATACATATCGGTCAGCTCGGTAACCTTGTCACGCAGGGGACCAACCCAACTGGGGGCGATGTTGTAATAGCCAATTTCCCGGGCCCTGTCCGGGTGGGACTGCCAGTTAACCATCAGAATATCCTTCTTATCGTCGGCACGGTCAAACTTCACCAGAACCGCGTTGTCATCGGATTCGGTGGCGTGGCCCACCAGGTTGCCCCAATATCCAAAGTTGGAACCCACATAAGTACCGTCATCATTCTTATAATGACGAACAAAGGTCATGTTCTCGTAAGTGGGAGTAGCAGCGGACATAGTAGCAGGTGCCTGATCCTTAATGGCATCCTGGGCAGCCTCCACCATCCAGTCGATCATATCTTTCTTGTACTGACCGGATATCTCAGGGCAGTTATGGCCGTGGGTGGCACCGATAAAGATATTCTCAGCAGGCACACCGGTGGCAATGGAAACATTGCTGCGGTATGCCTCTTGGTTGTTCAGCGGTGCGGACAGATTATCGATGGTGAAGATCAGAACAGTGTCTTCTCCGGAGGAAACGGCAACACAGGTAGCGTAAATGTACTCGATCAGGCTGCCTTCGCTGGAGTTGCGGAACTCGTTATCGCTGTAGCCGCTGATGGGCATGGGATAGTCGGGGGTAATATTGACTTTAGCAAACCCCGCCTTCAGTCCGTCCTTTTCTCCGCCGGAGACGCCGCAGGCACACAGACCCAACACCACAGTCAGTACCAGTGCAATGGAAATAAACTTTTTCATGGTTATTCCCCTTTCGTTTTACTATAGACAATATAGCAGTATTATTATATCGAAACAGCATCCCTCTTGCAACCGGAATCTTAGCAATTTTATACATTTTTCCTATTTGCACAAAAACACTCACTCCATCTTGTGAATATGCATAATTCAGGGCTTCTTTTTCCCGCCTTGACCATTGGAACAAACCTGTTATAATATAACTATGCTGTATTAAGAGGAGAACCTGCCTATGCAAACCAGAGTGATCTGCGCCACGGATCCGGACTGCGCCCGCACCGCGGCGGAGCTTTTGAAACAGGGTGCACTTGTGGCTTTGCCCACAGAAACCGTATACGGACTGGGTGCTGACGGTCTGAATCCCCAGGCTGTGGCAAAAATATTCGCAGCCAAAGGACGTCCCCAGGACAACCCATTGATCCTGCACATTGCTGATAAGGAGCAGATCGCACAATTCTGCCGGGATGTACCGGATAGCGCTTACCTTTTGGCAGAGAAATTCTGGCCGGGGCCTCTGACCCTGGTGCTGCCTGCCCGGGATATTGTGCCTAAATGCACCACCGCCGGACTGCCCACCGTGGCTGTTCGCTGTCCCGACAGTCCTATCACCCGGCAGATTATCCGTCTGGCAGGGGTGCCGGTAGCCGCCCCCTCCGCCAACATATCCGGAAAGCCCTCCACCACCACCGCCCAGCATGTTCTGGACGATCACAACGGGAAGCTGCCGCTGATCGTAGATGGCGGCCCCTGCCGGGTAGGTGTGGAGTCCACCATCGTGGATCTGACCGAGGACCGTCCCCGGCTTCTGCGTCCCGGCGGCATCACCCCGGAACAGCTCACGGAAGTGCTGGGAGATCTGGTAGTGGACAAGGCTGTTACCGCCCAGATCGATAAAGATGCTGTGGTAAAAGCCCCGGGAATGAAATACCGGCATTACGCCCCCCAGGCACAGGTTGTCATTGTTGCGGGCAGCCGGGAAAAGGCGGTGGCCTACATACGGGCCAATTGGGTTGCCGGAGACCGGGTCCTGTGCTTCCGGGAGGAGCTTCCTCTTTATGCGGGCTGCTGCCCCCTGGCCTATGGCTGTGAAAATGACGCCGCCACCCTCTCTGCCGGCTTATTTGCCGCCCTGCGGGAGCTGGATGACCCGGCTGTTACCAAAGTCTACGCCCGCTGTCCCGAAGGTGGGGGCATCGCATACGCCGTACAAAACCGGCTGAAGAAGGCTGCCGCCTTTCAGATCGTCCACGTGGAGGAAATGCTATGATTATCGGCATCACCGGCGGCACCGGCTGCGGGAAGACCACCGTTTTGAACGTGATCCGCCAGCTGGGAGGCGTAGTCTGCGATTGCGATACCATTTACCATGAGCTTTTGAAAAATGACGCCGCCCTGTTAGCCGCCATTGAAGCCCGTTTTCCCGGAACGGTGGAAAACGGCGCGCTGCAAAGGAAAAAACTGGGTGCCATTGTTTTTGCTGACCAAAAAGCCCTGGCAGACCTGAACAAGCTGGCCCACGGGGCTGTAAAGGATCAGGTGATCCGCCAACTGACCCCCGCACCGAAACTGGCAGCCATTGATGCCATCGGCCTGTTTGAATCGGGGCTGGATGCCCTGTGCCAGGTTACGGTGGCGGTTACCGCCCCGGAAGAAGCCCGGGTGGCACGGCTGATGGAAAGAGACAGCATTGACCGGGAATATGCCTTGGCACGGATTCGGGCACAGCGCCCCCAGGAGGAATTTTCCGGCTTGTGTGATTACACCCTGGTCAATGACAGCACCCAGGAGGCTTTCTACAGTAAATGCCTTGCTTTTTTGCGGAAATTGGCTATAATAGAAGCATAAATCATTACAAAAGGAGAACCTTATGACCAACGAAGAACTGCGCGCATCCCTGCTGGCCGCTCCCAAGAACGGTTACACCAAGCTCACCGATGCCCAGCGCACGGAAATGAATGAATACTGCAAGCGCTACGCCGCTTTTATGGACGCCTGCAAAACCGAGCGGGAGGCTACCGCTTGGACGGTTGCCAAGGCGGAGCAGCACGGCTTTCAGCCCCTGGTTCCCGGCATGGAGCTGAAGCCCGGCGACAAGGTCTACAAAAACAACCGGGAAAAGAGCATCCTTCTGGCTGTGATCGGCAGCGAATCTCTGAATCAGGGCGCTAACATCTGTGCTGCCCATGTGGATTCCCCCCGGATGGATGTGAAGCCCACCCCCCTGTATGAGGATTCCGAGATCGCCTATTTCAAGACCCACTACTACGGTGGTATTAATAAGTATCAGTGGCCCACAGTGCCACGGGCCATCCATGGCGTCGTGTGCCGCAAGGACGGCTCCGCCGTTACCGTCACCATCGGCGAGGAGGACAGCGATCCTGTTCTGGTGGTCTCTGACCTGCTGATCCACCTGTCTGCCGACCAGATGAAGAAGACCTTGGCCGAGGGGATTGCCGGAGAGCAGATGAATGTTCTTCTGGGCACTGAGCCTTTGGCGGGTGAGGGTACTGACCTGGTGAAGCTGAACATCATGAAGCTGCTGAACGAGAAGTACGGCATTACCGAAGAGGATTTCTCCAGCGCTGAACTAACTGTCGTCCCCGCCGGCAAGTGCCGGGAGGTGGGTCTGGATCGGAGCCTGCTGGGCGCTTACGGCCATGACGACCGGGTTTGCGCTTACGCACAGATCGAGCCCCTGCTGGAAATGGGTACTCCCAAGCATACTGCCGTTTGTATTCTGGCGGACAAGGAAGAGATTGGTTCTGTGGGCGTATCCGGCATGCAGAGCGCTGCCTTTGAGACCTTTATGCAGGACCTGTGCGACGCCACCGGTGCCAGCCTGAACCGCTGCTTTGAAAACTCCTTCTGCCTGTCCGCAGATGTAACCAACGCCTTTGATCCCAACTTTGCGGAGACTTGCGACAAGCGCAATAACAGCCAGCTTAACTATGGCATTGCGATTGTCAAGTATACCGGTGCCCGGGGCAAGAGCGGCGCAAGTGATGCTTCCGCCGAGGCTATGAACCATGTGCGCAGGATTCTGGACAACGCAGGTGTTCAGTGGCAGGTTGCCACCATGCGCAAGGTGGACCAGGGCGGCGGCGGTACTGTGGCAGCCTATATGGCAAACCGGAACATTGTTACCGTGGACCCGGGTGTGCCCGTTTTGTGTATGCACGCCCCCATGGAGATTGTTTCCAAGCTGGACTGCTATATGACCATGCTTGCCTGCAAGGCCATCTACCTGGCATAATATCTCAATAATTACGGTGCGGCTGAGGTCACCTCAGCCGCACATTTTATGTTGCAAATTCCTGTTTATCGGGCAGTTGCTTGCAATGCAGCGTAGGGCGGGGGCTTGCCCCCGCCGCACAAGTGCATGTAATATCGTCGGCGGGGGCAAGCCCCCGCCCTACACTACTGCTCGTCAAATCGGAATTTGACGGAGCTGCCAAAAGAAAACAGGTTTACTTTTGGGATGAAAGATGCTACAATAATCAAGTAGATTTTTTGTAAGGGAGGTAACGCAATGCGCCGCTTTGCTGTGCGGATGATGGAAGCTTTCCGCAAGAGCGATCTTATTTTGCTTCTTCTGTGTCTTGCCACCACCGCCTTTGGTTGTCTGATGATCGCAAGTACCACCAACACCAGCGGTAACCTGCGTTACATCATCATTCAGATCGGCACCGCGCTGGTGGGTGTTCTTGCCTATGTGCTTATGTCCTCCATCGATACGGAATTTTTTTCCGAGCGCCGTTCTGTGCTGGTGATCTTTAATGTGGTCCTGCTCCTGATGCTGATTCCCTTTGGCCAGACCATCAGCGGCAACCGAAGCTGGCTTAGCTTCCCGTTCCTGCCCTTTAACATCCAGCCCGCAGAGATCTGCAAGATCACCTATATTCTGATTATGGCATCGGTAATGGCCTCCCATCAAAACCGGCTGTCATCCATTCCGTCGGTGATGCACATGGCGCTCCATCTGGCGCTCCTGTTCGGTCTGAATGTGCTGATTTCCAAGGACATGGGCGTTTCGCTGATCTTTGCCTTTATTTTTGTGGGCATGGCTTTTGCCGGCGGTGTTAACCTGATCTGGTTTGCTGTGGCAATCGGCGGCATTGGTCTGGTGTTCCCTATTTTCTGGAATGTGATCGACGATTACCAGCGTAACCGTATTGAGGTTCTTTTCAACCCGGATCTGGACCCCAACGGCACCGGCGTGCTGTACCAGACCGTCCGCGCACTGCGCTCCCTTACCGGCGGGGGCATGACCGGACAAGGGCTGTTTGAAGGCAACCGGACCCAGACCCCAAGCGCCTTGTTTGCCCAGCATACGGACTTTATTTACGCCGCCATTGGCGAAGAACTGGGCTTTGTTGGCTGTGTGGCGGTGCTTGTGCTGCTATTTTTGATTATTGCCCGGTGCATCTGGGTAGGAAACCGGAGCCAGGACTTCCTGCGCCGGCTGGTATGCTTTGGTGCCGCCTCGGCGCTGATCTTCCAGGTGATTATCAACGTGGGCATGTGTATCGGCGTGATGCCGGTTATCGGTCTGACCCTCCCCTTTGTCAGCTACGGCGGTTCCTCACTGATCACCCTATACACCATGCTGGGGCTTGTCTCCGGCGTATACGCCCGTCCCACCGCCACCAGCCATGAGCGTTATATCCGACCACCAATGCAATTATACAAAGGATGATCCACTATGAAAGCTTTTATGGATAAAGATTTTCTTCTGGAAACCGAAACTGCCAAGCACCTGTTTCACGACTATTCCAGTCCCCTGCCCCTGGCTGACTACCACTGCCATCTGAACCCCCAGGAGATCTATGAGGACCGCAGATTTAATAACCTTGTGGAGGTCTGGCTGGGCGGTCTGGACGAAAACGGTGTCCTGGCTGGTGACCATTACAAGTGGCGCATGATGCGCAGCAACGGCGTGGAAGAAGACTATATTACCGGCAGAAAGCCCGCTTATGAGCGGTTCATGAAGCTGGCGGAAGCTCTGGAGCTTGCCATCGGCAACCCCATGTACCACTGGTGCCATCTGGAGCTGCAGCAGTTTTTCGGTGTTACCGAGCCGCTGACGGTGGAGAGCGCCCCCCGGATCTGGGAGCACTGCAACAAGCTGCTGCAGGAAGACCCGGAAATGACCGCCCGGGGCTTAATCCGCAAGGCAAATGTGGCCTTCATCGGCACTACCGACGACCCCATTGATACCCTGGAATGGCACGAAAAGATTGCCGCAGACAAAACCATTGATGTTAAGGTCTGTCCCTCCTTCCGTCCGGACAAGGCCATGAATGTCCACAAGGCAGGCTTTTCTGACTATATGGGTAAGCTGGCACAGAGTGTGGGTAAAACCTCTCTGGACAGTGCCAAAGAGGTCTGCGACGCATTGGTGCAGCGGATAGAATACTTCCATGCCCGGGGCTGCCGGGCCAGCGACCACGGCTTTGAAGCGGTTGTCCCCTTCCGTCCCATTCCCACGGAACAGGCAGACGCTATTTACCGCAAGGGCCTGGCAGGGGAAGTTCTGACCCAGGAGGAAATTGAGGGCTATCAGACTGTGCTGATGCTCACCGTGGCCAAAGCCTATCACCGGTTGGGTATCGCTATGCAGATCCACTACTCCTGCCTGCGGAACACAAACGCCCGGATGTTCAAGGCCCTGGGTCCCGACGCCGGCTTTGATGCCATTGCCCAGAACACCTGCGGGGTGAATATTTTCAACCTCCTGTCCGCACTGGAAGAAACACAGCAGTGTCCCAAGACCATCCTGTACTCCCTGAACCCCGTAGACAACGCTCAACTGGGTACGCTGATCGGCAGTTTCCAGGGCAGCGAGATCCCCGGCAAGATCCAGCACGGCTCTGCCTGGTGGTTCAACGACAATAAAACCGGCATGATTGAGCAGATGATCTCCCTTGCCAATCTTGGCATCCTGGGTAACTTTGTGGGCATGCTCACCGATTCCCGTTCCTTCCTCAGCTACGCCCGGCACGACTACTTCCGCCGGATTCTGTGCAACCTCATCGGAACTTGGGTGGAAAACGGCGAATACCCCAACAACGAAGCTTCCCTCAAAAAGATTGTGGAGGGCATCAGCTTCTATAACGCCAAGCGATATTTTGACATCTGAAACAAACAACCTCCATTGACAGCAGTCAATGGAGGTTGCATTTTATTGCGTTAATCCACCCGGCGGGTGCTTTCCCGCTGCAGAACGGTAAAGGGAACGGTTTCCGCTCTGGGACTGCTTCCCTGTTCAATACATTCAATCAGAAGCTCCACGCTGCGTTTTGCCATCAGCGACGCTGACTGCACCACGGTGGAAAGCTGCGGCACCATAAAGGAGCCAAGGTCCAGACCGTCAAAGCCCATCACCGACACATCCTCCGGCACACGCAGGCCGTTGTCCCGCAAAGCGCGGATCGCCCCAATAGCCATCACATCCGCAGCGGCGAACAGTGCCGTAAACCGGCGGCCTGTATCCAGAAGCTTCTGTGTGGCTTTGTAACCATCCTGGTAGGAGTAGCGGACACCTTGGTAGTCCAGTTCTTCATCGAAATCAATGCCGTGATCCCGGAAGGATTGCAGGCAGCCTTCGTAACGCAGGCGGCTGGTATCGGAACGGGTGCGGTCGCCGCCGACGATGGCAAATTTCCGGTGTCCCAGTTCCACCAAGGCTTCGATGGCCCGGCGGGATGCCTCCCGGTCATCGGTGGTAACGCTGGACAGATTCTGAAAAACCTGTCCTCCTGCGTTGTTGGTAACCAGCACACAAGGCACATCGATCTTGCCAAAATCCGAGGCAAAATTACGACTGTTACCACCGAGAATCAGAATACCCAGAGGTTTTTTCTCCCGGCAAAGCTGCAAAGCCCGCAGCACCTCGTTGCCATCTTCGTCCATATAGTCCACGATCAGCGGATAGCTGGTCTGTGCCACCAGCCCCTGGATCTTCTCCACCAGGCTGGCAAACAGTTCATTGGAAGTACCCTTGACCACCACCAGAATGGAGGTGGCGTGCTGCTGCTTCAGTTGCCGGGCATTTTCGTTCAGCTGAAACCCGCTCTCCTCTACAGCCTGCATAATTACCTGTCTTGCCTTTTCACTTGCGTGAGGGTGGTTATTCAGCACCCGGGAGATGGTGCCTACGGAATATCCCGTTTTGGCCGCCAGATCTTTAATGGTCATAGGGCATTACCCCTTGACCGCACCGGCCGCCACACCCTTGATAATATATTTCTGGCAGAAGATATATACAATAATCACAGGCAGCACAGTCAGCAGAATGCATGCCATCATGGGACCCATCTCCACTCTGCCGAAGCTTCCCTTGAAGTACTGAATGAGGATGGGAATGGTGGTGTACTTTTTCCGGTCAAGGACCAGATAGGGCAGCAGATAGTCGTTCCAGACCCACATGGTCTGGAGGATGCCCACACTAATCATCGTGGGCTTGAGCATGGGGATAACCACATGGAAGAAGGTCTGGATGGGATTGCAGCCATCGATCATGGCAGCCTCCTCAATATCCAGCGGAATGGACTTAACGAAGCCGGAGAACATAAACACCGCCAGGCCTGCGCCAAAGCCCAGATAAATGATCCAGATATTGTAGGGGGTGTTCAGATCCAGCTGGTCGGCGGTAGCTGCCAGGGTGAACATCAGCATCTGGAAGGGCACGACCATAGAAAATACGAACATATAGTACAGGCCCTGGGTCAGCTTATTCTTCACACGGGTGATATACCAGGCACACATGGAGCAGAACACAAGGATTGCTGCCACGGAGGTAAGGGTAATCACCAAGCTGGTGAGAAACGCGCTCAAAAAGCCCTTGGAGGTCAGTGCATCCACAAAGTTGGCAAGCCCCGCAAAGGTCTGGGCTGTAGGAAGCTGGAATACTGTGTTGGTGGAGATAGCGCTTTCGATCTTAAAGGAATTGATGAGGATCATCACAACAGGGTAGATCCAGACCACGCACAGCAGGCTGAAAAACACTGTCATGATAGTATTTGTGATTCGTTCTCTTCTACTCATTACTGCTGCACCTCCCTGGAACGGGTAGCCCGAAGCTGGATCAGCGAGATCGCCACCACCGCGATGCAGAAGATCACAGCCTTGGCCTGGCCGATGCCCTTCCACGCCGCGCCGGCGCGGGCATAGAAGTTGTTATAGATGTTCAGCGCCAGCATTTCCGTAGAATGGAAGGGATCGCCGGCGGTGAGTGCCAGGTTCTGGTCAAACAGCTTGAAGCTGTTTGTCAGCGTCAGGAACAGGCAGATGGTGATAGATGGCATGACATTGGGGATCTTGATCTTGAACAGCACCGTCGCCGCCGATGCGCCGTCGATCCGGGCTGCCTCCAGATAGTCGTTGGGTATGGACTGAAGACCCGCAATGTATATAATCATCATGTAACCGATCTGCTGCCAGCACATAAGGATCACGATGCCCCAGAAACCGGCGGTGGGGTTCAGATCGATCAGCGGCTGACCCAGAATACTCAGCAGACAGTTAATCAGAATGTTCCAGATATAGCCCAGCACAATGCCGCCGATCAGGTTGGGCATAAAATAAACAGAGCGGAACAGGTTGGTGCCCTTGATGTCCCTGGTCAGCGCCAATGCTACCGCAAAAGCGCATACATTAATGAGAATTGTGGACACCACTGTAAAAGTTACCGTAAAGCCCATGGAATCCCAGAACATAGTATCCTCAAAGGCTTTGATATAGTTTTCAAGACCTACAAAGGTCGCTTTGTTGATGGTTGTGAATTTGCAGAACGACAGGTACAAGCCTCTGATAAACGGCACAATAAAGCCGATCACAAAGGCAGCCACAGTCGGTGCCACAAATATGGGCCACCACTTTTTAATTGACTTGACCACGGTGTTTTGCCTCCTTTGATATTTAATGGCGCAAGGCAGGCCATCACTTGGGTGGCTTGCCCTCCGGCATTAAAGAAAAGCGAGGGTGGGCGAAAAGCCCACCCCCGGCAGATTTCAATTAGCCCAGCAGCTTGTACTCGGAAGCCCAGCCGTCCACAAACGCGGTCTCGACCTTCTCCCAGTTAGCATCGGTGGGATCAGCAGCGTAAGCGGTCAGTGCCTGGCCAACGCCGTTCTTCCACTCTTCGGAGGGCATAGTGGGGAAGTTCCAGGAAACAGGAGTCTTGCCGGCAGCAGTCATTTCGTTGTCCTGCTTAACAAAGACGTTCTTGGATTCCAGCGCCTTCTTGAAGGGGATAACGAAGCCCATTTCCTCAGCCATAGCCTTGGTGCCCTTCTCGGAGGTTACACACCAGTACAGGAAGTCCAGAGTAGCCTTGATGTCGTCCTCAGAAGCTTCCTTGTTGACACACCAGTAGTTCTCAGTACCGGTGCACAGGCCCTGGTTGGCCTCTTCGCCGACGCCAACATAAATGGGGATCATAGCCAGCTCGTCGTCGGCGAACTTCTCAGACAGAGCGCCGTACTCCCAGGAACCGTTCTGGAAGAACACAGCCTTGCTGTCCAGGAACTCGTTACGGGAATCATCACCGGTCTTGGCGGACAGGTCCTTGCCAGCAGCGGTGGAGTTGTTGATGTACAGATCCCAGATATTTCTGTAGTTGTCCAGATAAGTACCCTTGATTTCCTTGGTGGTGCCGATGTTGTCTGCCTGATACTCGAAGTAGATGGGCAGGTTTGCCAGGTGGGTCTTGAATCTCCAGTCAGAGGAGCCGTCCATACCGGCAGAGGTGAAAGCAGCAAAGCCCAGCTCCGCGCTATTGGCGGTAATGTCCTCAGCAACCTTCTTCAGATCGGCGAAGGACTTGATATCCTCAATGGTGTAGCCTGCCTTCTGCAGCAGGGTCTTGTTGACGATGATGCCGTAGGACTCGATAACGTAAGCGATGCCGTAAACAGCCTCGTCCTCAACCAGAGCGAAGTCCTTGCTGGTCAGTTCGCCGTACAGATCAGACTCTGCCAGATCGTAGCAGTAGTCCTTCCAGTTGGCCAGCCCCACAGGGCCGTTGACCTGGAACAGAGTGGGCGCTTCCTGCTTAGCCATTTCAGCCAGCAGAGTCTCCTCGTACTTGCCGGAAGCTGCGGTTACAACAGTGACCTCAACGCCGGTCTCCTCGGTATAGGCCTTTGCCAGAGCCTCCCAGTCTTCCTTCTGCTCGGGCTTGAAGTTCAGATAGTAAACAGAACCCTTCGCAGTTTCGCCGGCGTTGCCCTCGGTGCCACCGGCAGTGCCTTCGGTTTCACCGCCGGTACCGGCAGGTGCGCAAGCAGCCATGGATACCACCATGACCAGAGCCAGCAGCAAAGTGATAAGCTTTTTCATGGATAATTCCTCCTGTTAATTTCCAGAACAAAGTCTGGTTTTTCAGGGTCTGGAAACGATTCCAAATCCCGTCGAAACTAGTATATCGCACCCTGGTTAAAAAATCAATCACATATTGGCTAACTGGGAAAACTTTCATGAAGTGAACAGTTGAACCTAGCCATTTTTGTGCATATTTACCAACCATCTCAAGCCTTTCTACTTATAATGTGGGCAGGTTATGCAAAAACCGGAACTTTCCATAGAAAGTTCCGGTTTTTAGAGGTTATATATTACTTGCAAAAGTCCTTGGCGACCTCTGCAATATGCTCAGCGCACAGGCCGAACTGCTTCAACAGATCAACAGCCGGGCCGGAGTGTCCAAACTCGTCGTTAACGCCGATGCGGCGAACGGGAGTGGGCAGCTTCTCGGACAGAACGCCGCAGACAGCCTCGCCCAGACCGCCGATAATAGAATGCTCCTCACAGGTGATGACCTTGCCGCACTTCTTAGCTGCGGAAAGCACCAGGTCCTCGTCCAGGGGCTTGATGGTGGCCATGTTGATGACCATAGCGTTGATGCCGGCCTTTGCCAGCTCTTCAGCTGCGGTGACAGCTTCGTAAACCAGCAGGCCGTTGGCAATGATGGCAACATCCGTGCCGTCCTTGACCACTTCACCCTTGCCGATCTCAAACTTGTAATCCTCACTGTGGAACACAGGCACAGCAAGACGGCCAAACCGCAGGTATACAGGTCCCTGCATCTCGTAAGCAGCCTTCACCGCAGCCTTTGCCTCCACATCGTCAGCGGGGCAGATGACAGTCATGCCGGGGATGGAACGCATCAGCGCGAAATCCTCGCAGCACTGGTGGGAAGCGCCGTCCTCACCAACGGAAATACCGCCGTGGGTAGCGCCGATCTTCACATTCAGATGGGGATAGCCGATGGAGTTACGTACCTGTTCAAAGGCACGGCCTGCGGCAAACATAGCAAAGCTGGAAGCAAAGGGTACCAGACCGGCGGTGGACATACCGGCTGCGGCACAGATCATGTTTGCCTCAGCAATACCGAAAGCGTAATGGCGGTCAGGAAAAGCCTTCTGGAAGGTACCGGTCTTGGTAGCGCCTGCCAGGTCAGCGTCCAGAACCACCAGATCCTGGCACTGAGCACCCAACTCGCACAGGGCTGCGCCGTAGCTGTCGCGGGTAGCGACCTTCTTCATCTCTGCCATAATTACATCGCCTCCACTTCTGCGTACTGTGCCTTCAGCTCATTCATAGCCTGCTCGTACTCGGCATCGTTGGGAGCCTTGCCGTGCCAGCCTGCCTGGTTCTCCATGTAGGAAACGCCCTTGCCCTTCACGGTCTTGACCACGATGGCGCTGGGCTTGCCGGTAACCTTACGGGCAGCGGCGAAGGCAGCCTCGATGGCATCAAAGTCATGGCCGTCGATCTGCTGTACCGCGAAGCCGAAGGCCTCCAGCTTGTCCACAATAGGATAGGGACTCATAACATCGGCAACGCTGCCGTCGATCTGCAGGCCGTTGTTATCCACCACGATGCACAGGTTGTCCAGCTTGTAGTGAGCGGCTGCCATGCAGGCCTCCCAAACCTGGCCCTCCTGAATCTCGCCGTCACCCAACAGAGAGTAGACACGGTTCTGCTTGCCGGTGTGCTTGGCAGCCAGCGCCATGCCCACAGCCACGGAAACGCCCTGGCCCAGAGAGCCAGTGGACATATCCACACCGGGAACGGTGTTCATGTTGGGGTGGCCCTGGAGATAGCTGTCAATATGGCGGAACTTGGGCAGATCCTCCACAGGGAAAAAGCCCCGATTTGCCAGAGCAGAGTACAGGCCGGGGGTAGTGTGGCCCTTGCTCAGAACGAAACGGTCCCGGTCCTCCCACTTGGGATTGGCGGGATCAATGTTCATTTCCTTGAAATACAGGTATGTGAAAACCTCTGCAGCAGACAGGCTGCCGCCGGGGTGTCCTGCCTTTGCGCCGTGTGTAGATTCAATCACACCCATGCGCACCTTGCAGGCTGTAAGCTGCAACTGTTTCTTTTCACTGAGCGTCATGATTTGCCTCCTTAATATAACATTGCGGCATTGTACCGCGTTTATCCAGAATATATTACCATTTCCGGCAGCAACTTGCAAGTACTCAGGCAGCTTTTTTTCTGCTGCCCTCAAATTCCTGTTTATCGGTGAGTCTATCGTACAACACCGTAGGGGCGACCATCGGTCGTCCGGTGATTTTGCTATGCAAAATCATATGGCCAGTGGCGATCAATCAATGATTTTCTTCGAAAATCCCAATATTTTTGAAAATATTGGGCGGACGGACAATGCCCGCCCCTACGATTTCTAACCAGCAAACTCACCGGCAAATTGGAATTTGTCAGCGGCTGCGCATGGTGCTGCGGTACTGCCCGGGGGTGCTGCCCACTATCCTTTTGAATTGGTAACAAAAATAGGTCTGGGAGGAAAAACCGCAGCGGGCCGCGATCTCCCCCAAGGGAAAGTCAGTAATCAGCAATTCTTTTTTTGCCGCCAGGATTCGCTGGCTCAACACGCGCTGGGCGGGGGTTCTTCCAAAGGCGGCGGTGTAAAGCTTATGAAAATAGGTAGGGTCCAGGTTGCACAGTTTGGCAAGGCTTGCCAGGGACAGATCCTCCGCCACATGATCCCGGATATATTGGTCTGCCATCAGAAGGGTCTGCTGATGGCGCAGCACATTGCGCTCAGAGGTTCTTGGGGACTGGCCGTATTTTTCCAGAAAGCCCAAAATGCGGCAGGCGCAGCTTTGGATCTCCATCCTGCCTGCCAGGGTATCCCTGGATTCCACCGCCAGCATTTTGTGAAACAGCAACACCACTTCATCTATATTGGTCAGCATAAAGAATACCGGCAGCTGGTCCAGCAGGTGGCACAGTTCCGGGTCCTGGGTTACCAGATTCATGTAATAGCACTTGTAAGGAACTACCATCCGTTGTTTCTGCCCCGGCTTGAACAAGGTACAGCCACCCCGTCGGGCAGGATACAGCACCCCCTCCGCGGATACACCTCCGGCGCAGTCCGCTGTGTAAAATTCAAATTCGTAGCTGGATACCAGCTGCTCCTTCGCTGTGGAAGCCGCCCCTTTGCGGGCTGTAGAATCATAAACTCCGAATTTTATAATCTCAAAATGCGGGCAGCGCATGTCAGGCACCTCCATAGCCCAAGATTTCTTTACTCTACACAGAAAAACTATAGCATATTACCCCTTTAATTTCAAGTTTTTTATATTTTGATCCGGGAACGTTCTGGAGAAAATACCAAGATTTCTTTAATCCAAGCCAAGAGCTTGAAAGAAATCCTTTCCCTGACACGCTATAATGTTTTTACACAGGAATCAACTGGAGGTATATCTGCAAGTAGGAAAGCCATGGCGCTTTGGATGATTCACTGAAAGGAAATTGGGATTATGGATGTTTGGAAGTACGCTCTGGCGGAGGAGGACTATGTGATCCGCTGTCGGCGGTGGCTCCACGAAAACCCGGAGCTTTCCGATCACGAAGAGGACACCGTTGCCTACATTCTTCAGCAGCTGAAGGCAATGGGTATCGCCTGCCAGGATGTGCCCAAGGGTGGTGTCATGGGCTTCATTGAGGGCGGCAAGCCCGGTAAGACCGTGCTGCTTCGGGCGGACATTGACGCGCTGCCCATGCAGGAAGATCCCTGCAACAACAAGCAGCCCAAGGTCTGTGTCAGCAAGCGGGACGGCGCTGCCCACACCTGCGGACATGACACCCACGCAGCCATGCTGCTGGGTGCCGCAAAGATCCTCCACGAGCATCGGGACGAGATCGCCGGCCGCATTGTGCTGTACTTTGAACGGGGCGAGGAGCATGGCCATGGGGATTATCACATGGTCAAGTACCTGCAGGATAACAACATCCATGTGGATGGCTGCTACGCCCACCACATCAAGACCTTCATGCCCGTGGGCAAAGTAGGTCTGCTGGAAGGCGGCGTCTATGCCGGCAACACGTCTTGGACCGCAACCATCAGCAACAAAAACGGCAAAGCCCTTGCCTGCGGTGTAGCGTTGGTAAACGCGCTGAACACCGTCCGTATGCGTACTATTGATCCTTATCAAAATGTAACTCTGTCCAACAACAAGTTTATTTACGACGAGGAAGCCGGTACATGCATCGTGGGTGGCACCTGTCGGTATCACGATATTGACAAGGCCGGCAGGCCCATGCGGGATGTGATCCACAACATTATCAAAGCCACCTGCGCCGCCTTCGGATGCGACGCAAAGATCCCCAGAGGCGGTACCAGCCGGGGCGTTGTGAATCACCCCGTGTGCTATGAAATCGCCAAGCGTTCTCTCATCAAGACGCTGGGCCAGGAGCATATCTTCACCCACCCTGCCACTATGGGTGCCGAGAGCTTCGCCATCCTGGCTGCCTATTACCCATCCTACTACGGTTCTGTGGGTGCGGGCAATCCGGAAAAGGGCATGGATGCCAACGGCCACACCCCCAAGTTTGAGCCGGACGAGGCAGGTCTTAAGTACGGTGTTGCCGCCGCAGTGGCCTTTGCCCTGGAGTTTTTGGCTTACCACAAGACCATTGAATTTACCCCCTTCGTCGGCAATATCGACGAGTATCTGGCAGCACATCGGTAAGGAGGGAATCCAATGAATTTTGATATCACCATCCACGGCAAGGGCGGTCACGGCTCCCGGCCTGACCTGTCCCATAATCCCATTGAGTGTTTCCCCGGGGTTTACGCTGCCATGCAGCAGCTCCCCGGCGGGTTCACCATCACCAAGGTGTTGGGCGGCACCAGCAACAACATCATCCCCAACGACCTGCGCTTTATGGGCAGCTGCGCCGAGGAAGATATGCAGCAGCTCAGACACATTCTGGAAAGTATCTGCCCTGTCTATCACTGCACCGTAGAATTTAATTAAAAGGAGATAATACTATGCTTTGGGAAAATCTGCGTTGTGAAGAATTTAAGGATGCCATTGCCAAATCCAACGGCGTTTGTGTGGTGCCCATCGGGTGTCTGGAAAAGCATGGCCCCCATTCCCCTCTGGGAACGGACACCATTATCGCCACCGAGACCTGTATCCGCGCTGCGGAAAAAGAGCCCGTGGTGGTCTTTCCCACCATGTTCTTCGGTGAAAAGAGCGGCGCCGGAGAGTTTCCCGGCACGGTAATTTTCTCCATGGAAACCCGGTGGCATATGTTCCGGGACACCTGTAACGAGATTTACCGCAACGGCTTTAGGAAGATCCTGTTTGTCAACGGCCACGGCGGCAACAAAAGTATGCTGGACCTGTTCGCCCGGGCAATGATGGACGAAAACCCCAACGCAATGGTCTTTATTACCGACACCGGCGGCATCACCAACACAGCCATCGAGGCCCTGGTGCAGAATCCCGACGCCTATCCTGAGCTGACCCGGGAAGACCTTGCCGGTCTGCAGGATTTCCTGGACAAGAAAAAGACATCCGGTCATGCGTGCTTCAGTGAGACGGCCCGGGTATACCATTTCCGCCCGGAGACTGTACGGATAGACGGCATTGCTGAGGAAAGCGGTGACAGCACCCACCGGTTTGACGAATTCAAGAAATACGGCATCACCACCCACTTTGGCTGGATGGGTAACTACCCTAATTCCTACACCGGCGCCAACGACTATGTTCTCAACCAGCGCATTGCCAAGGAATTTACAAAATACCACATCCAGGATATGGCGGAGAGATTTCGCTTCCTGAAAAACGAGACTATTTCTGATGAATACCACGCTGAGTGGCTGAAAAAACAATAATCCCATGCTCCCCAAGTATAAAACCGGGGGAGTTCAGCATGTAAAAGGACGGGACCACCGCAAGTTGGTCCCGTCCTCTTATTATGCTTTTGCAATGAGGTTGTCGATAAACTGATTTGCCGCCCGGGCAGAGCGTCCGCCCCGTCCCAGAGCAAATGCCTCCGCCTGCTTTTCCAGTTCGGCGGTGTCCATCTGTACGCCCCGCTCCCGGGCCAGGTGCCGCACAATGTCCAGGTAGGTCTGCTTGTCCGGCTTGGTAAAGGTAACCTGGATGCCGAACCGCTCCGAAAGGGAGATGATCTCCTGCATGGTATCGTTGCGGTGGATATCGTCCCCATCCCGGTCGCCAAAGCTCTCCTTCACCAGGTGGCGGCGGTTGGAGGTGGCGTAAATCACCACATTCTGGCTCTTGGCGGATACAGAGCCTTCCAGAATCGCCTTCAGGGCGCTGAAATTATCGTCGTCCTTCTGGAAGGAAAGATCATCAATAAACAAAATAAATTTCAGCGGATTGCTGTTAAGCGTATCCAGAATCTCCGGAATCTCCGTCAACTGTTCTTTCCGGACCTCCAGAATTCGCAGGCCTCTATCGTGCAGCTCATTGACCACTGCCTTGACAGTGGAGGATTTGCCGGTACCGGCGTCGCCGGTGAGCAGAATATTCGCTGCGGGCTTGCCCTCCAAAAGGGCTACAGTGTTGTCCAGAATGATCTTTTGCTCCCGCTTGTAATCCACCAGCGCCGCAAGCCGGGTCTTGTCCGGATTGCGTACCGGCACGATGTGGTTCTGGGAATTGATATAGAACATTCTGTGCTTGGCATAAATGCCGTAGCCAAATTTGCCGATATTTAGGCAGCGGCTGCGATAATTACCAGGAATATCCGCCTTTTCTGCCCGGAAGCCAGGCAGCCAGCCATCCCAGGAAAGCCCCTCCCGGAGGGCCTCCGGGGTCAGCTCCGCGGCGGTCTGCAGGGTGTCCAGCTCCTGCCAGACACTGGCCTCCAGCGCCACATCCGGGGTCTGATCTCTGCCCACAGCACGGATATAGGGGTTCTCGTTGTCCCCCACAATGCTCTGGATATAGGATGCCAGAGAAGTATCACCTGCGGCGTACAGCCGGGAGATAAACTCGGCATATCGGGACACCGCGCAGGCGGTGTCTGCCGTTTCCACACAGCCCAGGTAATCGGTCAGCGATTCCAACACCGGGTCAGCCAGAAGCTCCCGGAATACCGCCAGGGAGCGCAGCCGGATATGCAGGTCTTTCAAATTCTGAATGCTCATCGATTCAGGATCGCCCCTTCCGCGCCGCTGGAAACCAGGGCAGCATACCGCTTCAAATAGCCGCTAAGCTCCTTGGTCTTAGGTACGAAGGCTTCCATACGGTTGCGGTATTCCTCATCGGAAATCTTCAGCTCCAGCTTATTGCCGGGAATATCTATGCTGATGATATCTCCCTCCCGGACAATGCCGATGGGGCCGCCGGATGCAGCCTCGGGGGATACATGGCCGATACATGCACCGCGGGTAGCGCCGCTGAACCGACCGTCGGTAATCAGTGCCACAGAGGAGCCCAGTCCCATGCCCATAATGGCAGAGGTGGGGTTGAGCATTTCCCGCATACCGGGACCGCCCTTAGGACCTTCATAACGGATGACCACCACATCTCCGGCAACGATCTTGCCGGCATTGATGGCCTCCTGGGCCTCCTCCTCGGATTCAAATACTCTTGCAGGGCCCTCATGGACCAGCATCTCCGGCAGCACCGCGCTGCGCTTGACAACGCCGCCGTCGGGCGCCAGATTGCCCTTGAGCACCGCAATGCCGCCGGTGGCGGAGTAGGGATCTTCCACGGTGCGGATCACGGAGGTGTCCCGGTTCACCGCTGTGGCAATATTCTCACCCAGGGTCTTGCCGGTTACGGTCATCACAGAGGTGTCCAGCAGGTTCAGCTTGGTCAGTTCTTTCAGTACCGCATACACGCCGCCTGCCTCGTTCAGGTCCTCCATGTAGGTAGGGCCAGCTGGCGCCAGGTGGCACAGGTTGGGGGTCTTGGCGCTGATCTGGTTTGCCAGATCCAGGTCAAACTTCACGCCGCACTCATTGGCAATGGCAGGCAGGTGGAGCATGGAGTTGGTGGAGCAGCCCAGAGCCATGTCCGCGGTCAGGGCGTTGCGGATGGCACTCTCGGTCATAATATCCCGGGGCCGGATGTTCTTTTTCACCAGCTCCATCACCTGCATACCGGCGTGCTTGGCAAGCTCAATACGCTGGGAATAGACAGCCGGGATCGTGCCATTGCCCCGCAGCCCCATGCCCAGCACCTCGGTCAGACAGTTCATGGAGTTGGCGGTGTACATACCGGAGCAAGAGCCGCAGGTGGGGCAGGTATTTTCCTCGCACACCGTCAGCTGCGCCTCGTCCATCTTGCCGGCAGAGTAAGCGCCCACCGCCTCAAACATACTGGAAAGACTGGTCTTCTTGCCGTTTACACGGCCTGCCAGCATAGGGCCGCCGCTGACAAACACCGTGGGGATATTCACCCGGGCGGCAGCCATCAAAAGGCCGGGAACGTTCTTATCGCAGTTGGGCACCATCACCAGGCCGTCAAAGCCGTGGGCCATGACCATAGCCTCGGTGGAGTCGGCGATCAGATCCCGGGTCACCAGGGAGTATTTCATGCCTACATGGCCCATGGCGATGCCGTCACACACAGCGATGGCCGGGAACACGATAGGCGTACCGCCAGCCATGGCGACCCCCAGCTTCACCGCCTCCACGATCTTATCCAGATTCATATGGCCGGGCACGATCTCGTTATGGGAGCTGACAATACCGATCAGCGGCCGGGAAAGCTCCTCCGCGGTCAGGCCCAGGGCATGGTACAAACTCCGGTGGGGCGCATTCTGAGGGCCGTGCTTAATGTTGTCTGTATACATAGTCATACCTCTTTTTGAAGAGAACGGATTGCCACGTCGCTCCGCTCCTCGCAATGACATCAAAAGCGGTGTCATTCCGAGGGGCATTTATGCTCCGTGGGAATCCGTCCCCCTGTTATTAGTTATTGATCAGCTTGTCTTCATCGCTCCAGCTGTACAGCTTGCGGATGTCCTCACCCACGATCTCGGCAGGATGCTCCGCAGCCTTGCGGCGCATAGCGTTGAAGTGGACCTGAGAGCCGGCCTCGGACATATCCAGCAGGAAGTCCTTGGCAAAAGTGCCGTCCTGGATGTCTGCCAGGATCTTCTTCATGGACTTCTTTGTCTCCTCGGTAATGATCTTGGGACCGGTGATATAGTCGCCGTACTCGGCGGTGTTGGAGATGGAGTAACGCATGCCTGCGAAACCGGACTGGTAGATCAGATCAACGATCAGCTTCATCTCATGGATGCACTCGAAGTATGCGTTTCTGGGGTCATAACCGGCCTCCACCAGGGTCTCATAGCCAGCCTGCATCAGTGCGCAGACACCGCCGCACAGCACAGCCTGCTCACCGAACAGGTCAGTCTCAGTCTCGGTGCGGAAGGTGGTCTCCAGAACGCCGGCGCGAGCGCCGCCGATACCCAGAGCATAAGCCAGGCCGATATCCCAGGCATTGCCGGTGGCATCCTGCTCAACAGCGATCAGACAAGGAACGCCCTTGCCTGCCAGGTACTCGGAACGGACAGTATGGCCAGGGCCCTTGGGGGCGATCATAATGACGTTGACATTCTTGGGGGGCTTGATGCAACCGAAGTGGATGTTGAAGCCGTGGGCAAAAGCCAGGGTCTTGCCCTCAGTCAGATTGGGCTCGATGGATTCCTTGTACAGCTTTGCCTGCTTCTCGTCGTTGATGAGGATCATAATCACATCAGCGGCCTTTGCAGCTTCGGCGGCGGTCATGACGGTCAGGCCCTGAGCCTCGGCCTTAGCCCAGCTCTTGGAGCCTTCGTACAGGCCAACCACCACATTGATGCCGGATTCCTTTAGGTTTAGTGCATGGGCATGGCCCTGAGAGCCATAGCCGATGATCCCAACGGTCTTGCCGCTGAGCTTCTGCAGATCGCAGTCCTGCTGATAAAAAATTCTGTTCATAATCGTTTCCCTCTTTCTTAAAAATTAAAGTAATGTTACACGTTCTATTGTGGTAGCGCCCCTCTCCAGGGACACCACACCGGTGCGGCAGATCTCCAAAATGGTGAAATCCCGCATCAGGTTTACAAAGTTATCGATCTTGCGGCTGTCGCCTACCATCTGGATCATCATGGATTCCTTGGTATAGTCCACGATCTTTCCCTCATAGGCATCGCATGCCGCCCGGATGTCGCCCCGGGTAACCGGGTCGTTTTCCACTTTGATCAGCAGAAGCTCTCTGCTGACGGTGATCTCCGGATTCAGTTCCACCACGCTGCGCACATCCGGCAGCTTGTAGAGCTGATTGATGAGCTGCTGCTTGGTAACCTCCTCACCCTCCGACTGGATGGTGATTCGGGAGAAGCTGGCAGATTCGGTCTCGCTCACAGTCAGACCGCTGATGTTGAACTGTCTGCGGCGGAACATACTGGTGACCCGGTTCAGAACACCGAACTGGTTATTTACAAGAATGGCAACAGTAAATCGATTCATCTCAATCCCCTATCTTCACGATAATATCGTCCATAGAACCGCCGGGAGGCAGCATAGGAAGCACAAATTCATCCTTGTCAATGGCACAGTCGATCACATAAGGACCTTCCCAGGCAAATGCCGCGTCCAGCGCCGTATCCAGCTCCTCCAGGGAGAATGCGCGGCTGCCCCGGGCGCCGAAAGCCTCCGCCAGCTTGACGAAATCCGTCTTGCGGTCCAGCACCGTGTTGGAATAGTGCTTGTTAAAGAACAGAGTCTGCCACTGACGGACCATGCCCAACACGCCATTGTTCAGAATCAGTACCACCACCGGTACATTGCCGGACACAGCGGTGGCAAGCTCATTCAGGCACATACCGAAGCTGCCGTCGCCGGTAATCAGCACCGTCCGCTCCTTGGTGCCGTAGGCAGCACCGATGGCTGCGCCCAGACCGAAGCCCATAGTACCCAGACCGCCGCTGGAAACAAACCGTCTGGCGTTGCGGAATTTTACATACTGGGCAGCCCACATCTGGTGCTGACCCACATCGGTGGCTACCGGGGTATTTTCACCCAGCCGGTCATTCAGACGGTCCAGCACCGCCTTGGGGGTCATGCCGGGACGCTTATCCGCTGCTTCCTCTTCCTCTGCGCGGAACTGGGAAATCTTTTTCTGCCACTGGGTGTTTTTCTTCTTTTCCAGCAGCGGCAGCAGCTTCTGCAGCGTCTTTTTTACATCGCCCCGAAGGCCGTGGGTGGCTTCCACAGTTTTGGAAAGCTCTGCCCCGTCAATGTCGATATGGACGATCTTGGCTTTCTTAGCAAACTTGTCCCGGTTACCGGTTACCCGGTCATTGAATCGTGCGCCCAGGGCAATGATGCAATCCGCATGGTGCATGCCCATGGAGCAGGCGTAGTGGCCGTGCATGCCCTGCATGCCCAAAAATCTGGGATGATCCGTAGGCACTGCCGACAGACCCATCATAGAGCTGCCGATGGGGGCATCGATCTGCTCCGCCAGGGCCAGCACCTCCTGCTGGGCATCAGCTGCGATCACACCGCCGCCGATGTACACAAAGGGACGCTGGGAATCATTGATACACTCCGCTGCCTGCTGGATACGGATATCCTTGGCGGCAAATTTTTCGTCTGCCACCTGCGCCGGCTGGGGCTCATACTCCCACTGGGCGATCTGTACATCCTTAGGCACGTCGATCAGCACAGGACCGGGTCTGCCGGACTGGGCCAGCCGGAAAGCTTCCCTAATGGTATCCGCCAGTTTTTCCACCGAGCCAACGAAGTAGTTATGCTTGGTAATGGGCAGGGTAACACCGGCAATATCGATCTCCTGAAAAGAGTCCGTACCTACCGCTGTGCTGGGGACGTTGCCGGTTATGGCGATCAGCGGAATAGAATCCAGATACGCGGTAGCAATGCCCGTTACCAGGTTGGTAGCGCCGGGGCCGGAGGTGGCGATGACCACACCCACCTTGCCGGTGGTTCGGGCATAACCGTCAGCGGCGTGGGCCGCCCCCTGCTCATGGGCAGAAAGCACATGATGCAGTTCATCTTGATATTTATAAAGGGAATCATAGACATTCAGAATCTGTCCGCCGGGGTAACCGAATACGGTATCACAGCCCTGCTCGATCAGCGTGCGGACAATAATGTCTGCGCCGGATAGCTTCATGGTATCACCCTTTCGTCATGTTTTCCAGGATCAGCGCGCCCATCTGCTCGCAGCCGATGCTCTCGCCCCCATCCGCAATATCTCCGGTGCGCCAGCCTGCATCCAGCACCTTGGCCACCGCATTTTCAATGCAGTCTGCTTCCTTTGCCATGTCGAAGCTGAAGCGCAGCATCATGGCAGCGGAGAGAATGGTGCCGATGGGATTTGCCTTGTCCATACCAGCAATGTCAGGGGCAGAGCCGTGGATAGGCTCGTACAGGCCGCAGGTGCCAGCGCCCAGGCTGGAGGAGGGGATCATACCGATAGAGCCGGTAATCATAGAAGCTTCATCGGACAGAATATCACCGAACATATTCTCCGTAACGATCACATCAAACTGGGAGGGGTCTTTAACGATCTGCATGGCGCAGTTGTCCACCAGCATATCGGAAAGCTCCACATCCGGGTACTCCGCCGCCAGCTCATGGATCACCTTTTTCCACAGCCGGGAGGAATCCAGCACATTGCTCTTTTCCACAGAGCACAGCTTCTTGCCCCGCTTCCGGGCGGTTTCAAAGCCGATCCTTCCGATGCGGCGGATCTCACTTTCGCTGTAGCGCAGCTCGTCGATTGCCACAGCCTCGTCCTTTTCTCTGACCGTCTCATGCTTACCAAAGTAAATGCCGCCGATCAGCTCCCGGACGATAATAAAGTCGATGCCCTTTTCCACGATCTCCTTCTTTAAAGGGGATGCGTTGGCAAGCTGGGGCCAAATCTTTGCCGGGCGGTTATTGCTGTAAACGCCCATACCGGCACGAAGCCGCAGCAGGCCCTTCTCGGGACGCAGGTGGCCGGGCTGGTCGTTCCACTTTGGGCCGCCCACCGCGCCCAGCAGCACGCTGTCGGATGCCAGGCACTTGTCCAGCTCACTCTGGGGCAGAGGGTCTGCGTACTTATCAATGGCACAGCCGCCCATATCCACATGGGTATATGTAAATTCATGGCCGAAAAGCTCCGCTGTCTTATCCAGTACCAACTTTGCCTGGCCAACGATCTCCGGGCCAATGCCGTCACCGGGGATCAAGGCAATATTTTTCTTCATTGTTATGCCTCCTTGAGGGATGCCAAAAGGCCGCCCTTCTGGATGATATTCTGAATAAACGCCGGGAAGGGCTCTGCCTGATAGGTCTTGCCGGTGGTAATATTGGTAATCACGCCGGTGTCAAAATCCACCGCCACCTGATCTCCTGCATTGATTTCCTCCGCAGCCGCCTCACACTCCAGAATGGGCATGCCGATATTGATGGCGTTGCGGTAGAAGATCCGGGCGAAGCTCTTGGCAATGACACAGCCGGTGCCGCAGGTCTTGATAACCAGGGGCGCATGCTCCCGGGAGGAGCCGCAGCCGAAGTTCCAGCCAGCCACCATCACATCGCCGGGCTGCACCTTTTCCACGAAAGTAGTGTCGATGTCCTCCATGCAATGCTTTGCCAGCTCCTGGGCATAGGCGGTGTTCAGATAGCGGGCGGGAATAATCACATCCGTATCCACATTGTCGGGATACTTGAAAACAGTTCCTTTGGTATTCATTTTTATACCTCCTGGGGCTCTGTGATGTAGCCGGTCAGTGCGCTGACTGCCGCCGTTGCGGGGCTTGCCAGGTAAACTTCACTTTCCACATGGCCCATACGGCCCACAAAATTCCGGTTGGTGGTGGCGATACACCGCTCACCCTCCGCAAGGATACCCATATAGCCGCCCAGGCAAGGTCCGCAGGTGGGGGTGGAAACCACCGCCCCGGCATCAATAAACGCCGTTACATAGCCCCGTTCCACGCAGTCCCGATAGATCTGCATAGTGGCAGGAATGATGATACACCGCACACCGGGCGCAACCTGCTTGCCATTGAGATAACGGTAAGCGGTTTCCATATCCTCCATACGGCCATTGGTGCAGCTGCCGATGACCACCTGGTCGATCTTGATGCCTCCCAGGACGGATGCGGGCTTGGTGTTCTCCGGCAGATGGGGGCAGGCTACAGTGGGGGTAATGGCGGACAGGTCGATGGTGTAGGTCTTTTCGTATTCCGCATCAGGGTCAGCGGCATAGACCTTGGGCTGCCGCTCGCAGCGGCCCTGCATGTACGCCACAGTCTTCTCGTCCACCGGGAAGATACCGTTCTTTGCGCCTGCCTCGATGGCCATGTTGCAGATGCACAGCCGGTCGTCCATGGATAGGGACGCAACGCCTTCACCGGTAAATTCCATGCTCTTGTACAGCGCGCCGTCCACACCGATCATGCCGATAATGGTCAGAATTACATCCTTGCCGCTGCAGTTGGGGCTGAGCTTGCCGGTCAGTTCAAACCGCAAAGCGGACGGTACTTTGAACCATGCCTTGCCGGTAGCCATACCGGCTGCCATATCGGTGCTGCCCACGCCGGTGGAGAAAGCACCCAAAGCACCGTAGGTGCAGGTATGGCTGTCCGCGCCGATGATGCAGTCGCCGGCGGTTACCACACCCTGCTCCGGCAGCAGGGCATGCTCGATGCCCATTTTGCCCACATCGTAGAAATGGCTGACACAGTGCTGGCAGGCAAACTCCCGGCACTGCTTGGACTGCTGGGCAGCCTTGATGTCCTTGTTGGGAACAAAGTGGTCCAGTACGATGGCCACCTTATCCTTGTCAAATACACCCTGGAAGCCTGCCTTCTTGAATTCATTGATGGCAACCGGGGTGGTAATATCGTTACCCAGGACAATATCCAGATCTGCCTGGATCAGCTGTCCTGCCTTTACACTTTCCAATCCTGCATGGGCTGCCAGGATCTTCTGGGTCATGGTCATTCCCATCTTGCTTCTCTCCTTTTACTCGGTGATCATGTTGTTATAGGCGCTGATCAGCGCGTTGATGGACGCCCGGATAATATCCGTATCGGAGCCTGCGCCCCAGTGCATATCCCCGTTGGGACACTGCAAACCGATGTAGGCAGCGGCGGTGGAATCGGAGCACTGCTCCTGAACGCTGTGCTCGTTATACACCTTCAGCCGGTAGTCGCTGCCGGTGTAACGCTTCAGCGCGTTACTTACCGCGTCCAGTGAGCCGTTGCCGGTGGTGTGGATGGTGGTTGCCTTTCCGTCCTTTTCGAAGGTTACATAGGCATCCACCCCGTCGTTTTTCTGCACAAAGCTCATATTGGCGATGCAGATGGGCGCTTTGATGTCCATATAGTGGCCAAGGAAAATATCCAGCACATCGTTGCCCTTGAGTTCTCTGTGCTCTGTGTCGGAAACGTGCTTGCACAGGTAGCTGAAATGCTCCCGCATCTTGGCAGGCAGGGCGTAGCCGAAGTTCTGCTCCAGCAGGTAGCCGATGCCGCCCTTGCCGCTCTGGGAGTTGACCCGGATCACATCCGCGTCGTATGTACGGCTGATGTCGTGGGGATCGATGGGGATGTAAGGCACATCCCAGCGGTGCTGGTTTCTGTCCTGCCGCCACTTCATACCCTTGGCAATGGCATCCTGATGTGAGCCGGAGAAAGCCGCAAATACCAGCGCGCCGGCGTAGGGAGTCCGCTCATACACATGCATCCGGGTGCAGCGCTCGTAGATTTCCACCAGCTTGGGCATATCCGTAAAGTCCAGCTTGGGATCTACGCCATGGGAGTACATATTCATCGCAAGGGTAATCACATCCACATTGCCGGTACGCTCGCCGTTGCCGAACAGAGTGCCTTCCACTCTGTCCGCCCCCGCCAGCAGCGCCAGCTCCGTATCCGCCACGCCGGTGCCCCGGTCATTGTGGGGGTGCAGAGAAAGGGTTACATGCTCCCGGTACTTGAGATTCTCGCTCATATACTCGATCTGGCTGGCGTAAACATGGGGCATACTCATTTCCACCGTAACCGGCAGATTGATGATTACATTATTTGTTTCGGAAGGCTCCAGTACATCCAGAACCGCGTTGCACACCTCCAGGGCGTACTCCGGCTCGGTGCCGGTAAAGCTCTCGGGAGAATATTCAAACCGGAAGTTGCCCTCGTATTCCGCAGCCAGCTGCTTGACCAGCTTTGCCCCGTCCACGGCAATCTGCTTGATCTCCTCCTTAGACATGCGGAACACCTGCTCCCGCTGTGCCACACTGGTGGAGTTGTAGAAGTGGATAATGGCGCTGGGCGCGCCCTTACAGGCATCGAAGGTCTTGCGGATAATATGCTCACGGCACTGGGTCAGCACCTGCACCGTAACATCCTCCGGGATCATATTGTTGTCGATAAGGGTACGCAGGAACTCGTACTCTGTCTCGGAGGCGGCGGGGAAGCCTACCTCGATCTCCTTAAAGCCCACCTTCAGCAAGAGCTTGTAAAACTCCAGCTTTTCAGCCAGGCTCATGGGGATCACCAGGCTCTGATTGCCGTCCCGCAGATCCACGCTGCACCACTTGGGTGCTTTTTCGATCCGTTCCTTCTGTACCCACTTATAATGCTGGCCCGGCGCAGGGTAATACCCCGGGCTGTACTTGGTTACATCCATGACTTACACCTCCGCAATGGTGTCCACTTCCACAAGCACATTCTTGGGAAGGGTCTTCACCGCCACACAGGAACGGGCGGGCTTTCCGGTAAAGTACTTGCCGTACACCCCGTTAAAAGCGGCGAAGTCGTTCATATCGCTGAGGAAGCACACGGTCTTGACCACCTTTTCAACAGATGTGCCTGCGGCTTCCAGCACGGCGCAGATATTCTTGCACACCTGCTCGGTCTGGGCCTCAATGGTAGTCGCCTCTACATTGCCGGTAGCAGGGTTAATGGCGATCTGCCCGGAGGTGAACACCAGGCTGCCGGTCTTTACCGCCTGGGAATAAGGGCCGATGGCATCGGGGGCATTTTGGGTATAAACAATTTCCATAATCCATTACCTCTCCACAATCTTAAAGCCTTCATGCTGCAGCGCGCAGACGATTTCTTCCACATGGTCATAATTTCTGGTTTCCATATCGATCCGCAGGAAGCAGCCGTTGACATGCTCCGTGCCGCCACGCTCATAGTGAACGCCGGTCACATTGCCGCCGCAATCCGCGATGATCCGGGATACGGATTTCAGCTGGCCGGGTTTGTCAGACAGCTCAATGAGCAGGCTGGAGATCCGTCCGGACTTCATAAGGCCACGGTCAATGACCCGGGACAGGCTGGTAACATCGATGTTGCCGCCGGAGATCAGGCTAACCACCTTTTTCCCCTGGATGGGGAACTTGTTGAACATTGCCGCCGCCACAGACACCGCGCCTGCGCCCTCGGCGATCATCTTTTGTTTTTCCACCAGCGCCAGGATAGCGGCGCAGATCTCGTCCTCGGTAACCAGGGCAATATCATCCACATAATTTTTCACCATTTCAAAGGTGTGCTCACCGGGGGTCTTCACCGCAATACCGTCAGCAATGGTGGATACCGCCGCCAGGCTCTCAATGCTGCCGCTGCGCTGGGAATTGAACATACTGGGCGCGCCTGCCGCCTGAACACCGTAGACCTTAATAGAGGGGCGAATGGACTTGATGGCGAAGGCAACGCCGGAGATCAGTCCGCCGCCGCCAATGGGCACCAGCACCGCGTCAATATCATCCAGATCGTTCAGAATTTCCAGACCGATGGTGCCTTGACCGGCAATGACATTTTCATCGTCAAAGGGATGGACGAAGGTATAGCCCTTCTCCTCTTTCAGTTCCAGCGCCTTGCGGTAGGCATCGTCGTAGCAGCCCTCCACCAGGCACACCTGAGCGCCGTAGCCCTTGGTGGCTTCGATCTTGGAGATAGGCGCCGTGTCCGGCAGGCAGATCAAAGAGCTGATGCCGTTTTTGGTAGCTGCCAGGGCAACACCCTGGGCATGGTTGCCGGCGCTGCAGGCAATAACGCCCCGCTGCTTCTCCTCCTCGGACAGCATGGCAATCTTATAGCCGCTGCCCCGGAGCTTAAAAGAACCGGTGTTCTGCAAATTCTCCGGCTTTAAGTACAGATCGCACTGGGGGGCAATGCCGTAGGCCTTTGCCAGCGGTGTAGGCCGGATAATATCCTTCAGCACCGTCTGTGCATGAAAAATCTTGTCGATCGTTACCATATTCTCTCTTCTCCTCGTATAAACATAGCCCTGTCTCTTAATACAAAGAGACAGGGCTTTCCTTTAGAAAATACCTGCGGTACCACTCTTCTTGCCGCATCAGCGGCCACTCACAGCAGTCTGACAACTGCATCCCGCTGTATCGGTCGGGCTCCGTCTGCCGTACTGAAAAAGGGCTTCTTTCCGGTCAGCCGCTCCAAGGCCAGTATACAGCTTCCTTCCGCACTGTCTCGCACCAACCGACAGTTCTCTGGAGCCGAAGCATAAGCTGCTTTTTCCTCTTCCTTGCGTTGTGTATTATGTTTTGAGAATTATACCATTCTCCTTATATAATGTCAAGCACACAAACACAAAAGTCCGTGTCCGACACTATCTTTTTTATTCGATTACCCGGACCCAGCCCTCAGGACCTTCTATCTGGCCCATCTGGATGCCCCGGAGGGTGTTGTAAAGCTTCTCGATGGTAGGACCGAAGCCGGCAAATTCATAGACCTTGCCATGGTCCTCGATGGTACCCACCGGAGAGATCACCGCCGCCGTGCCGCACAGACCACACTCAGCAAAATCCTCCAGCTCAGAAACCGCCACAGGCCGCTCCTCCACCTCCATACCCAGGTAATCCTGCGCCACCTGGACGATGGAACGGCGGGTGATGGAAGGCAGGATGGTATCGGACTTGGGTGTTACCAGCTTGCCGTCCTTGGTAATGAAGATAATGTTGGCGCCGCCGGTCTCCTCAATAAAGCTCCGGGTCGCGGAATCCACATATACATTCTCATCGTAGCCCTGCTCATGGGCATCCACGATGGCGTACAGGCTCATTGCATAATTCAGACCCGCCTTAATATGGCCGGTACCCCGGGGGGCTGCCCGGTCAAAATCGGAGATCCGCAGCTTTAAAGGCTTGATGCCGCCCTTGAAATAAGGGCCTACCGGGGTAGCAAAAACGCGGAACTGAAACTCATTGGCAGGCTTGACACCGATGACCGCATCGCTGCCGAACATAAAGGGCCGCAGATACAGGCTGGCGCCGCTGCCGTAGGGGGGCACCCAGTGCTTGTTGGCACGGACGGTCTGCTCCACAGCCTCCACAAAACGCTCCTCCGGGAATACGGGCATACGCATGCGGCGGCAGGAATCCGCCATACGGCTTGCATTCAGATCCGGGCGGAAACACACGATCTTCCCATCCACGGTGGTGTAAGCCTTCAGCCCCTCAAAGCAGGTCTGGGCATATTGCAGCACGCAGGCGCACTCACTCATGGTGATCTGTGCCTGGTCCGTCAGACCGCCTTCGTCCCACTTACCTTCTTTATAGTTTGCCACATAGCGCATATCTGTGGATACATAGCCGAATCCCAGGTTGCTCCAGTCAATATTTTTGTTTTCCATAGGAAACACCTCACTTTTTATACATTTTAACATGCATAACCCTATCGGTCAATACAGTAAAACCGAAAATGTTTTCCCAAGAAATACATTTGTCTTTTGTACAAATAACACAAAACAGTCATATTGTCCAAAATGCCACCCCTGTTTCCGGGGGTTGTGTATAAGTTCCACAAAAGATGGATATTTATTCATTCGCAGGTTGACAGCTTTTAATTTAAGGTGTATAATCCGTTGCATACTGAAGAATAAACTTTCGGGAGGAAACCATTATGAAAAAGGAAAACATCAAAAAAGTTGTTCTCGCCTACTCCGGCGGCCTGGATACTTCCATCATTATCCCCTGGCTGAAGGAAAACTACAACAACTGTGAAGTGATCGCCGTTGCCGGCAACGTTGGCCAGGCTGACGAGCTGGAGGGTCTGGAGGAGAAGGCCATTAAGACCGGCGCTTCCAAGCTGATCGTGGCTGACCTGGTGGACGAGATGGTGGATGAAATCATTATTCCCGCCATGAAGATGGATGCCAAGTATGAGACTTACCTGCTGGGTACTGCCTTCGCCCGTCCCGTGATCGGCAAGAAGCTGGCAGAAATTGCTCTGGCTGAAGGCGCGGACGCCATCTGCCACGGCGCTACCGGCAAGGGCAACGACCAAGTCCGTTTTGAGCTGGCCATCAAGCGCTTCGCTCCCGAAATGCCTATTATCGCCCCCTGGCGTGAGTGGAACATCAAGTCCCGTGATGAGGAGATCGACTATGCTGAGGCACACAATATTCCTCTGAAGATCTCCCGTGAGACCAACTACTCCAAGGATAAGAACCTGTGGCATCTGAGCCACGAGGGTCTGGATCTGGAAGATCCCGCCAACGAACCCCAGTACGACAAGCCCGGATTCCTGGAAATGGGCGTGTCTCCCATGATGGCTCCCGACGAGCCCACCTATGTTACCATCGACTTTGAAGCCGGCGCCCCCGTTGCCGTTGACGGCGAGAAGATGAAGGCCTCCAAGATCATCGAAAAGCTGAACAAGCTGGGCGGTGCCAACGGCATCGGCATCATTGACATTGTGGAAAACCGCCTTGTGGGCATGAAGGACCGGGGCGTGTACGAGACTCCCGGCGGTTCTATCCTGTACTTTGCCCATGAGCAGCTGGAGATGCTGACCGTAGACAAGGATACCCTGCATGTGAAGCAGAAGCTGGCTGTGGACTACGCCGACCTCATTTACAACGGCAAGTGGTACTCCCCTCTGCAGGAGGCGCTGACCGCTTTTGCCAACGAATCCAACAAGTACGTAACCGGCTCTGTAAAGCTGAAGCTGTACAAGGGCAACATCATCCCCGCCGGTACCACCTCTCCCTACTCCCTGTACTCCGAGAGCCTGGTTACCTTCGACGAGAGTGACTATGACCAGAAGCAGGCTGAGGGCTTCATCAACCTGTGGGGTCTGCCCACCCAGGTCCAGGCGCTGCGGGAACAAGGTAAACTTTGATTTTATAACCCGTAAGGGTGGACTGCTGTCCGCCCATTACGGCTTTTTAAGGAGAATCTTTTATGGCAAAAATGTGGGCCGGAAGAACCGACGGCCAGGTTGAAAAGATTGCGGATGACTTCAATTCCTCCATCCGCTTTGACAGCAGAATGTACAAGCAGGACATTACCGGCTCCATGGCCCATGCTGCCATGCTGGCTGCCCAAAATATCATTACCCAGGAAGACGCGGATCAGCTGATCGCCGGTCTGGAGCAGATCCTCGGGGATATTGACAGCGGCAAGCTGCCCATTGACATGGAGTGTGAAGATATTCACATGTTTGTAGAGCAGGTGCTGACCCAGCGGCTGGGAGATGTGGGTAAAAAGCTGCATACCGCCCGTTCCCGGAACGACCAGGTGGCCCTGGACATTCGGCTGTACCTGCGGGAGGAGATCACTCAGATCACCGCTTTGACCAAGGCGCTGATCCGGGCGGTTACAGACAAGGCAGAGCAGTATGCCGATGCCATCATGCCCGGCTACACCCACCTGCAACGGGCGCAGCCCATTACCTTTGGCCATCATCTTATGGCTTACGCCATGATGCTGCTGCGGGATATTGACCGCTTGACCGACTGCGCCAAGCGGATGAACCGCTCGCCCATCGGTTGCTGCGCTCTGGCAGGCACAACCTACGACACCGACCGCCGGTTCGAGGCGGAAAAGCTTGGCTTTGACGGTATCTGTCAGAACAGCCTGGACGGTGTTTCCGACCGCGACTTCTGTGCAGAGCTGATGAGCGCCATTTCCATTCTCATGGTCCATCTGTCCCGGTTCTCCGAGGAAATTATTCTGTGGTCCTCCTGGGAGTTCAAGTTCGTAGAGCTCAGCGATGCCTACACCACCGGCTCGTCCATCATGCCCCAGAAGAAGAATCCGGATATGGCGGAGCTGGTTCGGGGCAAGGCCGGCAGAGTGTTCGGCGATTTGATGGGTCTGCTGACTACCCTCAAGGGTCTGCCCCTTGCCTACAACAAGGATATGCAGGAGGACAAGGAGAGCGTATTTGACGCGGTGGATACCGTCAAAATGTGCCTGCAGGTCTTTGCCCCCATGATTGCCACCATGAAAGCGAACACCCAGAATATGAAGCGGGCGGCGCAAACCGGCTTTATCAACGCCACGGATCTGGCTGACTACCTGGTCAAAAAGGGTCTGCCTTTCCGCAGCGCCTACAAGATCTCCGGTCAGCTGGTAGCCCTGTGCATTCAGCAGAACACCGTTCTGGAGGAGCTACCCCTGGCAACCTATAAGGAATTCTCTCACCTGTTTGAGGAAGATCTTTATAACGACATTGATCTTGTAACCTGTGTGGAAAAGCGGATCAGCGAGGGCGGCACTTCCACCGCTTCCGTGAAAGCACAGATCGCTTATGTGCGGGAGGTACTGCAATGACCAAGGTATTTATTGACGGCAGTGCCGGTACTACCGGCCTGCGGATCGTTGACAGATTGCAGCAGCGGAAGGATCTGGAGCTTCTGATTCTGCCGGATGAACTGCGCAAAGACCCCTCTGCCCGGGCGGATGCCCTGAATAGCGCGGACATTGCCTTTTTGTGTCTGCCCGACGACGCTGCAAAGGAATCTGCCGCTCTGGCAGTGGGCAAGTGCGTAAAGATCATCGACACCTCCACCGCCCACCGTACTGACCCGGACTGGGTATTCGGTATGCCGGAGCTGTCCGGACTGGGGGAAAGAATTGCCACGTCCTCCAGGATCGCAAACCCCGGCTGCCACGCCAGCGGCTTTATCGCATTGGTTGCCCCTCTGGTCCAGGCGGGCATTATTGCCCCGGACACGGCACTGAGCTGCTTCTCCCTCACCGGCTATTCCGGCGGCGGCAAGAAGATGATCGCCGAATATGAAGCACCCCACCGTGACCCGCTGCTGAGCGCCCCCCGGCAGTACGCTCTGACCCAATCCCACAAGCATCTGAAGGAAATGGTCAAGCTCTGCGGTTTGGAAGCTGCCCCTGTGTTCTGTCCCATCGTGGCGGATTTCTACAGTGGCATGGAGGTTACAGTCTCCCTGTTTGCCTCCCAGTGCAAGGGCAATTTGGAGGACATTAGGAACCTATACCGCAGCTATTACACCGGCGGACTGATCCACTTTGACGAGAATCCCGACGGGGATGGCCTGCTGTCCGCCGCTGCCTATTCTGGCAGAGATGACATGGGCGTTTCCGTGTTCGGTAATGAGGATCGAATCCTGCTCACCGCACGGTTTGACAACCTGGGCAAGGGTGCTTCCGGCGCTGCTATCCAAAACATGAATATTTTGTTAGGCCTGGACCAGGCCACCGGCTTGAATGTATGACACCCACAGAAAAGAGGAGAAATATGAAAATGATTGAAGGCGGCGTTTGCGCCGCCAGGGGCTTTAAGGCAAACGGTATCCACTGCGGCATCCGCCACAACCGGACAAAGCGGGATCTGGCGCTGATCGTCAGCGATGTTCCTGCCACCGCCGCTGCCGTTTATACCACCAATCTGGTCAAGGGCGCGCCCCTGACTGTAACCCAAAACCATATTGCCGACGGCAAGGCCCAGGCGATTATCTGCAACAGCGGCAACGCCAACACCTGCAACGCAAACGGCATTGAGAACGCCGAGGGTATGAGCGCCCTGGTGGAAAAGGCTACCGGCGTGAAGGCCGATGATGTGGTGGTGGCTTCCACCGGTGTCATCGGTCAGCCTCTGGATCTGCCCCCCATTGAAAAGGGTATGCCTGCGCTGGTTGCCGGTCTTTCTGCTGACGGTTACCATGCGGCAGCGGAAGGCATTATGACCACCGACACTACAGCCAAGGAGCTGGCGGTTTCCTTTACTGTAGGCGGCAAGGAGTGCCGCATGGGCGGCATTGCCAAGGGCAGCGGTATGATCCACCCCAACATGGCTACCATGCTGGTATTCATCACCTCCGATGTTGCCATCTCCCCGGAAATGCTGCAAAAGGCCCTTTCCAGCGACATTCAGAACACCTTTAATATGCTCTCCATCGACGGCGACACCTGCACTAACGACATGGTTACTGTTCTTGCCAACGGCATGGCAGGCAACGCGGAGATCACCTGCGAGGGCGAGGATTTCACTGCCTTTATGCAGGCGCTGAACACCATCACCGTGAACCTGTGCCGGATGATCGCCGGGGACGGCGAGGGCGCTACCAAGCTGCTGGAATGCAAGGCCACCGGCGCTGACACGCTGGAAGCGGCAAAGATCAGCGCCAAGAGCGTGATCTGCTCCAGCCTGCTGAAGGCTGCCATGTTTGGCGCTGACGCCAACTGGGGCAGAGTGCTGTGCGCCATTGGCTACAGCGGTGCAGATGTGGATGTAAGCAAAATCGGTGTCTCCTTCCGGTCTGCCAAAGGCACAGTAGAGGTCTGCCGGGACGGCAGTGGTGTCCCCTTCAGCGAGGAACTGGCAAAAGAAATTTTGCTGGAAAAGGAGATTGAAATTCTGCTGACCCTGGGCAACGGTCCTTTTGAAGCTACCGCCTGGGGCTGCGACCTGACCTACGACTATGTGAAGATCAACGGCGATTACCGTACATAAGGAGAGAGAATATCATGCACAATGAATTTTCCAATGCGGAAAGAGCAGAGATCTTGACCGCTGCCCTTCCCTATATCAAAAAGTACAGCGGCAAGGTGGTTGTGGTAAAATACGGCGGCAACGCCATGGTCAACCATCAGCTGAAGCAGCAGGTCATGGAAGATATTGCCCTTCTGTGGCTTATCGGTGTCAAGGTGGTCCTGGTCCACGGCGGTGGCCCGGAGATCAGCCAGACCATGCAGAAGCTGGGCAAGGAAGCGGTATTTGTTGACGGTCTGCGGATTACGGACCGGGAAACTGTGGACATTGTCCAGATGGTCCTGGCAGGCAAGGTCAACAAAGATCTGGTCAATCTGATCCAGACCAAGGGGGGCCACGCCGTGGGCGTGTCCGGTATCGACGGCGGTATCATCGAAGCCACCGTAAAGGACGAAAGACTGGGTTATGTGGGCGAGATCACCAAGATCCGCACCCAGCCTATTGAGGACCTGCTGGAAAAGAACTATATCCCCATTGTATCCACCGTTGCCAGTGACCGCCAGGGCAACATCTACAACATCAACGGCGACACCGCCGCTGCCCATATTGCAGGGGCTCTGGAGGCGGAGCGGCTGATTATGATGACCGACATTGCGGGTATTCTCCGGGACAAGGACGATCCTTCCACACTGATCCCCCATGTAACCGTATCCGAAGCCAAGGCGCTTTACGACCAGGGTGTCATCTCCGGGGGCATGATCCCCAAGGTGGACTGCTGCATCGAAGCTATCGGCCACGGTGTGAAAAATGTGGTCATTATGGATGGCCGGATCCCCCACTCCATCCTTATGGAGCTGCTCACCGACGAAGGTGCCGGCACCATGGTTACGAAAGGTTGATGGCAATGGACAGCATTATTTCTCTGGATAAGCAGTATGTGGCACCCACCTATGGCCGGTTTCCCGTGGAGCTGGTCAGCGGCAAGGGCTGCCTGGTGAAAGACAGCGCCGGCAAGGAATATATCGATCTTACCTCCGGCATCGGCGTTACCGCCTTTGGCATTGCCGATGATGTTTGGGCTGCCGCTGTTGCCGCACAGGCGCAGAAGCTGCAGCATGTTTCCAACCTGTACTACACCGAGCCCTGTGTGAAGGTTGCCCGGTATCTGTGCAGCCACACCGGCATGAAGAAGGTGTTTTTCTCCAACTCCGGCGCGGAAGCCAATGAGTGCGCCATCAAGTACGCGAGAAAATATTCCCAAGAGAAAAAGGGGCAGGAATTCTCCACCATCATCACTCTGAAAAACAGCTTTCACGGCAGAACCCTCACCACCCTGGCTGCCACCGGACAGGATGTGTTCCACCAGTATTTCCAGCCTCTGACCCCTGGGTTTGTCCACACAGAGGCAAATGACCTGGAAGGCCTGCGCAGGCTCACTGAGGAATACCCCACCGCCGGTATTATGCTGGAATGTGTCCAGGGTGAGGGCGGCGTGCTGCCTCTGACCCGAGACTTCATCACCGGTGCCGCGGAGCTTTGCAGTGAAAAGGACATTCCCCTGATGATCGACGAGGTCCAGACCGGCAATGGCCGTACCGGTAAGCTTTATGCTTATATGCACTACGGAATCCAGCCGGACATCGTCTCCACCGCCAAGGGGCTGGGCGGCGGTCTGCCCATCGGCGCTACCATGGTCAGCGAAAAGCTGGAAAGTGTCCTGGGTCCCAGCGACCACGGCTCGACCTATGGCGGCAACCCGGTTTGCTGTGCCGGCGCGCTGAGCGTTTTGGAGCGTCTGGACGATGCCATGTTTGCCTCTATCAAAGAAAAGAGCGATTACATCTTCTCCCAGCTGGCAGATGCCCAAGGCGTGGAGGGTGTGACCGGTTTGGGTTTGATGATCGGCATTAAAACCGTCAAGAACAATAAAGATGTAGTAAGTGCCTGTATGGAACAGGGTGTGCTGTGTCTGACTGCCAAGGATAAGGTGCGGCTGCTGCCGGCGCTGAACATCACCATGGAGCAGCTGCAGAAGGCTGTGGAGATCATCAAGCAGGCATGTAAATAATTGTATCCGTAGGGGCGTACATTGCACGTCCGCGGACGACCGATGGCCGCCCCTACGGGGTGATACCGTAATTGGAGGTTATCCTATGGATTTGAAAAATAAGCATTTTTTGAAGCTTCTGGACTTTACCACCGCGGAGATAGAAGGTCTTCTGGACCTTTCCGCTGAGCTGAAGGCACAGAAAAAGGCCGGTATTCCCCATCGGCTGTGCGAGGGTAAGTCCATTGCCCTGGTGTTTGAAAAAACCAGCACCCGCACCCGGTGCGCCTTTGAGGTGGCTGCCGCGGACCTGGGTATGCACCCGGTATATCTGGACCCCAAAAGCTCCCAGATGGGCAAGAAGGAATCTATTCCCGATACCGCCCGTGTCCTGGGTCGGATGTTTGACGGCATCGAGTACCGGGGCTTTGGCCAGCAGATCGTGGAGACCTTAGCTGCCTACGCCGGTGTGCCTGTATGGAACGGTCTGACCAACGAATTCCACCCCACCCAGATCCTGGCTGATTTTCTGACGATCCGGGAACATTTCGGCGATCTGAAGGGTAAAAAGCTGGTGTATATGGGCGATGCCCGGTACAACATGGGCAACTCCCTCATGGTGGGCTGCGCCAAGATGGGTATGCATTTTGTGGCATGCGCCCCGGAAAAGTACTTCCCTGATGCCGGGCTGATCGCCCAGTGCCAGCAGATTGCCGCCGACACCGGCGCAAAGCTGGAATTTATCACGGACCCCAAGGAAGCGGTTAAGGATGCCCATGTGATCTACACCGATGTGTGGGTGTCTATGGGCGAGCCGGATTCTGTGTGGCAGGAGCGGATCGCGGAGCTGAGCCCCTATCGGGTAACCATGGAACTGATGCGTGTTGCTGGCAAGCAGTGCCGGTTCATGCACTGTCTGCCCGCCTTCCACGATCTCAACACCGAGATCGGTCAGGATGTGTTCAGCAAGTTCGGTATCGACTGCATGGAAGTTACCGACGAGGTGTTCGAAAGTGAACAGTCCATCGTCTTCGACGAGGCAGAGAACCGGATGCACACTATCAAGGCGGTTATGGCCGCCACGCTGGCATAATGCAACACCCCGGAAGCAACCGCTTCCGGGGTGATTTTGTTGCAGATTCCACAGAAATGGGAATTCATTGGGCAGCGGGGAAAACCAGGGTTGCTTTGAACAAATCCCCGTCCACCAGAAGCTGCAGCTGACCGTTTTGCAGCTCCATCAGGCTCTTGGCAATGTTCAGACCCAGGCCGCTGCCCTCGGTATTCCGGGAAGTATCCCCCCGGACAAACCGCTCCGTCAGCTCCTGGACAGGCACATTCAGCGCCTCCCGGGAGATATTTTTCAGTGAGATCAGCACTTTCCCCTCGATCCGGGCCAGGTCGATGTACACCCGGGTGCCGGGAAGGGCGTATTTATAGATATTGCTCAACAGATTACTCAGTACACGCCAGGTCATTCTGCCGTCCGCCAGCATTTCGATCTGCTCCCGGGGGGGCTGGAACACCACCGTTAGTTTCCGGGATTCCAGCTTATCCGAGAACTCACCCAGCGCCTGCTGAATGGTTTCCACACCGTTCATGCGGATAATATCCACACTCATGTTACCCGTTGTTGCCTTGCTCATTTCCATCAGGTCTTCAATGAGCTTTTTCAGCCGCTGGGACTGTCTGCCCAACACCTCCAGGTACTGCTCCGCCTCCTGCCGGTTCCTAGCCGTCTGCAAAATGTCCACATAGTTGATAATGGAAGTCAGAGGTGTCTTGATATCATGGGAAACATTGGTAATGAGCTCAGTTTTCAGCCGCTCCGACTTCATCTGGTTTCTCGCCGCCAGAATAGCAACATCTGCCAGGGCGTTCAGGTAATTGGCACACTTAGCGTAAGCACCCAACAGAAACCTGGTGTCGATCTTGGAATCCAGGTCGCCAGCAGCCATCTTCTCCGCGCCACGCAGGACAGTGCCGTAGGCATAACCCGCATAAGCCACAATCGCCGCATACAAAGCGATCACCACCAGCAGCGGGATCACCGTGGAATTGACCGCGATGATCATGGCTACCACCACAGAAAGGCCCATCAGTCCGCCTACGGTAACAAATATCCAGATCACCGGCAGCACATGATACAGTCCCCGCAAACCTCTGCCCACAAAGCACAGGGCGATCCACAGCTTGCTCCACAGCCAGCCGATCACAGACCGCTTCCACCAGTAATAGTCCTTCATTTTGATCTGGGCGCACAGGGCAAACAGAAAACCCACCGCCAACAGCGCCACCCCCAGCAGCACCAATCCCACCAGGGATAGCGTTCCGGGGTTCAGCTTGTCCACGCCGTAGATCCAGTGGTTAATCATCTGCACCGCCAGCAAAGACAGTCCATAGCCTGCCAAGCCCCCTGCCGCCGCATACAGGTCCAGCGGCAGCCGGTTCAGTGCCCCGGGGCTGGGTTCTTCCCCTACCCGGGACTTACCCGCGGCGCAGCACAGGTATACCACACCCGCAGCCAAGAGGATCAGCGATACCGCCAGAACCACCATTAAAGCGTACCGGGCATTGTAGATCAGCTCCAGCAGTGCCAAGGAAGTACCGGCGCGGTACATAGCCGCATCCGGGTCCAGCTCCACCACCACCGTATAGGCATCGCTTTCATAATAACGCACAGTTACCGGCTTGTCGCCGTACGCCGCCATATTCACCGTTCTCTTGTGGACAAAATCCTTGCCGTACAACCGGTCTGTTGCCGCCTGGCTGGTTACCAGCACCGGAAACTCCACCGAGCAGGCGATCTGATAGGAAAGACCGGTCTTGGTGGCGGGAATACCCGTTCCGGATGCCAGGACCTCATTTTCAAGATCATAGATGGTAAAATTATAGCTGCTTTCGTCCAGACCGGTCCAGTGAATGGATTCTTCAAACACATACCAGTAGCCCAGCTCTTCCAGAACATCGTCGGAGCAGTTGGTCAGCTTGCGGACTGCGTAACGCTCCGTCAAATCCTCTGCCAGGCTGTATGCCTGCCGCTCCAGCCGGTTATTGATCCAGCCGTCAAAGCCATCGGTATACAGACCCAGCTCCGCCACCTGGATAATTCCCAGCGCTCCAACAAAGGCAGCTACCATGCACACAGCCGTGAGCATAATCACCGCAAATTTCACAGGGATGCTGTAACGCATTTATCTTCCCCCTTCGATCTTATAGCCCTGGCCCCAGACTACCTTCAGATACCGGGGTTCCGAGGGATTGATCTCAATTTTTTCCCGCAGATGCCGGATATGCACTGCCACCGCGCCCTCGCTGCCCAAAGCCGCTTCCTGCCACACCGCTTCATACAGCGCCTTGGTGGAATAGACCTTGCCGGGATTGGACATAAGCAGCTTCAGAATACTGTACTCAATGGGCGTCAGTGCCACAGGAACGCCATCAACGGCGGCGGTTTTGGTAACATCATTCAAGGTGATACTGCCCACAGACAATTCCTCCGCGCCGGCAGCACGGCTGCCCAGAGTGGCATAGCGGCGCAGCTGGCTGCGCACCCGAGCCAGGACTTCTGCCGGCACAAAGGGCTTGGTTATGTAATCGTCAGCGCCCACATTCAAGCCCAACACCATATCCTCGGTTTCGGATTTGGCGGTAAGCAGAATAATGGGAATGTTGGAAAATTTCCGAATCTGGGACACCGCGGTGATCCCGTCCATCCCGGGCATCATCACATCCATCAGAATCAGGTGGATGTCCTCCCTGCGGACGGTCTCCAGCGCCTCCTGCCCCGTATATGCCTCATACAGGGAATAGCCCTCGGGTGCAAGATATATTTTCAGCGCGTTGACAATGTCCGGCTGGTCATCGCAGATGAGAATGTTATACATATCCGTCCCCCATTTTGTTTCGATGGGTTTATTTTACCCCCCCACGCAGGAAATGTCAAATTCCGATTTGACGGGTAGTAGTGTAGGGCGGGGGCTTGCCCCCGCCGACGATATTACATGCATTTGTGCGGCGGGGGCTTGCCCCCGCCCTACGCTGCATTGCAAGCAACTGCCCGATAAATGGGAATTTGCCGGGTAGTTGCAATATGAAAGTTGCTTTGTTATAATGGGTGTATAATTTTCTGCCTTTACGGAGGTATTGTATGGACATTATTATTGCCGGTGGGGGAAAAGTGGGTCTTGCCCTTGCCCGACAGTTGGCATCTGAGGGCCACGACATTACTCTGATCGATAAAAATGACCTTGTATTGTCCGAGGCTGTGGAGCAGTTTGAAGCCATGTCTGTCTGCGGCAACTGCGCTTCCAAGGAGGTGCTTTTGCAGGCCGGCACCGACCATGCGGATCTGCTGATTGCAGCCACCAATGCAGACGAAGTGAATTTGCTTTGCTGTATGACTGCCCACGGTATCAATCCGGATATTCATACCATCGCCCGGATTCGCAATCCTGAGTATGCCGACCAGGTGATGACCATGCCGGAGGTCTTTCCTCTGTCGCTGACAGTTAATCCGGAAAAACAGGCAGCCATTGAGATTCAACGGCTGCTGAAATACCCCGGCTTTCTCCGCCGGGACACCTTCGCCAAGGGCGCAGTGGAAATTGTGGAACTGCGGGTCGGTCAGGACAGCAAGCTTAGGGATGTGGCGCTGAGCGATATGAGCAGTATCGTTAAGTGCAAAGTGCTGGTCTGCGCGGTACTGCGGCAAGGCACTGCCATCGCCCCCAGCGGCAGCTTTGTTCTGCGTCAGGGGGACCGGATCTTTGTTACCGCCCCCACGGACACCTTGACCGTGCTGCTGAAAAATCTGGGCATCATTACCCGCCGGGTGCGCAGACTGCTGATTTGCGGCGGTGGACGGGTAAGCTTTTATCTGGCAAGCCTTCTGGAAAAGGACGGCATTACCGTTCAACTGATGGACAAGGACCATGACCGGTGTGTGGAGCTGGCTGCCCTGCTGCCCAACTGCTCTGTGATCTGGGGCGACTGCAGCAGCCAGAGTGAGCTGGACCATCAGGGCATCGAACAGGTGGATGCTCTGGCAAGCCTTACCGGTGTGGATGAAACCAACATGGTCATCTCCCTGTTTGCCAATTCCCGCAATGTTCCCCAGGTGATCACCAAGCTCAGCAGAGTGGATGGCATTATTGCCGATTCCCTGCCTCTGGGCAGTGTGATTTGTCCCAAGGACCTTTGCAGCAACACCATCGTCCGGTATGTCCGTGCCATGCAGAATCAGACCGGCGCTGCCGTCAGCGTGCACACCATCGCCGACGGGCAGGTGGAAGCGGTGGAATTTCTTGTGGACAGCACTACCCGCAACTGCAATATTCCTTTGAAACAGCTGAAGCTGAAAAACAACCTGCTGATCGCCAGTATTACCCACGGCACTGACACCCAGATCCCCGGCGGCGACAGCGTGTTTGCCGAGGGCGATACGGTTGTGGTGGTTACCAGTGGCAGAGGTGTTTTGACCAGCTTTAATGACATTTTCGCGTGAGAGTTAGGATATGAATTATAAAATGATGGGCCGCTTCATCGGACAGATCGTTGTGATAGAAGCGGTGTTTATGCTCCCGGCGCTGCTGATCAGCGCCTTGTGCAGGGAAACAAGCGCCGTTACCGGCTTTGTATACACCCTCTTTGTTATGCTGCTTCTGGGCGGCATCCTGCTTCTTTCCTGCCGGAAAGCCGGTCAGCTGTTCGGTGTCCGGGAAGGATTGGTGTGTGTAGGGCTGGGCTGGGTGGCGCTGAGCCTTCTTGGCTGTCTTCCCTTCTGGTTTTCCGGGGAAATCCCCCGGTTTATGGATGCGTTCTTTGAGAGTGTTTCCGGCTTTACCACCACCGGCTCATCCATTCTTGCCAACGTAGAAGGGCTGAGCAAAGGACTGATCTACTGGCGCAGCTTCAGCCACTGGCTGGGCGGTATGGGTGTGCTGGTTTTTCTGCTGGCAATTGCCCCTGCCGGCGGCAAGGACAAGGGCTTCACCATGCACCTTCTCCGGGCAGAAAGCCCCGGGCCGGATGTGGGTAAGCTGGTGCCGAAAATGCGCCAGACAGCCATGATCCTGTATTTGATCTACATTGTCCTGACGGTAATCAATGTGATCTTCCTGCTGCTGGGGGGAATGCCCATCTTCGAAGCGCTGTGTACCGCCTTCGGCACTGCAGGCACCGGCGGCTTTGGCATCAAAAACGATTCCATGGCATCCTACAGTCCCTACATTCAGAATGTGTGTACTGTATTTATGCTCCTGTTCGGTGTGAACTTCAGCTGCTATTACCTGTTGCTCCTTGGGCAGCTGGGCAGTATTTTCCGGGACGGGGAGCTGCGGCTGTATATCGGTATCGCCGCCATCACCACTGCGCTGATCGTGCTGGATGTACGGGATCTGTACGGTTCTCTGGCAGAGACGGTGCGCCACGCCGCTTTCCAGGTTAGCTCCATTATGACCACCACTGGCTTTGCCACCACAGATTTTGACTTGTGGCCCAGCTTTTCCAAAGGACTTTTGCTGATGCTGATGGTGGTAGGTGCCTGCGCCGGTTCTACCGGCGGTGGACTGAAATGCGCCCGGGTGCTGCTGCTGTTCAAGAGCCTGCGCCGGAATATCCGGCAGGTTCTGAATCCCCGGAAGGTGATGGTAGTGCGCAACAACGGCAAAGTGGTGGACGAGCGGATTCTGGCAAACACCAACGCCTACCTAGCAGCCTATGTGGTCATTGTGATCGTCAGCTTTCTGCTGATTTCCCTGGACGGTTTTTCCACCGGCACCAACCTGTCTGCGGTGCTGGCATGCTTCAATAATATTGGTCCCGGACTGGAGGCTGTAGGTCCCACCTGTAATTTCAGTGCCTACAGCGGTTTTTCCAAGTTCGTGCTGATTCTGGATATGCTGGCAGGCAGATTGGAGATCTTCCCCATTTTGGCACTGTTTTCCAGGAGCACCTGGACAAGAAGATAACCGACACCCGGCAGCTTCCGCTGCCGGGTGTGCCAGTTTTGATACAGTCAAATTCCGATTTGACGGGTAGTAGTGTAGGGCTGGGCTTGCCCCCGCCGACGATATTACATGCATCTGTGCGGCGGGGGCAAGCCCCCGCCCTACGCTGCATTGCAAGCAACTGCCCGATAAATGGGAATTTGTTGGCTTTTGGACTTCTGGATTTCGTGAAATATACCTTTGTGCTGATTTTTGCGGTGCAGGGCGAATTTATTGTTGCTATTGCAAGGAAATTGGTGTAATATTACAGTATGTTTGTTTCAAGAGAGGATCATAGCTATGCGAATCGTGATTAAGGTAGGCACTTCCACTCTGGCCCATGCTGGCGGGCGGCTGAATATCCGCCGGGTGGAGCTGCTGTGCAAGGTGCTCAGCGATATGATGAACGCCGGATGCCAGATCGTTTTGGTGTCCTCCGGCGCGATCGGTATGGGCGTGGGCAAGCTGGGACTTGCAGGCCGTCCGGAGGATATGCCCGGCAAGCAGGCTGCCGCCGCTGTTGGTCAGTGTGAGCTGATGTATACATACGATAAGCTGTTTTCCGAATATAATCACACGGTAGCGCAGATCCTGCTTACCGCCGATGATGTGCAGGACAAGCGCCGCAGCAGCCACGTTCAGGACACCCTGGAGCGGCTTTTACAGTGGGGCGTTCTTCCCATCGTCAACGAAAACGACGCGGTCGCTATTGACGAAATCGGCATTCACACCACCATCGGAGAGAACGATACCCTGTCCGCCATTGTGGCAAAGCTCATCGGTGCGGATATGCTGGTGCTGCTTTCCGACATCAACGGACTTTACACCGGCGACCCCCGGCAGGACCCCGACGCAAAGCTGATCCCCCTGGTGGAAGAGATCACCCCCCAGATCCTGTCCTTGGCAGGGGGTACCGGCACTTCCCTTGGCTCCGGCGGCATGGCGACCAAGCTCAAGGCCGCTCAGCTCTCCACCGCTGCCGGCATCGACATGGTCATTGCCAACGGTGAAGACCCTGAAAAGCTGTACGCCTTATTGGAAGGCAAGCACATCGGCACCAAATTCTCCGGAAGGAAGGTAACTGTATGACAACTCTGGATATTTTGAGATCTGCAAAGCAGGCAGCCCCCGCTCTGGCAGCGGTAGATACAGAATTGAAAAACAAGGCGCTGCTTGCCATGGCTGACGCATTGGAAGATAACTGCGCCGCGATCCTTTCCGCCAACGAAACCGATATGGAGGCTGCCAAGAGCCACCTGTCCCAGTCCATGCTGGACCGGCTGGCACTGAACGAAGACCGTATCCGGGGCATGGCCGACGGCATTCGCCAGGTGGTGGAGCTGCCCGATCCTGTGGGTCGGGTACGTACACGGGTGGAGCGTCCCAACGGCATCGTGATTGACCGGGTGGGCGTTCCCATGGGCGTGGTGGCGATCATTTATGAGAGCCGTCCCAATGTCACCTCCGACGCAGCTGCCCTTGCCATCAAGGCAGGCTCCGCCTGTGTGCTGCGCAGCGGCAAGGACGCTTTCTGCAGCGCCAACGCCATTGTCCTTGCCATGCAAAAGGGCCTTGTCGCCGTTGGTCTGGCACCGGAGCTGGTACAGCTGGTTCAGGACACCTCCCGTCAGAGCGTGAAGGATCTGATGGAAGCAGTGGGCTATGTGGATCTGCTGATCCCCAGAGGCGGTGCGGGACTGATAAAAGCCTGCACCGAGGGCGCGAAAGTCCCCTGCATCCAAACCGGCACCGGCATCTGCCACATTTATGTGGACAAGGATGCAGACCAGGAAATGGCGCTGAATATCGTGGAAAACGCAAAGACCAGCCGCCCCTCTGTGTGCAACGCCGCAGAGTGCTGCCTGGTACATAAGGATATTGCCAAAGAGTTCCTGCCCAAGCTGCAAAAGCGGCTGGTACAGGACCGGGCGGTGAACCCCGTGGAGCTGCGGCTGGATAAGACTGCCGCCGCTATCATCCCGGGCACTCCCGCCACAGAGGAAGATTTTGACACCGAGCATTTGGACTACATTCTCTCTGTAGGTGTGGTAGCAGATGCCCAGCAGGCCATGGGACACATTGCCCTGCACTCCACCGGTCACAGCGAGTGTATTGTGACCGCCAACGAGGCAGTAGCGCAGCAGTTTACCCGGGTGGTGGACAGCTCCGCGGTGTATGTAAACTGCTCCACCCGGTTTACCGACGGCGGTGAGTTCGGTCTGGGCTGTGAGATCGGCATTTCCACCCAGAAGCTCCACGCACGGGGCCCCATGGGTCTGGACGAGATCTGCACCTATAAGTATGTGATCCACGGTGACGGTCAAATTCGGTAAGGGGGGTAACAGAATATGACTATCGGTTTTATCGGCGCCGGCAATATGGGCGGCGCTCTTGCCCGGGCAGCTGCCAAGGCAGCAGACCCCAAGCAGATTTACCTTGCCGACCAGCTTGCCCAGAAGGCTGCTGACCTGGCGCAGGAGCTGGGCTGCAACACCTGTTCTGCTGAGCAGGTTGCGGAAAACTGTGAATACATCTTCCTGGGTGTCAAGCCCCAGGTCATGGGCATGATGCTTAGCCAGATCGCCCCTGTTCTTTCCAGAAGAAACACTGATTTCGTGCTGGTGAGCATGGCTGCCGGTGTGTGCATCCACGACATCCGCCGCATGGCAGGGGGTGACTACCCGGTAATCCGAATTATGCCCAACATTCCCGTCAGCGTAGGCAGCGGCATGATCCTTTATGATGCTGCCGAAAATGTTTCCCAGGCTGCTGTGGAAGGCTTCCTGAATTTCATGCAGTTTGCAGGCATTCTGGACCGGCTGCCGGAAAAGCTCATTGACGCCGGCAGTGCTCTGTCCGGCTGCGGACCTGCCTTCGTGTGCCTGTTTGCCGAAGCCCTGGCTGACGGCGCTGTGGCATGCGGACTGACCCGGGCGCAGGCTATGATCTACGCCGCCCAGACCCTCAAGGGCACTGCCCAGATGCTTCTGGAGACGGGTATGCACCCCGGCCAACTGAAGGATGCGGTGTGCTCCCCCGGAGGTTCTACCATTGCCGGCGTTGCCGCCCTGGAGCAGGGGGCGCTTCGGGCAAGCGTCATCGAAGCCATCGCTTCTGCCTATAACAGAACACTAGAATTAGGAAAATAACCAAAAAATTGTCACAATTACCTCCAAAAAACAGCAGCAAAACAGTAAATTTATGTTTTACAAAGAGAAACTGTTGTATTATAATAGGTAAGTAAAAAAGACAGACGGCAATGCCGCAATCTTTACTGTCAGATTAGGAGTGTTGATTATGAGCCGCATGTTAGGTACCGTTTCTATGGGTCTGCGTGCTCCCATTATCCGTGAAGGTGAGGATCTGGCCCAGATCGTTGTGGACTGCGTGAAGCAGGCAATAGACAACGGCGAGTTGGCTGTCCGTGACCGGGACATTATTGCCATCACCGAATCCATCGTCGCTCGTGTACAGGGCAACTATGTCAGCGTGGATAATATCGCCGAGGATGTGCGTAACAAGTTTGGCGGCGAAACTGTGGGTGTGATTTTCCCCATCCTCAGCCGGAACCGCTTCTCCATTTGCCTGCGTGGCATTGCCAAGGGCTGCAAGAAGGTGGTTATGATGCTCAGCTACCCCAGCGACGAGGTGGGCAACAACCTGGTCAGCCCGGACAAGGTGGACGAGTCTGATGTGAACCCCTACTCCGATGTGCTGGACATCCACAAGTACCGGGAGGTCTTCGGCTACGAGAAGCACCCCTTTACCGGCATGGACTATGTGGCATATTATGAAGAACTGATCCGGGAAAGTGGCGCGGATGTGGAATTTGTCTTTGCCAACGATCCCCGGGTAATCCTGAACTACACCAAGAATGTGCTTAACTGCGATATTCACACCCGTCAGCGTACCAAGCGTCTGCTTCGGGAGGCCGGCGCGGAGCGCGTGTTCGGCATGGACGAAATCATGAGCGCCCCCATCGCAGGCAGCGGCTACAATGCCCGCTACGGTTTGCTGGGCTCAAACAAATCTACTGAGGATATGATTAAGCTGTTCCCCCGGGAATGCCAGGATCTGGTGGAGGATATTCAGGCAAGAATGCTTTCCCTCACTGGCAAGCATGTAGAAGTGATGGTCTACGGCGACGGCGCTTTCAAGGACCCTGTTGGAAAAATTTGGGAGCTGGCTGACCCTGTGGTCTCCCCTGCCTACACTCCCGGCCTGGAGGGTACGCCCAATGAGCTGAAGCTGAAGTATCTGGCAGATAACGACTTTGCCAGCCTGTCCGGCAAGGAGCTGCAGGACGCCATTAAGGCTAAGATCTCCGAGAAGGACGGCTCCAGCCTGGTGGGTAATATGGCCTCCCAGGGAACAACCCCCCGGCGGCTGACGGATCTGATCGGCTCTCTGTGTGATCTGACCTCCGGCTCCGGCGATAAGGGTACGCCCATTGTCTATATCCAGGGCTACTTTGATAACTACACCACCGAGTAAATAATATCTGCCGGTATGCTTAGCATACCGGCAGATTCTTTGTTTGCGGAAATCACAAAATTGCATCGATTAGATGAATAACCACCAGATGGGCAGGATAATAGATATAAAACAGGTTTTTCATCCGCCACTTGCCACGCTGACCGTTATACAGCGCCAGCAGCGGTATGGCAAGGAGGGCGTACAACTGTGCCTGGGGCAGCGACCATCCTAAGAGGAACAGGAAACCTGCGGTGGCACTGAGCTTTTGCACCTTGTTTTTTCCCAGATACACACCCACCGGCAGCATCACACCGCAAAAGCCGTAATCCACATCAAAATCACTGCCACGCCACAGCCCGGGCAGCACCTCCGTCAATCCAAACACTGCCGCAACAGCAACTGCCACACCGATCCAAAGGATCGCTTTTTTCTTTTCCACCGCCAGACGCACCAGCGCCGCCATAGCAATAGAAAGGGAAAAGGTTACCAAAATCCCCTGGTGCAGCGAGCCCAGTCCAAAGTAGTACACCGCCTGGTACGCCACCGCCAGTATCGCCATGCGGGCAAAATATCTGGGCATGCTGGAGGTATAGCGGCAGCCCTCGCCGATCATATAGGCATAAATGGGAAATGCCAGTCTGCCGATGAGCCGCAGGATCAGGTGCTGGGGCAGCAGGATCAGACCGATGTGGTCAATGGTCATCGTTATGAGGGCAATCAGCTTCAGCTGGTTGCCGGTTAGTCCAGATACTTTCATAATATTCCGTCCCGATTTTTTCTCTATTATACCCCCCAGCCTTTTCCAGGTCAAGAGAGGAATAGGCAAACTGTGCTTATGCGGAGAAAGCTTCGTAAAAAAGTAGGGTAATTTCCCGTGAGGTGGTTGCAATTTATGGGTAAAACCGCTATAATCGGTATGGATAAAAACCTTTGTGGGTGGACGGATGTTGTGAAACTATCTGCAGATTTCCCAAAGGAAAACACCCCCCGTTATTCCGGACATATCTGCGGCTGGCAAGCTGGTGCTACTGTTGTAGAAGCTGAAATATATAAACGCATTTTACCAATAGACTTTTTTTTAATATCGTGTATAATAAGATGCGTAAATAATCCTAATGGAGTGTGAATAACATGAAACTAATCATTAAAAACGACTACGAAGCCATGTGTGCCTGGGCTGCGGAGCATATTGCCGCCGCCATCAACAGCCACACCGAGGATCGCCCCTTTGTTCTGGGTCTGCCCACCGGTTCTTCTCCCCTGGGCGTGTACCGCCGGCTGATCGAAATGAACAAGGCAGGAAAGCTGACCTTTAAGAATGTGGTAACCTTCAACATGGACGAGTATGTAGGTCTGCCCAGAGAGCATGACCAGAGCTACTGGTACTTCATGCACAGCAACCTGTTCGACCACATCGACATCCCCCGGGAGAACATCAACATTCTCAACGGTATGGCTGAGGACCTGGAAGCCGAGTGCGCCCGGTACGAAGAGAAGATCGCCTCCTACGGCGGCATTGACCTGTTCCTGGGCGGCAGCGGCGTGGATGGCCACATTGCTTTCAATGAGCCTTTCACCAGCCTCACCTCCCGCACCGGTGTCCGGGCTCTGACCCAGGACACCCTGATCGCCAACTCCCGGTTCTTTGATAATGACCCCAACAAGGTCCCCAAGACCGCTCTGTCTGTTGGCGTCGGCACAGTCTGCGATTCCAAGCAGGTTCTTCTGCTGATCAGCGGTCACAACAAAGCCCGCGCCCTGCGCCACTGCGTGGAGGGCGGTGTGGACCATGCATGGACCATCAGCGCCCTGCAGCTGCACCAGGACGGCATCATCGCCTGCGATGAGGATGCCTGCGGCGAGCTGAAGGTGGATACCTACAAGTATTTTAAGGAAATCTATAAAAACGAGAAGTAAGCTATAAAATCGCCTGCCAGAGTAAACTGCACCCCAAAAGCGTCTAACTTTTGGGGTGCAGTTTACGTACAGGGACTTTTCAATTTTTCAATAATATTGCGCACAATCCATTCCGGTGCATCCCACTTATGGCACTGCCACACACTTACAAGCCGATGTCTTCCCAGAACTTTTTAATGCCACTGTCAGGTTTGACAAAAACCTGCGTGTATCTATGCTTTTCTTCTAATTCTTATTACGAAAAAACTTGGTTTTTCTTGGCTTTTCTAGGTTGTCCCGCAAGAAGTTTTTGTGCTATGCTCCTTATATCAATGTTCTTAGGGGTGAGTGCATATTGAAACTTCTTATTGCTGTAAAGTCGCAAATAATCGCCGATCATCTCTCATCTGCTCTGTCCAAGTATGATATACATATTTGTGATACCGGTGCAGATGCCCTTGCAATGCTGGAAACGCACCGTCCTGATGCTCTGATTTTAGATCTGACGCTTCCGGTTATAGACGGGCTAACCGTTTTGCGGAAGTCCGTTTTTAAGCCGAACATTATCCTTGCGCTTACCAATCTTGCCACTCCGGCGGTGGTGCAGGCAGCTGCTGACGCGGGCGTGCAGGATATGATTCTCATTCCTTGCACCATCCGTCATATTTTGGAGCACCTCAATGCCCTAATAGAAAAAGCCCCCTCTGCGGAAAGCTGATCCGCAGAGGGGGCAACTATTACATTCTGAGAATTTCTGTGTACACATATCGTTCGCCGATACCGGTGCTGTTTTTGGCATAGAAGGTGATGTATGCCCTGTAGTAATATCCCGCAGTGGCATAGTAATATGTAACATAGCCGCCATGAGATGTCGTGTTCTGAGCTACCATCTGTGAATAAATATCCATTGTGTAGGTGCGCATCTTTGTCCAGGACTGTTGGTCCGGGGATCGATAAACGATGATCTCACTGACGCCCAGCACATCCATCGTAGCAACATTAGCATCTACATCGAACCAGATTTGGAAGGATGAGGAGGATGTTTTATAGAGATCGGTACTATAGGAACCAAAAAATGCACTGCCTCTCGGTTCCACAGTGCTTTCTGCATAAGCCGGCATTGCCAAAACCAAGCTTAACACAAGAATCATACAGATTGTACGCAAGGTTTTCTTCATTCCAAAGTTCTCCTGTAAATTGATTTAAGCATAATATATACATCTTCTCTATCGATATCTGTAAGGATTGAGCACTCAACGCCATTTACGGTCCAAGTAACAGATAAATTCCCGTCGTTATCCATTATAAAATGACTGACATCCCCTGCTTCAAACACCTCAACTGCAGATTCTTCCTTTTCGAATTTTGCTGCAGTTTCCTCTGTCATCCGATATGTAATCAAAATTGCATCACTGCCATTTTCAAACTTTCCATGCACTTTGCAACCACCGGGCATCGGAATTTCTTTCAGATCTAATAGTTCAAATCCTTCCGGTAGCCACATGGGGACAACCAATTGGGTTACACCAAACTCCGTCACCTTATCATAAAGTTGTTGCAATCCGGAGTTATCCGTTTCAAAAACAATTTCCACCGGGGGATTGGAGGCATCCTGCTCCGGCGTAAAGAATTCAAACACACTGCTTGTCCAGCGGAACAATATATCGAAAAGGCTCTCTGCTTGAGCCGTTGGGGACACGGATATTACCACGATGCAAACCACCGCTGCAGCAGCCGCGATCCCGGCAAGCCATCTGCGTTTCTGTATGGACTGTTTAGATGATGTTTCGTGTTTGCTTAATTTATTTAATATCGCTAAGACTTCCGGTGTCTTTTCAACCGGAATGTGTTTTTCTCTTTCTTCCAGTTCATGCAATATAGGCAATACCACCTCCTCATTGGGATGTTCCTTTTCCAGCTCTGCCTGCAGAATTTGATCCAGCTCCTCTGTAGGCGTTTGCTGCCATCCTTGATATGGGCAGGTCTTATTCTCTCTCATAGCGATCCCCCTTTGTTATCTTGCATTCCTGCCAAATTTCCAGAATATAGGCTATCCTGGAAATAAATTCACTATTTGTTGGTTTGTTCAGAACAGCGCGGCCATTATAGGAAAAGTACCACTCCCACGCCTCCTTGCTGCCGCGCCGCCAAGCCATTTTAATTGCGTCCCGTATGGCTTGTTCCACCAACTCCTCTGAGCTCTGCTTATAATGCAGGGAGATTTCCAGGTATATATCCTTCGCCAATGCTCGAGTGGGATCTTTGCGTTGCAGCTCAATTGCCTTCTTAAGGAACTCAAAGCCTACGAACTTTGTTGGTACTCCAAGCTCCATCAGCGCTACAACAATTGCACCGCGAAGATTACAACTATCCAAATGCTGTGCTAACAACATTATATGGTAAAGCGTTCTTTCTATCGTGCTTTCCATTATATTCCTCCCTTCTGTAATTATTATTACATAAAGATTTGTCTTTGTCTATCGGGATTTGTCGAAACAAAAAACAATAACCCCTGAAGTTTAAAGCCTTAGGGGTTATTGTTACGCTTAGCGCAAATACATTCCTCACTTAGTGGTACGGTTTCCGGGAGCTGAAAGGTGCTTCTGCACCTGACCAATATATATTGAGCAGAATATGCCAACAGGACGGTGGCAGCATCGGTCTTTCTGTTGCTGATGTCAGCATGGATTATGAGGCACTTCTGGCACGGATCAAAGAACACCGAATTTAGCGAGATCTCCTCTGTTCAAACAAACAGGGAAGAGTTTTGCATTTTTGTTTTTTAATTTATTCTGAAAGGATGCGTTACTATGATATAGCAATCTTGCCACTTAAACTATTGCAAGCATATTGAAAAAACAACTGGGAAACTGTTGGTCAAAAGTTGGTCAAGTAAAAAAGGCAAAATTTTTTCTGTAAATAAAGAACAAAAAAACACCGCATTTGCAACAAAAGACGCAAAATGCGGTGTTTTTATAACTATTTTAAGAGCCTAACAGCCACACAGGGTCATTCCCATTCGATGGTGCCGGTGGGCTTCGGGGTCAGGTCCATCAGCACGCGGTTGATGCCTTCCACCTCGGTGGTGATACGGTCAACGATCTTGTGCAGCACCGGGTAGGGGATCTCCTCCACGGTGGCGGTCATGGCGTCGGTGGTGTTCACCGCGCGAATGATGGCCGGCCAGCCTTCATAGCGCAGGTCGTTACGGACGCCCACGCTCTTCATGTCGGGGATTGCCACAAAGTACTGCCAAACCTTTTCTGCCAGACCGCAGTTATCAAACTCCTCCCGGAGAATTGCATCTGCTTCCCGCAGGGCATGCAGGCGATCCCGGGTGATAGCGCCCAGGCAACGGACACCCAGCCCGGGGCCCGGGAAGGGCTGGCGGTAGACCATGGCATGGGGCAGACCCAGAGCCTCGCCCACCACGCGAACCTCGTCCTTAAACAGCAGCGTTACAGGCTCCACCAGCTCCATCTTCATATCCTCCGGCAGACCGCCCAGATTGTGGTGGGACTTCACCGGCTTGCCGCTTTCGGCAGCCTTGATGGATTCCAGAATATCGGGATAGATAGTGCCCTGTGCCAGGAAGTCAATGCCGGAGAGCTTGGAAGCCTCCTCGTCAAAGACCTTAATGAACTCGCCACCGATGATCTTGCGCTTCTGCTCCGGGTCGGAAACACCGGCCAGCAGATCCAGGAAGCGATCTGTAGCATCCACATAGATCAGGTTGGCATCCAACTCCTTGCCGAACACCTCGATCACCTGCTCACTCTCGCCCTTACGCATCAAACCGTGGTTCACATGGACGCAGACCAGCTGCTTGCCAATGGCCTTAATCAGCAGCGCTGCAACAACGGAAGAGTCCACACCGCCGGACAGCGCCAGCAATACCTTCTTATCCCCTAACTGCTCCCGGACCGCAGCCACCTGCTCAGCAATAAAGGCATCTGCCAGGGCCTTGGTGGTAATACGCTGCATCGTTTCGGGACGAACATTGTTTGTCATACCGATTCCCCCTAAAATGAATTAAAAAAGATAGCATCATTATACAAGTATTTTTTCGCCCGCGCAAGGAGAAAATACTAAGAAATTTACCAAAATGTGCATGATTTTTTCATCAATATGCCACAAAGATATACCGGTAACAAAGGCGGCGGAGCAGTGGCTCTTTTTTCAGCCTGTCCCGGGTCAGTCCCAGATATTCCACCAGACTGTCCAACTCCTCACCGGACACCGTATGCTGACTGAATCTTGCCTTCAAGGCAAGGGTAAGCAGCTTTTCCGGCGGGATCACATCCAGGTAGTCCGTGAGCCTTGTAATTTCCAGCCACAGAAGTACCGCCTGCTGGTTTGCCGTTGCCTTTTCATAGCGTTTGCCCCGGCATTGCAGCCGCAGCCTCCGCTGTCCCTCGATCACACCCACAAAAAGCAGTACTCCGCCGATGCTCCAAAGGATCCACACAGGGAATTCCACCTTTTCCTTGGGCTGGGTGGGGTTGCTCACCGGTTTTGTGGCGGCAGGGGCAGAATCCTCTGTCGGCTGCTCCGGGGCGGTGGTATTTGGCGTAGTCTCACCGTCTGTAGCAGGCTGTGTGGTTTCTTCCGGGGTTTCCTGGGCAGCCGGGGTGGCTTCCAGTACCGTCCAGCCGAAGCCCGGCAGCCAATATTCTGCCCAGGCGTGGGCATCCTCCGCCCGTACCACGATCATTTTCCCCGGCTGCACATCCACCGTATAGCCGGTGATATATCTGGCAGGGATCCCTGCCGCCTGCAAAAGCACCGTAGCGGCAGTAGCAAAGTGGACACAGTAGCCTGTGTCGCTGTCTTCCAAAAACCACCGGGCAAAGTCCTTTTCGTTGGAGGGCATCCGGTAAGTGTTGGTGCTGTAAGTGGCGCTGTTGCGAACATATTCGGCAATGGCCCTGGCCTTGTGGTAGGGGCTTTCAATACCCTGGGTGATCTCCCGAGCCAAAGGCACAGCCCATTTTTTCACACTGTCGTCCATTTGGATGAACTGCTCCAGCAGCTGGTCTGTCCATTCCGTTTCCAGGCGGCTGTTCTTGGTAGGGAACATCTTGGCAAGCTCCGCCTCATCGGGCATTTCTGTGCAGGTGAAGGAATACTGGGACAGCTTCTTCTCATTTTCAATGCCCACACTTACATAGGCCATGTCCCTGCTTTTCACATAGTAAGGCAAATACAGCATGCGGTGGGCAAACCGGGTAGTAATGACCACTTCACCGGCAGTTTCCAATGTGTTGGTAGGCCAGTTCAGAACGCCGGTGCTTTTGCCGCTCTCCGTCCAGCTCACACCATCGTAGGAATCCAGTCCCCTGCCACGCAGATACAGCGTCCCCCCATAACCCGCGTTAACCCTGAGGATCTCCGCCTTGGATGCTATACGCACACCAACGGTTTTTAGATTTACAGACCGGCCATCCACACTGCTTCCGGAGGTACCGGTTTCGGAAAACTGCATCAGAATGGACCGCAGAGGTTCTGTGTTCACCACCAGATCCACCATGTGCCGGGCATCTGCCTGCCCGGTATAGGTATCCTGGGGCGCTGCGGCAAAGAGGATCAGCAGCGCCAGCGCCACGGGCAGGATCACCACCGCGCTGAGCCGGTTCGCCTGTTCCTCGTCCTGGCGACGGACGCTGTTGGTCAGCAGCAGCATCACCACCGCCAACAAAGACAGGAACAGCCAGGGCAGCTGGGGTACGGTGTCTGTAACCACCAGACACGCCGCCAAAGGCAGCAGCCCCAGCAGAATACCGGGAAGGGCTGATTTTCTGCGGCATACCCCCCGGGCTGCCACCAACGCGATCACCACACCCAAAACACACAGGGCTGTGGTCAGCAGAAGCTCCATATCGTCTGCGGTATTGTAGCTCCAGCGGACAATACCCCAGCCGTAGGCCCGGTTATACTGCCGGGAAAGCCGGTAGAGCAACGCCTCGATGCTGGGAACCAGGCTGCCGGCGCGCCACATAAAGCCACCGACAACAGCCAAGCCGCCCAGTGGGATCAGCCCCAAAGGCAGCACATAGCACACACTGCACACCACCGATGCCCCGGCACAGCACAGGACCATGACCTTCATATCCACCGCCATTTCAAAGGCAGAGGCAAGGCAGGCAATCCCCGCAAAGCTGAGCAAAAACGACAGCATACAGCCCCACATACAGGTTACGGCCTTTTCAAACTTCATTGCCGTCACCTCCTATATGGTGCTTCCACAGCACATCGGCATGGTCCGGCGCGACTTCCTTCTTAGCAGGGGGACTTTCCAACAGCCTGTGTAATCCCAACTCCAGGGATTCCTTGTCCGTAACAGGAAAGGTTACCACGCCGTTTCCCGTTTGGCAGCGAACAGAATGCTCCAACTGCTTGTCCAGCAGGGCATTGCTCGTCCACAAAAGCCGGCCCAGCTTTTGGTCCAGTTCCTCCGGGGTCCCGGTAAGGGTCATAGTCAGAAGATACCCCTTCTGCACCGGCTCAATGGGCTCCCGGTAAATGAGCTTGCCGGTCTTGGCAGACATTTTCCAGTGCAGATTCCGCAGATCATCCCCAGGCCGGTACAGCCGCAGGTCGTGGTTTTCCGAAAAACCGCCCCCGGGCTTGGGACGCCACAGGCTGACAGCTCTGCCTGCCAGCTCCGGAAGAGCCTGTGCCGGTACGGGCTTCGGCTCAATATACACCCGGGTCTTGTCTCCCCGGCGTAATCGGCGGCGGAACAGCCCCAAATAGTCATACACATAAAATTGATCGTAGGAAATGACCATAGCGCCGCAATGGTCCGTGGGAATCAGCTCCCCCGGCTCTCCTACATATGCCGCGTCAGTCAGGATGTTTTTCAGCTTGATCTTGCTGCTCACCGCAGGCGTTGGAAGCTTTCCCTGCATCCGCAGGGCAGTTCTTGCCGGCATACCCATCCGCACCGAGACGGGACAGCGCAGACTGACCCTGGCGGTCAGCATCGCCGGCAGGCTCAGTACCAGGGAGAACCAGGGCAGCGCTATAACGATCACCAGCAGGATCCAGGACATCCACTCCTTATAAAATCCATAAAATACCAGGCTCCCCAGCAGGCAAGCCAGGTATGCCACCCTCCGACCCCACATATCAGCGAAGCTTAGGGGGGCGGATCTTGCTCAGCACTGCGCCCAGCACTTCTTCTGTGTTGGCGTTCTGGCTGCCCGGTGCCATGTGGACACGGTGGGCAACTGCGCTGACAAAGACCTCCTGCACATCCTTGGGCACTACATAATCCCTGCCGCGGAGCTGCGCCACAGCTTTTGCCATGGACACAATAGCCAGGGTGGCACGGGGACTGGCGCCCCGCAAAAGTCCCTCGCTGCGGCGGGTAGCATCCACCAGCTCCACCACATACTTGGCGATCTCCTCCGCCACATGGGTGTGGGCAATGGTTTCCTGCATCTGCACCAGCTCCTGGGCACTGACCACCGGTTCTACCGTCCGCAGGGGGTCTGTCCCCTGCCGCTGCATCAGCATGGTTACCTCATCCTTGGGGTCGGGATAGCCCAGGCTCAGCCGGATCATAAACCGGTCCAATTGGCTATCCGGCAAAAGCTGGGTGCCTGCCGCGCCTGCGGGGTTCTGGGTAGCGATCACCGTAAAAGGCTCCGGCAAAGGATGGCTGATGCCATCCACCGTAACCTGGCCCTCCTCCATTGCCTCCAAAAGAGCGGACTGGGTCCGGGAGGTTGCCCGGTTCAGCTCGTCCGCCAGGAACAGGTTGCACAGCACCGCGCCGGGCTTGTACACCATTTCCGTAGTTCCCTGGTTCATTACACTGTAGCCGGTAATGTCCGAGGGGAGCACATCCGGGGTAAACTGGACACGGTTATAGCGCAGGCCCAGAGCCTTGGAAAATGCCAAAGCCATGGTAGTCTTGCCCACACCGGGAATGTCCTCCAACAGGATATGTCCTCCTGCCAGGATCGCAGCCAGTGCCCAAAGCAGCACCGGATCCTTTCCCACCACAGCCTTGCGAATCTGGGTGAGTATTTTCTGCGCGTTAACCACAACAGCAGATTCTGTGTATTCCATAGTCGCGCCTCCCTCTTGTTTCATATTACAGCAGGTAATTTACCCGCTTTGTTTCTATTCCCTGTTCCAGATATACTCTGGTTACTCTGCGGCCCACATCACAGACCTGCTCATAATTGAAGCTGGCTGCCGCCTGGCCGATCTCCTCAGCGCTGATCCGCTGACTGCCCTGGCTGCCCATAAGCACCACAGCCTCCCCCGGCTGCACCCCGGGGATATGGGTTACATCCACCATGAACTGATCCATACAAATCCTACCCAAAATGGGGGCTTTTTCACCCCGGATCAGTACATAAAATTTTCCGGAAAGGCTTCTGCGGTAGCCGTCGGCGTAGCCAACAGGCACTGTTGCCACCACCATGGGCTTGTCCGCCCGGAATGTGCCGCCGTAGCTGACTTCCCTGCCCGGCTCCAAGGCTTTCACATGGCTGACCCGGGTATGCCAGCTCATGGCGGGGGTCAGTTTCAGAAGGCTGGGGTCCACCTCATTGCTGGGGTACAGACCGTACAGTACGATCCCTGCCCGGACCATCTCGTAATGGCTGCCGTAATTCATCACGCCGGCAGAATTGTCCAGATGCCGCAAAGGGATCTGCACGCCTCGCTCCTTGAGCATGTTGTCAAAGGCTTCAAACCGCTTTGCCTGGGCCTGGGTCTTTTCCTGGCAGGTTTTGTCCGCTGTGGCAAAGTGGCTGAAAAGACCTTCCACTACAATTCCCGGCTGCGTCCCGATCTGCTTGCAAATATCCGCCGATTCAGCGGTGGACTGGAAGCCGATACGGCTCATACCTGTGTCCAGGACAAAGTGGATGTAGGCTTCTTTTCCCTGCCGGGTCGCCTCCCGGGACAGGGCTTGTGCGTCCTCATGAGAAAAGATACCCACCCGGATCTCATGCTCCACCACCGCCGGGTACGTGTCCACAGGGGTGTGTCCCAAAACCAAAATGGGCTTCTGAATCCGCGCCCGGCGAAGCTCCAGCGCCTCTGCAACAGAAGAAACGCCGAAAAAATCGCTCTCCGGCTCCAGATGCTTTGCCACAGGCACTGCTCCGTGGCCGTAGGCATCCGCCTTGACCACCGCCATCACCTTGACCCCTGCACGCTGCCGGACTGCGCGCAGATTACCCAAAATAGCATCCAGATCAATATTCACAAAGCTGTTGGCATACTCCATGGCCATCATCTCCAGTAAGGTTTCCGGAACATCGGAATTATTTGTTTTATTATAGCAAAAGATTTTTCCAATGTAAATAAAAAACAGCACTACGGATGTAGTGCTGTTTCGATTACTCCATAACCGTTCCGTCGGGGTGGAACAAAGGAAGCTTTTCCAGATAGATAATGTCCTCACGGTTCTGGGCATCGCCCTCGGCAAGGACCGCCATTCTGCCGGCAATAGTGCCGCCGGCTTTATGTACCAGCGCTTCCAGCGCGGTAAGACTCTCGCCGGTGGAGATCACATCGTCCACTATCAGAATCCGCTTGCCCTGCATCAGCGCCGCGTCGGCGGTGTCCAGGTACAGCTTCTGCTCTTTTTCTGTAGTGATGGATTTGACAGAGGATTCAAATACACCGGTCATGTACAGCTTGGGACCCTTCCGTGCCAGAAAATACTTAGGCGCATTGGACTGCCGCGCCATCTCATGGACCAGGGGGATGCCCTTGGCTTCGGCGGTGAGAATGTAGTCATACTCCGGTGCCAGCTTCAAAAGCTCCCGGGCGCAGGCCACCGTCAGCTCCTGATCCCCAAAGATCACAAAGCCCGCAATATAAAGGGAATCCGTAACCTTGCAGATGGGCAGCTCCCGCCACAGGCCTGCCACTTTCATACGATATACCATAATAACCGCTCCTTTAGCCAATCATATTCTGCTGTTATTATACAGTACCCGGATCCTAAAAGTCAAATTCCTGTTTCTCGGGCAGTTGCTTGCAATGCAGCGTAGGGCGGGGGCTTGCCCCGCCGCACAAATGCATGTAATATCGTCGGCGGGGGCAAGCCCCCGCCCTACACTACTGCCCGACAAATCGGAATTTGAACGCCCTCGGGGGTCCCCGAGGGCGTTTTCTGTTATTGGTATTCCGGTTTCATGGCCAGCTGCCGCAGACATTCAATGGTGTTTTCGCAGTCTTTGTAGATGGTGATATCCCGGTACTCCGTCTGGTATTTTGAAATATAGATAGCCAGGTTAACCGTGGCATAGGGTTCTCCGCTGTGGTACTCCCACACCTGCGCCATATTTCCCTCCTGGCAGTCATTTAGCATTGCCCGCAATAGCTCCTTGACCGAATCAGACTGGGAGAACGGCTCTTTGATTACCAGATCCCCCTCCTCGGCATACCGCTCCATCTCCTCCAGTTCAGAATTGAACACGCCTTCGGTGTTGCCAATGAGTATCCGGGGCTGTTTTTCCCCATAGGGGTAAATTTCAATCCGGGTAAACTGCTTGCAAAGGGTCTCCAGATCGCTACTTCCCAGCACTGTTTCCGCATCACTGTAGAAGGTTTCCAGCTTTTTGACTGCTTCTGTGTTGGACATCATTTCATACTGCCGCTGGACCATTGTGCCGTTCTTCATCTCATACCGGATAGTCAGCATCGTATCTCCGTTGTTGTACCGGTTTTGGGTTAGCTCCGAATGGATGCCGGTGATCACTGCAATATCTTCCGGGTCTGTGAGCGTTGTGCCCTTGGTCTGAATGTAATACTGAGAGGTATAGGGGCTGATCTGCACCCGGCTGACCCGCTCCGGCTCCGGCACGAACCGGGTAATGCCAATGGGGTCTGCCATGGTGATCACGATGCTCAGCACAAAAGCGCCCACCAGAATTCCAAAGCCCAAAAAGCTCTTTTTACTGAAAATGTTGACCTTTTTCTCCAGGAGCATCCTGCCGGTGAAAAAGCCGATGGCAAGCCCAATCAGCAGAAATATATACTGCATGCCGTCAGAGAATGCCTCAGCAATGAAGTACATCACCGCGCCCATGCAAAGGGAGTAGATCACCAAAAATACCGGCGCTACCGGCCGCAGGGAAATCAGATCTCCGGCACTTTCCAGATCCCGGCGGCGATAGATCAGCACCGCCAGTCCCAGCAGCACAACACCTACACCCGCCGCAGCGAACAGGTATGCCCAGTCTTCCGCCACATGCCCCAGGAATACCGCCGCAGAGTGCATATTGTCGTACTTAAACTGGAAATAGACCGATTGGGAGAAAGCAAAGGTGGGGCTGTAGTTTACATAACTCTCTATATCCAGGGTTACACCGTAAAGCACCGGCTCATAGAAGGTAACCGCCAGCCAGGCTGCCAGCACCGCGAAGAAATTAAAAATACTATACACCGCAATGCCGCCCAGCGCGTTGCCGGCGCACATGGCAGAAAAGGCAGCCACACCGAAGAAGAACAGGTATTGCAGCACCATCACCGCCAGCCACAGGAAGGCAGCGTAGGCATACTGCTGCAGCAGCAGCGCCGACAGCAGTGCGCCGATGGTGTTGGGAATAAGGCAAAACAGCATACCCGAGGTCAGGTGGGTCAAAAACCACCCTTCCCGGCGCAGCGGCAGGGCATGGAGTGCGTTGCACATCCGGGGAACAAACAGATCTCCAAACAGCAGGAACGCGCACAGTCCTGCGTACAGAAGATTCAAAACGCCCATACCCATAAGAATTTCGGCAGCGTTTGTGGCGAACCGGGCAGGTTCTCCCTCGTCGCCCCACATTAAAAGCACAAACAGCACCTGGAAAATGGCGTACAGTCCCCAAACCGGGGCAAAGCGGCTCAGGTCCTTTTTCAGGACGGCGGTATTAAAGAACGATGTTTTTAACTTCATAATCCACACCTCCCAGCTCGTAAATAAAGATCTCCTCCAAAGAAAGAGGCAGCACATCGAAATAGGCGGGGTTTTCCTGCTGCACTCGCTGGCTCACCTCCTGGGCAGAGCCACGAACCACCAGGGTCTTCAGTCTGCCGGAGTTTGCCTGGTGAAGTACCTCCAGTCCTTCGGGAATGTCTCCCACAAGCTGCAGCTTCACAGTGCTGCCCTGCATATCCGCAAGGCTCTTTTCCAACAGCATTCTACCGTGGTCCATGATACCCACATGATCGCAGATATCCTCCAATTCCCGCAGATTGTGAGAGGAAATGAGAACTGTAGTCTCCCTCTGTGCCACATCCGAAAGGATCAGACTCCACACCTGCCGGCGCATCACTGGGTCCAGGCCGTCCACCGGCTCGTCCAGGATCAGCATGTCCGGACGGGTGCAGATGCTCAGATGGAACGCCGCCTGCTTCTGCATACCCTTGGAAAACCGGCGGATGGGGGACTTTTTAGGTAGCTGGAACACCTCAAACAGCCGGTTATAAAGGCCGTCGTCAAAGGCAGGGTAGATGCCCTTGTAATACTGGTGCATATCCTCAATGGTAGCAGAGGGAAAGAAGAAAATGTCGTCGGGGATATAGCCGATCCGGGTTTTGACCTGGGGGTTTTCGTACACCGGCTGACCGTCCATAAGGACTGTGCCTGCGTCCGGGCGGTAAACGCCGGTCATGTGGCGAATGGCAGTGGATTTGCCAGCGCCGTTGGGGCCAACAAGCCCATAAACCGCACCCTTAGGGACGGTCATGGACAGATCATCCAGTGCCTTGAAGCTGTCAAAGGTCTTGGTGATGTTCTGTAATTCAAGCATCCTGTTTTCCTCCTTGCTCCATGCGGGCGATCAGCTCCCCCGGGGTTACACCCAGGGCAAACAGCGCCGCCACAGTTTTGTCAAGGGTCTGCAAAAGGTCTTTTTCCTGTCCCGATCCGGCAGGTACACCGCAGACAAAGCAGCCCTTGCCTGCCACAGTGGCGATCCACCCTTCCATTTCCAGCTCCCGGTAGGCGCGCTGAATGGTGTTGGGGTTGATGGACAACTGGGTGGCGAGCTCCCGGACGGAAGGAAGCCTATCCCCCGTCTGAAGAACCCCGGACAGGATCTGCTGCCGGAAGCCATCGGTGATCTGACCGTAAATTGGCCGGGCATCCCGGTAATCCAGATGAACTATGACGATCCCCCTCTTTCTGTATGAAGTGTATTAACTGTACTAGTACAGTTAGCATTCAGTATATTCCATTACTTGTCAAGTACCTTTTTGCAAATCCCCGTTTCTCGGTGAGTCTATCGTCCGACACCGTAGGGGCGACCATCGGTCGTCCGGTGATTTTGCTATGCAAAATCATATCGCCAGTGGCGATGAATCAATGATTTTCTTCGAAAATCCCAATATTTTTGAAAATATTGGGCGGACGGGCAACACCCCAGGGTGGCCTCTCTTGCCCCTTTGGGGCAATTCACCTTCTGCCCGTCCCTACGATTTCTAACCAGCAAACTCACCGACAAATCGGAATTTGACAAAAATGCCGCTCTGTCGGGGTGCAACAGAGCGGCATTGGTTATTCCTTTATCAGTTGGCGAAAAATGGGCAGGCTTTTTTGGATCATTTCGTAGCGGACGCAATAGCACACCCGGAAGTATTCCGGGCAGCCGAAGTCATCCCCCGGCACAACCAAAAGATCTTTTTCTTTGGCTTTTTCGGAAAAGGCCTTGGCGCTGCCCCCGGGTGCTTTTACGAACAGATAGAACGCCCCGTCTGGCTTTGCCACCTGGTAGCCCGCATCCAGAAGTCCCTGCCACAGGGCCTTTCGATTTCGGTCGTAGGCTTCCAGGTCCGGACGCAGGTGGGCGCATCGGGCAACCACCTTTTGCAGTAAGGAGGGGGCGCACACATGGCCGTTGGCTCGGGCCGCGCCGCAGATGGCGGCAAAAAGTGCTTTGCTGTCTGCCGCCTGGGCAGGCACATAAATATAGCCGATCCGCTCTCCCGGCAAGGACAGGGACTTGGAATAGGAGTAGCAGACAACGGTATTGGGGTAAATGGTGGGAATAAAGGGTGCTTCCGCACCGTCATACACCAGCTCCCGGTACGGCTCGTCGGCAACAATGTAAATGGGATGGCCGTACTGGGCAGACTTCTTTTCCAGAAGGGCTGCCAGCTTTTTCAGGGTTTCAGCCGTGTAGACCGTACCTGCCGGGTTATTGGGAGAGTTGACGATCACAGCGGCGGTGTTGGGATTCAGCATGTTTTCCAGCGCATCCAGGTGGATCTGGAATCCCGGAATATCCGCGGGAACGACCTCAAATTCCGCGCCCGCCTGCTCCACAAAGGGGCGGTACTCCGGGAAAAAGGGGGCAATCGCCAAAATCTGCGCTCCGAGAAATGCCAACGCCCGGAATACAGCGGTCAGCTCCGGGGCAGCGCCGCAGCCGATGAACAGCTCCTCCGGGGATACAGAAGCGCCAAACCGGGTATTCAGATCGTCTGCAATGGCTTGCCGGGTCTGCAAATCGCCCACTGCAGAGGTGTAGCCGTGCAACTGCAGGGGATCTGTGCCCGTCAGCAGCCCGCGGATGGTTTCGTTCACCTCCCGGGGGGCTGGGATACTAGGGTTGCCCAGGGAGTAGTCGTAGACATTTTCCGGGCCCACTACCGCCGACCGGGCTTTTCCGTATTCAAAAAGCTCCCGGATGCAGGAGCGGTTCGCCCCCAGGGCATATACAGATTCATTGTACATAAGATCACTCCAGATAATATTAAATTCCGATTTGTCGGTGAGGTTGCTGATTAGAAATCGTAGGGGCGAGCATTGCTCGTCCGGTGATTTTGTAAAACAAAATCACATCGCCAGCGGCGATCCTTTTATTATTTCCTGCGGAAATCCCAATAATTTTTGTAAAAATTATTGGGCGGACGTGCAATGCACGCCCCTACAAGAACTCACCGAGAAACAGGAATTTACAGTTGGTACAAAGGTTTCACAGGGTCAAAGCGCTGGGGCTTATATGTAACAGAGCCGATGGGCTTGCCCTCCACGCCGTACTTGGGATTGTAGCCGAATAGGTTTACATAATATTCCAAATCGCTGCGTTCCTGCTCCATGGCCTTCATCACCGCCACGGTGGCAACCACATCGTCCACCGCCCGGTGGGAGTTGACCACCTGGTCACCAAGGCCGTAAACCTCGATGGCGTTGCAAAGCTTGTGAGGATAACTGTGCCGGTCCTTGTATACCGTCAGCAGGTCCAGCTTATCCTTGCCCTTGAGAATGGCGGGGTCGCCGTTTCGCAGCAGAAGGTAGAAAAGAAAGCTCAGGTCAAAGTGGGCGTTGTACGCCAGAAGCAGGGTGTTTCCCTCTATCATTTCCCCGATATCCCGGCACACCCGGTCCTTGGGAATGCCCCGGTCCAGAATGTCCTGGGTGGAAATGCCCGTGAGACTCTCGATCATAGGCGGAACGAAACCACCGGGACTGAGGGTAATCAGCTCATCATATTCCCGGATGATCTCCGCCCGTCCGTCCCGTTGCTCCACCACCACAGCGGCAAATTCAATGATCTCATCCCGGCTGTAAACCAATCCGGTGGTCTCCGTGTCAAACAGGAACAGGCGGTCATATTTGGAAAACAGCGCTTCAAAATCAGCCATATTACTCACCTCTTGCCAGCGCCAGTGCGCGGCGGAATTTACTGCCCGATTCCTGTTGCAGGCCGTAGCGGAAGGCAAGGGCTGCGGCATAAGCACTGGCAGCCTGGCGGCTTCCCGCCTTCAGCTCCACCTCCACCTCGCACAAAGGTGCGGTCCGTTCGCCTCCATAAAGTATCCCCTGGTCCAGGGCAATTTCTACGGTGCAATCGTCCATTTGCAGGGTCTTGGCGATGCGGGTAAATTTCGCGCCGCACACCGGGACAACCCCCGGGGCGGTAAGGGATACCAATTCCTCTACACCACTAAGTTTACATAACTCCGGTACCGCTTCCAGGATATTCTCGCCTTGCAGCTCCGCCTCGCCCCTGCCCAGTTCCCCGGCGGGGTATTTGAAGGTACACACCCCCACGCCGTTTTCCAGCCGGCAGCGCAGGGTATAAAACCGGTCTGACAAAGCACCCTCCGGGGTGTCGTAATAGGTAGTCTGCATTTCAAAGTGTTGCTCCGGAGCAGCAATATCCTTGCCAATGGCAGCAAGCTGTTCCGGAGTTGCCCGAAACTTCAGTTCAAATTCAATGCCCATAACGATTGCTCCTTCTATAGGGAAGGCGTGCCGAAACCGGCACGCCTGTGCTTACAGCGGGGATTGCTTGATTTTTGCATATCTTCTGGGGTACTGACCGGGGGTAGGTGCTACTTTTTTCAGCACGATCACCGTATGGGCAGTGTCGTCTACAGGAAAATCCACTACCCGTTCCAGCTTCAGGCCCAGTCGGCGGATGGCGTTCTTCGCCTCCTCCAGCTCCTCCCTGGCGGCAGTACCCTTCATGGCAAGGACCTTGCCCCCTACCTTCACATAGGGAGCAGTCAGTTCCAAAAGGATGTTCAGTCTGGCAACCGCCCGGCTGGTGGCAATATCGTACTGCTCCCGGCGGTCAGCCACCGCTTCCTCTGCCCGGGCGGTGATACATTGGGCATCCACCCCCAGACCGGGAAGGGTCTGCTCCAGCCAGTGCATCCGTTTGCCCAGAGAATCCAGCAAAGTCAGCCGGGCTTCCGGGCAGGCAATTTTCACCGGCACGCCGGGAAAGCCCGCGCCGCAACCCACATCGATGATCCGCTTACCCCGCAGGTCCTCCAGGGTCAGCAGGGTCAGACTGTCCAACAGGTGCAGCCTTGCCACCTGCCGGGGTTCGGTAATGGCCGTCAGGTTCATCACCTTATTTTGTTCCACCACAGCGCGGCCAAAATCACAAAGGGTATTTTGCACCGATTCTTCCAGCTCCAGCCCCAGTTTGGGCAGCCCCTCTTGCAGGGCGTTCAACATGTCCATCACGCAGCGGGGGCGGCAGCATCCGACAAATCCACCTGAGTGGGGTCCAGGGGGTTAAAGGGAAGCTCCTCTTCCTCATTCAGAGGGATAATGAATGTGCCTACATACCAGCTTGCCAGCATATCCGCAACGCCGGCGTAGCTGGAGAAGGTTACCACCACTTCCTCCTCACCGGTGGCGGTGGGGTTTGCCAGGGTGGGCGCCTGGGTACGCACAGTGGCGGTACCGGTGGTTTTGCCGTAAAAGCGGGTGTAATCCTCCAGGTCGCTGCGGAATTGGGCATTGACACCCTTGTCCGTCTGGGTAGCGCAGGCCTGGGCGGTACTGGTAGGAATAGATACGATGGCATCGTAGCAGAATTTATATGCCATCAGATAGGCAGAGTATTGGAATGCGGGAGAGGAATTGGCGGTACACGCCAAAAATGCCGCGTAGCAGGCATCCGCATCGTCATAAATGCTGATCCGGTGGGCCATTTCCTTGCACATAGCAAAGGGCAGCAATGCGCTGGGCAGGTCCGGATTGACCGCAGCTTCACCGGTCAGAGGCACTGTAACACCGGACTGTCTGCGCAGGGTGTAGATGCCGCTCCAGCTAAGCTTTTTCACCGGGGCGGTAGAGCCGGCAAATACGGAGATTGCCTGGTCATAAGTCAGAACACGGAATCCCTCCCCTGCCTGCTGGGCAAGGTCTTCAAAGGAGCCGAAGTCCGGGTCGCCCTTTTCGTTCCGGGGCAATTCCTGGGCCATGGCATTGGCCTTGTCCCGGAAATAGATCGTAGCCTCATTCAGCTCGGAAACGGTAAAATCAATGATTTCCAAACGGGCATCGTCTGCCAGGGGGCTGGCATATTTATTCAGGCCGTACAGAGCGGTATGGCACATGGAAAGGCAACTGACCACCGCCAGCACCCAGCCAAGCCACTGGACAAAGTTCCAGCGCAGCACGATCATCAGAACGATGCTGGCAACACCCAATGCCACAAGACCGATCAGCAGTACCTGCCACAGGCAGAAGGACAGAGCGCCTGTCCAGTCCGCAAGGGAGGAAATAATCAGCCGGGTAACATAGGGATAGATCATATCCACCAGCACAGGGTGCGCCTTGGCAAAGTAAATGAGAGCACCGGAGATGGCTGCCAGAATGGCCGCCACCAGATATCCGCGCCAATATTTCAAAGGAAATCCCTCCTTGATCTAAGTATTTATATCGTATTACCTTATAGTATAGCACACTTTTTGCGAATTGTCTGCCCCTAATTTGAAAAATTTACAAATGGGGGATTGGGGACACATCCCAAGGTCGAATATGTTTCCCCCGTATGCCATTCAAATTCCGATTTGACAGGCAGTAGTGTAGGGCGGGGGCAAGCCCCCGCCCTACGCTGCATTGCAAGCAACTGCCCCATAAACAGGAAATTTAAGGTGAATCATCTGTTATTTCAGCCTGGCTTTGACACCGTCCCGGAAAACTTCCGTAATGACCACGGTTAGCAGCTGATTGTGCAGGTTTCCGCCCTCCACATACACCTTCACATAATTTGGTGTGTAGCCTGTGAAAAAATCTCCCTCCGGCTGCTCAAAAAGCACCTGCTGCCGGGTATCAACCATTCCCTGCCGGAACTGCCGGGACATGGCTTCTGCCACCTCTATTGCCTGACGGCTGCGTTCTTCCTTCACAGCGTTGGGATGCTGGCCCGGCATTTTATCCGCGGGGGTGCCGGGGCGGCGGGAGTAAGGGAAAATATGCATATCCCCGAAGCCGCATTCCCGGATAAAAGCAAGACTTTGGGCAAATTCCTCCTCCGTCTCCCCGGGAAACGCCACGATCATATCGGTGGTTACAGCGCAGCCGGGGAAAAAACGTTTTAGCAGCGTAACGCTTTCCAGATACCGGGCGGTGTCGTATTTCCGGCGCATCCGGGCAAGGACGCTGTCGCAGCCGGACTGCAGGGACAGGTGGAACTGGGGACACAGGTTGTCAAGGGGCTGCAGCTGCTTGCAGAAATCCTCTGTGACGATCCGGGGCTCCAAAGAGCCCAGACGCACCCGCATATCCGGTACCGCTTGGCAGATCTTCTGAATCAAAAATGCCAGGGTGGGCCTGCCCGGCAGATCCACCCCCCAGGAGGCGATCTCGATACCGGTGAGCACCAGTTCCCGATAGTCCTGGGCGGCGAGCTGCTTTGCCTGCTGCACCGC
>JAZOMH010000067.1:0-7077 GCA_045653785.1 Faecousia sp. | reverse complement strand
TGAATAATTTGTCTAGCAAATTTACTCAAGAATTTTCGTTGGCTGTTTTTCATTCGTACACGAATTTCTTAAACAATCCATTTATAATTGTCCAAGGTGTTACTTGTTCGTCTTTGCGTTATTCAATTTACAAGGTACAGGTTTTGCTATCCTCCCGGCGGGCCGTTCATTGGACAGCTTGCATATGATACCACTTGGGACACCGTTTGTCAATAGCTTTTTTTCAATTTTTTTGATTTTTTTGCAGATTGTGCAATCGTGCAGATTTTACAAAAGGGACAGACCCTTTCTGTGCAGAATTACCAACCACTTCGGTGGGAAACATTATCGGAAATATCCGTCAGCGCATCCGCTGCGTCCATAACGCTTTCCTCTCTTTTGGCAAGGTCTCCCAAGCTGACCATGCCACAGAGCTTTCCGTTTTCCACCACCGGAAGCCGCCGCACCTGCTGCCTGCCCATCAGGTGTGCCGCCACCCCGATTTCCATATCCGGCTGCACAGACATTACCTGCCCGGTCATCACTTCCTGCACCATGGTATCCGACGGTGCCTTACCCGATGCTACACACCGGGTTACCAGATCCCGGTCCGTGATCACGCCGCACAGCTTACCGTCATTGCCGCACACCGGCAGCGCTCCAATATTATATTGTGCAAAGGTTCTGGCTGCCACCTCCACTGATTCGGCAGGACTGATGTGGATGGCCGGTTTGGTCATAATGTCGCGCACTTTCATAAGTTATGCCCCCTTTGACGAGATTGTTACCGGACAGCGGAAAAAATATACATAGAAATTTTTTAATTTTTCCTGTAAGATAAAAGAAAGGAACGGTAGTATATAAATGAAGGGAGGTCGATACCGTGGAGGATAGAAAAATATTGGATGCCCTGTGGAACCGGGCGGAAAGCGCCATTGATATGCTTAGCACAAAATTTGGCCGGCGGCTTCACCTGACCGCGCTGAACATCCTGGGTGATCGCCGGGACGCAGAGGAAGCGGTCAGCGATACATATCTGGCTCTGTGGGACGCGATCCCCCCTGCCCGTCCGGAGCCGCTGTCTGCTTATATATATAAAATAGGCAGAAACACCGCCCTAAAACGCCTGCGGCAGCGCACCACTCAAAAACGGGACGACCGCTATGACGCTACCTTAGAGGAACTATCCGGCGTTTTGACAACAGGGACCTTAGAGGAGCAGATAGATGCCCGGGAGCTGGGCCGCGCTATAGACCGGTTTTTAGACACTCTAGACGACACAAGCCGTTGTCTCTTTGTTCGCCGGTACTGGTTTGGCGACAGCGTCCGGGAACTGAGCCGCATAGAGGGTATTACAGAAAACGCCCTGTCCGTACGGCTGCACCGGATCCGGAACAAACTGAAGGACTATTTATATAAGGAGGGATTTGGGGATGAAGCATGATACCATCGCCCAGGCGCTGGAGCAGATCAGCCCGCGCCACATCGAAAAAGCCGCAAATTATAGAAAAAAACACAAATTCCCTTGGATTGCCGCTGTTGCCGCAGTATTAGCTGTTGTCATTACCGCAGCATTTCTGCTGAACCCCCTCTCCGCCCCCATATCCCCATTGGGGGCGGGAAGCACTCCGGAGATCCAATTGCAGCTTTTGGTCGCCAAGCCTAACTACCCCAGGCTCAGCGCCTACCCTGTAGAACACGGGGGGCAAGCCTACGAAAACTGGTACAACGACCAACAGGCACTCCACGATCAGCCCGCCGGCTACGCCGACAGTCTTAAGGGATATTTTGCTTCAGTGATCTCCCGAGTTTTCAACGGACAGTCCGGCGAAAATGTAGCCTGCTCCCCATTGAATCTTTACATAGCCCTTGCTATGCTGGCGGAGACCACCGATGGAGAAAGCCGGGAACAGATTCTGGATCTACTCCACGCGCCGGATATTGAAACACTCCGCACCCAGGCAAAGCAAGTTTGGGAAGGTCATTACAATGACGACGGACTAACCACCTCCATCCTCGCCAACTCTTTATGGCTAAAAAACGGCTACCCCTATAACAAGGAAACCGCCCAACTTTTGGCGGAGCAATACTACGCCTCTGTATTCCATGCGGATCTGGGCAGCGAGGAAGCTAACCAGGCCCTGCGGGATTGGCTTAACGAGCAGACCGGCGGTTTACTGAAAGAACAAGCAGCCACATTGAAGCTGGATTCCCGAACTGATATGGTGCTGGCTTCCACCGTGTATTACCAGGTTCAGTGGCAGAATGAGTTCTCTGAAAAGAAAAACACCCAGGCTACCTTCCGCGCCCCCTCTGGTAACAGAGAAGAAACCTTTATGCACCAGGAACTGTCCTACGGCCCTTATTATTGGGGCGAACGATTCAGCGCCGTGTACCTCCCCCTGGAGGATAATGGCAGGATGTGGCTGATTTTACCCGACGAAGGCGTTTCCCCCGAAGAAATTACCGACGAAGTTGCCGTGTTTTTATCTGATCCGGATACGCGGGAAAGCAAATCCATCATTGTAAACCTGTCCGTACCCAAATTTGACATTTCCTCGAATTTAGAGCTTTCCGACACCATTCGGGCATTGGGTGTTACAGACGTTTTCCAAACAGGCATTGCCGACTTCTCCCCCATCTTCCCCGACGACAATGGCTTTATCGACCAGATCAAGCACGCCGTTCGGGTGGCAGTCAATGAAAAGGGTGTTACCGCAGCCGCATATACAGTGATTGGCCGCTGCGGCGCAGGTATGCCGTTAGGAGAAGAGATCGACTTTGTGTTGGACCGTCCCTTCCTGTTCTATGTGGAAAGTCAGGACGGACTGCCTATGTTTACCGGAATCGTCAACGAACCCTAAAGGACTTGTTATGAAAAAGATAAAGAGGATGATTTATATTCTGTTATGCCTGTGCGCAGCCTGCGTACTGACCGTAGCCGGCATCAATGTTGGCATGTATATTGCAGGGACGCCGCAGATGGTTACTCCCGACCAAGTCCCCGGTGATATTGACTGTGTTCTGGTCCTGGGCTGTCAAGTCAAAAGCGACGGCACTCCCAGCCACATGCTGGAGGACCGGCTGAAGACCGCTGTTGCCCTGGGAGACGGCTACACATATCTGATGAGTGGTGATCACGGTCAGGAAAGCTACAATGAAGTGGCTGTGATGAAGCAGTTTGCCATTGATTCCGGTATCCCGTCAGAAAAAGTTTTTATGGATCACGCAGGCTTTTCTACCTATGAAAGCATCTACCGGGCAAAGCACATTTTCGGTGCGAAACGAATTTTGATCATTACCCAGAAATACCATCTGTTCCGGGCGCTGCACATTGCAAACGCGCTGGGTGTGGATGCCTGGGGTATTTCCGCAGACCTGCGCCCCTATTCCGGGCAGTTCTTCCGGGAGGTCCGGGAAGTCCTTGCCCGGGTCAAGGATTTCGGCATGAGTATTTTTCAACCAAAGTCTACATACCTGGGCAATCCCATTGATCTATCCGGCAGTGGGGATGTTACCAACGATTAATCATCAAAAACCAGCGGACAGGAAATTCCTGTCCGCTGGTTTTTGTTTGTATTGAATTACTTCACTTCGCCCAGCATATCCACCAACTTCTGCGCCAGTTTTTCTGCTGTGCCCTTAGCATAGTAGCCGGTATCGGCTTCATAGCAGCGATAGTTGAATGCAGGCAAGCTGGGAATATAGCTGCTGTTGCCACAGCAGACCATAGTAATGTCAAAGGGGGAATTGTCCTTGACAAACTTGCCGGAAGCACAGAACATCTCATAAGTATTGTTAACAAAGCCCACGCCGCCTACCCGGAAAGCATTGAGCTCCAGCTCACCGGTCTTGGCCATCTTGTAACGGCTGCGAATGGCACGGGCCTGGTAGGAAGAAGTAAAATTATAGGTTCTGCCCAGCTCGTCGCCCTCTTTCTTGCCCACGGACTTCCACAGGTCAAAAACCTCGTTCGCCTGGTCGATCATGTGGTCCCAGCTATGGTCGATCTCCGCCTCGAAGATGACCTTTGTGGTGCTGATGCCCTCGCCTTCCACCGGCTGCAATTTCTTCAGCGCCTCCAGCGCGCCCTCTGCCACCTTTTCGCCATACTCAATCCAGCTATAGCCCAGGTGCAGTTCGGGGACCTTGCTTTCCGTGACCTCATCGCCGGAAGCGCCGCCGATATAAGCCATGTACATCCCAGTCTCTTCCTCCACCTTGCGGCGCATGGGACCAATCCAACTGGGAGAGATCAGGGTAAACCCCATCTCTCTTGCCCGGTCAGGGTGTGCCTGCCAGTTGGTGAGCAGTACGTCCTGCTTGCCTTCACGGGCAAACTTGACCACCACCATCTGTGGGTCAGTCTCCGCAGCGTGTCCCACGACCTTTCTAGTCTTGGAACTGCCAAAATTGGCGCCGGACAAAGTGCCGTCATCCAGTAGGTAATGTCTGACAAAGTTCAGGTTTAACAGGTCGTGCTTGGCACCGTAAACTTCCGCAGGTACACGGTCAGCCAATGCTTCCTGTGCGGCCTGGGTCATCCAATCCAGAAGCAATGCTCTGTAACGCTCAGCGCCTTCATTGATCAGGTAGTTGGTAGGTGCATTGTGGCAGTGGGTAGCAGTGAAGAAGATCTTTTCAATGGGAATCCCCACCCTGGGAGAGACATAATCCCGGATTTCATCTGCCTCTCTGCGGTGCACAGACAGGCTATCCACCGTGTACAGCAGAATAGTCTCATCACCGGAGGTCATTGCAATACAGGTAGCAAAAATATGCTCCAGTACACCCTCGGAGATACGGGTCTCATCATCACTGTAGCCGGCGATACTCACAGGAAAATCCGGAGTTATGTCCACGCGACCAAAGCCTACACTCAACTTTTCCATAATATATTCCTCCCTTTATTTACCCGCGCCCTGGCGGTAATTACTTAAGAACTGTGCCAGCTTATCTGTAGCCTCGGACAAAATCTCAATCCGGGGCAGATAAACCAATCGGAAGTGATCCGGTTGTTTCCAATTAAAGCCACTGCCGGGGACGATCAGTACCCGCTTTTCCCGCAGGAAGTCCAGTGCAAACTGCTGGTCGTCCAGAATGTTGAATTTCTTTGTGTCAATCTTTGGGAACAGATAGAAAGCAGCCTTGGGTTTCACAACACTCAGACCGGGAATATCGTTAATGGCTTTGTAGATAAACTCCCGCTGCTCATAAACACGGCCGCCGGGAACGATGTACTCATTGACGCTCTGATAGCCGCCCAGGGCCGTCTGGATAATGGACTGACCGGGGACATTGGAGCACAGGCGCATATTGGATAGCATATTGATGCCGGCAATATAATCCTGCGCCAGAGATTTATCACCGCTGAGGATCATCCAGCCTACCCGGAAGCCGCAGGCCATGTGGGATTTGCTCAGGCCGCTGAAGGTAACGCAAAACAGATCCGGTGCCAGGGACGCGGTGGAGATATGTTCCTCCCCATCCATCACCAGCCGGTCATAGATCTCATCAGAGAAAATAATCAGCTCATGCCGCCGGGCCACATCCACAATCTGCTCCAAAAGCTCCTTGGGATACAGCGCACCGGTGGGGTTGTTGGGGTTAATAATCACAATAGCCTTGGTCTTGGGCGTGATCTTGCTTTCAATGTCCGCAATGTCCGGATACCAGTCCGATTCTTCATCACATATGTAGTGCACCGCAGTACCGCCTGCCAGATTGGTACAGGCCGTCCACAGAGGGTAATCCGGGCTGGGAACCAGCACCTCGTCTCCGTGATTCAATAGCGCGTTGAGGGAGAGCTGGATCAGTTCGCTGGCGCCGTTACCGGTGAATACATCCTTCATGGTAACATTGGGGATCTTCTTGATCTGGGCATACTGCATAATTGCCTTTCGGGCGGAGAAGATACCCCGGGAATCGGAATATCCCTGGGAACCAACAATATTATCCCGCATGTCCTGGATTACTTCCTCCGGAGCGTTGAACCCAAAGGGCGCAGGATTTCCGATATTCAGTTTCAAGATCTTCAAGCCCCGTTCTTCCATCCGGGCAGCTTCATCCACTACCGGACCGCGAACGTCATACAGCACATTCTCCAGCTTGTCGGATTTATAAAAGGTTCTCATAATCGTGCTCCTCTTAAGGGATAATATCTACTTGAATTATTATAGCACAGCGGATATAAAAATGCAAATTGTCATTAACAAAAAGTTGCCCCGGTGTCGGGACAGCTTTTCGGGCAGCTTAGAAACGGCACTTTTCCTCGATATAGTTCTTCAGTTCGCTGATGGGAATACGGACCTGTTCCATAGTATCCCGATCACGGACGGTAACACAGTTATCTGCCCCTGTGGTTTCGTCGCCCACAGTCTGGAAGTCAACGGTGATGCAAAGGGGTGTGCCGATCTCGTCCTCGCGGCGATAACGCTTTCCGATAGAACCGGCATCGTCATAGTCCACCATGAAGTACTTCTGCAGCTCATGGTAAATCTCCTCTGCCTTGGGCGCCAGCTTCTTGCTAAGGGGCAGAACGGCAGCCTTAAAGGGAGCCAGCGCAGGATGCAGCCGCAGAACTGTACGCACATCCTCATTGCCCTTCTTGTCAACGCCCACCACTTCCTCGTCGTAGGCTTCGCACAGGAATGCCAGGGCCACACGGTCGCAGCCCAGGCTGGGCTCGATCACATAGGGAATGTAGTGCTCGTTGGCTTCCTGATCGTAATAGTCCAATGCCTTGCCGGAAGCCTCCTGGTGGCGGCCCAGGTCGTAATCGGTACGGTCGGCAATGCCCCACAGTTCGCCCCAGCCGGAGCCGAAGGGGAACTGATACTCAATATCGGTGGTAGCGCGGGAGTAGAATGCCAGCTCAGCAGGCTCATGGTCTCTCAGGCGCAGGCTCTCTTCCTTAATACCCAGGCTCACCAGCCAGTTCTTGCAGAAGTCCTTCCAGTAGGCAAACCACTCCAGGTCAGTACCGGGCTTGCAGAAGAACTCGCACTCCATCTGCTCAAACTCACGGGTACGGAAGGTGAAGTTACCGGGTGTGATCTCGTTACGGAACGCCTTGCCCACCTGGCATACGCCAAAGGG
>JAZOMH010000066.1:0-4354 GCA_045653785.1 Faecousia sp. | reverse complement strand
AAGGAAGTTGCGCATCTGCATAGGCTTTCCGGTAGTACTCAAGGCGTGCTTGCAAATATCCACCACCTCATCCGGGATGATGTACCACTCTTCCAGCTTGGGTACCAAAGTCTCTTCAAGCATTGAGAGGATCCGACCTCCGGACAACTTGTACTGACCAACAAAATCCTTATGGTCGATGGCGTCCTTTGCTGCAGACACGGTAATGCGACCTGTCTTGGCAAAGATGGTGAATTCACCGGCCAGCACGGCATTAGGAGTGTACGCACCAGAGTCCAAATGGCCCTGGGAGACCCGCAATACATTACCGGATTTATCCAGCGTTACCTTGAGGTGGGCAGAACAGGAGTCATCCTTGATTCGACGGTAGGCATTATCACAGAGAATTGCCATTGCTTCCGTGGCTTTCTTCATATCCGGGTAACCAGCAACACGCTGGTCATAGTAGGCTTGAAAATGTTCGTCAAACTCATCATCTTTTAACAGCAAGGGCATCAGCGCCATCATAACAGCTGCGCCGTCACGTTCGCTTGCATGGAGCTTGTAGTTCTCGATCGTCTCTGTGTTCTTATCAAAGATACTGGCCATGATGTTACCGCTACCGCTGTCAAAGACAACCAAGTGGTAGATATCGGGGCCGGCGGAGGACTTATACTCCGCCACAGTACGATGATCGATGGTACCAACAGCTCCCTCGCCATTGCCGGACATACAGTCGCATACTGCGTGCACCGCCTTGATGACGGTTGCACACAACGTAGATTCTGTACCGCTGCCGTATTTGGATGACACCTTAACCTTTTTATTGGCCAAGGTGTCGAACGGCTCCGGTAATGACCTTGCATAGTTAAAGAGGTTCGTAATAGAAACACTCATAGTAATTTCCTTTCTGCAGTCTTACTGCTCAAAATAGATGATGATGCCGTCGTCACAGCAACGTGCATCGCGAAATTCGTTGCGAACCAGTTCCTTACAGATCTCTTCCCAGCTTTCAGTTACAGGAAGATCATCTGCGGGGATCAAGTATTCGCTCAGTCCTTCTGCAATCGCTTCGTTACAGCGATCGTTCAGCTCCATCACATGGGCTTCTACCCATTGGAATGCGATGAGTCCAAAGTTCTCCGTAGATTCTTCTTCATCATCCTCTTCCGGAGGCGGTGTAGATCCAGATGTAGGTCCGGGATTCGGAGCAGGAGGATCAGCCTTTGGCTTTTCTTCCTCGAACACGATATCCATGACAGTGAGATTTTGGATCACAACACGGCCGCGACGGTATCCGCCAGCTCTATTGAGCAGGACGTAGACAGGATTACCGATCATGATGTCTTCTTTTGCCTTCGGGTTCTCCCATATCCATCTAACCTCCGGAAATCTACCCTGCAGGATCTGAGTGATCCGACGCTGGATAATGGCATAGGCCATGGATTGCATATCCGTTTCCTGAGGAGGTTGCGGAGGCTGGGGAGGTGACGGAAGAGCAGGTACTGGCTTGACCGGTTCTACTTTCTTAGAAGAAAGGAACAGAAGACGCAGTGTGGCAATAAAGATGCCAAGGATAATGAGAAGAAGGATAGGCCAAAGCCGGGTAATGTAGGTCAGCAGCGCAAGCAGCCCCAAAATTACCAAAGCTTCATAGGCCATATGGCGCTTGAAGTTTTTGTCGTTCATTTCTTTTTACTCCTTTTGGGGCAACAAAAAACGCACACAAGCAGTCGATAGAAGCTACTTGTGTGCGTTATTGTGCCTGATTCAATTGTGGTACAGCTCCTTACAGATTGAAGAAGTTGTTACCGCCGCCGAAGCCTTCATAGCCGGTGAAATTACCGGGCATCTGGGGGTTTTCCTGGGGTGCTGCAGGTGCTGCAGGTTCAGGATTGGTGTTCTGAGAGCCGGAGCTTGCGCCCTGAGCATCGCCAGACTTCTTGCCGTTGCCACCACCCGAGAACTCGATCTCATCCAGAATGATACACGGCATGCTGCGCTTTTCCTTGCTCTCTTCATCTTCCCATACATCCTCATCGTAACGACCGGACAGGTTGATGAAAGAGCCTTCCTTGAGACCCATCTTGCGAATACGGTCCACCAAAGCAGCATCGAAGCACTTAATCGTCAGATTGATCCAACGATGATTGTCTTCTGCCCGGGGATCGTAGACCTTCTGGCCCACACGGAAGCGGACGAAATCACCCTTTTCAGAGAACTTGACTGCGGGTGAGTTCTGGTAGCCTTTCGAGACCACCACATTGGCTGCGAAGAATTTTAACATAGTTGACTCCTTCCTGCAGGTTTGACCTGCAAAGCAAAATAATATATTTCAACCTGCTTTGCGCAGGCAGAAACCGAGGACAAATAAAAAAAGAGCCATTTGCGAATGGACGCAAATAGCTCTGGACATATAAATACTCGGACACTTTTGATTGCTTACGCAAAACATCGAAACTTTAGTAATAGTATTATAGCATAACTATATGTATTAGTCAATCACTGAGTTTGAATTTCTTTTTTCACTGTAGGCAAGACCTTTTCAAGGGTGATATAGCTACAGATTACGTTACTGCCTTCTATTGTGTAGACCGGTGTGTTTTCTGCAACGAACAAACTCAGTGTATCTCCGATAAGCAGATTCCGAACAGGTCTGACACCCACCAGTTTGACTTGATGCTCTTCTGTTTGGAGATAGATGGCCTTGATCCGTTTCCGAATGGTCGTCCTCTCAATCTCTGTACAGATACCGGTAATCACCACGTACTTCCCTCGAACACACCGATCAAAGAGCATAGCTGCGCTGGCCAGGCAAAGAAGCGCTGCCACAGCACATGGCACCATAAAACGCCAATCATTACTGTAAATCAGTACGATCAGAAGCATCGCTGCAGCCAACCCGGCCCCGGCACATCGCACCCAAATCTGTTTTCTGAGTGGTGCCGGTATCTGTTTAAACTTCTCTTTCATAAATCCTCCTTACAGAAGAACGATCCGCTTCTTGCGAAGAAGCTCCAGAACTGCTTTTACAACATGGTCTTTTGCATCGGCTCGTTCCATCTGGTTTTCCAGAATGTTATTGTACACCGTATCTCTGGTGTAAATCCGTTCGACCAATGCCTGCGCGTTAACGCTCCCGATCAACTTCTCATCCATCGGAACATTTCTGTCGACCAGGTAGACCAGTTCTGCCATGCTCAGAACCAAGCCGGCATTACGCAGCCACTGCAGGACAGTCTTCTCCTGGGGTCGCAGAAACCAGTATGGGTGTTCGCGTTCTGCAGGGACAATAGTGCACTTGGTCAGAGCCCGGTACTCCTCGGCCCGGGAACCATCGCACTTAATCACCAGACCCATTTTGAAAAGCTGTTCCACCATGGTAAGATGCATCGGGTTAAAAGCCTCAGCAAAACCCAGTCTGCCATTCAACCACAGCCGGGCTTTTTCTCCGGTCAGTCGGAACTGAGCGCCACCGTGGGCAACATCCAGAATATGTTCGGTTCCTTCATTCAGGATCGCACCAATAGAAATGTACTTCATAACTTTGTACCTCGTTTCATGTTTTTACTCTATTACACGATGAAGATACCAAAAGTGCAACGCGATTAAAGTACATACATCATCACAACACACATTGCGATGATAAAAACGACACCCACGCCAAGAGCTACGATCTTCTTGATCAGCTCTTTGTCGAGGCCTTCCCGTTCCCTATCCAGGTCAGGGGGCAAAACATCGTCATAATAGCCGTCGTACCCATCATCTACAGGAGTTTCTTCCGCCGGTACCACGACCTTTTTAGGTGGGACTTTCTTTTTCTTCTTGCGTTTTTTCTTTTTCGGTGGTGTTTCTTTTTCGGGAGGAGTAACAGGCTCCGGACGTTTTTCCTCCGTCAAAGGCTCTGTGATTCCCGCCTCGTGAGGTGGTAGCTTCTTGCCGCAATTGGCACAGAATAAGGCATCGCTGTCTAACAAATCAGCTCCGCAGTAAGGACAAAACTTCATTTCAACACACTCCTAACGATAATGTAAGCAAAAAAACTGGGGCTTCTTCTCGAAGTCCCAGTTTCTCATGCTAGAATTATAACACAGGAAGATTTGCGTGTCATTATCATTCTTGTGTCAATGTTGTGCCGCAGTTTTGCCAGTTCTCTGCCACCATTTTGCCACACTCATATTCTCGCGATAAGCCCTGATCCGCGTTCCTTCAACCAGGACCTTCTTGTTTTATAGTCCGGCAAGATTCGCTCCACCTCATTCCAGAAGCGAGCAGAGTGATTCAGCTCTTTTCGATGGCACAGTTCATGCACAACAACATAGTCAAGAACTTCCGGTGGCACTAGTGCAAGCAAACAGTTGAAATTGAGATTGCC
>JAZOMH010000065.1:0-10343 GCA_045653785.1 Faecousia sp. | reverse complement strand
CAAGGCATACTTGTCCGACATCGACGCCGTCAAGTTCGGCAGCACCAACAAGACTCTGGACGATCTTGCAAATGCATCTGTTAAGTGGGTGGGTAAGTCCCTGATCTTAGACTCCAAGGTTTGTCTCAAGTTTATCTTCTCTATGGGAAGCTATGCAGGAGATGTATCCGATCTGAGTCTCCGCGTAAGCTACACCGATACCTACGGTGCAACCAAGGAACTGGTTCTCACCGGTGCAGAGCTGTATAACGAAAAACTGGGCTACTATGCCTTCACACTGGATACCATGCTGGCCGCCGAGCTCCGCTCCGTGGTTTCTGTACAGGTCTACTCTGGAAACACCCCCGTATCCTGCACCTTACAGTACAGCGCCGACACCTACGGCAACAACAAGACCGGCACCCTGCTGGATCTGTGCAAAGCCCTCTTTGCCTACTCCGACAGTGCAAAGGCTTATTTCATTAACGGTTAAGCCCAAAAGATTCCTGTTATTGAAGGCCCTAACCAACCTATAAATAAAGAACACCCGGTTGAGAAATTTCTCAACCGGGATTTCTTTTCTGAAAAGGGTCAGTAGTAACTGTCAGTGTTGGTCATCCACTGTATATCGGCCAACACAAACGAACTATTCCTTGTTTATAATAATTTCCAATTATCCTTCACTTACAACGGGGTTATCGCCGAATGTTTCTTCGTTACATTCTGCGCAGTAGATGATCCATTCTTCTTCCATGTTGGAGCTCTGTTCCACATGTACCTCTTTACCGCACTTGTCACAATGCAGGGTTTTGGTCGCACCGCAAGCTGTCATAGCAAAAATACAACCTACCATAAGAAGAATACAGAATATTTTTTTCATAATTTTCTCCTCTCTTTTTTAAATATAATAGGGATAATTCATTATAAAATATTTAGGACGCAATTCCACATTTTTATTTTATTTATGGCTTCTGTCCATAAATATTTTCCTTATTATAGCATATGTAAGTTGTTTTTTCAAGGAAATTCTGTCATGTCCTCCCCGCCAATCACAATAAAGAGAGAAATTAAATATTATTCTCACTAATCCATTTTCTAATGCAAAAAACCCTGTTTCATTAGGGTGAATATCACCCGTATACAAATAAGTGCAACCCTCAAATTCCTTTTTTAAAGTAAACGACCTGCGGTTCGTTAACAATCTCCTGCGGTGTGATCGATGGGCGGATTGCCGGGGGGTGGGTGCTGGGCATAGCCACAAAGAATTCTCTTTGATATAGCTTTCTGAAATGCAGACTGCGATCTCTGTCCGAAGAGTCTACGATGGCCATATCCAGTTTTTCCTGCCGTACCAGATCCATCAAGTTTTCTGAGGAACTCTCTGTCAAATGGAAGCGGATACGGGAATTATTACGTGTATACTCCACGACCCCACGGGCAAGCAGCCCGTCCGGTGTTCCGGAAACTATGCCCATACGGATGACTACGGGTGCTTTGGTTCTGCTGTCATGCAGCAACAGTGGTATAGTGTCCCGTTTGGGCTAAAACGGAAAAATAAAGCAGATAATTGTAGTTCATAACCTATTTCCAGAATCTATAAGTATAAACTATAAATAAAGTATCACATCTTTATTGTTTTTCGCAAGTGAAATCTGTATAATGATTAAGGTTTTCGCGAAAAAACAGGTTTTCCGTCGCTTACTGCGGCGGAATTCGTGTTTTTTCCGGCCATAAATCGATAGTTAATTTATAAATTACGATATATATGGAGGTAAACAATGGCGCATATTAACGAAGCCGGTGTCAAGAAGATCAATGAAATCTGCGATCGTTACACCGGTGAAAAGACTCCTCTGATGATGATCCTCAGCGACATCCAGAACGAGTATGGCTACATCCCCCTGGAAGTTCAGCAAATCGTTTCCAAGAAGACCGGCATCTCCGTGGCAGAAATCTACGGCGTTGTCACCTTCTATTCTTTCTTCTCTCTGGAGCCCAAGGGAAAGTATGTCATCGGTTGCTGCCTGGGTACTGCCTGCTACGTTAAGGGCGCTCAGCAGATTATCGACAAGTTCTGCGAGATCCTGAAGGTAAAGCCCGGTCAAACCACCGAGGACGGTCTGTTCACCATTGATGCTCTGCGTTGCATCGGTGCTTGCGGAATCGCTCCTGCTGTTACCATTAACGGCAAGGTCTATCCCAAGATGAGCGTAGATGCTGTTCCCGGTGTTGTCCAGGAATACCTGACCAAGGAGGGTAAGTAATATGAAAAACTTTACTGAACTCGAAAATAAGATTTGTAGTTGTACCAATGCGCTGACTGCTAAATTGGACGGTAGCAACGGTAAGCGTGCTATTCTGCTGTGCGGTGGCACCGGTTGTATCTCCTCCAACTCCATGGATATTAAAGCTAAGTTTGAAAAACTGGTAGAGGAGAATGGCCTGCAGGAAAAGGTTACTGTCAACATCGTCGGCTGTTTTGGTTTCTGCTCCCAGGGTCCTTTCGTTAAGATCTTCCCCGAAGATACTCTGTACCGTCTGGTAACTCTGGACGATGTGGATGAGATCTTCGAAAAGGATATCATGGGCGGTGAGATCATCGAACGCCTGCTGTATGTTGAGCCTAACACCGGCGAGACCGTTGCAAAGCAGGAGGACATCAACTTCTACAAGAAGCAGAAGCGTGTTGCTCTGCACGGTGGCGGTGTCATTAACCCCGAAGATATTGACGAGGCAATGGGCTATGGCGCGTTCCAAGGTCTGAAGCGTGCACTGAATATGGCTCCTCAGGAAGTCATTGACGAAGTTCTGGCTGCAGGTCTCCGTGGCCGTGGCGGCGCAGGCTTCCCCACCGGCCGCAAGTGGTCCTTTGCTGCCGCAAACGCAGCCGACCAGAAGTATGTCGTCTGCAACGGCGACGAAGGCGACCCCGGTGCATTTATGGACCGTTCCATTCTGGAAGGAAATCCCTATGCGGTTATTGAAGGTATGATGATCGCCGGTTACGCCATCGGCGCTACTGAAGGTTATTTCTATGTCCGCGCTGAGTATCCCATTGCTGTGAACCGCCTGCGTAATGCCATTAAGCAGATGAACGAAGCCGGCATTCTGGGCGAAAACATTATGGGTACCGGTTTCAGCTTCCAAGCACACATCCGTTTGGGCGCAGGTGCATTCGTCTGCGGTGAAGAGACCGCACTGCTGAACTCTATCGAAGGTAAGCGCGGTATGCCCCGTCCCCGTCCTCCTTTCCCCGCTGTGAAGGGTCTGTGGGGCAAGCCCACTATCGTGAACAATGTTGAGACTTTGGCTTGCGTCCCCTACATCCTGCGTGAGGGTGCGGCTGATTTCGCTTCTTGTGGTACTGAAAAGTCCAAGGGAACCAAGGTCTTTGCTCTGGGTGGCAAGGTCAACAATGTTGGCCTGGTGGAAATCCCCATGGGTACCACTCTGCGAGAACTGATTTATGATATCGGCGGCGGTATTCCCGACGGCAAGAAGTTCAAAGCTATCCAGACAGGCGGTCCCTCCGGCGGTTGCCTGACGGAAAAGGATCTGGACGAGCCCATCGACTTTGATAATCTGGTTGCCCGTGGTTCTATGATGGGCTCCGGAGGCGCTATCGTTATGGACGAAGATAACTGCATGGTTGATGTTGCTAAGTTCTACATGGAGTTCATCTGCGACGAATCCTGCGGCAAGTGTTCTCCTTGCCGGATCGGCACCAAGCGTATGCTGGAAATTCTGACCCGGATCACCGAAGGCAGAGGCTCCATGCAGGATCTGGAAGAACTGGAAGAGCTGGGTCAGACCGTGAAGGCTAACTCTCTGTGTGCTTTGGGTCAGACTGCTGCCAACCCCATTATTTCTACTTTAACCCATTTCCGGGACGAGTACCTTGCCCATATTGTGGACAAGCAGTGTCCCGCCAAGGTCTGTAAGCATCTGATGACCTACGCCATTGATCAGGACAAGTGTGTCGGCTGCGCCCGTTGCGCCAAATTCTGCCCGGTGGATGCTATCTACAAGACCACCTATACCGCGCCCCATAACCGACTGGCTTCCTATCAGATTGATGCCGATAAGTGCCTGAAGTGTGGCGCTTGTATCGCAACCTGTAAGCTGAATGCCATCTATAAGAAGTAAGGAGGAAAGGTCAATGGTAAATATTAAAATCGAAGGCGTTTCCTATCAGGTAGAAGAGGGCCTGACCATCCTGGAAGCTGCCAAGAAGTGCGGCTACGAAATTCCCTCTCTGTGTGCATTTAATCATGGCGAGTGCAATAATGGCTCCTGCCGTGTTTGTCTGGTTGAGGTGGTAGGCGCAAGAGGCCTGGTTGCTTCTTGTGTATACCCCGTCAATGAGGGCATGGAAATCACCATTTCTAGTCCCAAGGCCGCCGAAGCTCGCCGTGCTTCCGTGGAACTGTTACTTTCTAACCATAATATCAACTGCCAGCAGTGCGACAAAAACGGTAAGTGTGAACTGCTGCATGTAGCCGGTATTACCGGTGCCCGGGAGGGCCGCTACCGGGGTAGCAAGACCGAAGTCACTTATGACGAACTGGCACCTGCTATCATCCGCGATACCTCCAAGTGCATCCTCTGCGGCCGCTGTGTTGCTCGCTGCAAGAATGCTCATGGCGAGGATATGGGCATCCTTGGTTTTGAAAACCGTGGTTTCAACACCATCGTGGCTCCCGCCGAGAATCGCTCTTTCGCCAACTCTCCCTGCATTCAGTGCGGTCAGTGTGTCAGCGTTTGCCCCACCGGTGCACTGATGGAGAAGTCCGAGATTGGCAAGGTTGACGCTGCCTTCAAAGCCGGCAAGCATGTTGTGGTGCAAACTGCTCCTGCTGTTCGTGCTGCTTTGGGTGAAGAGTTCGGCATGCCCGTCGGCACACCCGTCACCGGAAAGATGGTTGCTGCGCTGAAACGTCTCGGTTTCCACAAGGTTTACGATACCAACTTTGCTGCTGACCTGACCATTATGGAGGAAGGCACTGAGTTGCTGGGTCGTATTCAGAACGGCGGTGTGCTGCCCATGATCACTTCCTGCTCTCCCGGCTGGATCAACTATGCTGAGTATAACTACGGCGACCTGCTGGGTCACCTGTCTTCCTGCAAATCTCCTCACCAGATGCAGGGCGCTGTCATCAAGTCTTACTATGCTGAAAAGAACGGCATTGACCCCAAGGATATCTTTGTTGTGTCCATTATGCCTTGTACTGCCAAGAAGGATGAGAGAGCTCGTGATCAGCTGAAGGTCAAGGGCCTTGCTGATGTAGACGCAGTTCTAACCACCCGTGAGCTGGCCAAAATGATCAAGCGTGCAGGTATTCTGTTCACTCGTCTGCCTGACGAGGAGTACGACCAGGATCTGATGGGCGAGTATACCGGAGCAGGCGTTATCTTCGGTGTCACCGGAGGCGTTATGGAAGCCGCTCTGCGTACTGTTTATTTCGTGCTGACCGGCAAGGAGCATGAGGCCATCAAGTTCGAGGCCGTCCGTGGCTTTGAAGGTGTCCGCGATGCTTCTCTGGACATTAATGGTATGACCGTCAATGTTGCCATTGCTCATGGAATGAAGAATGCCAAGGTGCTGTTGGACGAGATCCGCGAGGGTAAGTCCAAGTACCACTTCATCGAGATCATGGGTTGCCCCGGCGGTTGTATCGCAGGCGGCGGTCAGCCCATCGTCCGTTCCTGCTTCCTGCCTAACGAGGATGATGATATTCAGGACACCTTCCGCGCTAAGCGGGCTTCTGCCCTATACAGCGAGGACGAGCGCCAGCAGCTGCGCCAGTCCCACAAGAACACCCAGGTACAGAAGCTGTACGATGAATTCCTTGGAAAGCCCAATTCCCATAAGGCTCACGAACTGCTGCACACCACCTATCAGGAAAGAGTTGGTTTCAACGACTAACTATTCGCGTTATGATCCGTTCACCCCTTGAGTAACCGCTGAATGAATCATCGGTTACTTGACGATAATAACGCACCTTCTTTCTGGGGGTCCCGGATTTTCTCAATCCCCGGGACCCCCGTCCCTCCTTTTTACAGAAAGTGAGCAAACGATATGAATGTATATGAAGTTGGCAGGCTAACCAAAATACTTGCCGAAAATGATTATCCCGGCCGCGGCATCGTGCTGGGAATTACTCCGGACGGCAAAAAGTCTGTTGCAATCTATTTTATTATGGGTCGTAGCGTTAATAGCCGCAATTATATCTTCGTGGAAGAAGCCGACGGCATTCGCACCCGGACTTACAATCCTAAGTTGAAGCAGGATCCCCATCTCATCAACTATCATCCCATACGAGAAATCGATAGCGGATTGATTGTTACTAACGGTGATCAAACCGATACCATCCGGGAGTTCCTGGACAGAGGAGAGAGCTGGGAAGCTGCACTGCGTACCCGTTGCTTTGAGAATGATGATCCTAACTGGACTCCCAGAATTTCGGGCCTGCTTGCCAAGGATGGCAGCTACAAACTGTCTATTCTGAAGGCTGCAGACGCAAAAGGAAGTGGCTGCATTCGGAACTTCTATGAGTATCCTGCCGTTCCCGGTCTGGGCCACTTTATTCACACCTATGTCGGCAATGGTACTCCTGTGATTTCTTCCTTTATGGGAGAGCCGGAGCGGGTGTCCATCGCCAACGATATTGATATGTTTGCAGAAATTTTGTGGGATCAATTGAACAACGAAAATAAGATCTCCCTGTTCGTGCGTTACACCGATCTTACCACCGGCGAGTACAAGCAACGAATCTTCAATAAAAACGAGTAATGGACATTCGATTATAAAAGAATTTAAATTGAAATATGGTTGTAATCCTAATCAGAAGCCCGCTCACCTGGATATGACGGATGGTGGCGAATTGCCCTTTGTTATTCTGAATGGTCGTCCCGGTTACATCAATTTTATGGATGCTCTGAATTCTTGGCAGCTGGTCAAGGAACTGAAGGTGGCTATCGGTATTGGTGCGGTCAGCAGAGCCTCATCCACTGCACCAGACTTGCAGGTGCCAAGGCTGACACCTGGTTCCTGCGCCAGCATCCCAAGACTCCGGGGCTGAAGTTCCGTGCGAATTTGAGGCGTGCTAATCGCGACAATGTTATCGATGGATACATCAACGGCAACGAAGAGGATGTCTGTGCAGACGGCATTTGGCAGAACTGCTTCACCGAGCAGCCTGAGCGTTTTACCGAAGGCGACAAGAGGGCCTGGCTGGCTTTTCACCGCAATGTTGCGCTGTGCAGCGATGCATTTTTCCCCTTCAGCGGTAACATGAAGCGTGCCTTTGCTTCCGGTGTTAAGAACATTGCAGAGCCCGGTGGCTCTATTCGCGATGATCTGGTCATCGAAGAGTGCAATAAAAAGGGCATGGTCATGGCCTTTATCGGCATGCGCCTGTTTCATCATTCATATTAAAACAGCCTGACATTAAGCCATCGCATTGGATGCGCCTCAGGATATTATTGCCGCTTTGGTAGAAAAAATCGGCAATTTGAAGGGTGTCAGTGTAAAAATCGCTTATTCCGGCATTATCAGTAAGGAGTAAGCATAATCATTTGTCAATAAATAAAGAGGTATTATTATGCGTAAGAAACTTTTGTGGATCACCGAAACTGCCGTAATGCTGGCACTCTTGATTGCACTGCAGGCAATTACCAAGCCTATGGGTCAGTTGGTCACCGGTTCCTGCGTCAATGCGGTTTTGGCAATTGGTGTTTTGTTTGCGGGTATGAGCAGTGGCATTACCATTGCCATGGTGAGCCCCGCGTGTGCATATCTGTTTGGTATCGCACCTAACTTTGTGACGGTCTTGCCCATTATGCTCGGCAATGTGTGCTTTGTGGTACTGCTGCGATTAATCGCAGGAAAGAGCCACAAGCCCATCTGGCGGCAGCCGGTGGCTTTGATTACTGCAGCCGGTGTGAAGTTCGCCGTGCTGTATTTACTGGTAGTCAAAGTCATCTGCGGCATTGCTTCCGGCGCATTACTGGGCAAGAAGCTGGGAGAAGTTGTCGTTTTGGCACCTCCTATGTTGGAGATGCTTCCTACTATGTTCGCTTGGCCCCAACTGTTCACCGCTCTGATCGGCGGTACTGTGGCATTACTGATCACTCCGGTGCTGCGTAAAGCTTTGCACAAATAATCAGGCAGTTGTTTAACGAATGCAACGCTGGGTAACTTTGCATTGCACTTTTGGAAATTGTATTAAATGTTGTAATATATGCCAGAAAAACCTCCAATGCACAGTATCGGAGGCTTTTCGACAGTCTAAAGCGACCTTTGCTGATTTCTCAGCAAAGGTCGCGAGTTATTAGATATAGAGTCTTACTTCAATGTCTTGCCATTGGTGTACCCGGCGCCCGGAGGAGAAGGAGTAGAGATATTCCTTTTCATCCTCGATGTCGAGGGTGAACCGGGCGGAGGGGAAGAAGTTAGATCTTAGTTCCTGCCGTTCTTGATAGCGGCCTGATCTGCTATTCATGAAACGCACCAATTCGGTTGTTTTTTATAATAACATAAATGAATTTCTATTGCGATTTTTATTTTCTTAAATCACCGCATCCTCTTCTTTTAATTCAAGGGATAAAGGGTATCGCCTACGTAAATGGAAACAACTTCATCGGGAACAATGACCTCATTGAGAAGGCAGATGCTCCACTGCATTTCCTCTGTGAAATAGTCCTGGGACTTCCAGCTTGGCTTAAAAGGCAGTTGTCTACCATCTTTCAGTATCACGCCACTGTTCCACTCTCCATTTCCATCATAGACATCAAAATCAGCGCCTTGGATCTGCACACCCAAAGCATGTACCTTTATCTGCCGTCCGTCTTCCATGGTGGTGATTCTGGCTTTGGCATCAGTTAGGACAATGTTTTCTTCTATAATGGCAACTTCCTCCTCGTCGGTGGCATATCCATCTCCCGAAGTAGGAATCCAAGTTCTCTGCTTATCCAATCGTAAAGTCAGATTCAGCCCTTCATAGTCTGCCGGAAGCTCTGCCAAAATGATCTGCATGGTATAGGAACAGTAATTTATATCGCTCCCATCGTCCAAACGAGTCACATTCCACGTTCTGACCGGCCCCTGACAGGGAAGATTCTGCATCTTTGTCATCTCCTGTCCCCGCTCTGATAAGGGGAGGGCAAGATAGCCGTTGGCATAGGTGGCATACAAACGTTTCTCAATACCGCTTTCCGGCAGCATAGGATCACCTTCAAAGGCTTCTGCGGCATTTACATCTCCTTGGGTACGGACAGAGACCTGCAGATAGACAAAGGGACCATCTACAAGCATACGGTCAAGGGTTACTTCCATTTCTCCATCCTGTGCCGTAAGCTGCAGTTCATTCACGCCTTCCACAGTTTCGCTGCTTCCTAAAAAATCATCCAGCCAGCCCTTTTGGATTCCAACTGCTGCCACAGATATCAAAAGGCACATAGTCACTGCGGCGGCAATGAGGACTCGCGGTAAGCTGCGGAGCTTTTTTCTGTGGACAGGCTGCACCCCTTCCATATTTTGGCGGATTTTTTCCGCGCAGTTATGGGGCATACAGACCTTTTCAAACTCTTTTTTGATGAAATCTTTCATTCCAATTCCTCCTTTAATCGTTCACGAAGCTGCTGACGGGCCCGGTGCAAGCGAGTCGTAACCGTGCTCTGACTGATCCGTAGCAGCTTAGCAATTTCTTTTGTGCTGTACTCCTCATAGTAAAAGAGATACACCACAATACGATAATCCCCGGGAAGAGCCATAATTGTTTCCGATAGGCCCTCTTCTTCCGGCTGTGAAACAGCGTCCGTTTCCGTCAGTTCCCGGGTATTCCATCTGTCATAGGAAGCGTGCAGATTTTTGCAACAGTTCACCGTAACCTTTGCCAACCATGACCGTTCTGAGCCTACCTTGATACGATCGATCCACCGGATCAGACGGAGAAACACCTCCTGACTGATGTCCTGCGCATCGTGATGGTTTCCTGTATAGCTCAGAGCCAAACGGTAGACCATATCCTTATATTCTTCAAATAGTACCTTTACTCGTTGCAAAATCTCCCTCCTTTCTTATTTTTGAGGCCTCTATCTATAAGACAAATAAGACACAGGATTTGTCACAGGAAAAATAAGAACTTCTGTAAAAAATGGGGCTGTAAAAAAACAGCTAAAACAAGACGGCGAGTCTCTTCAATGAGGCTCGCCGTTGACCGTTGTTAGGAAAAATTTATTCAAGATCGTGTAATGTGCTAAAATGCAGGGGATTTGAACAGAAATCTACAGCAATCCGCTACTTTTTCATAACGCTTTTGTTGTAATGTCTTACGCTTGCCGGAGCCATGGACAAACTCTTC
>JAZOMH010000064.1:0-2113 GCA_045653785.1 Faecousia sp. | reverse complement strand
ACATCGTGGGGGATGGTGCCGTTCATAACAGCAACCTTGACCAGGTTCTTCTTGGCATCGGCGATGCCCTTCAGGATTGCTTCGGAAACTTCCGCAGCCTTACCCAGGCCATAGCCCACAGTGCCCTTGCCGTCGCCAACGACGACCAGTGCGGAGAACTTCATGACACGGCCGCCCTTAACGGTCTTGGAGACACGGTTCAGGGAAACGACCTTTTCAATCATCTCGGGAGCTTCGTTTCTAGGAGTCTTTTCGTAAGCCATTTCTTTTCCTCCTCCACCTTAGAACTTGAGGCCAGCCTCGCGGGCGCCCTCAGCCAGAGCAGCGACACGGCCATGGAAAATATAGCCGCCGCGGTCAAATACGACCTGCTCGATACCCTTTGCCTTAGCACGCTCAGCCAGGACTGCGCCAACCTTCTTGGCAGCCTCAGCGTTGCCGGTAGCACCCTCAAAATCCTTCTCCAGCGTGTTGGCGGAAACCAGAGTTACGCCGTTCACGTCATCGACGATCTGAGCATAGATGTTCGCATTGCTGCGGAACACATTCAGACGGGGACACTCGGGTGTGCCGGAGATCTTGCCACGAACGCGGACATGCCGCTTCAGGCGCATAGCGTTCTTGTTGATTTGTCTAACCATTTCAGCACACCTCCATTACTTCTTGCCACCGGCCTTACCAGCCTTGCGGCGGATAACCTCGGTGGAGTACTTGATACCCTTGCCCTTGTAGGGTTCGGGGGGACGCTTACCACGGACTTCTGCGGCAAACTGGCCAACGACCTGCTTGTCGATGCCGTGGATAATGATCTGGTTGGGACCGGGAACCTCAATGGTGATGCCGGGGATCTCGTCCACGAAAACCTCGTGGGAGTAGCCCAGACGCATGACCAGCTGATTGCCCTTCTTCTCGGCACGGTAGCCGGTACCGTTGACTTCCAGAGTCTTGGAGTAACCCTTCTCAACGCCCTCGACCATGTTGCTCAGCAGAGTACGGGTCAGGCCGTGGAGGCTCTTGTGCAGGTGCTCCTCATCGGGACGCTCAACAGTCAGTACATTGCCGTCCATCTTCAGAATCATGTCGGGATGGAAGGCGTAGGTCAGAGTGCCCTTGGGGCCCTTAACGGTAACATTGTTGCCTTCGGCAATGGTAACCGTTACATTTGCCGGAATAATAACCGGTTTCTTACCAATTCTAGACATTCCGCTTTCCTCCTTACCACACGAAGGCCAGAACTTCGCCGCCGATGTGCAGCTGGCGTGCCTTCTTGTCGGTCATAACGCCCTTGGAGGTGGAGATGATAGCGATGCCCAGGCCCTTCAGGACGTAGGGGATCTCATCAGCACCTGCGTAGATACGCAGACCGGGCTTGGATACGCGCTTCAGGCCGGAAATGACCTGCTGCTTCTTAGCCTGGTACTTCAGAGCGATGTGAATGATGCCCTGATTGCCATTGTCAACCAGCTCGAAGGACTTGATGTAGCCCTCGTCCAGCAGGATCTGAGCAATAGCCTTCTTCAGGTTGGAAGCAGGGACATCAACAGTGTCGTGCTTTGCAGAGTTTGCGTTCCGGATTCGGGTCAGCATATCTGCTACGGGATCGGTGATTTGCATGTTAAAATCCTCCTTTTAGAAGTTACGGACTTGATCCGTTGAGATTCGGGGGTATCCTGGGAATGCGAGCAGGGGAATCCCCTGCCCCATCTTCCCGGGACGAACCGAATCATTTTCACATTATTACTCGACCGAGGTGCCGTTTGTGGCACCAGTCTTTTACAGCACTAAACGGGTGCTTAACTTACCAGGAAGCTTTTCTGACACCGGGAATCTGACCCTTGTAGGCCAGCTCACGGAAGCAGATACGGCAAACGCCGTAGTCCCGCAGGTAAGCGTGGGGTCTGCCGCAGATCTTGCAGCGGTTGTAGCGGCGGCTGGAGAACTTGGAGCCAGCCTGCTGCTTCAGGATCATAGACTTTCTAGCCATGTGTTAAATCCTCCTAATCAAGCGTGGAAGGGAGCGCCAAGCTGGGTCAGCAGCTCTTTTGCTTCCTCATCGGTGGCAGCGGTGGTACAGATGCAGATGTTCATACCACGGATCTTGTCCACCTTATCG
>JAZOMH010000063.1:0-40357 GCA_045653785.1 Faecousia sp. | reverse complement strand
AAAACTGTGTACCATGTCTTTACACACCTGTGTACTATGTTACTACACTGTACACATCGGTCGTCCGGTGATTTTGCTATGCAAAATCATATCGCCAGTGGCGATCAATCAATGATTTTCTTCGAAAATCCCAATATTTTTGAAAATATTAGGCGGACGGGCAATGCTCGCCCCTACGATTTCTAACCAGCAGACTCACCGACAAATCGGAATTTGAAAGGAGGTTTGGGATGAAAAGATATTGGGAAAAGCTTGTACGGATCATTCGTTATATTGCCGGGCTGCGGATCCCGGTGTATGCTTCCCACGCCAGTTTTTTCATTGTTTTGTCGGTGTTTCCCACCCTGGTTTTGTTGCTGAGTTTGCTGCGCTATACCGGGGTGGAGGTGGAAAATCTTACGGAGCTGCTCCATGGAATTCTCCCCACGGCGCTGATGCCGGCAGCCCAAAGGCTGATTATCAACACCTACAACAGCACCACCTCCGCGGTCATCTCCATTTCCGCGCTGACGGCCCTTTGGTCTGCCAGCCGGGGCGTCCACGGACTGATGACTGGGCTGAATTCCATTTACGATGTCCGGGAAAACCGGGGCTATCTGCGTACCCGACTGGTGAGCATGCTGTATATGTTCCTGTTTTTGCTGATGCTGCTGCTGACCCTGGCGCTCCATGTATTCGGCGCCGGCTTGCTTTCCTGGCTGCCTTTCCAGGGAAGTCCGCTGTTCTCCTTTTTGGAGGGGGTCGTGGATCTGCGTTTTTTTGTATTGCTGTTTTTGCAGACCGGGCTGTTTTGCGCCATATTTATGGTGTTGCCCAATAAACATAACAGGCTTGCCGATTCCTTCCCCGGGGCGGTGTTTGCCTCCATTGGCTGGCTGGTGTTTTCGGATGCCTACTCCATTTATGTGGAGAATTTCGCAGGGCTTTCCAACGTGTATGGTTCCGTATATGCGGTGGCATTGAGTATGCTGTGGCTATACTGCTGTGTGTCCATCGTTTTCTACGGCGGCGCGCTGAACCATTGGCTGATGCACGACAAGAAGTAATTTGAACAATTCGTAAACTGATTCGGCTGTTTACGACTTGTTCATAAGACGGAAGTATGATATAGTCAAAAACTGGGAGGCGATGTCGTGTTTGGATATGTGATGGCAAATCTTCCGGAAATGGATGCAAAAGCCAGGAAACGCTACAGCGCGGTATACTGCGGTATCTGCCGCCGAATCCGGGACTGCGGAGGAAACTGCGCTCGGCTGGGACTGAGCTATGATATGGCATTCCTGGCGCTGCTGCTCATGAGCCTTTACGAACCGGAGGAGACCGGCGGCAGCCACGCCTGTATGCTCCACCCGGCAAGACACTGGCTGGACAACCAATTTATCCGCTACGGCGCAGATATGAATATCGCCCTTGCCTACTATAACTGCATGGACGATTATGCCGATGACGGCAAGATAACCGCAAAAATCATGGCTGGTGTTTTTGAAAAGGCGCTTCCCCGGATCCGGAAAGAATACCCCCGGCAATGCCGCGCTATCGAAAGCTGCATTTCTCAGCTCAATGATCTGGAAAAGCAGGGCTGCGCCAATCCGGACGAGCCTGCGGGCTGCTTTGGACGGCTGATGGGCGAGCTGCTGGTGTGGCAGGAGGATTTGTGGGCGCCTACCCTGCGGCAGCTGGGCATGGCGCTGGGCAGATATATTTACTTAGCGGACGCAGCGGTGGATTACCGCCGGGATAAGCGGAAAAACCGCTATAATCCCTTCCTTGCCATGGGCATGGAAGAGAATTGGGAAAAATGGGAGCAGTATCTGGTCCTTGCCATGGGGCGCTGCACCGACTACTATGAGCGGCTTCCCCTGGTGCAGGACAAAAAACTGCTGGATAACATCCTGTACAGCGGCGTTTGGGTGGAATACAGAAGACGGCAGGGAAGAAAAACATCTTCCCGGGAGGTAACCGATGATCGACGATCCGTATAAGGTGCTTGGGGTTAGCCCCGAAGCGTCGGATGAGGAAATTAAACAGGCATACAGGCGGCTTGCCAAGCAGTACCATCCGGACCGGAATCCCGGGGACCAGATGGCTGCAAAAAAGATGCAGCAGATCAACGCCGCCTATGAGCAGATCAAGAATCCGGAGGCTTATCAGCGGACAAGCCGGCAAAACTACGGCGGCCAGAGCTATGGGGGGTATGGCGGTTACGGCGGTTATGGCTATGACCCCTTTGGCGGGACATGGAATCGTCGGCAACAGCAACAAAGAGACCCCGGCGACCAGTATCAGCAGGCAGCGTATAATTATATTCTCTACGGCAGATATGCCGAGGCACTGAATATTCTGAACAATTCCCAAAGCAGAACTGCCCGGTGGTACTATCTTTCCGCACTTGCTAACGACGGGCTGGGCAATCAGGTAACGGCTTTGGAGCATATTCGCCGGGCGGTGAGCATGGAGCCCGACAACACAGAATACCTGCACACTCTGGAGCAGATCCAGAACGGCGGCGCGGCATACCGCCGGCAGGCAGGGGCTTTCCGGGGCTTCCATGTCCGGGGCGGCTTGTGGCAATTGTGCTTGTGCTGGATGGTGCAGCTTTTCTGCTGCCGGGGAAATTTCTTCTGGTGTTGACATTGGGAAACTGCCGTGCTACAATGTTTCCGACAACTTGATACCCTTTCCGTGGCAGGCGGGGCGTATGGCTCCGGCTGCTGAACAAGATAACCGGGTGAGAATCCCGGACGGTACCGCCGCTGTAAATGCCGAGGCGCTGCTTTTGGCGAAAGCCGACCACTGGAAGTATTTCCGGGAAGGTCAAGCAGTACCGCAGAAGGGCTGCAACCTCCATCCCAGGCATAAGTCAGAAGACCTACGGAAACGGCTTCTCCGCCTCCTGCGTGTTATGGGAGGTGCGTTTGTCGCAGAAAAACGGCTGCGGCACCCCAACAGGGTGCCGCAGAATTTTATTTCCAGGAGGATTTTGACAATGAAAAAATGGATCGCATTAGTGCTTGCTTTGACCCTCGCCCTTTCCCTGGTTGCCTGCGCTGCAGAAGAACCGTCCGTCCCGACCGGTCAGACTGAGGAAACTGAATCCCATCCCCTGCCCGGGGAGACAACTGAGGAAACTTTCTCGGAGGAGACCACTGTGGACCCCGTGGAGGATGGATTGGCCCGGATCTCCGTTACCGTTGTACACGCTGACGGGAGCATTAGGAATTTTTCTTACGATACCGGCGACAAGTACCTGGGTATGGTGCTCCAAGGCGCGGGTCTGATCAAGGGGAACGCCGGTCCTTACGGCTTGGAGATCACTGAGGTAGACGGTGAGAAGGCTGTATATGAAACGGACAAGGCGTATTGGGCCATTTATGTGGGCGAGGAATATGCCCTGACCGGTGTGGACAGTATTGAGGTGGAAAACGGCGGCTCCTATAAGCTGGAGTACACCCGTGGATAACAGAAAGCTGACATTGCGGCAGGTAGCTCTGTTTGGTGTTCTGGGGGCATTGACCTTCGGGGCCAAGGTTGCCATGAGCAGTCTGCCCAACATCGAGCCGGTATCGCTGATGGTGATGCTGTTCGCGGTGGTGTTCGGCTGGAAATGTTTGTATCCGATCTATTTGTATGTGCTGATGGAGGTAATGCTCTACGGCATCAATCTCTGGAATATCAACTATCTGTATGTCTGGACGGTGCTGGCTTTGTCGGCGCTTGCCATGAGACGGCTGCGCAATCCTGTCTGGTGGGCGCTGCTTTCCGGGACTTTCGGCATGGCATTCGGACTGCTGTGCACCCCGGTGTACATGGCTATTGGCGGCTTTGACTACGGGATCCGCTGGTGGCTGTCCGGGATTGCCTTTGATATTCCTCATGCCATCGGTAATTTCGTGATCGCACTGGTGTTGTTTGTGCCGCTGCGGAAATTGCTTACAAAGCTCTACAGCAAAATGCAATCGTAGGGGCGAGCATTGCTTGTCCGTCTCTTATAACAGAAAATGAGAGGGTGTCGCATATCTGCGGCACCCTCTTTGTATAGTTGTGGGAAGATTTGGATAGGATTAATTAACCTGCCAAAACTTCTGCCTTGATCACACCGGAAAGCTGTCCTACCTGGTGCAAAAGTTCTTCCAGGGAGATTTCCAGGTCGATGGTCTCCGCGGAGATGGTAACCAGGGCGCAGCCGTTGGAGGGGATGGTGGAATTGATGGTCTGGATGTTGACCTTGTGATCAGCAAAAATGCTCAGCAGAGCGGAGAGCAGACCTTTTTGATCCTGCAGAAGAAATTGGAAGGTTATGATCCGTCCGGTCATCATATTCTGAAAGGGGCGCACCGAATCCCGGTACTTATAAAAAGCGCTGCGGCTGATACCGGTGAGCCGGGTGGCGTCATTCACGGTGGAAGCCTCACCTGTCTGCAAAAGGTGCTTTGCCTCTGCAACCTTAAGAAAAACTTCGGGCAGCGCCGATGCCTCGACGATGTAATATTTATGGGTATTGTTCATGGTGGGTCCCTCCAAAAGAAACAAAATGTCTGCCTGTCGTGGACAAGTGTATCACATACCACTACAAAATGCAACCCCGGAAAAGGAGAAATCCCATGACTTTCAAAAAAATTTTCACTGCTGCAGGCGTTGTGGCGGCCATTTGGGTGGGCGTAAAGTATTTGCTGCCTGTGGCGCTGCCCTTTTTGCTGGGGTTGGTTCTTGCCTTGGCGGCAGAGCCGTTGGTGCGCCCTGTGGCGACAAGACTTCCCCGGGGAGCTGCCGCAGGAATTGGTGTAACAGCCACGCTATTGGGCCTGACGGCGATTCTTTGTTTTGTGGGCGCGGTGGCGGTGCGGGAGCTGGGAGAATTGGCGGGGGCAATTCCGGCGCTGACCGGTACTGCCCGGCAAGGCATACAGCTCTTGGAGGATTGGCTGGTGAGTTTGTCGGATCAGGCACCGGAGGAACTGCGCCCGGCATTGCAAAAAACTGTTTTAAATATTTTTGACGATGGGACGGTCCTTTTGCAGCAGGTGTCCCAACGGGTGCCCGGGGCAGTAACTACAGCTATCAGCGGCTTGGGACAAGGGGCTTTGGGAGTTGGCACTGGAGTAGTATCGGCGTTTCTCATCTCCGGACGGCTGCCAAAATTAAAGAAACTGGTGGCCCAAAAGCTTCCGGAAAGCTGGCACACCAAGTATTTGCCGGCGCTAAAGCGGGTCAAAAAGGCTTTGGGCGGCTGGCTCAAAGCGCAGCTCAAGCTTTCTCTGGTAACCTGGGGAATCGTAACAGTGGGCTTTTTGCTGCTGCGGATCCCCTATGGTCCGGCTTGGGCAGTGCTGGTAGCAGTGGTGGATGCGGTACCGATCCTGGGAACAGGGACGATTCTGGTGCCTTGGGCGGTGATCTGTCTTTTGCAGGGAGAGAACTTGCGGGCGATCGGTCTTTTATGCACCTACGGCGCGGCAGCGATGACCCGGACAGTGCTGGAGCCAAGGCTGATGGGTAAGCAACTGGGGATGGACCCGTTGGCGACCTTGATAGCGCTTTATGCAGGCTATCGTTTTTGGGGGATCCCGGGATTGCTGTTTACGCCGATCCTGGCATCGGCGGCGAAAAGTCTTCTTATCCCAGAGAGGTAAATTCCTGTTTCCCGGGCTGTCTATCGTACAATACCGTAGGGCGACCATCGGTCGTCCGGTGATTTTGCCCTGCAAAATCACATCGCCAACGGCGATCAGCAAATGATTTTCTTGGAAAATCCCAATATTTTTGAAAATATTAGGCGGACGGGCAACGCCCCAGGGTGGCCTCTGTTGCCCCCTTTGGGGCAATTCACCTTCTGCCCGCCCCTACAATAATGAACATGTAAACTCACCGACAAATAGGAATTTTAATCGGGAAATTTGCAACTTCCTATTGTACATCCTAGGCATTTTTGTTATAATATAAGGAAAATGTTATAATTGGATGTGTTATGCTTTGAAATACGGAATCTGGAATATTGGGCAGCCGAGGATGGAATCGGTAAACAATCTGGTTACAGGGGGATATGCGCCGTTGGCGGCAATGGTGCTGGCAGCCCGGGGAATGGATGGTCTGCAGCAGGCAAAGGATTATCTGGACTGCCAGGGACGGCTGGTAGACCCCATGTGCATGCGGGATATGGATAAGGCGGCCCGGCGTGTGCAGCTTGCCTTGGACCGGGGGGAGAAGATCGCGGTATTCGGCGATTATGATGTGGATGGTATTACCGCCACGTGTCTGCTGACAGATTTTCTGCGGAGCCGTGGCGGCAACTGCGTTCCCTATATCCCCGGCAGACTGGAGGAGGGGTATGGCCTGAATCCCATTGCTATCCGGCAGCTCCATGAGGAGGGTGTGCGGCTCATCATCACCGTGGACTGCGGAATTACCGCGGTAGAGGAAGCCCGGTTCTGCGCCCAGCTCGGGATCGATCTGGTGATTACGGATCACCATGAATGTAAGGAAGAACTGCCGGATGCGGTGGCTGTGGTGGACCCCCACCGCGCAGACTGCGCCTATCCCCATAAGGATCTGTCCGGTGTGGGCGTTGCTTTTAAATTGGCAAGCGCTTTGTGCGCAAGTCAGGAATGTGTACTTAAGGACTATGGGGATTTGGTCTGCCTGGGTACTGTGGCAGATGTGATGCCCCTGCAGGGGGAGAATCGGGTGTTTGTCTCCCGGGGTCTGGAAGCCCTGCGCAATACCAACCGCGCGGGTATTCTGGCACTTTTGGAAAATGCCGGCTGTGATAAGAAGACATTGACTGCTTCCTCTGTGGGTTATGTATTGGCGCCCCGAATCAATGCAGCGGGCCGTATGGGGCAGATCCAGCTTGCAATTGATTTGTTTTTGACCCGGGATCCCCAAAAGGCCCGGCAGGCTGCCCATGACCTGTGTGAACTGAATAAGCGGCGGCAGGCAGTGGAAGCGGAGATCTATGCCCAGGCGGTGGAAATGCTTCCGGCGGAGAAAACACCGGATGCTATCGTCCTGGCGGACGAGACCTGGCACCAGGGGGTGGTTGGTATCGTTGCCAGCCGTATTGCGGAGGAGTACTGCTGCCCAACATTCCTGATCTGCCTGGACGGAGATCATGGAAAGGCAAGCTCCCGCAGCTACGGCGGGTTCAATCTCTTTTCCTCCCTGTCCAAGCTGTCCGGCCTGCTGGAGAGCTATGGCGGCCATGAGCTGGCAGCGGGCTTTACCATTGGCAGGGAGCAGATTCCTGCATTCCGGGAGCAGATCGGCGGTCTTGCCCGGGCGTATTATGACCGGGACACTCCCCGGACGGTGCTGGATGTGGACTGCCAGATCCAACCGGAGCTTTTGACCCTGCCCAATATTGAATCTCTGGAGCAACTGGAGCCCTGCGGCAACGGCTGCCCCAAGCCTGTACTGGCTATGCAGGGTATGACGGTAGACCGGATCAGCCAGGTAGGCGGTGGCCGGCACATGCGCCTGCGGCTGCATTGCGGCAGATATACCCTGCAGGGCATCTGGTTCGGCACTAACGCCCAGACTGCCGCCATTGCCCCCGGGGATGTGGTGGATGTGGCGTTTGTGCCACAGATCAATGAATTCCGGGGCGAGCGGTCCGTACAGATGAATGTACTGGACATCCGCCCTTCCTGTAAGGCGGAATGTTCCATGGACACAGCTGCGTACCGGGCTTTGCAGTCCGGAACCATCAGTCCCTGTGCCGCCCGGGAATTGGAGCCGGACAGAAATACCTTGGCTATGGTATGGCGGTATCTTGCGGCAGTACCCGGGGGAGAAGTAACGGAAAACCCGGAGTGCCTGTTAAGAAAGATCGTACGCCAGACAGGAATGCCTTTGAATTTGGGAAAGCTGATGACCTGCCTGGATGTGTTCGCGGATGTAGGCCTTTTGCAGCAGCAGTGGTCCCATAAATATATAACCATTCGTCTGGCGGCTGCCCGGGAAAAGGCAGATTTGTCCCAGAGCCGGACGATGCAGCGGCTGTGCGCCGTAAAAGAGGATTGACCATGGAAAACTTTGAACAGCATTATGAATCCCTGCAGCAGACGCTGCAGAAGCATATGCCCGGCAAGGATATATCCCTGATCGAAGAGGCGATTGTCTATGCACGGGATAAACACAAGGAACAAAAGCGCAAGGACGGCTCTCCGTACATCATCCACCCCTTAGCGGTGGCGGAGATCGTTGCGGAAATGGGTCTGGACATCGATGCGGTGCTGGGCGCGATCCTCCATGACTGCATCGAGGATACCGATGCTTCCCATGACGATATTGCCAAGCGGTTTGGTGAGACGGTGGCAGAGCTGGTGGAGGGCGTTACCAAGCTGACCCGGGCCAACTTCTCTAGCTCCGAGGAGCAGCAGATGGAGAACCTGCGGAAAATGTTCATGGCTATGTCCAAGGACATCCGGGTGGTGCTGATTAAGATCGCCGACCGGCTGCACAATATGCGCACCATGCAGTACCAGACCCCGGCAAAGCAGATCAGTAAATGCCGGGAGACCATGGACATCTATGCCCCTCTGGCACACCGCCTTGGTATGCAGAAGATGAAGTGGGAACTGGAGGATATTGCCCTGCGGTATCTGGACCCTGCCGGCTATGAGGATATTATGGCGTACCTGAAGGCTCACCGGGAGCAGGATGAGGCATTTATGCGCACCATTCAGGAACGGATTACCGGCAGACTGTCGGATGTGGGCATCCAGAGTAAGCCCTATGGGCGGACCATGGACGTTTACTCCATCTACCGGAAGATGAACGCCCAGGGCAAGAGCCTGGAGGAGCTGTACGATATTTACGCTTTCCGGGTGGTGGTGGATTCCATTCCCGACTGCTACAATGTTCTGGGTCATATCCATGACCTGTTCAATCTGGTGCCCGGGCGGTTTAAGGACTATATCTCTACCCCGAAGCCCAATATGTACCAGAGCCTTCATACCACAGTGATCGGTACCCAGGGCGTTCCCTTTGAGGTGCAGATCCGTACCTGGCAGATGCATGAAACTGCGGAGTACGGTATCGCGGCCCACTGGAAGTATAAGCAGGGCGGTGTCGGTGCCGGAGATGAGAAGGACTTTGAGTGGGTCCGGCGGCTTCTGGAAAGCCAGCAGGATACAGATGCGGAAGATTATGTTAACTCCTTGAAGATTGACATGTTTGACGACGAGGTATTCGTCTTTACTCCCAAGGGAAAGATCGTATCCCTGCCTGCCGGTTCTACGCCCATCGACTTTGCTTACGCCATCCACTCCGGTGTTGGTAACTCTCTGGTAGGAGCGAAGATCAACAACCGGATCGTCAATATCGATGCCACCGTCCAGAACGGCGACATCGTGGAGATCATCACCTCCAAGACCGCCAAGGGCCCCAGCCGGGACTGGCTGAATATCTGCAAGTCCAACCAGGCCCGTACTAAGATCAAGCAGTGGTTCAAGCGGGAGAAGCGTGAGGAGAACATCATTCACGGTAAGGCAAGCTTTGAGGCAGAAATGAAGCGGCTGATGCTTCCTATGCCCACCAGCATGGACGAGGAACTGCAGAAAAGCCTGCTGAAAAAGCTGTCCTTTGATAGCTGGGAAGATATGTATGCCGCCATCGGTTACGGCGGACTGACGGCGGTAAAAGCCACCGGCAAAATCCGGGACGACATTAACAAGGCAGTCAAGGCGGATAAGGCAAATCAGAATCCCCTGCGTACCAGTCCCGATGGGGAGAGCGCGAAGCAGAACCGCCATGCGGTCAACGGCGTGATTGTGGAGGACATCGATTCCTGCATGATTAAGTTCAGTAAGTGCTGTACCCCTGTGCCCGGTGATGCCATCGTGGGCTTTATCACCAAGGGTTTTGGCGTGTCCATCCACCGGGCGGACTGCCCCAATACCGCAGGTATGTCCGATCCCAAGCAGGCGGCCCGCTGGGTGCGGGTACGTTGGGATAGTGTGGATGAACAGCCCTTTGAAACCACCCTGGAGTTGGATTGCATTACCCGGGACGGCCTGCTTCTGGATGTGGCAATGGTCATGACCTCCGCCCGGGTCCGGGTGAAAGAGCTGACCGGCAAGGACATCCCCGGCGGCCACAGTGTGTTTACCGTGCGTTTCGAGGTCAGAGATGTGGCGGAGCTGGAAAGCATCCGCAACAAACTGCTCAACGTCCGGGATGTGCTGGGCTCCAGAAGAGGACAAAATTAAGAGGAATGGGTTATGAGAGCTGTTTTGACAAGAGTAAAGTCCGCGTCCGTGTCCATTGACGGTCAGACCGTGGGAGCCATCGGCAAAGGCTTTTTGATCCTGTTGGGTGTGGGCCCGGAGGATACGGAAGTCCACAGCCGTTACCTTGCGGAAAAGGCCCTGGGCCTGCGGGTATTTGAGGACGAAAACGGAAAAATGAACCTGGGTCTGGACCAGGTGGACGGACAGGTGCTGGTGGTGAGCCAGTTTACCCTGTACGGCAACTGCCGCAAGGGTCGCCGCCCCAGCTTTACCGAAGCAGCGCCCCCGGAGCTGGGCAATCGGCTTTATGAGCAGTTCCTGGCAGACTGCGCTGCCTTGGGCTATCCGCCTCAGCATGGACAGTTCGGCGCGGATATGCAGGTGGAGTCGGTGAACGACGGACCGGTAACTCTGATCCTGGATACAGACCAGCTGATGGGCGAACCCAGAAGATAACAACTTATTGAGGTGATCTTATGAACATTACCACCATGGTTGGTGGCTCTTTGTATACCAACTGTTACATGGTGTGGGCTGAAAATTCCGAGACCTGTGTGCTCATCGACCCCGGTTTTGACCCGGAGCAGATTTTGGAGCAGGTGCGCGCAGCAGGCAAAAAGGTGGAGGCGATCTTCCTGACCCATACCCACCACGATCATGTGTTCGGCGTAAAGCAGATCGTAGGGATCACCGGCTGCAAGGTCTATGTGTGCAAGGAGGAGTTGTCCATCTGCCACCGTACCACGCCCGGCGATATTTGCGCCACAGATTTTTATGCCGATGGAGATGTGGTGGAGGCAGCGGGGATCTCTTTCCGGGTGCTGCATACACCGGGACATACAGCAGGCTGTGTTTGTCTGATTACCCCAGAGGCGATTTTCTCTGGGGATACTCTGTTTGCAGGAACCTGCGGCAGAACGGACCTTGCCAGCGGAAATCCAGCTCAGATGCGCCAGTCTCTTACCCGGCTGAGCCAGCTGGAGGGAGATTATCAGGTGTTCCCCGGCCACGGCCAGTCCACAAATCTGGACTTTGAGCGGCGGCTGAATCCCTATATGCACGGCTTATGATGGAGTTGACCCTGTGCGGCCATGAGGACCGCTATGCGGTGGAGCAGCTTTGTATTGCCTTGTTTGGGGTAGATGCCCAGGGGCAGATAATTTCCCGGCTTTCCCGGGGGAAGACTTGGCTGACCGCATCCACCACCGTTACCGCGGGAGGTAAAACCTCCCGGGCTGTCCGTCGGCTGAAAGCGGATGGGGAAACCGTCCGTTTGCGCCGGCAGACCCTGCAGCAGAGCCTTTACATGGCGGCGCTGCCCCATTTACCCCAAGCCCCCGCCTGGGGCGCATTGGCAGGCGTCCGGCCCACAAAGATATCTACAAAACATCTTTTGGAGGGCGGTACGCAGAAAACGGCGGACAAGCTTTTGGAGAATGTATATTTCGTCAGCAAGCCCCGCAGAGAGCTGGCTGTGGACTGTTCCCAGGCGACCCTGCGGGCAGTTGACGCTATGAACAGGGAAGATGTGTCCCTGTATGTGGGCATTCCGTTCTGTCCCACCCGGTGCGCCTACTGCAGCTTTGTCAGCCGCAGCGTGGGCAGGCGGACAGAACTTTTGGAGCCGTATCTGCAGGCACTGTTAAAGGAACTGGAGGTTACGGGCGAGCTTCTGGAAAAGTCCGGAAAGCATGTGCGTACTGTGTATATCGGTGGCGGCACACCCACCACCCTTTCGGCGGACCAGCTGGCAGTGCTGATGGACGGCATCCGCAGCCGCATCGATCTGGGCCGGTGTTTGGAATTTACGGTGGAGGGTGGCAGACCCGATACCCTGGATCTTAGCAAGCTGCAGACCATTCGCGCCCACGGGGCGGACAGAATGAGCATCAACCCCCAGACTATGGTGGACACGGTGCTTCGTGCCTGCGGCAGACCCCATACCGCCCAGGCAGTGCTGGATAGCTATGCGCAGGCGGTGGAGGCGGGATTTGCCGACATCAACATGGATCTGATCGCCGGACTTCCCTCAGATACGGAGGAGGGATTCCGGTATTCTTTGGACACAGTGGCGGCTTTGCGGCCTGCCAATATTACCGTACATACCCTGGCACTGAAAAAAGGCGCGGATCTGTTTGAACGGCAGGTGTCTTTGCCCTCGGCGGAGGCAGTTACCCGGATGGTGAATTACGCCAACCAGACCCTGCGAAGCTTGGGGTACAAGCCCTATTATCTGTACCGGCAGAAATATATGTCCGGAAGTTTTGAAAATGTTGGCTGGAGCCGGGATAATCGGGACTGCCTGTATAATATCTATATGATGGAGGAACTGCACACAATCCTATCCCTGGGCGGTGGCGGCATGAACAAGGTCAATCTGCCCGACGGCAGCCTGCAGCGGTTCCACAATCCCAAATTCCCGGAACAATATATTGAACAGCTGGACAGTGTCCTTGCCCAAAAGGAAGAGCTGTTCAAACTCTTGTAAAACGGAATTGTACACGGAAAGGAAGTCTTTTCTTGGATACATTGATCTCGAATGCTACCGTGGTTACCATGAATGAGAAGCTAGATGTGCTTTTTGGTGCATATCTGGGGGTTACGGACGGTAAAATATCCTATATTGGCCAGCAGCCGCCTCAGGAGCAGCCCGGCTCGATTATTGACGGCACCGGTATGGTGGCTATGCCTGGCCTTGTGAACTGCCATACCCACCTTGCCACCACTGTTCTCCGGGGTTTTGTGGACGATGCGGCGCGGCATGAAGCTCTGGAGCAGCAGCTTGCCCGGGAGCACAGGATGGACGCCATAAGCGCCAAGGCAGCTGCCCTTTTGGGAATTGCCGAGTGCCTGCGCTTTGGCATTACCTCTGTGTCTGACCTGTATTACTATCCGGATGCAACCGCAGAGGCGGTGGCGCAAAGCGGTATCAAGGCAAACCTGGCGCTGTCCTCCTACCGGTTTATCGATGCCAGCGAGGACTTTGATTTTGAGACCGATGAGCAGTGCGCAGAGCAGTGCCGTGTGGCAAAGAAGTGGCACGGCCACGACAATGGCCGGATTCGGATCGATGGGGGTCTGTATGCCGAATATACCAGCAACTATAAGCTTTGGGAGGGCCTTGCCGCCTGGGCAAGGGAGGAAGGTCTTGGCATGCAGCTGCACCTGGCGGAAACCCAGGCAGAGGCGGAGGAATGTCTGGACCGTACGGGCCTGGGCCCGGCTGAACTGCTGGACACCCATGGGCTGTTTGGCGTGAATACGACTGCTGCCGGCTGCGTGGGTTTGAGCGAATATGAGCGTAAGCTCCTGGGAAAACGGAAGGCAACTGCTGTTGCCACCCCTATGGCGTACGCCAAAGCGGGTCTGCCCACAACCCCAATCCTTGACAGCGTGAAGGATGGTATGAATGTGGCGTTGGGCACCGGCGGCGCTGTGGAATGCGGCAATCTGGATATGTTTGAGGTCATGCGCTTTGCGGCCATGGATGCCCGGGTGACAGGGGGAGATGCGGATAAGCTGCCTGCCTCGGCGGCGTTGATGATGGCCACTGTCTGCGGTGCCCGTGCCCAGGGCCGCACCCAGGAAACCGGTATGCTGAAGGAAGGTATGGATGCGGATATTATCCTGGTGGACTTTTCCGCACCCCATCTGATGCCCTGCCACGATGTAATGAACGGCCTGGTATTCTCCGCCAAGGGCGGCGATGTGGCAATGACTATGGTTCGGGGCAAGGTGCTTTACAGCAACGGAAAGTTCCCCACCATCGATTTGAACCAGGTGGTGCAGGAAATTATGACATACGCCATCCCCCGCTTGATGGATAAGGAGCAGAAAAATGGCTGATTCTACCAAAAAACAAACCTTCCTCCACGGCGCAGCGCTTCTGGCGCTGGCAACTGCTGTGGTGAAGGTGATCGGCGCTTTTTACAAGATACCCCTGAAAATGGTCATTGGCGACCAGGGTTACGGCTATTTTGTAACGGCTTATGATGTGTATTCGGTGCTGCTTTTGATCTCCACCGCCGGATTGCCGGTGGCTATGAGCCGAATGATCAGCCAGGCAAATGCCCTGGGCAATAACAACCAGGTGCGCCGGGTGTACACGGTTGCCCGGATGATCTTCCTGGGGTTGGGTGTGGTGAGCAGCCTGTTTATGGTACTGGGAAGCAAATGGCTTGCCAATGAAGTGCTGATGCAGCCCAACGCCGCTCCGGCGATTGCTTGCCTGGGCCCCTGCGCCCTGTTTATGGGCATTATATCTACCTACCGGGGCTTTTTTCAGGGTCATGGAAATATGACGCCCACCTCTGCCAGCCAGGTGTTGGAGGCGTTTATTAAGCTTCTTGTGGGTCTGGGACTGGCGTTCTTTTTTATGAGCCGGTTCAAGAGCGTACCCCTTGCGGCGGCGGGCGCCATTCTGGGCGTAACGGTCAGCTGCCTGGTCAGCGCGGTATTCCTGTTCTGGAAGTTCCGGCCTGCCTATAAGGGCTTGGCAGCATCCCAGGACGCAGCCTGGTCGGCGGGCCTGACGGCGAAAAGTCTGCTTGCCATTGCAGTGCCCATTACCATTGGCTCTGCGGGTCTGCAGTTTTTAACGGTAATTGAGCAAAAGCTTTATATGGGGCAGCTGCTTACCGCCAATGGCCTGTCTCAGGATGCGGCAGATACCATGAAGGGTATCTACAGCATGACCACCACCATTTATAATATGCCCTGCGCCTTTATCGTGCCTATCGCCATCAGCGTGCTGCCGGCTATCACCTCCCATCTGACCCTGAAAAACAACCGGGGGGTTCGGGAAACAGAGGAATCCGCTGCCCGGATCACGGGACTGATCAGCCTGCCCTGTACTGTGGGACTGTGCCTGTTGGCAAGACCTATAATGGCGCTGCTGGGGGACTACAGCGGAGAAAAGCTGGATCTGGCGGCAAAATTGATGGCGGTGCTGGGCGCTTGCGTGTTCCTGTATGCTATTATCCAGTATACCAACTCGCTGATGCAGGCCCACGGCCATGCCCATATTCCCGTGGTCAATATGCTCCTTGCGGGCGTTGTAAAGCTTGCGGTAGTGTATATCCTGGTGGGAAATCCTGCTATCGGCATTCTGGGCGCGCCCATTGGTTCTGTACTGGGCTACGGCGCTATTGCGCTGATGAACCTGGCGGCCATCCGGAAGGTAGTGCCTCAGAAACCGGCGCTGCTGACCAACCTGCTGCGTCCGCTGCTGCCGGCAGCGATTATGGGCGCGGCGGTCTATGGAAGCTATTGGGCGCTTACCAGACTTATTGGAACTGACGGCAGCCGGGTGCTGCTGTGCGGTGTGCCTGTGGCTGTGGGGATCGTTGTTTACTGCCTGGCTGTGGTGAAATGCAAGGCCATTACAGCAGAGGATTGTCAGCTCCTTCCCAAGGGAGACAAAATCGCAAAACTGCTGAAATTATGACCCGAATCAGGTCGAATTATTGGAATTATTTCAGCATTACTTGTAAAATTTAACGAATTTTGACAAAAATACTTGCAATTTTTATATACATGTGATACGATGAAATCCCATGTAATAATATAATGGAAAGAGGACGATATTTATGAACAAGACTGAACTCATCGCAGCAGTTGCCGAGAAGACCGGCCTTACCAAGAAGGACGCTGAGCGCGTCATCAATGCTACTTTCGAGACCATCACCGCTAGCCTGGTCAAGGGCGACAAGGTTCAGGTTTCCGGCTTTGGCGGCTTCGAGGTTAAGGCTCGTGAAGCGCGCGTTGGCCGCAACCCCCGCACCAAGGAGACCATCCAGATCCCCGCTACCCGCCTGCCCGCTTTCAAGGCTGCTAAGGCCCTGAAGGACGCTGTTGCGAAGTAAGGTAGCCTCCCTATGCGACTTGACAAGTATCTGAAGGTGTCCCGTTTGATTAAACGTCGGACGGTAGCCAATGAAGCCTGCGACAATGGCCGCATCAGTGTAAATGGCCGTGTAGTCAAGGCCAGCTACGAGGTCAAGGTCGGCGATCGGATCGAGATTGCTATGGGCGCAAGGACCGTGGCAGTTGAGGTCGTTCAGGTGGCGGATAATGTCCGTAAGGACGATGCCGGCGCTATGTACAAAGAGATTTGATAAAAAGCACGCAGTCAAAAGCTGCGTGCTTTTTATATTTGCAGACTGTCAATGGCAGCGGCGGTTTTCCATGTGACCGGAGCGGATCACCGGGGGCTTGGGGTCTGTTACCTCCCAGGTGGTGGGCTGCTTTTTTTCATCTTCTTTCATGGTTTGCCTCCTTGTTTTTCTTTATTTTGCACCAAAAAAGATAAATTATCCTTGACATGTCCAATACCGGATGGTAATATAGTTGCAAACGCAACTGTTGTAATCGCAACAAAAGGAGGCGGTCTTTTGCAGTTCAGCAAAGATATAGCGGCTGTGGGTCGGTATTTCAGACGCCGGCGAAACCAGTACATGGAGGCCTTTGGGCTGAAGAGTATTCACGCCCGGTATTTGATCAATGTGTGTCAAACCCCCGGGATCTCCCAGGATAAGCTTTCCCAGCAGCTGGGGGTGGACAAGAGTAATGTAGCCCGGCAGGTGGCGGTCCTGGAGGAAAAAGAACTTTTGCTTCGTAAGCCATCCACAGAGGATAAGCGGGTACTCTGCCTGTTTCCCACGGAAAAAACATTGGCACTGCTGCCGGACCTGCAAGAAGCAATGGAAGGTTGGGAGAATGCGGCACTGGGCAGTCTTAATGCGGAAGAAAAAAAGCAGTTGCTGTCATTGATGGCAAAGGTGCGAGCCTGGACAGAGGGGAGCGGTAAGGAATGAAAGGAATTTTTAAGTATATACGCCCGGAAACAGGCTTTATTTTGCTGACCCTGGTGCTGAAATTCTGTGCGGCTTATGCAGAATTGCAGATCCCCACATTGATGGAGACTATGCTGGATGAAAAAGCGCCCCAGGGGCTCATCAATGAGATATACCTGTTTGGAGGATTGATGATCCTGTGTGCGGTGTTGTGTCTACTTCTGAATTTTTCCGCTAACGCCATCAGCTCCTTTACTGCGGGCAGAATCACCCGCAAGGTGCGGCACGATCTGTTTGCTAAGCTCCAGAGCCTGTCTGCCCGGCAGATGGATGAACTGACCATCCCCTCTGCCGAATCCCGGCTAACCAGTGATACATACCATGTGAACAACATGCTCACCCGTGTCCAGCGGCTGGGCATTAGGGCACCAATCCTGCTTGTGGGCGGTATGATTATGCTCATTCGTATGGATGCCAAGCTGGCGCTGATCCTCATTGTTCTGCTGCCGGTGATCTCGGCGGTAGTGTATGTGGTTTCCAAGAAGAGTCTGCCCATGTTCATGGAGCAGCAGACGGTGCTGGACCGGGTGGTGCGTGTCATGCAGGAAAATATTACCGGCATCCGTGTGGTAAAAGCGCTGAGCAAGACGGAGTATGAAAAGGACCGTTTTGACGGTGTCAATCAGGAGCTTACGCACATTTCCCAGAAGGCAGGCATGGTTACCGGTATCACCGGCCCCGTAACCTCCACGGTTCTGCATGTGGGCCTGACTTTGGTGGTTGTTATTGGCGCATACCGGGTCAATTCCGGGGACATCAAGGCGGGTGTCATTATTGCCGCGCTGCAGTATTTTACCATGATCCTCACCGCTATGTCCGGTATCACCCGTATTTTCATCATGTGGTCCCGGGGCGAGGCCAGCGCCAAGCGCATCTCCTCTGTTCTGGAACTGCCGGTGGATATGCAGGTAGAGCCTGCCGGGCAGCCGGAGCAGAACGCTGCCCATATTGAGTTCCGAGGTGTAAATTTTTCCTATACCGGTGTGGGCAAAAATATTGACAGTCTCAGCTTCCGGTTGGAGCGGGGCCAGACCCTGGGCATCCTGGGCGGCACCGGCAGCGGCAAGAGTACTATTTTGAATCTTTTGATGCGGCTGTACGATGTGGATGAGGGACAGATTCTGATCGACGGACAGGATATTCGCAGCATTGAATACCCGCAGCTTCGGGAAAAATTCGGTATTGTGTTCCAGAATGACTTTGTTACCGAGGGCACCATCGGCCACAATATCCGTTTCTTCCGGGATCTGACCGAGGATGCTGTGGAAAAGGCGGCCCAGTGCGCCCAGGCGGAATTTATCGCCCAGAAGGAGGGCGGTATGGACGCGGAAGTGGTGGTCCGTGGCAACAATCTGTCCGGCGGACAGAAGCAGCGGCTGCTGATTGCCCGTGCGTTGGCGGCGAATCCGGAGATTTTGGTGCTGGACGATGCCTCCTCTGCACTGGACTACCAGACGGATTCCAATTTTCGTAAGGCACTGCGGGAGAATTTCCGCAATACCACTACGGTGCTGGTTACCCAGCGGATCAGCTCTTTGCAGCATGCGGATCTGATTCTGGTACTGTCTGACGGCTGTGTTATCGGAGCAGGAAGGCACGAAGAACTGATGGACACCTGCGAGGAATATCGCAGCATTGCCCAAACCCAGATGGGCGAGGGAAAGGAGGTGTCCTGATGGCAGGTCCTGTTATGATGGGCGGCGGCCCCAATGCCCGTATGCGCCGTGGGGAAATGAACGGCGACCGCAGGCATCAGGAATATAAGAAAGTGGACATGGGCAAGATGCTTCTGCGGCTGTGGAGGTATATCGGCAAAAACCGCCTCTTGGTGGCACTGGCGCTGATCCTTGCCATGAGCGGCAACGTGATCGGACTTATCAGCCCCAAGCTGTCCGGACAGGCAATCAATGCCATAGATCTGGGCGCGGGGAAGGTGGATTTTGATACAGTGCTCCGGTGCGCTGCGCTGATGCTCCTGTGCTATATTCTGTCCTCGGCGTTCAGCTATGTGCTGCATGTGGTGATGCTGAAGCTGTCCCGGACGGTTTCCAAGCAGATGCGCCACGATGTGTTTGAAAATCTGACCAAACTCCCCGTAAGCTTTTTCGATAAGTACCAGACCGGCGATATTATCTCCGTGGTTACCTATGATATCGACACGGTGAACCAAAGTCTTTCCAACGATCTTTTGCAGATTGTCAATTCCTGCATTACCGTTGTGGTGGCATTTACCATGATGCTGACCATTGCACCCCAGCTTGTGGCGATCTTTCTGGTTACAGTGCCGCTGACATTCCTGTTTACCCGGTGGGTAACTTCCCGGGTGCGCCCCCTGTTCCGCAGACGCTCGGTAAAGCTGGGCGCACTGAACGGCTTCGTGGAGGAAATGCTCTCAGGGCAGAAGACCATCCACGCCTATGGACAGGAACAGGCAGTCCAGGAGCGGTTCAATGAGAAAAATGTCCAGGCGGTGAATGCCTACTCCAGAGCGGAAGCCTTTGGTACGGTTTCCGGTCCTATGGTGATGTTTATCAACAACATTTCCGTTGCGCTGATTAGTACCTTTGGCGCTATCCTGTTTTTAAACGGCAAGGTAAAGCTGGGTGACCTGAACAGCTTTGTTATGTATTCCCGTCGGTTTTCCGGACCTATCAATGAGGTGGCGAATATTCTGTCGGAGCTGCAAAGTGCCTTTGCGGCAGCGGAACGGGTATTCCGGCTTATCGACGCAAAACCGGAGCCGGAGGATGATGCGGCTGCGGTGGAGTTAACCCATGTACAGGGAGATGTGCGGCTGGAGCATGTGGACTTTTCCTATGTTCCCCGCACACCCATTATCCACGACCTGAATCTCCACGCCAAACCCGGCAGCCTGACGGCAATCGTGGGCCCTACCGGTGCGGGCAAGACCACGATCATCAATCTGCTGATGCGGTTCTATGATGTGGACGGCGGCGGTATCTACGTGGATGGCCATGACATTCGCAAGGTTACCAGAGCGTCCCTGCGAAAGGCCTATTCCATGGTGCTGCAGGATACTTGGCTGTTCCACGGCACGATCTTCGAGAACATTGCCTACGGCAAGGAGGATGCCACCATGGACGATGTGGTGGCAGCAGCTAAGGCTGCCCATATCCACAGCTATATCTCCCGACTGCCGCAAGGCTACAATACAGTGCTGTCGGACAATGGCACGTCTATCTCCAAGGGGCAGAAGCAGCTTCTGACCATTGCCAGGGCTATGCTGCTGGATGCGCACATGCTGATTCTGGACGAGGCGACCTCCAACGTGGATACCCGGACAGAGCAGCGAATTCAGGCGGCAATGCGGACGCTGATGCAGGGCAAAACCTGCTTTGTGATCGCCCACCGGTTGTCAACCATCCGCTCGGCGGATAACATCCTGGTGTTGGATGGAGGCAAGGTGGTGGAGCAGGGTACACATGAGAGCCTGATGGCGCAAAAGGGTGTTTACTGCAAGCTTTACCAGTCCCAGTTCGATTCTGTAGAGTAATAGTAAAAAATTCCGATTTGCCGGAGCTTCCCCGGCAAATCGGAATTTGACTGTTAGCGGGCTTTCTGTTATAATGCGAGACGAAAGAAAAGTTCCTGTCAGGAGGAAATCGTTATGCGAATGAGAAAGATGAAGAACCTTGTACCTCGGATGGAGAAGTGCGCCCAGTACCGGGTCGCTGCCCCGGAGGAAAAGAAGGGACAATGGCTGAGCTTGAAACCGGACGCCACCGCCCTTTGGGTGGAGGTTGGCTGCGGCAAGGGTAAGTTTACCGCCGAGACCGCCCAGGCAAATCCGGATGTACTGCTGATTGCCGTAGAGCGCTGCCGGGAGGCTATGGTGGTGGCCATGGAGAAGGCCAAAGACATGAGTCTTACCAATGTGTTTTTTATTGATATGGATGTGGAGAAGATTGAGGAAATTTTTGCCGACAGCGAAATTGACCGGCTATTTATCAATTTCCCCGACCCCTGGCCCCGAAAGAAAAATGCCAAGCGCCGCCTGACCCATAGAGGCTTTTTGGATAAGTATTGCCGTGTGGTGGCAGAGGGCGGAGAGATCCATTTCAAAACCGACAATGCGCCCCTGTTTGAGTTTTCCGTAGAGGAGTTTGCCGCCTGCGGTCTGCAGGTGAACAACCTGACCCGGAATCTGCACGAAAACGGGATCGTCGGCATTATGACCGGCTACGAGGAGAAATTCCATGGGCTGGGTACGCCGATCAACCGCTGTGAGGTTGTGTGCAAGCCCTTCGTTCTTCCCCCGGAGGAGAAGAAAACCCCAAAAGCGTAAAAACCAAACTGTAGGGCGGGGGCAAGCCCCGCCGCTCCCATACGATACATTTTAACGGAGGGGGCAAAAATCGAGGTGAAATTATGGACTACATGGCAGGAAGCTGTGATATTGCTGTCATCGGCGCGGGCCATGCCGGCATTGAGGCAGCACTTGCTGCTGCCCGGCTGGGTATGCATACCATCCTGTTTACCATCAATATGGACGCGGTGGGCAATATGCCCTGCAATCCCGCTGTGGGCGGCACAGGCAAGGGACACATCGTCCGGGAATTGGACGCGTTGGGCGGTGAAATGGGCCTGGCGGCAGACAAAGCCTGCATCCAGTACCGGATGCTCAACCGGGGAAAAGGCCCGGCGGTCCATTCTCTCCGGGCCCAGGCGGACCGGCGGAAGTATCAGCAGGTGATGAAGCATACCCTGGAAAAACAGGAAAATCTGCAGCTGAAGCAGGCCCAGATTGTAGAAATTTTAACAGATGAGGGTGCGGTTTCGGGTGTAAAAACCCAACTTGGTGCCATTTATACCGCAAAAGCGGTGGTAATTGCCACCGGCACATTCCTGGACAGTACCATTGTCATCGGCGAGTCGGTGATTCCATCCGGACCGGACGGAATGCATGCTTCCCAGGGCCTGGCGGACAACCTGCGTGCACTGGGACTTTCCCTGCGCCGGTTTAAAACCGGTACGCCTCCCAGGGTAAACCGCCGTTCCATCGACTTTTCCAAAATGGAGCTGCAGCCGGGAGATGAAGACCCGGAGCCTTTTTCCTTCCGCACGGAACATAAGGTCGAAAACCGGGCGGTGTGTTATCTGACTTATACCAATAGCGATACCCACCGGATCATCCGGGAGAATCTTTACCGCAGCCCCATGTACGACGGGACGATTTCCGGCGTCGGTCCCCGGTACTGTCCCAGTATTGAAACCAAAATTGTTCGGTTTGCGGAAAAGGAACGGCATCAGCTGTTTGTAGAACCCTGCGGCATGGACACCGAGGAAATGTACATCCAGGGCTTTTCCTCCAGCCTGGCTGAGGATGTGCAGCTAAAGATGCTTCGCACCGTTCCTGGTCTTGAAAATGCGGAGATGATGCGCCCGGCCTACGCCATTGAATATGAGTGTATCGATCCTACACAGCTGTTACCCACACTGGAAACCAAGCAGATCTCCGGTCTCTACGGTGCCGGTCAGTTTAACGGTACATCTGGCTATGAGGAAGCGGCAGCCCAGGGGCTGGTGGCAGGCATCAACGCCGCACTGAAGATCCAGGGGAAGGAGCCCATGATCCTCACCCGGGATACCAGCTACATCGGCACGCTGATCGATGATCTGGTGACTAAGGGTACGGAAGAGCCTTACCGGATCATGACCAGCCGTTCCGAGTACCGGCTGCTTCACCGGCAGGACAATGCGGACCAGCGACTGACCGCCATTGGCGCGGCGGTGGGTCTGGTAAGCCGAAGCCGTCTGGCAGAGGTGGAGGAAAAGTATGCGGCGGTGCGTCGGGAAATTGCCCGGCTGGAAGCCTGCGGCGTACCCGGATCGGCAGAACTGAACGCCATGCTGGCAACCAGGGATTCTGCCCCGGTGGCGAATTCCGCCCGGCTGGCAGACCTTCTCCGTCGGCCACAGGTGTCCTACGAGGACATTGCTCCATTCGACCCGGAGAGACCGCGTCTTTCCCCGGCGGTTACCCAGGAGGTACAGATCCAGCTGAAATACGCCGGTTATCTTGCCCGGCAGGAAAAGCAGGTAGAGGTGTTCCAGAAAGAGGAAGCCCGTCTGCTGCCCGGGGATATGGACTATGAAGCCATTGCCGGTCTGCGGCTGGAAGCAAAGGAGAAGCTGATGCAGATCCGTCCGGTGTCTATCGGACAGGCGGGCAGAATCTCCGGTGTCAGTCCTGCGGATATTGCGGTGCTGCTGATCTGGCTGGAACAAAATAAGTAAGCACAACAATCGCCTTCGACACATAGAATAGTCGGAGGCGATTTTCTATGCCAATCGTAGATACTTCTGTGCCCATTACCGCCGCAAGCTGCAACCGGATGATATTGGAGCTTGCGGAAAGCTATCCTTTTATCCGCACGGAGCTTTTGACCGCCACAGCCTTTCAGCGACCCATCCGTACCCTCGTGATCGGACAAGGACCACGGAAGGTCTTGTACACAGCCGCCCACCATGCCAACGAGTGGATCACCGCCCTGGTGCTTCTAAAGTTTGCTGAGGAGCTTGCCGAGGCCATCCGCACAGACGGTAAGGTGTTTGGGGTAAGCGCCCGGCTGATCGATCAGACAGCCACCATCTACATGGTGCCCATGGTAGATCCGGACGGGGTGGACCTGGTGGTTGGTGCCATCGGCCCCGGGAATATTCAGTTTGATCTCGCCCAGCGCCTGGCCCAGGATTACCCGGCGATCCCATTTCCGGATGGATGGAAAGCCAATTTACTGGGAGTGGATCTGAATTTGCAATACCCGGCAGGCTGGCTGCAGGCAAGGGAGATCAAATTTACCCAGGGCTTTATCTCCCCCGGCCCACGGGATTATGTGGGCAGAGCGCCCCTGGATCAGTTGGAAACCAAGGCGCTGGCAGGCTACACGGAATTTCTGGACCCGGCGCTGGTGCTGGCCTACCACTCCCAGGGAAAAGAAATTTACTGGCAGTTTAAGGATTATGAGATACCCGGCGCCCGGGCACTGGGGGAGGAATTTGCCCGGGTCAGCGGCTACGAGCTGACAGAGGTGGCGTTTAATTCCAGTTTTGCCGGGTATAAGGATTGGTTTATTCAGCAGTTCCGCAGGCCCGGCTATACCATCGAGGTGGGGGAGGGGGTAAATCCGCTGCCGCTGTCTCAGTTTGATGAGATCTACCGGGACAATCTGGGGATTTTGGTAACTGCCGCTCTGGGTCTGCAACAGTAGATCCCTGTTTCTCTATATGTTGTTTGCAAGGCGATGTAGGGCGGGGGCTTGCTCCCGCCGCATAAACGCACGCAATATCGACGGCGGGGCAAGCCTCCGCTCCACTGCCCAACAAATCGGAATCTTCCTGCAAAAATTTTACAAAATAGGTATTGACAAACCAGGACAGAAGGGCTATTATATGCAAGGAGTTAGCGTATGCTAATCGTTATTATTTGCCCATTGGTTAGCGTAAAGTAACCAATGCAGTGATATTAAAGCCGGGTGAGACATATGAATCTAACAATGGTGCACGAGGGTGAGGAGTACATCATCGAGCGGATCGAAACCGACGATGAAGAGCTCAACGCGTTTCTGTTTTCTCTTGGGTGCTACAGCGGTGAACCCATCACGGTTATTTCCCGCCGCAGAGGCGGCTGCACCGTGTCCATTAAGGATGGCAGATACAATATCGACGATCAGCTGGCAGAGGCGATCATCGTGGCGTAAGCCCGGGAACGTCTTGACAGCCAGCTGACTGTCTTTTGCCACTCGGTTAGCAATAGGTAACTAAGAAACAGGAGGAAAGAAAAGTATGCGAATTGCGTTTGCAGGCAATCCCAACAGTGGCAAGACCACCATGTACAATGCCTTGACCGGACGGAATGAGAAGGTAGGCAACTGGGCAGGTGTTACCGTTGACAAGAAAGAAGCCCCCATCAAAAAGGTCTATGCTGGTCAGACAGAGCTGATCGCCGTTGACCTTCCCGGAGCATATTCTATGTCTCCGTTTACCTCGGAGGAGAGTATTACCAGTTCCTATATCAGAAATGAAAATCCCGATGCTATTATCAACATCGTGGACGCCACCAATCTGAGCCGAAGCCTGTTCTTCACTACACAGCTGTTGGAGCTGGGCGTTCCTGTGGTGGTTGCGCTGAATAAGGCAGACATCAACGAGAAGAAGCAGACACAGATCGATGTGAATACCCTGTCTGTCAAGCTGAGCTGCCCTGTTGTGGAAACTGTTTCCACCTCTGCGGATGGCCTGAAAGATCTGATTGCCGCGGCTGTAGCGTTGGCAGGAAAGGACCAGGAAGCACCCTATGTCCAAGCCGATGTGGATCTGACAAATAAGAAGGAAGTGGAGATTGCTGACCGCAAGCGCTTCCAGTTTGTCAATAAGATCGTTGCTGAAGTGGAGACACGTAAGGTATTTACCAAGGACCGAAACGTCCAGGATAAGATCGACGAAGTTCTGACCCATCCTATCATTGGATTGCCAATTTTTGCAATCGTTATGTTCCTGGTGTTCCAGATCTCCCAGGCCTGGGTGGGTCCCTGGATCGCCGAGGGCTATGAATTTGCAAACGGCCTTACCATCCCCGGCCTGGTTACACTGATTGACACATTCAAGGAGTGGGTCATCGGTCTGCTGGAGGGTGCCAATGCCAACGCATTTTTTACCGCATTGCTGACGGAGGGTATCATCGGCGGTGTCAGCGCCGTTGTAGGCTTCCTGCCTTTAGTCATGGTCATGTACTTCCTGATCGCCCTGCTGGAGGACTGCGGCTACATGGCACGGGCTACCGTTGTCCTGGATCCCATCTTCAAGAAAGTGGGTCTTTCCGGCAAGTCTGTCATTCCCTTTGTCATCGGCACCGGCTGCGCAATCCCCGGTGTTATGGCTGCCCGTACGATCCGTAATGAGCGTGAGCGCAACGCAACTGCTATGCTGGCACCCTTCATGCCTTGCGGCGCAAAGCTGCCGGTGATCGCCCTGTTTGCCGGTGCGTTCTTCGATGAGGCAAGCTGGGTGGGCACGCTGATGTACTTTGTGGGCATCGCGCTGATCCTGGTGGGCGCGGTGCTGGTCAATAAGATCACAGGCTACAAGAACCGCAAATCCTTCTTTATTATGGAATTGCCCGAATATAAAATTCCCTCTCTGGGCCGCGCGGCTATGTCCATGCTCAGCCGCGGCTGGGCGTACATCGTCAAGGCAGGCACCATTATCCTGCTGTGCAACGCAGTGGTGTACATTATGCAGTCCTTCAACTGGAGCTTTCAGCTGGTGGAAGAGGGCATGGAGAACACCTCTATCCTGGCATCCATCGCCAATCCCATTGCGGTTCTTTTGGTTCCTGTGATTGGCGTTGCCGCATGGCAGCTGGCTGCGGCCGCTGTTACCGGCTTCATCGCCAAGGAGAATGTGGTAGGCACTCTGGCTGTTTGCTACAGCATTTCCAATCTGATTGATACCGATGAGCTTGCACTGATGGAAGGTGCTGGAACGGAGGTGGCTGCCATCTTTGGGATCACCAAGGTCGCCGCCCTGGCATACTTGATGTTTAATCTGTTTTCTCCGCCATGTTTTGCTGCTATGGGCGCTATGAACGCGGAGATCAAGGGGCGTAAATGGTTCTGGGGCGGCATCGGTCTGCAGCTTGCCACCGGCTATACCGTAGGCTACCTGGTCTACACCGTGGGAACGCTGATCACCGCACCTGCCACCTTGAATGTGGGCGCTGCTATCGGCGGTCTGGCCTTTGTGGCGGTATTTGCGGCGGTGCTGGTATATCTGTGTGCCAATTCCAATAAGAGGCTGAAGGCGGAGTACGCCCTCAGCGGAAAGAAGTGATCCTATGAATCCTGTAGATATTATCATTGTTGCCGTAGTTGTGGCGATTCTTGGCCTTGCAGGCTGGTATGTCTACAAAGCCAAGAAATGCGGCAAAAAATGCATCGGCTGCCCGGATGTCCGGAATTGTTCAGGAGATTGCTGCAACTGTAAAACAAAATAAAAAACACCCCATTTCTTAGTTCAAGTATTATAGGATACTTGTCTGAGAAATGGGGTGTAGTTCACTTCCGCAACCGGGGGGATTTATATTGTTTTTATTTGCAAAGCTCCTGGGCAAGTTTGTGGATCTGGCCGCGGCTCTCATCACTGAGAGCGGAGAAAATCTTCACAGAGTTCTGCGCAAGAGTCAGATTTTTGCTGCCCTCCAGCATCTTTGCCATGACCTTGGCGGCGGTAGGTGCCCAAGTACCGTTTTCTACAAAGGCAACGGTACGGTTCTGGTAGTTCCGTTCGGTCAGATGGTGGATGAACTCCTTCATGAAGGGGAAGATGTCTGCGTTGTAGGTAGTGGTCGCCAACACCAGTCGGTCATACCGGAAAGCGTCCTCTACCGCTTCTGCCATATCATCCCGGGCAAGATCGGTTACCACCACCTTGGGGCAGCCCAGGGCTTCCAGCTCCTTTGCCAGCAGTTCCACAGCCTCTTTTGTATGACCGTAAACAGAGGTGTAAGCAATGAGAACACCTTCGCTTTCCGGACGGTAGGAAGACCAAGTATCATAGAGGCTTACATAATAACCGAGATTTTCCGTCAGTACAGGGCCATGGAGGGGACAGATAATGGAGATATCCAGACCTGCGGCCTTCTTCAGCAGTGCCTGCACCTGGGCGCCGTACTTGCCCACAATGCCGATATAGTACCGGCGGGCTTCGCAAGCCCAGTCTTCCTCAGCGTCCAATGCGCCGAACTTGCCGAAACCGTCGGCAGAGAACAGAACCTTGTCGAAGCTGTCGTATGTAACGATCACCTCGGGCCAGTGGACCATGGGGGCGGTAACAAAGGTCAGGGTGTGCTTGCCCAGGCACAAGGTGTTGCCCTCGCCTACGATCATCCGGCGGTCAGCATAATCTGTGCCGAAGAACTGCTGCATCATGGTGAAAGCCTTGGCGGAGGAGACGATAGTAGCCTCCGGGTAGGCAGCCATGAAGTTGGTGATGTTTGCGGAGTGATCCGGCTCCATGTGCTGGACAACCAAATAATCTGGTCTTCTGCCTTCCAGCACGGTGGTGAGATTCTCCAGCCAGGGCTGGGTGAAATTCTTGTCTACCGTGTCCATGACGGCAATCTTTTCATCCAGGATCACATAGGAGTTGTAGGCCATGCCGTTGGGCACCACATACTGTCCTTCGAACAGATCTACATCGTGGTCATTAACGCCAATGTAGCGGATATCACTTGTAATATGCATAATGGTACTCCTTTCGATTTTCACAGATAATTTATCATAAAATCCTTGTTTTGTATATAGGAAAATTTCTGCTTGCGCATAAAAACCCGGGAGGATCGCCGATCCTCCCGGGTGAAAATTACAGGATTTCCTGCAGCGCTTGCTGCTGCGCGTTTTTGATTTTTTTGGTCATGGAAACAGCAATGGGGATTGCCAGCGCCAGAGACAGCACGTCCGCCACCGCCTGTACGGAGCAGATACCGTAGGCACCTAAGAAAATTGCCAGGGGGTACAGGATGGGCAGGAAGCAGCTGCCTTGCCGGGAGGTGGACAATGCCAGAGCGCCGCCGGCGTTACCCAATCCGGAACAGAGCATATTGACAATAGCCACCCATGCGTGGACAGGCAGAGCAATGCATTGCAGCAGGATGCACAGAGCACCCAGCTCCCGCATCTCCGGGTCAGTGCCGGCAAAGGCGACGATCACCGGATCAGAGAATACGGCAAGAAAGGCAGCCATTACGGTGGCGCCGATCAGGGCCATCCGGGAGGCAAACCGATAGCTTTCCATTACCCGGTCATACCGCCTTGCGCCCCAATTGAAGCCCGCTACCGGCTGAAAGCCCGTACCAAAGCCCAGGATGATACTGAAGGGGAACATCATAACCTTGGTGGAAACACCGATGCCCGCAAGCACAGAGTCGGAGATATTGCCAGCCATGTCGTTAAGCAGGATTGCCGCCACAACAGCAAGACCGCTGCGGAACATGGAGGAGGAACCAACACTGACCACCTGATAAACAATGTCCTTGGACAGCCGGAAATTGCGGATGGACAGGTGCAGGACGCTTTTGCGGGTAATGTAGGGGAATACCAGGATCGCAAAGCTGACCCACTTGGAAATAGCCGTAGCAAGGGATGCGCCGGCAACGCCCATGGCGGGGATGCCGATAGCGGGCATACCGTAGATAAAAACCGGGTCCAGGAAACAGTTCAGCACACCGCCAAAGCCCATACCGATCATGGACAGCGTTGCACTGCCTTCACTGCGAAGGCACTGGTTCATAACGAAGCTGGTTGCCATAAAGGGGGCAGCCATTAAAACATAGGTAGCATAGTCAATGGAATATTGCTCGCAGGTAGGTGTTGCGCCCAGAAGACGAACCATGGGGGTCATAAAGATCGTACCGAAGATCAGCAGCAGTGTGCCGATGGCCAACGCCAGAAAGAAGGAGGTGGAAAGCACCTGGCTGGCTTTTTTGGGGTTTCCCTGTCCCAAAAGCCGGGCTATGTAGCTGTTGGCACCCACTGCCAGCATGGAGCCGCACATCATAATGAGCTGGTCCAAGGAGGCGTTAACGCTGACAGCGGCGGTGGCCTGGGTGCCCAGAGCGCTGACAAAATAGGTATCTGCCAGTGAGTAGATGGAGTTAATTAGAAATGCGATGATGGTAGGGACGGCCATTTTGACGATCACAGAGCCGATGGGGGCATCCAGCATCAGCCGTTGCCGCTGTTCCTGCCGCAGGGAATTTTCTTTTTTCATAATTGCGCCTCTTTTTTTAGTGTATCCGTATTATAACAGGTTTATCTTCTGTGGCAATCAAAAAATTAAATAGTACATAGTGAAGGCGTTGGCAATACCGATCAGAATGCCTGCAAGCACTTGCAGGGGGGTGTGCCCCACCAGCTCCTTCAGCTTTACCTCCGGCAAGTCCTCAGCTTCCAGAATCTGAATAATCTCATTAAGCATTACCGACTGCTTCCCCGTTTCCTGCCGCACGCCGGTGGCATCGTGGCAGACGATTACCGCCAGAATGGCAGTAAAAGCAAACTGGGCTGTGCCAAAGCCGCAGACAAGGCCGGTAAACACAGCAAGACTGGAAACGGTGGCGCTGTGACCGCTGGGCATGCCGCCGTCGCCTACCAGCCGTTCCCAAACAACTTTTTTGTAAATAAACCCGTTGATGATTACTTTCAGCACCTGGGCAATAAACCAGGAGGAAAGACTGGTCAACAAAAACGGGTTGGTTAACAAATCAATCAGCCAGCTCATAATGTTCACTCCGTTTTTTTATAGGAGTATTATACCCAGAAATAACAGATATGTAAAGATAAGAAATTTATCTTGCAACTGGGAGAAGCATCCGTTATAATGACCCTGGCGGGGCGGTCAGGTTTCCGCTTCGTACAAAATTGCGCTGCATCCGGGAGGTCCGGAGCGGCAGCAGGAGGTAAAAAATGAATACGAAAACAAGGAACATGGTAGGAATTGCCCTGTTCACCGCCATTGTGGTGGTGTTGCAGCTTTTAGCTGTAGGTCTGCGGGCGCTGGGATTGTTTTCCATATCCCTGGTACTGGTACCCATTGTGGTGGGCGCGGCAGTGTACGGCTGGAAGGCCGGCGCATGGCTGGGCTTTGCCTTTGGCGTGTCGGTGCTTCTCAGCGGCGACGCGGCAGCGTTTTTGGCTATCGATGTACTGGGCACCATTGTGGTAGTGCTGCTTAAGGGCACCCTTTGCGGCTTGGTGGCGGGCTTGGTATACAAGCTGTTGGAATCCCGCAGCAAAATGGCCGCGGTGGTTTGCGCGGCGATTGCATGCCCGGTAGTTAACACAGGTGTTTTCCTGTTGGGCTGCTGTGTGTTCTTCCTGGATACCATTACCGAGTGGGCCGCTATGTACGGTTTTGACAATGTTGGCGCATACATGGTCTTTGGTCTGACCGGTGTGAATTTCTTGATTGAACTGGGCGTAAATCTGGTGCTGGCACCTGTGATCCTGCGCCTGATTAAGCTTGGAAAAAAGTAAAGGAGGCAGCGCTATGCTCCTTGCCATTGATATCGGCAACTCCAATGTGGTCATAGGTTGCCTAAATGAGAACAACGAGGCGGTCCATCTGTTCCGCATGGTTACGGATTTGAAAAAGACCGAGGATGAATACGCAGCCGGGATGAAGACCATTTTGGAGTACAATAAAGTCGCCTGCGAAAATTTTGAAGGCGCTATTATTTGCTCCGTAGTCCCGCCGCTGACGGAGATTTTCCGCATCGCGGTGGAAAAGATCATCGGCTGCAGAGCCCTTGTGGTGGGTACCGGCGTTAAGACCGGTCTGAATATTATGATCGAAAACCCCGCCAGCCTGGGCAGCGATATTGTGGCGGCCAGCGTAGCGGCAATGGCGGATTTCGAGCTGCCTGTGATCGTGTTCGACATGGGTACGGCGACCACCATTACGGTGGTGGACAAGGGAAACAAGTTTGTCGGTGGCGCCATTGTTCCCGGTGTTGCCCTTTCCATGAACGCCCTGTCTTCCGGCACATCCCTTTTGCAGAAGGTGCCTATTGAAGCACCCAAGACCTGCATCCGCAGCACCACCACTGAGTGTATGCAGAGCGGTGCGGTGTATGGAAACGCGGCGCTGATGGACGGTATGATTGACCGGTTTGAGCAGGAGCTGGGCTGCCAGGCCAGTCTGGTGGCAACCGGCGGCATCGCAGCTAAGATCGTGCCCCACTGTAAGCACGACATTGTTTACGATGAGAACCTGCTTCTGCGTGGCTTGGGCATCATCTACAAGAAAAACAAACGCTGATAAAATGGAGTTAACACGCCCCGAAGATCTCTTTGGGGCGTGTTCTTTATTGAGGCTTGCAAATTCCTGTTTCTCGGGCAGTTGCTTGCAATGTAGCGTAGGGCGGGGGCAAGCCCCCGCCCTACACTACTGCTCATTAAATCGGAATCTGTTGGCCGGCGTATTTTTTGACAGGGGCGTTGCAAGAGCCGGGCGGGCGTGCTATAATTACGGGACAAAAACAAAAGGAGGGGTGTACATGATATTCGGCAAGCACATGAATCGGTATTATATACGGTTCGGATGGCTGTTGCTGGCGGGCGTGCTGACCCTGCTGATAGAGGACCGGCTGATTGTGATAATCCCCAATATGTATCAACTGGTGATCAACGGCATCAATGACGGCCTGGTGGTGAAGGATGGTGTAGAATATCTTTTTACCATGGAATTCCTCGTTGAAAAGATATGTCTTCCCATGTCAGTAATCATTGTTTTAATGCTGGTGGGGCGTTTTTTGTGGCGGATGCTGTTTTTTACCTCGGCTATCAGAATGGAGACCGACCTGCGCGACCGGATGTTTGCCCGGGCAAAGACTTTGGACTGTCAGTTTTACGGTGTCAATAAGGTAGGCAACCTGATGAGCCTGTTTACCAATGACCTGGACACAGTACAGGAGTGTTTTGGTTGGGGCGTTGTCATGTTTGTGGATGCTGTCATTATGGGCAGTATGGCAGTGATCGAGATGCTGAAAATGGATAAGCTGCTGACGGGGCTTGCCATGATCCCCATGGGCTTGCTGATGGCTGCGGCGGCAGTGTTGGGCAAGCACATGACAAAAAAATGGGACCAGCGGCAAGAGGCATTCTCCCGACTGTCGGACTTTTCTCAGGAGAGCTTCTCCGGCATCGCGGTGATTAAGGCTTTTGTGAAGGAAGCGGTGGAACTCATGTCCTTCAAAAAGCTCAACGTGGAAAACGAGGAAGCCAATGTGGCCCACACCAAAGCAGCAGTGCTTCTGCGGATTCTGACCACCCTGTTTGTGGAGAGTGTTATTGGCATTATTCTGGGCTACGGCGGCTATCTGGTGTATGCGGGAAAATTCAATGCCGGACAGCTTGTGGAATTTATCGGCTATTTTAACCTGACCATTTTCCCTATCATGGCCATCAGCGAGCTGATCGATATGACCAGCCGGGGAAAGGCATCTTTGGACCGGATCGGCGAGTTTTTAGATGCGGAGCCTAACGTAAAGGATAGTCCCGATGCCCAGGGTATGGAGCGTATTCGTGGACAGATCGAATTCAGAAATCTGACCTTCCGGTATCCCGGCGCGGAATATGACGCGCTGAAAAATGTGTCCTTCACCATTGAAGCAGGCCAGAGTGTAGGAGTCGTGGGCAAGACCGGCTCCGGAAAGACCACCGTTGCGGACCTGCTGCTGCGCACCTATAATGTGCCCGACGGCACGTTGTTTGTGGACGGCAGGGACATCAATACCATTAAGATCCGGGACCTGCGGGCAGGCTGCGCCTATGTTCCCCAGGATAATTTCCTGTTCTCCGACACCATCGCCAATAACATTTCCTTTGGCATGGAGGATGTGGAAAATGTACCCCAGGCGGCGGTCCTTGCGGATGTGGATGAAAATATCCGGGGTTTTGTTAAAGGCTACGACACCATCCTTGGAGAGCGTGGCGTAACCGTCTCCGGCGGTCAGAAGCAGCGGATTTCCATTGCCCGTGCGCTGATGCGGCGGGCGCCTATCCTGATCCTGGACGATGCAGTGTCTGCGGTGGATACAGCTACAGAAAAAACAATTCTGGAGAATCTGCAAAATGTCCGGGCAGGGAAGACCACTGTGCTTACTGCCCACCGGATCAGTACGGTGGAGCGGATGGACAAGATCCTTTTCTTCGATGACGGCGCTTTGGTAGCTGCAGGCAGCCATGAACAGCTGATGGAAAGCTGCCCAGCCTATGCCAAAATGGTACAGCTGCAGGTGCTGGATGCGGAAGGAGGCGAGTACAATGGCTGAGTTTCTTCCGATTTTGATCATTGGCGGCGTGATCGGTGTATGCAGCCTGATCTTTATCGCGGCCTACGGTATACTGCGGCGGAAAGCTCCCGCACAATATGACCGGCGTATGACGGACCGGGAGATTGTCAACCGGCTGTTGGCTTATGCAAAGCCCTACTGGAAGTCTTTTGTGCTGGTGTTCTTTATCATGCTGGTGTCTATTGCCTATGATATTATCTCACCGCTTCTGGTGGGCCACATCGAGCAGACAGTTTCCGGTAGCTTCACCCTGCCGTACCTGTTTTCTGTGGTGGCGGTTTACGGGGGGATTTTGGGCGTATCGGTGCTTTGCACCTATCTGCAGGCAATGATCCTGCAAAAAACGGGTCAGAAGATCCTGTCCGCCCTGCGTCTGGATCTGTTTACCCACATTGAAAAACTCTCCCATTCCCAGCTGAATAATATTCCTGTGGGCAAGCTGGTAACCCGTGTTACCAATGATACCGGTGCCATATCCTACCTGTTTACCAATGTGCTGGTAACCCTGGCGAAGAATACCATGGTGATCTTTGGCGTTCTGGGCGCTATGCTGCTGCTCAACTACGCGCTGACGCTGATGATACTTTGCTTTGTGCCGGTTTTGGTGCTGTTTACGGTGATTTTCCGGAAATTCTCCCGGGCGGCGCATATAGGTGTCAGCGATGCTACCACCGAGGTTAATACCTTCCTGTCGGAGAATCTGTCCGGCATGAAGCTCACCCAGGTCTTTAACCAGGAAGACAATAAAATGGCGCAGTTTTTGCAGCACAGCCGGAAGCTGCAACAGGCAAAATTCGGCAGAATGGTCGTGTTCGGGATCTTCCGCCCTATGGTCCAGATGCTGAACATCAGCGCTGTTATGTGCCTGTTGTACCTGGGCGCCAAGGGGCATATTCAGGACATAGACTTTTTCGGGCAGACCATTACCAGCAGCATTGTGGTCTCCTTCTATATGTATATTTCCAAGTTCTTCTCACCTATCCAGGCGTTGGCGGAGCAATTTGATATGCTGCAGAAATCCTTTGCCTCAGCAGAAAAAATCTTTTCTGTGATGGATATGAAGCTGCAGCTTGTGGATGACCCGCAGGCGCAGGAGCTGAAAAAAATCCGGGGAGAAATTGAATTCCGGGATGTATGGTTTGCTTACAAGGAGGAGCAGTGGGTGCTTAAGGGTGTCAGCTTCCATGTGAAGCCGGGGCAGACAGTGGCTTTTGTGGGCGCTACCGGCTCGGGAAAGACAACGATCTTAAGCCTTTTGTGCCGCAACTACGATATTCAGAAGGGCCAGATCCTGGTGGATGGCATTGACATCCGGAAAATCAAGATTGCCTCTCTGCGCCGCCACTTCGGGCAGATGCTGCAGGATGTGTTCCTGTTTTCCGGTACGATTCGCAGCAACATTTTGCTGGGGTTGGAAGAAGTGCCGGAGGAAAAAATCTGGGAGGCGGTACGCTTTGTCAATGCGGACAGCTTTATACGGAAACTGGAAAAAGGGCTGGATGAACCGGTGCGGGAGCGGGGCAATAATTTCTCTGCCGGTCAGCGGCAGCTTCTGAGCTTTGCCCGGACGATTCTCCACAAACCCGGTGTCATGATCCTGGATGAGGCGACTGCCAACATTGATACGGAAACGGAGCTGCTGATCCAGAACTCCCTGGAGAAGATGAAAAATATCGGCACTATGCTGATCGTTGCCCATCGGCTCAGTACCATTCAGCATGCGGATAATATTATCCTGCTGTCCCATGGGCAGATCCTGGAGCAGGGGGATCACCGGTCTCTGCTGAGCCAGCGTGGAAGATACCACCAGCTTTACATGTTGCAGCATAAGGCAGAACAGCTCAAAATCCAATAAACCGCTGAAGGTAACTATAGATCGATACGGACAGAATCACCCCCTGCATCATGCGATGCAGGGGGCGATTTTTAGATATTCTTTGTTTTCATATTTCTTGCCACCAGGGTCAGCACCAGCATGATCACATACAGACAACCAATGGTGATGAAGATGGCAGGCCAGCCGAAGGTGTCTTTCACAAAGCCGAAGCCTGCGGCTTGAACGGCGGCACCCATATAAACTGCCCAGTCCAGCACACCTACAATGGTGGAGGAGAAGGCTCTGCCGCCCATATCTCCTGCTACTGCCCAGATCACGCCGGTTACCATGCTGGCAATACCGACGACCAGCAGCATAATGGAGGCCGGTGCCTGGCTGCGGATGAAGGGGAAGCAGATCATGCCGCAGAAGGTGATGATGGAAGCAAGGGCCAGCATAGGCTCCCGCTTGCCCTTGAACACCTTGTCGGTGATCAGCGGGAATACGAACATGGCGCAGGCCTGGCCGATAGGCAGCAGGATGGAACTGAAAATGCCGTCCTTAATGGAAAGACCCATAGATTCGGTGAAGTAGGTAGGCACCCAGGTGAGCAGGCCATACCGGCCAATACCGGCAATGGCGGAGATCAGACAGAATACCAGAACCTTAGGTTCGCTGAACAGCACCTTGTAGGGGTAAAGGTAACCGTTGGCTTCAATCTTGGCGATCAAGGCGGCGTCTTTGTGCGCGGCTTCTGCGTCCTCCTCTTCAAAGGGACGCAGACCCGCATCCTCGGGCTGGGCCTTGAACAGGAATGCAAAAGCCACCAGCATCAGCACCATGGGGATCATGGGATAACGGAAGGCGGCGCGCCAGCCCCACTGGGGGTTCATTTCCAGACACAGCAGGATGGTCAGATAGGTAACCACCTGGGCGGTGCCGGTGAAGGCGGTTGCAAGACCGGAGGCAAAGCCCCGCTGCTTTTTGGGCCACCACTTATTGAGTACACCCAATCCATTGGCCCAGACCATTGACTGGCAGAAGCCGTTTAGGCCCCAAAGCACGGCAATCACAGGGATGGAGTGCTGGAAGGAGATGATCACATTCAGCACAGCGGATGCCACCACGCCGATCATCATAAACTTTTTGTAGCCGAAGTAAGCGCCCAGCCGTCCGTTGATCAGCTGGCCGAAAGCGTAACACCAGAACAGCGCTGAGGAAACAATGCCCATGGCGGCGGTGGTAGAGCCCAGGCCCTCGGCCATCTGGGTCATTACCAGATTGATGTTCTGCCGTCCGTTGTAAAAAAACAGGTAAGTCATGCCGAAGCTAAGCAGCATCAGCCAGGCGTATTTCTTGAATTTTTTGTACTCACTGGCACTATAGCCGTATGTATGGGTCAAGTTTGACAAAGTTGTTCCTCCATTTCGATTTTACTATAGGTACATACAGAATCAGTATATAACATTTAACCCGAAATGTCAAGAGCTTACGTTTCAGGGAAATGTATTTACGCCCAGGGGTGATAGCTTTCACGATCGCCAAGGATAGGGCAGAGAATGTTGTGTATGTGGCAGGGTGCTTTTGACGGATCAAAGGAGACGCTGGGGCATGAGGGAATCTGCCTGTATATAATGGTTTTTTTGACAAAAAGATCTTTATGTGCTACAGTATCTGCGTAGGTGACTTTGGAGGTATATACATGGTTTTCAGCAATTCTGTTTTTTTGTTTGTTTTTCTCCCGGTTGTTTTGTTGGGATATTATTTGCTGCGGGGAAAAATCCGAAATTATTGGCTTCTGGCAGTAAGCTTTGTTTTTTACGGGTGGAACAGGCCGGAATTTTTATGGATTCTGATTGCAAGTATCTGTATCAATTATGTTAGTGCTTTGATTGTGGACAAAGTAGAAAAGCACTGGCTCCGGCTGTCGATTTTATGGATCGGTATCGGGCTGAATTTGCTCATGCTTTTCTATTTCAAGTATTTTAACTTCACCATGTCTATTGTTGAAAAGCTTTTGCGCAGGACCATCAGCTTCACGGAGGTGGTTTTGCCTATCGGTATTTCGTTCTTTACATTCCAGGGGCTGTCCTATGTGGTCGATGTATATCGGCGGGATGTGGAAGTTCAGAAAAACCCCTTTAAATTGGGAATGTACATCAGTCTGTTTCCTCAACTGGTTGCAGGGCCCATCGTCCGCTACAAGGATGTAGAAAGGGAGATCAATAACCGCAGGGTTACGCTGTCTGATTTTGCCGACGGTGCGCGTCGTTTTGTTGTGGGTCTTTTCAAAAAGATCATCATTGCAGACACGCTGGCATTAACCGCAGATGCCATTGTGGAGGCAAGCTTTACCGCCTCCAATTCCCCCACTGTGGCGTGGATTGGAATTATTTCGTACGCACTGCAGTTGGTTTTCGATTTTGCCGGTTACAGTGATATGGCCATCGGCCTGGGCCACATGTTCGGCTTTCATTTCCTGGAAAACTTTGATTATCCCTATATCTCCAGGTCCATTACAGAGTTTTGGAGAAGATGGCACATTTCCCTGTCCTCCTTTTTCCGGGACTATGTATATATCCCCCTGGGCGGCAATCGCAGACGTGTTTATCTGAATGTAGCGATTGTATTTTTGCTCACTGGCATCTGGCACGGTGCTTCCTTTTCGTTCGTTCTCTGGGGTATCTGGCATGGATTTTTCAATTTACTGGAACGTCTGTGCCGGCAGTTCTCCGCAAACAGACCCAAAAAGGAGCGTACGCCGTTGGGCAACGCATTGGTCAGACTGCTGCAGCATGTTTATACATTGCTTGTTGTGCTGATTGGCTGGGTGTTTTTCCGTGTTCCCTCGGTGCAGGGAGGTATCAACTATGTCCTTTCGTTGGTGGGTCTGCATAACAATGAGGCCATTTGCTATTTGCTCCCATCCTTCTATTTGGACCGCTGGACAATTTGCGCCCTTGTTTTAGGTATACTCATGTCCACGCCGCTTCCTAAGGACCTGGTAACGACTATTGGGAAAAAGCTTCCTGTACCGGTTGCGAACATTATCCGGGATGTTTCACTTCTGGCGGCTTTGGTGCTGTGCGTCCTGCAGGTGGCATCGAATACGTATTCGGCATTTATCTATTTTCAGTTTTGAGGAAAGCGTATGTTGAAAAGAATAAATAACATTATTTTTATTATATTGTTTTTAGCGGTTTTCTTTGTGCCGTTGCTGTTTACAAAATGGGAAAGCGGCGGCATATCTGAAGCCGAAAACCGCAATCTTGCCCCGTTTCCGGAATTGGTGGTTGACGGAAGCTTTAACCTGTCATTTACCAAGGATTTTGAAACATGGTTTATGGATCATATAGGATTTCGCCAAGATCTGATCGATGCCAACAAGCAACTTCAGGAAGAGGTGTTTGACCGCTCCCTTACACAGTCCGACTATAAGATCGGTAAAACAGGCGATCTTATTTATGCCCCTAACAGCATTATTGAAGATTTTGCCCATGTAAATTTGTGGTCTGATGAGATGGTAAAAGATATTGGCGACAGTTATCAGACTGTCAGCGATTGGTTGGAGAAAAAAGGCATCCCGTTCTACTATGTGCAATGTGTTGATAAACACACCATCTACCCTGAGCGTTTTCTATCGTCTATAAAGCAGATTGGTAATGTCTCCAAAACCGACCAGGTTATGGATTATTTACAGAACAACACAACCGTGAATACAATATATTTTAAATCACTGTTTCAGGAAAAACGGGAACAATACGATGTGTTCAGCCACTGGGGAGATCCTACCCACTGGACTACCCGGGGATCTTATCTGGCGTATCTCTCTATGATGGAGAGAATCAACCGGGATATGGACCAGCCTGTGAAGGTTCTGGGAGAAGAATGCTATGATATTGGGACATATCAGGAGACAGGCCCCGAGGGCCAGACGGAAGACATCGAATGGATGTCTATTCGCGACCCGAAGGCACAGCAACAGGATGTTTCCGCGTTTGGTAAATGGGCAGACGATCATCGCCACAGTATTTGGAAAAACCCCGAGGCCGGAAATGACAAACGGCTTTTGCTTATGGGCGACAGCTATTTTAACAGCTACCTCTTAGATGAGCTTGCGGAGAGTTTCGGAGAAGTATGGCTTGTCTGGGGCGACTATACACCGGAATTGCCGGAAATTGTAGAGTTTTGCGAACCGCATCTGGTTATTTTCGAGTGTGCCGAGCGTGTGGATAGAAGCTACGCTATCCGCGATCTGGGAAGTGCGTTGAAGGAAGCAAGCTGAGACGGCTGCAAGCCGTAGCGATCTTAAGAAGTAAATCTTGCGGTATAATCGACCTCTGTTTGCAGATACTAACAGCGTAATTTGTAAAATTATTGTAGACGGGCGAACGCAGTACGCCCCTGAGATAATATTCGGTAGGTATTGTAGGGGCGGCAGATTTGTACAGTGTAGTAACATAGTACACAGGTGTGTAAAGACATGGTACACAGTTTTATAGTACAATAAAGGCATCAAAAACAGATGAAGGAGTGCTGTAAGATGCCGTGGGAGTGTAGAACTGTGGAAAACCAAAGAAGAGAA
>JAZOMH010000062.1:0-5687 GCA_045653785.1 Faecousia sp. | reverse complement strand
AGCGCGGCTATGCATCTGCACGATCTGTCCATGCTCACCGGCTACTGCGCAGGCTGGGGCCTGTAGCAGCTGATCCAGGAAGGGCTGGGCGGCGTTCCCGGCAAGATTACCTCTTCCCCCGCCGGCCACCTGAGCACCCTGTGCAACCAGATGGTCAACTTCCTGGGCATTATGCAGAACGAGTGGGCAGGCGCACAGGCATTCTCCTCTTTTGATACCTATCTTGCTCCCTTTGTCAAGGTGGACAACCTGACCCAGAAGGAAGTGAAGCAGTGCATCCAGTCCTTCGTCTACGGTGTGAACACCCCCTCCCGTTGGGGCACCCAGGCTCCCTTCTCCAACATCACTCTGGACTGGACCGTTCCCGCCGACCTGAAGGACCTTCCCGCTATTGTCGGCGGCAAGGAAATGGACTTCACCTACGGCGACTGCAAGAAGGAAATGGACATGGTCAACAAGGCCTTCATCGAGATCATGATCGAAGGCGATGCCAACGGCCGTGGCTTCCAGTACCCCATCCCCACCTACTCCATCACCCGCAACTTTGACTGGAGCGAAACCGAGAACAACAAGCTCCTGTTTGAGATGACCGCCAAGTACGGCACGCCCTACTTCTCCAACTATATCAACTCCGATATGGAGCCCTCTGACGTGCGCTCTATGTGCTGCCGTCTGCGTCTGGACCTGCGTGAGCTGCGCAAGAAGTCCGGCGGCTTCTTCGGCTCCGGCGAATCCACCGGTTCTATCGGCGTTGTTACCATCAACCTGCCCCGGATCGCTTACCTGGCAAAGGACGAAAAAGAGTTCTATGCCCAGCTGGACAAGCTGATGGACATTTCCGCACGCAGCCTGCGTGTCAAGCGTGAGGTCATTACCCAGCTGCTGGAGAACGGTCTGTATCCCTACACCAAGCGTTACCTGGGCACTTTCGCCAACCACTTCTCCACCATCGGCCTTATCGGCATGAACGAGGTGGGCCTCAACGCCAAGTGGCTCCGGGCTGACCTGACCAACGGGAAGACCCAGAAGTTCGCACAGGAAGTGCTGGACCACATGCGTGAGCGTCTTTCCGACTACCAGGTGAAGTACGGCGACCTGTACAACCTGGAAGCAACTCCCGCAGAATCTACCACCTACCGCTTCGCAAAGCACGACAAGGAGCGCTATCCCGAGATCATCACCGCCAACGAGAACGGCACTCCCTACTACACCAACTCCTCCCACCTGCCTGTGGGCTACACCGAGGATATCTTCTCTGCCCTGGAGGTCCAGGACGAGCTGCAGACCCGCTACACCTCCGGCACTGTCTTCCACGCCTTCCTGGGCGAGAAGCTGCCTGACTGGAAGGCCGCGGCAAATCTGGTTCGCAAGATCGCGGAGAACTTCAAGCTGCCTTACTACACCATGAGCCCCACCTACTCCGTCTGCGCGGAGCATGGCTACCTGGTTGGCGAGCAGTACACCTGCCCCCACTGCGGCAAGAAGACCGAGGTTTACAGCCGTATCACCGGCTACTACCGTCCCATCCAGAACTGGAACGACGGCAAGAGCCAGGAGTACAAGGACCGCAAGGTGTATAACATCGGCGGATCTGTGCTGAAATCCACTGTAAAGCCTGTGGAAGAGGTTTGTGCTTGCGAGGAAACTGTGGAAGTCAAGCAGGGCGCAAAGGCAATGCTCTTCTCCCGTGTTACCAGCCCCAACTGCCGTGTGGCAGAAAATCTGCTGGGCAAGGCAGGGGTGGCTTACGAAAAGCTCATCGCTGAGGAGAATGTGGAGCTGTGCAAGCAGTACGGCATCAAGGGCGCGCCCACTTTGGTGATTACCGACGGTGAGAACCATGTGAACTACTACAGCGTCCCGGAAATTAAGAAGTATCTTGCTTCTCTGTAAGTAAACAGATCAGCCGGGCATCCGCCCGGCTGATTGATTAAGAATTAAGAGTTAAGAATCACCGAAAAATCAACAAATTCCGATTTGTCGGGCAGTAGTGTAGGGCGGGGGCTTGCCCCCGCCGACGATATTACATGCATTTGTGCGGCGGGGGCAAGCCCCCGCCCTACGCTGCATTGCAAGCAACTGCCCGATAAATGGGAATTTGACAAATAATTTTTACTTCTTAATTTTTAATTCTTAATTCTTAATTATCAATTCATATGAGGGGTAGTATTATGATTTACGACATTATCGTTGTGGGTGGTGGGCCTGCGGGTCTGACTGCCGCGATTTATGGCCTGCGGGCAGGAAAGACCGTGCTGGTCATTGAGAAAAACGGCTTCGGCGGCCAGATCGCCTACTCTCCCAAGGTGGAGAATATTCCCGGCTTTTCTGTGATCGGCGGCGCGGAATTTGCCGAAAAGCTCACGGAACAGGCCATGGGTCTGGGTGCGGATGTGGAGCTGGAAAAGGTGGTTTCTGTGGAGAAAACCGGTGATGTATTCACCGTTGCCACCGAGGAAGGCAGCGCCTTTGAGGGCAGGGCGGTGATCCTGGCGGTGGGCGTGAAGCACCGCACCCTGGGTCTTCCCGGTGAGGAAGAGCTGATCGGCGGCGGCATCTCCTTCTGCGCTGTCTGCGACGGCGCGTTTTACGCCGGCCAGGAGGTGGCGATGATCGGCGGCGGCAACTCCGCACTGCAGGAGGCGCTGCTTCTGAGCGAGGTTTGCACCAAGGTTACGGTGGTGCAGAATCTGGCGGGCTTTACCGGCGAAAAGAAGCTGGCAGACGCGCTCATGGAAAAGGAAAATGTTACCGCTGTGTTCAACACCGTGGTGGTGGGCTATGAGCAGGAGAACGGCTCTCTTACCGGCCTGCGGCTGAAGAATCAGGAAACCGGTGAGGAATCTGCCATCCGGGTGGACGGTGCGTTCCTGGCGGTGGGGCTTGTGCCGGAGAATGAGCCTTTTGCGCCTTTGGCGGAGCTGAACGACTGGGGCTATTTTGCTTCCGGCGAGGACTGTGCCACAAAGACCCCCGGCGTGTTCGTTGCCGGCGACTGCCGCAGCAAGGGCATCCGGCAGGTGGTTACCGCCGCCGGCGACGGCGCGATTGCCGCCATGGCTGCCTGCAGATATCTGGACTAAACAAAAACGCAGTGGAATTAGCGTGATACTCCAAACGGAGTATCACGCTAATTCCACTGCGTTTTTTAGTTGAAAGTTGAAAATAAAAAATGATTGTTTCTGTCAAATTCCCATTCGCCGGGTAGTAGCATAGGGCGGGGGCTTGCCCCCGCCCTACGCTGCATTGCAAGCAACTGCCCGGCAAACAGGAATTTGTTGAAATTTTGCAAATTCTCACTTCTCAATTTTTAATTCCTCGTAGGCGACTGCGTAGGTGGTCTGTACTTGGGGGGCGAACCTCCAGGAAAGCACAAGCTGGCAGCCCAGGCTCAAAAAGTAGAAGCCGAAATAGGCAACATCCTGACTGATAGGCAGCCCCAGCCAGGCAGTCAGCAGGTCGCCGTAGGCAAGCGCCGCTGCCAAAAGCTGCAATCCGTAGTACCACCAGAAGCTCAAATCCAGCTTGAAGAAGTCAAGCCGGTTGCCCCGCATCCATGCGCCGCTCTGGCGAAACGCTGCCCGGGCACCGGGGGCGTTGTCCATGATGGCAAAATCCGCCAGCCGCAGCCGGTACAAAAGGGGCACCAGGATCACGCACAGCAGCACCCCAAACAGTACATAAATGGGGATCATGGTGGGCAGCAGCGCTGACAGCGCTGCCGGGTCCATGGCCTGCAGCTGGGCAGCATCCATCTGGCCCATCAGCTGCTCCATGGCCTCCAGTGTCCGTAGGCTCCAGGGGGAGAGCATGAACAGAATACTGGCTGCCTGCAGGCAGGCAAAGCCAATGCCCATCATCAGCGCCAGCCGCAAAAGCAGCAGCCGCAGTACCGGTCCAAACCGGCGGAAGCCCTCCGGGAGGGTGGAGACGGTGGGATTTTGATTCCGGGCGGTGAGCAAAACCCCGCGGTAGTAGCCCATGTCCCAAAAGGGGGTGGCTGCCATCAGCGATAGAGTCAGCATGGTCTGGGCGGCGGACAGGGTGGTGCGCATACCGATGCCCGCAAGTCCGCCGGTGGTGTCGATCTGCCGGGACAGAAAATAGCTGATGAGGAATACTACCGCCGACGCACCCAGCAATATGCCGGTGTGGATCAGAGTCAGCCGGGGCAGATTGCCGTTGTCGGCGTCCAAAATCTGCGCCGAACGGCGTTTTAGGTCCGTTATGTTCATAAAAAAGCTCCCTTAATAATTCAGAATTAAGAATTAACCCAAAACCTACATATTCCTGTTTATCGGGCAGTTGCTTGAAATGCAGCGTAGGGCGGGGGCTTGCCCCCGCCGCACAAATGCATGTAATATCGTCGGCGGGGGCAAGCCCCCGCCCTACACTACTGCCCGACAAATCGGAATTTGATAAAAGCTCCATTTATTTATATCCTATTCTATGGAAAATAGCAATTCTTTTTTGTAGCATTTGGGGGAGGGCTGTGGTACAATAGGGTAAATATGAATTACCCCGGAGGAAAACAGATGGACATTGGGCAGAAAATCAAGCAGGCGCGGCTGGAAGCCGGGCTGTCCCAGCGGCAGCTTTGCGGCGATACCGTTACCCGGAATATGCTCTCCCTCATCGAAAGCGGCAGGGCAAGGCCCGGTATGGACACACTGCTGGCCTTTGCGGAGCGGCTGGGAAAGCCGGTCAGCTTCTTCCTAGAGGAGGAAGCGGTGGTCCTGCCCAACCGGCAGGTGATGGACGATGCAAGGCAAGCCTTTGACCGGGATGCGTGGGCAGCTGCCCTGGCTGCGCTGGAGGACTATCAAGCCCCGGACTCGGTGTTTGACCGGGAGCGGTATCTTCTGGAGGGGCTGTGTCTTTTGGAATTGGCGGCAGTTGCTCTGGGGGAGGAAAAAACCGCTTACGCCCGGTCCTTGCTGGAGCGGGCGGAACTGGCGGAGGAAAAGACCCCTTACGCCCATGGGCTGTCCCGGAGGCGGCTGCTTTTGTCTGCAAGGGCATGGCCGGAGCAGGCAGATCAATTTGCGTCAGTCCTTCCTGACTGGAGCGGAGAGGTCTTGACCCGGGCGTGGGCGGCGTTCTGCCGTGGAGAATACGCCCGGTGCGGCGCTGTATTGGAAGCAGCCGACATAAGGCAACCACAATGGTATCTGCTCCGGGGCATGGCGGCGCTGGAACTGGGTGTGGCTGAGGATGGGGCGGAATATCTCCACCGGGCAGAGGAGGCCTTTCCCGAACAGACGGCGGCGCTGCTGGAGCGGTGCTACCGGGAGCTGGGGGATTATAAAATGGCATACGAGTATGCCGTAAAACGCAGAAAAGACCCGTAGCGTTGGCTACGGGTCTTCCCTTTGGAATAAAAAGAAGAGAGGTAGAAAACGAAGAACCCGGATCACGGCTTCCGTGTCCTTCTGCCAGTATTGTAACGGCTGTTTTTGAACAGAAAATGACGGAAAAGAAAACACTTTTTGTCCGTTTTGTAAACGCAAATTCCCATTTGCCGGGTAATAGTGTAGGGCGGGGGCTTGTGTCAAGAGTAACATGGTACACACCAGTGCAAGGACATAGTACACAACTTACAGTCTTGCAATGGACCGATGAATCAATTGCCCATCTTCTGTATCAAACTCCGCAATTTTGAAGTTTCGATAACAGGCAATGAATGT
>JAZOMH010000061.1:0-40141 GCA_045653785.1 Faecousia sp. | reverse complement strand
AAATTCCTGTTTATCGGGCAGTTACGAACGGCGTGCACCAGAGCCTCCCTTGTGTAAAGGGAGGTGGCAAAAATCTTTGATTTTTGACGGAGGGATTGTAAAAAGCGTTGCAAATACGGGACAATCCCCCAGTCAGCCTGTTCGGCTGACAGCCCCCTTTACACAAGGGGGCCTTTGGATGGTGCGCCTACCCAACAGCACCGTCAAATCGGAATTTGAAAATGATATTCCTTTTTCAACTTGCAATTTTCAATTAAACCCGGCACTCCGCAGAACGGAGTGCCGGGTCTTGTTATTACAGAGTTGCCAGGAGCTGATCGGCAGTATCAGCCAACTGCTCCGCTGTGCCCTTCACATAGGGGGTATTGTAGGCTTCATAACCACCCTGGTCATAGGCATTCGCCGTAGGATAGTAGCCATGGCAGCCATTTGCCTGACAGCTGACGCAGGTTGCAGGGAACTTGGAATTTTTGCGGATCTGGATGCCCACCTCATTAAAGGGTTCGCCGGGAATACCCGCCAGAGCAAAACCGCAGAAAGCGATGGCACTGACAAAGGTGGAGATGTAATCCTGATTATCCCGCTCCAGGCGAACGATTTGCCGGGACTCTGCCAGCATATACATCGCCATTTTCTTAAAGGGATGGATCTGGTCATCCTTGCCTTCGTCGTGAAGCTTGATGATATTCTTTGCTTCAGGCACACGGGAAGAATCCCGCTTGGTTTTCAGCATCACGCTGCTTTGACCAAAAGACAGGCCTGTTTCGTTGGTAGAGACCGTCTTATCAAACAGACTCAAGGCAAAATCAGCAATATTGTTGCCCACCAGCATTGCCCTTTGGTGGCAAGCACGCATTATGGGCTTGCGCTTGTCGCCGGGGACCATCTGCCCCTCCGCACCATTGATAAAGATACAGCGGGTATCGGGACGGAGCTGCTCTACCCGATTGCGCACAGCACCTGGGTAATCCGCAGAATAATAATCACCGCCAATGTTATCCGGGTGGGTCTGGAAGTTCACAAGGACGATCTCCGGCGCATCCTCACGGAGGAAGCGGACCACCCGGAGTGAATCATCGTTCTCGCAGGCAAAATCCACGATCATGTCCACATACTGACCGGAAGGATTGGTCATCACCGTACCGTCGTTCAGAAGATAACGCCGGGGGAAGGTCAGTCCCTCTGCCCGTTCCTGCACCCACTGCACATCCCGCAAAGGCTTCAAGTCCTGCAGTGCCAGGGTTGCGGTATCCACCAGACGACGGTACAACCAATCATGATACCCCTTATCGTAGTTAACGCTTGGGGTGGTGTGGCTGTGGGTGCTGCTGAGAATCACAGAATGCTTTTGCAGCCCCAACTCTTCCTCGATCATACCAGGCCAGGTATAGCCGCAGGTGCCGTAAAGGCCCAGGCAGTCCAGCACCAGAATCACCGCGGACTTTTCACCGTCGCTGAACGCAACCGCATTAGCATACAGCGGGTCCAGGACGCCGGAACCCTTCCGGTTATCAAAATAGCCGTTGATTGGTACACCAAGATGGGGTGTAACATCCATTCTTGCAAAACCTACAGAATACTTCATAATCTCATCCTCATTCCTTTATAATGCTTGCCAGATATTTTGGGCGCTGCACACCGGGCTGCGCACCGTCCTCCCAGACAGTACGAAGCTGCAGTCTGTTCTGCGCCAGAAGTTCCTTGGTAATCATGTAGTTCAGTGCGGATTCGGGAGGACAGGTTGACGGGTCAAACAAAGGCCGAATCAACCTATCTAACTGGTCGTGGTCCATTTCCTTCTCGGAAAGCGCCTCGATTACCGTATCATAAGCAGCCTTCACTACTCTTGGGGTAATGGGTGCCACAGTGCCGGGAGGCTCCGCAAAGGGGATCTGGGTATAGCTATCCTTGCAAACCCAGCCGGAAGCCATGGGGCTGAGGAGCATCACATCCCGGGCATCCCCCGGGAACACCTCCGGCGCGGTGGCCAGATACATACCGTGGTCTGCCTTGGCGATAAACATTGGATAGTTGGTCCGCGCCCAGTAGATCCGGTCCTGCTGTTCCGGTGTCAACGCAAGGCCGACCACCTCACTGGGTGTCTTGCAATAGGCACTGGCCATAGCCGCATCTACAGACTGCCCACGGTTCATATAGCGCACAATGGTCTGGCATTTCTGATCGCTGCTGTGTACCTGCATATAGGCTTCTTCCGGGTTAGAAGCGTTCTTAAGATCAGAGGTAAAGTGATACCCCTCTGCAATCAGTTCTTCGTACAGTGCCTTACGCTTTGCCCTGCCGTCCGGAGCTTTGAAGTTGCCACCGCAGCCGTTAGCCAAGTAAATCAGTTTTTTCCCTGTGCCTATAAACGGGTGCGCCCAACGGGCATCCTGACTGCCTTTAGAACGGCCATGGATGATACCCACTGTTCCCGGCATTGTCAAAGCCGGAGTCTGCTCAATCAGCTCCTTGGTGCTGCCTACCACCTTATGTAAGGAATAACTGCCATCGTGGAGCGTAGCAATGCCGGTATAGAAACCTGCGTCCCAGGGCTCCTGGCGGCGCAGCATCTCAATAATAATGGGCGCTGCCTGCTTTGTTCCCACATATCCCGCTATATTGCACATGGATTGTTCCTCCTTGGGAAAATATCCCCATTACCGTTATTTGTACTCTAGCAGATTTCAGTGAATATTGCAATAGATCCTGCAAAATATTTTCTATATAGAAAGCCATTCCCCATGCGCAAGCATAAGGAATGGCTTTTTTTATTTCAATTGACGGGCAGCGCTGCGGCGCACCAAGGCACGCTTCAGTCGGGCCTTGGCAAGAAGAATCTCCATATCCGTGGCATTCTCATTTTCCAGAACGCTTTGTGCCCGTTGCTCGGCCTTTTCCGCCCGGGATGCATCGATCTCATCGGACCATTCAAAGGTGGTGGGCACCAGGGTTACCACGCCGTCCATAACGCTGACCATGCCGCCGATACAGGCTGCATGACGGGTATTGCCGTTGGCAATTACCACCGCCTCACCCATGCCCAGAGGCGCCACATAATTGATATGTCTGGCCATGATTGCCACATCTCCGGTGGTGGTACGCACAACCACCTTTTGGGCTGTGCCGTCATACTTCACCCCGTCCGGCGTTACGATCTTCAGAGGGAAGCCGGTCATTGGGCATCACCTCTGAACTTTTCCACTACCTCATCAATGCCGCCGGCATAGAGGAAGTAGGATTCGGGAATATCATCGTGTTTGCCCTCGATAATCTCCCGGAAGCTGCGGATCGTCTCTTTCAGGGGAACGTACTTACCCTGGTAGCCTGTGAACTGCTCCGCCACCTCAAAGGGCTGGGAAAGGAATCTTTGCACCTTACGGGCGCGGCTGACAATCAGCTTATCCTCCTCAGACAGTTCATCCATACCCATTATGGCAATGATATCCTGCAATTCTCTGTAGCGCTGCAGGATCTGCTGGACTGCCCGGGCAGTTTCGTAATGCTCCTGCCCCACGATCTCGGGAGACAGAATACGGGAGGTAGAATCCAGAGGATCCACTGCCGGGTAGATACCCAGAGAAGCGATACCACGGTCCAGCACCGTTGTGGCATCCAGGTGGGCAAAGGTAGTTGCCGGTGCCGGGTCAGTCAGGTCATCCGCAGGCACATAAACCGCCTGAACAGAGGTGATAGAGCCGTTTTTAGTAGAAGTGATCCGCTCCTGCAGAGCGCCCATCTCCGTTGCCAGAGTCGGCTGATAGCCAACTGCCGAGGGCATACGGCCCAGAAGGGCGGAAACCTCGCTGCCCGCCTGGGTGAAACGGTAAATATTATCCACGAACAAAAGCACATCCTGGTGTTTCACATCCCGGAAGTACTCCGCCATAGTAAGACCGGACAACCCCACACGCATACGGGCTCCGGGAGGCTCGTTCATCTGGCCGTAGACCATGGCCGTCTTGTTAATAACCCCGGATTCGGTCATTTCCCGGTAAAGGTCGTTGCCCTCACGGGTTCGCTCACCCACACCGGTGAACACAGAAATACCGCCGTGTGCCTTGGCAACATTATTAATCAGCTCCATGATTAAAACTGTCTTACCTACGCCCGCTCCGCCAAACAGGCCGATTTTGCCACCCTTGGCATAGGGGCAGATCAGATCCACCACCTTAATGCCTGTTTCCAGGATCTGGGTAGCCGATTCCTGCTCATCATACTCCGGCGCGCTGCGGTGAATGGGCCAGCGTTCGCCGTCTTGCACCTGCTGTCCCTCGTCAATGGTATGACCCAGTAGATTAAACACTCTGCCCAGGCAAGCGTCTCCCACCGGTACGCTGATAGGCGCGCCGGTGTCCACCGCCTCCAGCCCACGGCGCAGACCGTCGGTGGAGCTCATGGCAATGCAGCGAACCACATTATCGCCGATATGCTGCGCCACTTCCGCCACCACCGTATTGTCTGCGTTAACGATCTCAATCGCGTTGAGCAACTGGGGTAAACAACCGTCCGGGAAACGGATATCCAGAACAGGGCCCATGACCTGACTGACAACGCCTGTATTTTTCTGCAATGAACTCAACTCCTTTTTGCACCTGCAACGATCTCTGTGATCTCCTGGGTAATAGCCGCCTGCCGCGCCCGGTTAAATTTCAGGCTTAGGTCGGCAATCATCTCCTCCGCATTTTTCGTAGCGGAATCCATAGCCGTCCGCCGGGCCGCCTGCTCGGAGGCACGGCTTTCGCACAATGCGCCGTAGATCACACCGCCCAGGTATTCCGGCACGATGGTATCAAACACATCTTCACTGCCGGGCTCATATAAGGTTACCTGCCGGGACTTTCCCTCCCGTTTCGGTTCCAGCGGCAAAAGGCGAAGCTCCGCCGGATTCTGGGACAGCACAGACACAAACTCTGTATAGGCAATGCGAACTTCATCAAATTCTCCGTCCCGAAAGCGCTTGCACAGTAGCTTTGCCGCAGCAAAGCAATCGCTGACAGATACATCCGCTGCCTCTGCGTACTGACTTGTCAGCACCGGGATATTATGGCTGCGGAAATAATCCACGGATTTTTTACCTATGGGCAACGCGGAGATCTGCATATCCTTTGTTGCCGCCAATAACGGTTTTAGCACGTTGCTGTTGTAGCCGCCTGCCAAACCTCTGTCACCGGCAACCACCACATACAGCACACGATCGCCTTCCCTTTTCTTCAAATACAGGGAGGTAAATTCCCGGTTGCTGGCAACGATGTCATCGATGGTCTGACGCAAGATCCGAAAATAGGGTCTTGCCGCCTGGATTTGCGCCTGAGCGCGGCGCAGCTTGGAAGATGCCACCATTTCCATGGCCTTGGTGATCTGCTTGGTGGACTCCATGCTGCGGATGCGGTTTTTGATCTGCTTGGTAGAAACACCGGCCATGATGCTCAGTTCTCCTTTCGGTATTGGTCAAGCAGCTCGCCGAGAGCGGTTTTCAGCTCCTCCTCCGCGTCCTGCTCCAACTTGCCGGTAGCGGCAATGGCAGTCAAAACATCCGGATGTCTGTCTTCCAGGTGCCGCTGCAGCCGCTGCTCAAACTCCGCCACCTGCTGCACAGAAATATCCTTCAGATAATCATTGGTAACCGCATAGATGATACACACCTGTTGCGCCACCTGTACTGGGGCTTTATTCTTCTGTTTCAGCACCTCCACGATCCGCTCGCCCAGGGCAAGCCGCGCCTTGGTGTCTGCGTCCAGGTCAGAGCCAAACTGGGCAAAGCTTTGCAGCTCCCGGTACTGAGAATACAGCAGCTTCAAAGAACCTGCCACCTTCTTCATAGCCTTGATCTGGGCAGCGCCGCCTACCCGGGATACGGAAATGCCGGGGTTCACCGCAGGCATAACCCCGGCGTTAAACAGCTCCGTTTCCAGAAAAATCTGTCCATCTGTAATGGAAATCACATTTGTGGGGATGTAGGCAGAAACATCACCTGCCTGGGTCTCGATAATGGGCAGTGCTGTCAGGCTGCCGCCGCCGTGAGCCTGGGACAGATGGGCTGCCCGCTCCAACAGACGGCTGTGCAGATAGAACACATCGCCGGGGTATGCCTCCCGGCCGGGGGGACGGCGAATCAGCAGAGAGATGGCGCGATATGCCACCGCATGCTTGCTCAGATCGTCATAAATAACCAGCACATCCTTGCCCTGCTCCATAAAGTATTCGCCCATGGTACAGCCGGTGTAAGGGGCGATATACTGCATAGGTGCCAGCTCTGAAGCTGTGGCAGATACCACGATGGTATAGTCCATGGCGCCGCCGGCAGTCAGATCCTCCACGATCTGCGCCACGGTGGAGCGTTTCTGCCCAATGGCAACATAAATGCAGATCACTTCCTTGCCCTTCTGGTTCAGAATGGTATCGGTGGCAATCGTGGTCTTGCCGGTTTGCCGGTCACCGATAATAAGCTCGCGCTGTCCCTTTCCAATGGGGATCATGGAGTCAATTGCTTTGATTCCTGTCTGCAAGGGCTGATTTACCGGCTCTCTGTCAATAATGCCCGGGGCGGGTCTTTCGATAGGAAGATAGCCGGAAGCGTCAACAGGGCCTTTTCCGTCAATAGGCTCACCCAGCGCGTTGACCACACGGCCCATCAGTGCCTGACCCACCGGCACGGAAACCACCCGTCCTGTGCGCTTTACCGTATCGCCCTCTTTGATGCCGCTGTCCGTACCAAGGATAACCACGGACACGGAATCCTCCTCCAGATTCTGCGCCATGCCGTAAGCGCCGGTGGGAAATTCCACCAGTTCTCCGGACATGCACTGATCCAGCCCGGAAACCCTTGCAATACCGTCACCCACAACGATTACAACGCCGGTTTCGTCAGCGGCCAATTTTACCTCATAATTCTTGATTTTCTCACGAATAATCTTCGTGATTTCCTCAGTTCTCAGTTCCATAATTTCACGACCTCAAAGTACCGTATTGTTCAGCACCGCGCCAAGGGACTCCAGCCGGTGCTGCACCGTGCCGTCCATCTGCCGTCCATCATAACGCAGCCGCACGCCGCCCAGGCAGGCCGGGTCAACGGTGTTTGTAAGCTTTACGGTTTTTCCTGTGATTGCGCAAAGCTTCTGTGTCAGGCGGCTGACCTGATTCTTGGACAAAGCCACTGCCGTAACCGCGCTGACACGCAAAATACCGTTGTCTTCATCGTACCGCTCCTCAAATACCCTGCAGCAGTCCTGAAAACACCGGGAATAGCCGCTCTCGGTGAGTATTTTCAAAAAGTTCAGCACATAGGGATGGACACGCCCCCGAAAGCTATCGTCCAGAACAGCGCACCGCTCCGCTTTGGAGACATTGGGCGCACTCAGCAGCCGCAGAAACCCGGGTTCTGCGGAAAAGCTCTCCCGAAGCGCCTGCATCTGCTGCAAGATCTCACCTGTCAACCCCTCGTCAAATGCCAGGTCATACAGCGCCTGGCCATATTGGATTCCCGGCTGTGTCATAGGCCTTCACCCAATTCGTCAATAAATTCATCTACAAGGCGGTTTTGGTCCGCTTCGTCCAGACTGCGGCCCACTACCTTTTCCGCAATGGCCATAGCCATACCCGAGATCTCGTTCTTGGCATCATTGATCGCCTTTTTCTTTTCCTGGGCAATATCCTGGGCTGCCTTCTGCTTGATCCGGACCGCCTGGTCCTGGGCGTCCCGCAGGATTTCCTCACTGCGGGATGCTGCCGTTTTCTGGGCGCGGGCAATCAATTCCCCCGCCTCTTCTCGGGCCTGAAGCATGTTCTGCTCGTAGGTTTTTTTCATCGCCTGGGCTTCCGCGTTGGCCTCCTGCGCCTGAGTGATCTGCTGATCCGCGGCAGCACGGCGCTGATCCAGCACCGCCATCACCTTGTCCAGAAGAAACTTCTTGATCAGAAACAACTGTAAAAACAGATTCAGAATCGTTACGATCAGCGTAAAAGGCTCCACGGATACCAGGGACTGATATACCGTTTCCATGGTTCGTCCCTCAGCTCAGGAAATTCATAAACTGTCCAGGCGCAAAGAAAATCAGCAGCAAACCGGTAACAAAGCCATAAATACCGGTGGTCTCGGACAGTGCGATACCCAGAATCATGGTGCTGGTAATGTCGCCCTTTGCTTCCGGCTGACGACCGATTGCCTCACAGGCGCGGGCAGCACAGTTGCCTTCACCGATGCCGGGGCCGATACCCGCGATCAACGCCAAACCTGCGCCGATAGCGCAGCCGGCCAATGCAATACCCTTTGCCAAAACCTGATAATCCATAATATTTTCCTCCTAAATATTCGTATTCACCGGCAGTTAGTCCCCTGCCGCCTGTTTGATGAAAATAGTTGTGAGCGTACAGAAAATGAACGCCTGGATACAGCCGCCGAACCAGTCAAAATAGAAACTGGTAACCGCCGGAATACCTACCGCCAGCCAGGGAACCCGGGAGAAGAATCCCCCCAGTCTGCCCAGTGACGACAGGCCACCCAGGGCTGCAAAAATAACACCCAGCACAAGATACAATTTTTTATGCTTCTTTTTCCCCAGGACCACCAGCGTCACACCAACCCCTGCCACGGAAAGGGCAATCAACAGATTTGTGCCGATCAGCCCCAACAGCCAATGGCTGGCAGCAGTCAGCGCGCCGTAGATCAACGCGCTGATAACTGTACCCGACAGAATGTTTCCGAAATGCCGGCACGCCATACTGATGGGTGTAAACAGCTCCGCCATTACATTGATAGGCGCCATGACAAATATGGGATCCAGGAATCCCTTTAGGTAGCCGCCGATACCGGCAGATTTGATCTTGTGGTAAGTGATCAGCACGAACACCACCAACGCCCAGCCCAGTTCCGTCATCAGATCCGCCGTAGGGCTCCAGATACCCAAAATGCTGATTAAATTAGACACAACACTGGTAATGAAGATCGTACCCACCAAGGGGATGTATCGATCAAACTCCTTGCCCATATTGTTGTGGACGAAGTCAATAAGCGCCGTTACTCCAAGCTCCGCCACCGCCTGTTTCCGGGAGATTCCGGTAACCTTCAGCCCGGAACCCAGCCAGACGCAAAGGGCGGTGATGATGCCCATGACCAGCCAGCCTACAACCACTGTCTGGGTAACGTTCACCGTACCCAGCAGCGGCACATTCTCGATGGTCCACAGGATTCTTGCGCCGTTAATGGAAATATCCAAAGCTTTCTTTCACCTCAGCTTTCCAATGTGTCAAGCCGTTCTTCCTCTTCCTCCTGCCGGGGAGGATTCCTTCTTTCGCTGGGGGTTACCAGTTTGCCCCGGCTTTGCAGAAACCAGATCACCGCCGTGGGGAACAGCAGCGGCACTGCCGCGGCGATCACATTCACAAATCCCAGTAAAAACGCCGCTACCACCCAGCCTGCCTGCAAGAACAGTCTTGCGTTATAACTGAACTGAAACCGGGCTTTCATCAGCTTCTTATCCTCTGCTTCCGCCGCCTTCTGGATGGTCAGGCACAGAACGGTAAAATTCAGAACAGCCACCAGTGTCCCCAGGATGCCGCCCAACACCACGGTGTAATCAAATGTGCCGATCCCAAAGCAGGACAGCAGGAAAAACGCCGTCTCCATGAGCAAAAGACACACGCCGGAGCCCAGGGCGATGCGCTTGATTTCTTTTTTAGATGCACTTTGCAGCTTCATAATCATTCCTCAATCATGTTCGTTATAAGCCTTCGGCGGCGGTGTCCGGGAACCGGTCCTTTCCGCTTCCTTCCGCAAAGAGCGAATGCAGGAACGGACGGTACTGAAGGTGGTCAGCATTCCCAACACACCGGACAACACTATAATCCACATCCCCAGATCATACGTACTGCGCAGCCAGCTTGCCAGCACAAGAAAAAAGCAAAGCGGGAACGCCGCGGAAAAGCCGAACTGCGTTACCCAAACCAGCAGTGACCAGAATTTCAGCATACTCCCACCTTCCTTCAATTTTCATTATTGTAAAATAATTTTTCTACGATTGCAAGATAAAAATAAATTGTTATCGATTTGTTTACAAACATCCGTAAGTTAAAAAAATTGCATTTTATGTCTTTTCATTTTCCCCGAAATATAGTAAACTAATACAAAAGAGAATTTGGAGCGTTTGGCCATGGACTCAGAGATCTTACAAGGCGTTATCTCCGCCGTAATATTTCAAAACTACGATAACGGCTATGCAGTCCTGCGGCTGGAATGTGAAGACGGCCAGACTGTTACGGTGGTAGGCACGATCCCCCGCCCTGCTGTAGGGGAACGGCTGATGGTTACGGGAAAATGGAGCAGCCATTCCAGCTATGGCCGGCAGTTTGAGGCGGAATTCCTGGAGCGGCTTATGCCCCAGACAGCTCCGGATATTCTTGGCTATCTTTCCGGCAGGATCATCAAGGGCATCGGACCCAGAATGGCCGGCAGGATCGTGGGGCATTTTGGGGAGAACACCCTAAGAATCATGGAACAGGAGCCACATCGACTGGCGGAGGTGCCCGGCATTTCCGAAACCCGGGCGAAAACAATCGGCGAGGAATTCCGGCTGCAGGTAGGTATGCGGCATTTGATGGAGTTTTTCACCCTCCATCGGCTTCCCGGCGAGTTGGCGGTACGCACCTACAAGCTGTATGGTGACAGCGCTGTGGACATGCTCTATGACGACCCCTATCTGCTCACAGAAGAGGGGCTGGACGCACCCTTTGGGGCGGTGGATGCCTTTGCTATTGAGCTTGGTTTCTCCGGGGATGACCCCCGGCGTGTGGAATCCGGAATCCTTTTTGAATTGCGATATAATCTCAACGGAGGACACAGCTTTCTTCCGGAAAATAAGCTGATTGCTGCAACCGCCCAGCTTCTGACCGTCAGCGAGGATGTGGTCAGTGCAGCTGTGGAACGACTGCTGGAAGCCCAGCGGTTATGTCGGGATCATCTGGCTGGCATCGATATTCTTTATCTGCCGGAGCTTTACTGGGCGGAAATTTCCTGCGCCCGACGGCTGCTGGATGCGGCAAAGAGCAGTCATGTAGTCCCCAAATCCATAAACAAACTCATTGACCGGTGTGGTGCATCTGTTGGCATCACCTACTCCCGGCAGCAAATGGACGCGCTGGAAGCCGCTGCCGGTTCTTCTGTGCTGCTGATCACCGGCGGCCCCGGTACCGGCAAGACCACCATCGTCAAGGGTATCGTCAGCCTGTTTTCCCAAATGGGACTTACCTGCCTTCTTGCCGCCCCCACCGGCAGAGCCGCCAAGCGGCTGACGGAGGTTACCGGACAGGAAGCCAGCACCATCCACCGACTTCTGGAAGCAGGGATAGACCCACACACCGGGGAGCTGTTCTTTGCCCGGGACGAGGAAACCCCCTTGAAAGCAGAGGCTGTGATCGTGGACGAAATGTCCATGGTGGACATCCGGCTGCTGCACAGTCTTTTGCAGGCAGTCCCCGTCAACGCCCGGCTGATCCTGGTAGGTGATCCGGATCAGCTCCCCCCGGTGGGTCCCGGCTCACCCTTTGCCGATATGCTTCGCAGCGGGGTGATCCCCTCGGTGCGGTTGACGGAGATTTTCCGCCAGGCACAGCTGAGTATGATCGTCACCAACGCCCACCGGGTCAACCAGGGGTTGATGCCGGTGCTGAACGATGTAAAGCACGACTTTTTCTTCCTGCCCGCCCGATCCGAGGAGGCTGTGGCACAGACCATTGTGTCCCTCTGCGCCCAACGGCTGCCTAAGAACATGGGCATCCCCCCGGAGCAAATCCAGGTGCTTACCCCCACAAAAAAGGGGTTTGCCGGCACTGTGAATCTGAACCGGCTATTGCAGGCAAGTCTTAACCCCCCTGCCCCCAACAAGAAGGAGCGGGCCTTTGGAGATTTCACCTTCCGGGAGGGCGACCGGGTAATGCAGATCCGGAACAACTACGATATTTTATGGAAAAAGCAGGACGGCAGCGCTGTTGGCGCGGGAATCTTCAACGGAGATGTAGGAATCATCCGCACCATCGATCCCGCTATGGAACTGGTAACGGTGGTATTTGACGACCGGGAGGCAGATTACGACTTCACTCAACTGGGCGAATTGGAGCCTGCCTACGCCATGACAGTCCACAAAAGCCAGGGAAGCGAATACCGGGCTGTGGTACTGGCTGCCTGGAACGGATCGCAGTATCTGCTGAACCGCAGCATCCTTTACACCGCCATCACCCGTGGACGAGAGCTTTTGGTGATCGTGGGCAGAGAGGAGACTGTGGCGGTGATGACACAAAACGAAAAAGTCAGCAGACGCTACACAGGTCTGAAGCTGCGTCTGGGGATGGAGAGCGCACCATGCTGCGATTGATCTACCCTCATAAATGCCCCCTTTGCAGGAAATTACTGCCTCATAAGGAGCAGATACTGTGCATGGACTGCGCGGATAACGCGCCGGAATTTATCCGTGCAAAAAGAAATATTCCTTTTATTGCACATTGGACCGCAGTGTGGTATTATATGGATAAGGTCTGTCCCAGCATCCGGCGATTTAAGTTTCACCGGACAAGCGCCTACGCCCAACCCTACGCCAAATTGCTTCAGAAAAAGCTGGACAGCCCCCATTTCCGGCAATTTGATGTTCTCACATGGGTGCCGGTGTCGCCCCTGCGTAAATTCTGCCGGGGATATGACCAGGCAGCTTTGATCGCCCGGGCACTGGGGGATGAATTGGGGTTTCCTGCCCAGCGGACATTGCGCAAGATCCGCCACACACCGCCCCAATCCGGTATCCGGGAGCCGGCTATGCGCCGGGCAAATGTCCTGGGTGCCTTTCAGGCCTATGCACCGGAAAAATTTGCCGGCAAACGTATTCTGCTCATTGACGATGTGGTAACCACCGGTGCCACCGCTACAGAATGCGCCCGGGTATTGCTCACTGCCGGCGCAAAAGAAGTCATTTTCGCCGCCGTAGCCGCGGCGCAACACGATAAGAAATAGGTGAAGTTATGCAACTGTTTTCCAACGACCTGGGTGTTGACCTGGGCAGCTCTAATGTACTGATAAATGCGGAAGACCAGGGTGTAGTGATCCGCGAACCCTCTGTGGTTGCTGTGGACAAAAACACCGGAAAGATCCTACAGGTAGGTTCTGCCGCCCGGAATATGCTGGGCCGTACCCCGGGCAATGTGGTGGCCATGCATCCCCTGCGGGACGGTGTCATCTCCGACCACGAAATGACCGTCAAGATGCTGCAGATCCTTTTCCGCAGCGCTACAAAAAGCTCCCTGTTCACCCCCAAGCCCAGAATCGTCATCAGCGTTCCCAGTGGCGTCACCGAGGTGGAGGAGCGGACGGTAATCAACGCGGCTATCGAAGCCGGCGCCCGCCGTGTATATCTGATTGAAGAGCCTTTGGCTGCTGCTTTGGGCGCGGGTCTGGACATCAGCGGCCCCAACGGCCACATGGTCATTGACATTGGCGGCGGCACTACGGATATTGCTGTTCTGACCATGAACGGAATCGCTGTGTCCTCTTCCGTAAAGGTAGCAGGCATCGCTTTTGACGAGGCCATTGCCAAATATTTGCGGCGCAAGCACGGCGTGATTATCGGTCAGGCAACTGCCGAGGATATTAAGATCCAGATCGGCTGTGTGTATCCCCGGAACGAAGACATCAGTATGGTAGTCAAGGGCAGAGATGCCAAGACCGGCACTCCCAGAGAGCTGAGCATTCTCTCCTCGGAGATCTATGATGTGCTTCGCCGCCCTGCCCGGGTGATTGCAGATGAAGTGCTGTCTGTTCTGGAGGATACCTCTCCGGAGCTGGTCGGCGATATCGCGGAAAACGGTATCACCCTCACCGGCGGCGGCTGTCAGATTGCCGGTATGGCTAACCTTCTGACAGAGCGAACCGGCATTGCCTGTACCATCGCCGACGATCCTGCCTCTTGCGTAGCATACGGCTGCGGTAAGAGCCTCGCCTGGATCAACCGGATGAACGAAGGTCCTATTAACATCGCAAGAAAACGCATTATGCGCCAGGGATAAAGAAAAGGAGCGGATTATCCGCTCCTTTTCTTTGCAAATAGTCAAATTCCCATTTGCCGGTGAGTTTGCTGGTTAGAAATCGTAGGGGCGGGCAGAAGGTGAATTGCCCCAAAGGGGCAAGAGAGGCCACCCTGGGGTGTTGCCCGTCCGTCCGGTTGTCATTGCCGGAATTGTCGTTAGCCAGTACCGTCTATTACCTTGTCATGTCTGCCGACGGCGTTACTTTCTTGTTTCGCCAAGAAAGTAACCAAAGAGGCGACTTGGGGAGGATTTGAGTGCCTTGCTCCCGCAAGGCAAGCCACCTCCCCAAGACCTCTCCAGGCGCACTCTTTCGGTTTTGCGGTTTTACCTGGCTGCACTTTGCAAGGTGCGTTGCTCTCAAGAGCTACCCCCGCTTTAACTAAACGGAATCGTTAGGTTGCGATTAGTAAACGCACCGAGAAACAGGAATTTGTAAAATTGGCGAAAAAGATCCCGCCGGAAATCCGGCGGGATCTAATCTGTTTATTTAGAAGGGCTCTGCGTCAGAATCGTCTTCTTCGTCGTCCTCCAGAGAGAACTCCAGCAGCTCGCCGCAGTTGGGGCAGGTCATAGAGCCTTCCTCCAGGGTCTCCTCGTCGAAGTCGATCACTTCGCCGCAAGTGCACTTGACCTCGTAGATGATGCTGTCCTCGTCGCCAAAGTCGAAGCCCTCATCATCGTAGTCCTCGTCCTCGTCGTCCCAGTCATCGTACTCATCCTCGTCATCCCAGTCCTCATCCTCAACCTCCAGGATGTAGTCCTCGATGGCGTCCAGATCCTCTTCGATCTCGTCCAACTCATCAGAGATGGCGATGGTGGTCTCCTCAATGTCGGTCATCCGCTTTGCCATATCGCCCAGCAGCTCTACGATGGAGGCAATCATCTTACCCTCGGCCTTCTCGGTATCCAGCTCCAGGCCATCCATCAGACCCTTCAGGTAGGCAGCCTTTTCAGAAATGGTCATAACAAACTCCTTATTACTTCGCGCGGCCCAGATACTCACCGGTGGTGGTGTCGATCTGGATCTTCTCACCCTCGTTGATGAACAGGGGCACCTTCACCTCAGCACCGGTCTCCAGGGTAGCGGGCTTCAGGGTGTTGGTAGCGGTGTTGCCGGCAAAGCCGGGCTCAGTGGAAGTAACCTCCAGCTCCACAAAACGGGGAGGCTCGATACCGAACACGTTGCCCTTGTAGCTCATAACGGTGCAGGTGTCGTTCTCCTTGACGAAGCGGAAGCTATCGTCCAGAGCGGTCTTCTCGATGGGAACCAGCTCATAGGACTCGGGGTCCATGAAGTAGTACAGGTCGCCGTCGTTGTAGGAGTACTCCATCTTCTTGCGCTCAATGTAAGCGGTGGGGTACTTGTCGTTGGGGTTGAAGGTGGTTTCCGTTACACCGCCGGTGATCACATTCTTCATCTTAACACGGACGAAGGCTGCACCCTTGCCGGGCTTAACATGCTGGAATTCCACAATCTGCATGACCTTGCCATCCATGTCAAAGGTAATGCCGTTTCTGAAATCGCTGACAGAAATCATTCTATTTTCCTCCTAGAATATTCCCCGGTGGTGGGGATTTATTTACATAGCTTTAGCTCATATATTCTAACCCAAAATACTTCTGATTGCAAGCATAATTGCAAATATTTTTACACAATTATGAGATTTTTGGGGCTGCGGGTGATATTTTCATGGCCGTCAGCAGTGAAAAATACCAGATCCTCGATGCGGACACCGAATTTTCCGGGAAGATAGATGCCGGGCTCGGCAGAGCTGACCATACCCGCCTCCATCGGCACATTACCGGAGGGGTTACAGTTGGGGCTTTCGTGAACCTCAAGACCCAGGCTATGGCCATAGCCATGGCCGAAATACGCTCCGTAGCCTGCGTCTTTGATCACCTGACGGGCAGCGCCGTCAATCTGGGCGCCGGTTACCCCTGCCCGGGTGGCGGCAAGACCTGCCAGCTGGGCAGCCAGGACAGTATTGTAAACCGTCTTCATCTCCTCGGTGGCAAAGCCCACCGCAACGGTACGGGTCATATCAGAGCAGTAGCCGTCCAGAAGTACGCCAAAGTCCATGGTTACAAAGTCCCCCTCCCGGATCACCCGGTCGGTAGCCACACCGTGGGGCAGGCTGGTATTGGGACCGGAAACCACAATAGGGTCAAAGGACAGGCCCTCTGCGCCGTTTTTATACAGACAGTAGATCAGTTCCGCCTGCAGCTCTTTCTCAGTCATACCTGCACGGATTCGCTCCAGTATCTGGGAAAACGCCTTGTCGGTTATCGCCTGGGATTTGCGGATTCTCTCCAGCTCCCAATCCTCTTTCACTGCCCGGAAGCTGTTGATCTGCTTACCCATGGGGATCAGCTCTGCTTTCAGATCTCTCTGGAAATCCATCAATTCCGCAACGGTCAGGTAGCCTTCTTCATAGCCCAGACGCTCCACGCCAAACTGGGCAAGGGCATCGTTAATGAGCTTACTGTAGGGATTGGCGCGGTTGGTCTCGATCACTTCCATGTCCCGGATGCCATTCTGGGCAGCCTCGATGTAGCGGCAGTCAGTAAAGTAGCGGCAGCCTGCCTTGGTTACAATAGCAACGCCCTCGGCGATGTCAAACTCCGCTCCGTAGAAACGGCTGTAGCGGCTGGTCAGTAGCAGACCGTCCACCTCCTGTCCCAGCAGGGACAGATATTTTTCAATGTTCTTCATTTTTCAAACCTCCTGTTTCGTGCAGCATAAACAAACGGCATTTCCGCCACATGACGCAGCTTAAGCCAAAAATTATGGTTATCAATCGCCTTCACCAAGATCGTGGTAATGTGGGCGCTGTTGCCGCCCAGCACATCCGTATAGATCTGATCGCCTACCAGCGCGCATTGTTCCGGCTGCATTCCATAGCGATCCATACATGCGCGAATCCCCTTGGAAAAGGGCTTCCGGGCGTGTGTAATACAGTCGATGCCGTGCTTTTGGCAAAAACGAACTACCCGGTGGTTGCGGCTGTTGGACACCACACAAAGCTGAACCTGCGACTGCTTCATGGCTTCCAACCACAGCAGAAACGGATATGTAGGCTCATCGGTGGTATAGGGAACGATGGTATTGTCAAAATCCAGCATTAAAAGGCGGATATTTCTGCAGGTCAGGGACTGGGCGGTTATGTCCGTCAACGCGTCGGTCCGCAGGTCCGGCAACAGAGAAAAAGGCATATGCTTCGTCGCTCCTTCATATAGTTATATGAATTATAGCATAGAAATGGAGGTTTGTCCATGGCTATCCCACGCTATCTTGCCATGACTGCCGCAGAGTTCCGGAGCGCCCCGGCGCTGCCGGAGAATGTGGCATGGATGGCCTGTCATTTTTCCAGCTACGGCAGCGGTCTATCCAATCTGCCTACCGAATTACCGCCCGATTCCATGGTCATTCTCAATGACCGGATTCCCTTTCAAAGCCATGATCCCCAGCGGATTCTTGACCAGATGATGCAGCTTGTAGAATGCTTTTGTCCAAGGGGGATCTTGCTGGATCTTCAGCGGCCGGGGGATTCCGCAGTCGCTGCCGTGGCAAAGCTGCTGGCACAGACGCTCCCCTGCCCCGTAGGGATTACAGAGGCCTATGCCGGGGACCTTTCCTGCCCGGTATTTCTGGAAGTGCCTATAGACTGTCCCTTGGAGGAAACCATCTCCGTGTGGCATGGACGGGAGGTATGGTTGGACATTGCTCCTGCCGGAGGTATCATTACAGTAACCCCAGACGCAAGCATATTCCAGCCGGATTATCCGGAATTTGGAGAGAATCCTGTGTTTACGGATGAAAAGCTTTGCTGTCGGTATCAGACCCAAATCGGTGAAGCTTCTATTCGGTTTCTGTTAAAAAGAGCGCCGGAGGATATGCAGCTTCTTTTGACCACAGCGGAAAAGCACGGCGTTACCCGTGCCATTGGGTTGTATCAGCAGCTGGCTAAGCCCGCTGCAGATTGACAGCGCTAGCTTTGACCTTGCTGCAAATTCCTGTTTATCGGGCAGTTGCTTGCAATGCAGCGTAGGGCGGGGGCTTGCCCCCGCCCTACACTACTGCCCAACAAATTGGAATTTGACACTGAGAATAGAACTTGAACAAAACCTGCCCGGAAGGCTTAACTTCCGGGCAGATTTTCATTTCAGTTCCCAGAGCTTGATCTGCTCGGATTTTTCATACAGGCGCAGGTAGCTGTCGTACCGGGTCTTCTCCACTTCCCCGTTCTCCACCGCCCGTCGAACAGCGCAGCCGGGCTCTTTCCTGTGGGTACAGTCGTGGAACTGGCATGTACCCAGGTGGGAAGCAAAATCCGGGAAGGCATACTGCAGATTCTCCTTCAGCAGCACGTCCATCTGGTCCGTATCAAAGGAGGAAAATCCCGGAGTATCCGCTACAAAGGTATCACAGCCCAGGCTGTAAAGCTCCACATGACGGGTGGTATGCCGCCCTCTGCCCAGCTTTTCCGACACCTCACCGGTGGCAAGTCCCAGCTGGGGACACAGGGCATTGAGCATACTGCTCTTTCCCACGCCGGTGTTGCCGGTAAAGGCCGTGAGCTTTCCGGCAAGCAGCTGCCGCAGCCCTTCCACCCCTTCTCCGGTCTCCGCACTGGCGCGGATCACCGGGAAACCGGCTGCTTCATAGATCCGTGCCAAATCCACCGCCGGGTCCAGGTCGCACTTATTGATGCAGATATACACCGGCACCTCCTGGTCAGCGGCAATGGCCGCCACCCGATCAATAAGGAAAGGCTCTGTTACCGGGTTCACATTGGCAGCAAAGATCACCAACCCATCCACATTTGCCACCGCCGGGCGAATGAACCGGTTTTTCCGGGGCAGCAGTGCTTCCACCATGCCTTTTCCGTGCTCCACAGTAATCTGCACCATGTCCCCGGTGAGGGGTGTCTGGCCGTTTTTCCGCAAAACACCTCTGCCCCGGCAGGTAATCACGCCGGCATCTGTCTGCACATCGTAAAAACCGCTGAGACTGCGGACAATCCGTCCGGTTTTTCGTTCAATCAAAAAGACACCTTCTCAATCCAGCCTTCATCGGCAATGATCACTTCATAGTATACCGTACCGGAACCGATCTGATCCTTCAGGGTAATCTGACCCACACCCTGGGCAACCGTACCCCGGTAGACCTCTGTTCCGTCCCTGGTAATGACCACCAGGCATTCACCGGCAGCAGTGCTGCCCCGAAGATTGATAACCACATCCTTCTTCACCTGAATAGTGCCCTTGGGACCCTTGGAAACGCAAAGGATGATCTTGTCGTTCACATCCACCTTATCACCGGGCTGCAGCACCTTACCATTGCTCTTCAGTTCAATAATCGTATCCTTGGGTTCATCGCTTTCCACAGGATCGATCTCGTAGTTGCTGAAGCCGTCGTCCTTGAGAATAGACACTGCCGCATCCACGGACAGACCTGCCAGTCTCTTGATCTGGACAAGCTGAGGGCCTTTGCTTACAAAGAGCGTTACCTTCTGACCGGTTTTCAACTCCTCGTGGGCAACAGGTTCCGTACGGATCACATCACCTTCGATAACCACGGAATCATAAATTTCCTCGATCTGCACATCCAGGTCAAGCTCCTGGCTTTTCAGCACATTTACAGCGCTGTCGCGCTTGTCACCCACCACATCGGGCATGTTGGAGGTCTTGATCTCCGCGCCCAGGCTCACATACAGGGTGATCTTCTGGTCGGCGGACAGCTCCATCTGTGCCATAGGCTCGGTACGGATCACGCTGCCCTTTGCCACCTTGTCGTTAAATTCTTCCTCTACCTTGATCTGTAGGTTCAGGCTCAGATTGTTCAGCGCCCGCTCTGCCTGGGACAGCTCCCAGTTGATTACACTGGGCATCTGGATCACCTTAGGGGCTTCGCCCTTACTGACCACCACCCAAACGGACTGACCTGCCTGGATCTTCACCCCTGCATCGGGCCTCTGCTCAATGATCTGACCGGCAGGGTAGGTATCGTCGTATTCTTCCTTCTTTTCAATCACAATGTTTTCATAGGAAGGTAGCTTGTCAAACTGCTGACCCACAAGGGACGGAACCTCCACAAGCTGAGTATTGGAGCCTGTGCCGTCGCTGAACAGTACAAACAGGAAAATTACGATGGCAATGACCATCACCGCGGAACAGGCGATAATAGCGATGGTGCCCGCATTGCTGCGGCTGTCCGTGTGTTTTTTATTCCGCTGGCCGGGGTTGCGTCTGTCGCCCCGGGCTGCTTCATTGGCTCTGCGCCGCTGAGGAAGCTCTGAGACATCCGTTTTTTTGCGCTCCACCCGTTCCGCCTTAGTCTCCGGTTCCTCCGGATTCAGGGTCAGGGGCGGCTTCTGGAGCTTGGTAACATCATCCGTGGGAGGTGTATTGTAGTCAAACAGGACTGCCGGGTTCTTACGGAATTCGTCCATATCTGCCAGCATCAGACCGGCTGTGGAATAGCGGGCGCCGGGCTCATGGGCCATTGCCTTCATAATGATCTGCTCCAGGCCGCCGGGAATATTGGGATTCAGCGTAGAAGGCATCACAGCGCCGCCGTTGATGTGCTGGATCGCCACTGCCACGGGAGATTCCCCGTCATAGGGCGGTCTGCCGCTCATCATCTCATACATCACAACACCCAGAGAGTAGATATCGGAACGGTTATCCACTCTGCCGCCCTTTGCCTGCTCCGGGGATATGTAATGCACAGAGCCCAACGCTTCCTTGGTCAGGGTGTTGCCCTTAGACATCATCCGGGCGATGCCAAAGTCCGTAACCTTCACAGAGCCGTTTTTCAGCACCATCACATTATGGGGCTTGATATCCCGGTGGACGATACCCTTGCTGTGGGCGTGTTCCAGCGCCTTGGCGATCTGGATAGCAAAGTGCAGGGTCTCCTTCCAGTTAAGAACACCCTTCTTCTCCATGTACTGCTTCAGGGTAATGCCGTCGATCAGCTCCATGACGATATAGTCGGCGGTAATGGAGCTGGAGACATCATAGATTGACACAATGTTGGGATGACCCAGCATGGCAACAGCCTGACTCTCTGAATGGAAACGGCGGCGGAACTCCTCGTCCTCCAGATAATCGTCCTTGAGAATCTTAATGGCCACAAGTCGGTTCAGTCTGTGGCAGCGGGCTTTATATACAACAGCCATGCCGCCGGTGCCGATGACCTCTAAGATCTCGTACCGGTTATCCAGCAGGCGTCCAATATATTTATCCATATCAGCTAACTCCTTGGAATCAAATTTGGATCAGAACGCAGGTAACATTATCCGGCGCTCCCCGGTTTTTGGCGATCTCCAGCAGACGCTCACAGCTACTCTGCTTGTTCAGTCCGTGGACCACCTCAAAGAGGATCTCCTGTTCGTCCACCAGATTGCTCAGACCGTCGGTGCAAAGCAGCAGGCATTCGCCGCCCTCTACCCGCCGGTGGACAACATCGCACTCCACCGCAGCCTCCGTACCGATGGCACGGGTGATCAGATTCTTTCCCGGATAGTTTCTGGCCTTCTCACGGGTGATTTCCCCCCGTGCAATCATCATCTGCACCAGGGAATGATCCGTGGTCAGCTGATTGACACCGTCCTTGTTTACAAGGTAGGCGCGGCTGTCGCCCACATTCACAACGGTTGTAAACTTGCCCTGGACCAGCACCGCCACCAAAGTAGTACCCATACCGGCAAATTCTTCAAACTGTCTTGCCTGGTCGTGAACCGTAAAGTTGGTCAGTTTAATGGCATTTTTCAGCATCTGATCTGCCTTTTCCGGGTCCATACCGGGAACCCAGGTCCGTTTGACCTCCTGCACGAACACATCTACCGCCAGGGTGCTGGCTACGTTGCCGGATTTGGCACCGCCCATGCCGTCGCAGACCACGCACAAAAGCGTGTTTCTGTCCAGAACCTCGATCTGGTAGGCATCCTGGTTTTGTGTTCGGATACAGCCGGGGTCTGTAATACCCCAATATTGCATACGGCTACACTCCTTCCGTCTTCATTGTGTATTTTCTGCGAAGCTGGCCGCAGGAAGCGTCAATATCGCCACCCAGGGTCCTGCGGACCGTTGCGGGAACACCGCCCTGCTCCAGAATCTGTTGAAAACGCATCACTGCCTGGCGTGTACTGGGCTTCAGAGGACTTTCCTCCACATGGTTCAGCGGAATCAGATTCATGTGGACGGGCAGGCCTTTCAGCCGCTTCAGCAAGGTCTTTGCCGCCTCCTCCGTGTCGTTGACGCCGTTAATCATGGCGTATTCAAAGGAGATCCGGCGGCCGGTCTTTTCGTAATACCGGCGGCAGGCCTGCAAAAGGGCTTCTGTGTCGTAGGCTTTGTTCACCGGCATAATGGTGTTGCGCACAGCGTCGGTAGGGGCGTGCAGCGACACCGAAAGGGTCAGCTGCAGCTTCTTTTCCGCCAGCTTGTCGATCCCCGGCACAAGGCCGCAGGTAGACAGGCTGATGTGGCGCATGGAAATATTCATGCCCTCGGGGCTGTTCACCAGCTCCAGAAAGCGCATTACATTATCAAAATTGTCCAGCGGTTCTCCAATGCCCATCAACACGATGTGGGACACGGTTAAACCGGAATCCACCTGGGTGAACAGCACCTGGTCCAGCATTTCAAAAGGCTCCAGCCGCCGCACCAGTCCCCCAAGGGTAGAAGCACAGAAGGCGCAGCCCATGCGGCAGCCCACTTCCGTGGAGATGCAGACGGTATTGCCGTAGTGGTAGCGCATGTGCACCGTTTCCACACAGTTGCCGTCGGAAAGCTCCCACAGATACTTGATGGTGCCGTCCTTCTGGGATTCCTGCTTGCGCACAGGCGTAGGCGCGCAAATGGGGTAATTCTGTTCCAGGGTCTGGCGCAGCCCCTTGGGAAGATTAGTCATTTCCTCATAGCTGCGGACGCCCCTATGGAGCCAGGCGTACACCTGCTTTGCCCGGAAGGCGGGCTGACCCAGGTCCTTGAACAGCTGCTCCATTTCGCCCAGGGTTTTGGATTTGATATGATCGTTCATGGTTTTCTCCGCAGACGGCAGATAAAGAAACCGTCCGTGTCATATTCACCCGGCACTAGCGTAAGCATGCCGGTGGTGTTTGTAGGAAATACTTCCGGCAGGGGCAAAACCTCCGGGGAAAAATCAGGATTTTCCTGCAAAAACGCTTCTACCACAGCTTCGTTCTCCCGGCGCAGCAGCGTACAGGTGGAATACAACAGTAGGCCACCGGGCTTTACATACCGGGATTGGTTTCTCAGAATCGCAAGCTGCAATCCAGGCAGGTCCAGCATGGTATCCGGGTCTTTGTAGCGAATATCCGGTTTTTTACGGATAATACCGTAACCGGAACAAGGTACATCAGCGATCACCGCATCCATGGCATTTTCCCATTCCGGGTTAAATGCGGAGGCATCCTGCACCCGGGCGGTAAGATTGGAGATTCCCAACCGGGCAGCGCCCTTTTGGATCAGCTGGATCTTATGGGGGTGGATGTCGCAGGAGGTGATTTTGCCTGTGCCGCTCATAGCTATAGCGGCGGCGAAGCTCTTGCCGCCGGGTGCGGCGCAGCAGTCCAGCACCCGGGCATTTTCCGGCAGCTGGGCGCACAGGACACTGAGCTTTGCGGCTGCGTCCTGGATATAGAACAAGCCCTTTTGGAAAGCTTCCAGCTTTTCCACATCTCCCGTGGCTCTAAGTACAAGGCAATCAGTCAGCCAGGGATGGGGCTGGGTTTTCACATTTTCTTTTTCCAACAGCTCTGTCAGCTCTGGTGCGGTGGTGCGCAGGGTGTTCACCTGGGCAACCATGGGCGCAAAATCGTTGTTGGCTTTCAGCATGGGCTCCAGACACTTACCGCCCAGGGAGTCCTTCAGCAGATCGATCAGCTTCTGGGGGTGGCTGTAAATATCAGCCAGGGTCTTGGGTTGCTTCAGGGTATCTTTGGAGCGTACCGCATTTCGCAGCACGCCGTTGACAAGCCCGGAGGCATTACGGAGCTTGCGGCAGTATTTTTTTGCCAGGGTTACAGATTCGTTCACCGCAGCGCTTTGGGGGATCTTGTCCATCTCATAGAGTTGGTACAGCCCCAGGTGCAGAATGTCCCGCACCGCAGGATGCAGATCCTTCAGCTTACCCGTGAGCAGCTGCTTCAGATAGAAGTCCAGCTTACCTCGGTTCTGCAGAACGCCGTAGCACAGTCTGGCAGCCAGGGCAGCATCCCGGCTGTCCAGCCCATCCCGGCGGGTATAGTCCTTCAGGACACCGTTTGACCAGGCGCCCTCCTTGCGGCAGGCGATCAGGACATTCAGTGCCGTTTCTCTGGCGCCCACGGTTACAACTCCAGGGGATGTCCCCGGAAGTAATCCGGTGCCGCCATCCGTTTACCGCCCTCTGCCTGCAGCACACGGATCTCCACAGTTCCCTCTCCGCAGGCAACCTGCAAACCGGTTTTGGTCAAACCCAAAATCGTGCCGGGGGTTTCTTTGGAGGTTTCCTCCACCACAGCGGTGGTGTAGATCTTAAACCGCTTGCCGCCGATCTCGGCGGTGGCCACAGGCCAGGGATTCATGCCACGGACATGGTTATGCACTTGGCGGGCGGTCTTGGTCCAGTCGATGGGGCTCATAGATTTATCCAGCATGGGGGCGTAGGTAGCGCGGGTGCAGTCCTGGGGGATGCCGCAGACCCGTTTTTCGGTCATTTGGGACAGGGTCTTGCTCAAAAGCTCCGCGCCCAGCACCGTCAGCCGCTCCAACAGCTCACCGGCGGTCTCATCCGGGTCAATGGGGGTCTTGGCGGTGTCGATCACATCCCCCGCATCCATCTCCCGGCACAGGTACATGGCGGAAACACCGGTTTCCGCCAAGCCGTCCAGTACCGCCCACTGGTAAGGAGCAGAGCCACGGTAACAGGGCAACAGACTGGCGTGGATATTGATGCACCCAAAGGTGGGAATTTCCAGCACCCGCTGGGGTAAGATCCGTCCGTAAGCCACCACGGCGCACACATCTGGCTTTAATTCCCGCAGCTGCTCCACAGCCGCATCCTCCCGGAAATTTTCCGGCTGGAACACAGGAAGATCATGGGCCAGCGCCACTTCCTTCACCTGGGAACAGGTCATCTTCATGCCCCGGTTTTTCGGTCTGTCCGGCTGGGTATACACGCCCACTACCTCAAAGCCATCCGCAATTATCCGCTCCAGACAGGAAGCGGCGATCTGGGGCGTTCCCATGAAAACCACACGCATGAATGTTCCTCCGTTTTTACAAATTCTCAAGCTCTTCTTCCGTCAGGTAGCGATCCATCACTTCTGTGTAGATGATACCGTCCAGATGGTCCAGCTCATGGCAGAAGCACCGGGCGATCAGTTCCTCGCCCTCTGCCTCGTACCACTGTCCGTCCCGGTCCTGAGCACGGACCTTGGCGTAATAGGGTCGCTTTACAAGGCCGTACTTTCCAGGCACACTCAGGCAGCCCTCGGCACCCACCTGCTCTCCGTCGGTCTCCACCAGGGTGGGATTCACCAGCTCCAGGATCTCCTCACCGGTGTCCACCAGGACCACCCGGCGCAGGATCCCCACCTGGGGAGCAGCCAGACCAACGCCGCCGGAATCGATCAGCGTTTCCCGCATATCATCCAGCAGAGAGTGAAGCCGCTGATCAAACTTTTCCACCGGCTTGCAGGTCTTATGCAGCGCAGGCTCTGCGTCTGTTAAAATCTTTCTAAGTCCCATATTTTTTCCTCTTAATCATAACCATTTATGTCCACGAAGGCAGATACGCCCCGGTTCTGCCTGTCCATGGAAAACTGACGCAGCAGGTGCGCCAGCAGCAACCGCAGTTCCTTGTCCATGGAGCAGCGCAGGGTCAGACGGTAGCGGTAATTATAGTTAATCTTTGGTACAGCGCAGGGCGCAGGGCCAAGGACTGTGCATTGTGTTTTGCTGTATTCCGGCTGCTGCAGGCATTGCCGCAGGCTGTCCCGGAATTTTTCCGCACCCCGCAAAAGCCGGCCCTCATCCTGCCCCGTAAAGGTTACGGTGGCAATGTCTCCAAAGGGCGGGCATTGCTGGGTTTTGCGCAGCTGCAGCTCCATTTCATAGAAGCTGTCATAATCCTGCGCCGCCGCCAGGGTAATGACCCGGTGTTCCGGCAGCATGGTCTGGATCATGGCTTTGCCCTCTGCATCGCCACGGCCTGCTCTGCCTACCACCTGGGTCAGCATATTGAAGGTAGTCTCCGCTGCCCGGTAGCTGTCCGCGTACAGTCCCAGGTCCGCGTCCAGAACGCCAACCAGGGTTACATTTGCCAGGTTTAAGCCCTTTGCCACCATTTGTGTTCCCACCAGCACCGGGGTCTTTTCCTCCCGGAAACGGTCCAGGATCTGTTCGTGGGTGTTGGCGGCGCTGACCGTATCCGCATCCATCCGCTCCACCGCCATTCCGGGGAACAGATCGTAAAGCTCCTGCTGCACCTTTTGGGTGCCGGTGCCCACGGGCTTCAGCGGTCCGCCGCATTTGTTACAGCGCTGCCAGACTCGCTGGGAGTAGCCGCAGTAGTGGCACATCAGCCGTTCATTGGCGCTGTGATAAGTCAGCCGTGCGTTGCATCGGGGACATTCCGGGGCTTCCCGGCAGTCCACGCACACCAGGGCGCGGCTGTTGCCCCGGCGGTTCAAAAACAGGATGGACTGTCTGCCTGCCTCTGCGGTGTGCCCGATGGCTTCCCGGAGAGCATGGCTGACGGAAAGGTCATTTCCGTTTTTCAGTTCCTCCTGCATATCCACAACTTCCACCTTGGGAAGGGGTTTTCCATTGTATCGTTTATCCAGAGTATAAAGCTGATAGCGCCCGGTTTTTGCGTAGTACATGGTCTCCACGCAGGGTGTGGCAGAGCCAAAGAGAACCAGTGCCTTTTCCTTCACACCACGCCACAGCGCCACTTCCCTGGCGTCGTAACGGGGGGAATTTTCCGAGCGATAGGAATGCTCCTGCTCCTCATCCACGATAATCAGTCCCGGGTTGGGACAGGGGGCAAACACCGCTGAGCGAGTACCCACGATCACCGTGGCTTCGCCGGAGCGGACACGCTTGAAATGGTCATAGCGCTGGGCAGCGGGCAAGCTGCTATGCAGCACCGCCACCCGGTCGCCGAAGTGGGCAGCCATCAGTCCCAGAAGCTGGGGTGTCAGAGCAATTTCCGGCACAAGCAGCATCGCCTGTTGGTTCTTTTCCAGCACATGACGGATCAGACGGATATATACCGCGGTCTTGCCCGAACCGGTTACACCGTAAAGCAGCGCAGCGCCGGGATCGTCCCTGTCCAGTTGGGTACGCAGCCCCTCAAACGCTTCCTGCTGCCCATCGCTCAGCTCCAGATCGGTATTCACCGTTGCCGGGACGATCTTATGGCAGCGCAGCACTTCCCTTTCGCTCAGCTCCAGATAGCCAAGCTGGGCAAGCCGCTTGACAGTGGCAGCGTTAGCGCCGGTATAATAGCAGATCTCCTTCACAGATGCGCTGCCAACGCTGCACATCAGCTCCAGCACCGCACGCTGCATGGCGGCGGATTTGGGTCGGCTCACCGCATATGCCATAGCTTCCTCCGAGGAAGCCGCTAAGGTGGCAATCCGCTCTGTTTTGTCCCCGGTGCGGCGCAGAAACGCCCGCTCAGTATAGATCCACTTTTTGCCCAGCAGGTACTGGGCTGCTTTTTCAAAGGCCTCTTCCGAGCCGGCGGTCCGGCGAAGGGTCTCTCCGTCCGCTTTGCCGCCCATTTCCAAAAGAGTTTCCAAAAGCGTAACTGCCACAGCATTGCGTGGCTCTTTGTCCTGCCAGCTCCGGTCTTCTGTCAGGGTGTAGGTGTCCCTGGTCTGGAACCAAAAACCTGCCGGCAGCATTGCCCGGGCAGCATCGAAAAAGGTACAGAAATACCGCTGGCGCAGAAATGCCGCCAGATGCAGCATAATGTCTGACAGCACCGGGCTGTCATCCAGGCATACCGTTACAGGCTTCAATTCAGCCCCATCTGCCGGCTCTACCGAAAGCACCACGCCCTGGGTAGGGCGGTTACTTCTGCCGAAGGGGACCTGGACGCGGATGCCGGGTTCCAGGGTCATGCCCATGGGGATGCGGTAGGAATAGGGCTTGTCTATGGCAAAATTAGCCGCCGCTACAGCGATCTTCGCGATCATAGGCCCTTCCTCCTGTTTTTCTGATTATCTGGTGTATTCCTCTTTCAGAGTTGCGCTGAGCTTGCCGTCAGCCACCTCACGGATGGCCAGGGTTACAGGCTTTTCGGGCAGCTCCTCCTGAAGCTCCTCAGCGGTTGAGGCGATCTGTCTTGCCCGCTGGGCAACCACATTCACCAGCAGGTAACGGCTCTGTACATTCTTCAAAAGGTCTGCTACAGGGGGGTAAAGCATATTCGTATCCTCCAATAATTATTCGGTAATGATTCTGAGTATTTCATCGGCGCAGGCTTCCACCCGGTCGTTGATCACAACATGGTCGTATCGTTTGCTCTGTTCCATCTCCCACTGGACTCTGTCCAGCCGCAGACGGATCTGGTCTTCCGGGGTATCTCCCCGGCTGCGGAGCCGACGCTCCAGTTCCTCCAAAGAGGGGGGCGCAATGAAGATCAGCACCGCGTCTTCCCAGGCGCTGCGCACATTGAAAGCGCCGTTGGGCTCAATGTCCAGGATCACACTTCCCTTTTCCAGCTTTTCTTCCAGCTGGCCCTTGGGCGTACCGTAGTAATTGTCCATGTGGGCATCGTATTCCAGAAATTCATTGGCATCGATCATAGCCAGGAATTTCTCTTTGGTTACAAAGTAGTAGCTCTGTCCGTCCACCTCACCGGGGCGGGGCGCCCGGGTTGTTGCGGAAACGGAAAAGCGCAGGTCGTTCCTTTGCTCCATGACCCTGGCAAGCACAGTGCTCTTTCCAACGCCGGAAGCACCGGAGATCACATACAGTTTTCCTTTAGCCATCGGTCTCCTCCTTATCTGCCCACCGCTGGCTCAAAGCCTCGGGAGTCAGTGCCGAAAGGATCACATGATCCGTGTCCATCAGGATCACACCCTTTGTTTTTCTGCCGTAGGAGGCATCCACCAGCATACCCCGGTCCCGGGCCTCTTGGACCACACGCTTAATGGGCGCGGAATCCGGGTCCACAATGGCAAGGACGCGGGCTGCAGCCACCAGGCTGCCAAATCCAATATTAATCAGCTTCATGGCATCCTCACTCAATGTTCTGGGTCTGTTCCCGGATCTTTTCCAGCTCTGCCTTAATATCCACCACCATCCGCGCCAGACGCACGTCGGTGCACTTGGAACCAATGGTATTGGCCTCCCGGTTCATTTCCTGGAGCAGGAAGTCCAGCTTTCTGCCAACAGCGCCGCCGGTGGTAAGCATGGTGTTCATCTGCTCTAAGTGGCTTCTCAAGCGGACGGTTTCCTCGTCCACCGCCACCTTGTCAGCAAAGATCGCAGCCTCGGTGAGGATGCGGCTTTCGTCAATGTTGGTGTTTTCCAGCACTTCTTTAAGCTTTGCTTCCAGGCGGGTGCGGTAATCCACCACGGTCTGGGCGTTACCCTGCTCCACCTGCGCCACCAGTTCCAGAATGGTCTGGCCGCGGCTGCGAAGATCCTGGTCCAAAGCCTGTCCTTCGGTACAGCGCATGGCATCGTAGCCTGCCAGGGCTTTGTGTACCACGCCCATCAGATCTGCCATCAGCTGCTCCTCGTCCACCTCCGGTTTTTCTATCACGAAAACCTCCGGAAGCCGGGAGACGGTGGAAGCACTGATGTCGTCGGTTACACCGAACTTATCCACCATCTGCCGCATGGCAGCCAGATAGCCTTCCAGCACAGACTCATTCAGCGTTACCTGCGTTTCGTCGCTGCCGGATTCGCTGCGCAGGGAGATGAATACATCCACCTTGCCCCGGGACACAGACTGCTTTACCGCCTGCTTTACCCCATCCTCGCAAAAGGAAAGGATCCGGGGCAGCCGCACAGAGCAGTCCAAATACCGATTGTTTACGGAGCGCAGCTCCACTGTAAATTCTCTGCCGTTTACCGTTTCTACGGCACGGCCATAGCCGGTCATACTTTTAATCAAGGTCATTATCCCCTTTTTCCGGATGTGCAAATCCGGTTATGGTATATATGGTTTTCTGTTTCCGTGCCACCTTCCGGTCATATACCGCGGCAATGGCAATGCCAAGGGCGAAGGCAGCGCAGGCGCTCAATGCCCCGGATGCCCACAGCAGCTGACCTGCCAGGTAGCCGCCAAAGAACAACCCCAGGGGCAGGATATACAGCACCGCGGCTGCCGCCAACACCGGGCCGGATTCTGAACGGACGGTTACCACCTGTCCGGGCTTCGCGCCGATGGGATTGTGGGCGGTCAGGAGCATCTTCTGCTCAACCGCGCCACAGCCGGAGCATTTGTGGCAGTCTCCGGAGCAGGCACTGCGCCGGATATGCAGCACCTGGACCGTTCCGTCAGCGTTACACTTCTGTACCCGAACCAGTTGCTCCACAGTTACTTCTTCTCCTTCAGGGAAGCGGTGATATTGTAGGTTCCTACCGCACCCACATTTTCAGCGTCGATTACGATCTGCGCCTTAATGGTGGCGGTCCCCGCCTGTTCCTCAGCGAAGTCCACCAGGATGGTGATGTCCTCTTCCTTGATCTTCTCCACAGTCTTCTTAGGACCACGGATCTGGATTTCCAGGCGTCGGGTGATTACCTCTGCCTCAAAGCCCCCAGGTACATTGGCGGTCTGGAAATTATCCACCGTCAAGGTCTTTATGGAAAGCTCGGGGAATTGCACATCCACCGTGGCCTCAGTTACGCCGGTTTCGTTGGTAACACCCTCAGGCAGCTTAATGGGGAAGGTCAGCTTTTGGTCCTCCAGCATGGTGCCCAGGTCAATCATCCCCAGTTCCAGGCTGTCCAGACCTGCCAGCGCATTGTCACTGCCGGAAATCCGGATGGTCTGCGGCTCAATGGTGATGGAGCTGGTGTCCTTTGTAGCACCGCCGCCGTCTATTACATTCACCGTCAGCTGGATCTCCTTCACCCGCAGGATCTTCAGTGTCAGAGTTATCTCCTCCACATCAGAGGTGATCAGTCTTGCGTCCACAGGCTCGCCTTTTTCATTGCACAGAACATAAGTGAACTGACCGCTGATGGTCTGGCTTTTGCCTTCCAGATCCAAACCAATCCGTGCGGCAGTGATCTGATCCACAGCGGATTTGGGACCGGTGATGGTTAAGCTCTCATAGTCAATTACTTTATTCTCTTTATCCGCCATGTAGCCCTCGGTAAGGGTTCCGACGTAATCGATCTCCACAGGCACCTCTTTGCTGATCCGCTCCTCCACATGGACGGTAATTGTGCCGGGATTTTTCCTCAGCACCGTCATGGAATTATTGGAGATGTCCCCGGGATAGGTAGGCGTGAAGCTGAGATTGTGGATACCTGCCTCCGCGATCTTGGACACATCCACCGTCAGGGTGATATTGCTGCTGTTGAGCTTATCCAGATCGATACGGTTTCCCTCAAGCTGCAGGTCCACAGAGGTCTGCTCCATCTCGGTAATCATGTAACCCCGTTCCTGAAGGATCGCCTCTCCCTGCACTACAACCGGAATATTGGTATACTGTTTATCCGAGTTAGGGCTGACCACCGTAACCACATACAGCCACAGCCCCAGGGCGATGGCCATGGAAAGCAGCGCGGTTAGCAGCTTATTTTTCATTTACCTCGTCCCCTTTCTTCTTCAGCAGCTTCTGGCGGAGCTTACGGACCTTGCTTTCTTCCTTTTCGTTCAGTTCGGGACACAGCTCATTGCGTAGCAGCGTCTCCAGCGTCTGAGGCGCCAGGTGGCGCTTGAGCATGCCGCCCACCGCCACAGAAATAGCGCCGGTCTCCTCGGAAACGATTACCGTTACCGCATCCGTAACCTCACTGATGCCTACAGCCGCCCGGTGCCGGGTTCCCAGATCCGCGCTCAGATGGCTGGTCTCCGACAATGGCAGAACACAGCCTGCCGCCATAATCCTGCCATCCCGGATAATCATAGCGCCGTCATGAAGCGCAGCTCTGGGGAAAAACACATTGCGGATCAGCTGCTCAGATACCTGGGCATCCATCAGCGTGCCGGTGCGGAAGTATTCCTCCATCCGGTTATTCCGGGTGAACACGATCAGCGCACCGATCTTCCCCTTGCCCATGATCTCACAGGCCTTAACAGTCTGGGCAATCACAGGGAGCATATCCTGCTGGGTCCTCTGCAGACCCACCAGGCCCTTAAATTTAATATTACTCACATGGTCGATGGTACGCCGGATCTCCGGCTGAAACAGCACCACCAGGGCAATCAGACCCACTGCCAGCATCTGGCTGAGCAGGAAGTGCAGCGTGTGCAGCTGCGCCACCTCCGACAGCCAGGTAACAACGATCACAGCGCCCACGATCCAGGCGATCCGGGCAGTACCCGTGGAACGAAGAATCGGCAGCAGCTTAAAGATCAAAAAGGCAACAATAACAACGTCCAGGATGTCTGTCCATTCCATTCCTGGCAAATTTTCCATCACAGTTTGCAGGTAATTCATAGCTTCCTCTTCCCCCGTTCCGCCTAAGTGGCATAACAAGCCTATTATCCATACCATTATAGCGGATTTGGCTCTGTATATCAATAGGAATTCTAAAAATTTATTGTAAATTTACGCTGGCTGCTGCCCGTAAAAATGCCTCTGCCTGCCAGGGTGCTGCATCATGCCCGAAGCTTACCCGGACGGTACCGGTTTCCAGTGTCCCGGCGCTTTCATGGGCCAGGGGCGCGCAGTGCAGCCCCGCCCGGACAGCGATCCCTTTGGATGCCAGTTTTTCCGCAAATTCCTCACAGTCACCATTGGGGAGGAAGGACACCGTACCCGCCTGATGGGGACCTGAAAATGTCCGTATTCCCATACGCTGCAGCCCTGCGGCCACCCGTTTCGCCTCCTGCTGTTCCCGATGAAGAATGTTGTGGATGCCGGTTTTTTTCAGGTAGGAGAGCGCCGCCCCCAGCCCTGCGATCCCGGGTACATTCAGCGTCCCCGCCTCCAACCTGTCCGGTAGATAGTCCGGCATCTGCTGCATCAGGGAATCACTGCCGGTGCCGCCCCGGAGCAGCGGCTCCGGCAGTGTTGCGCACAGGAGCAATCCCGTGCCCTGGGGACCCAGCAAACCTTTATGCCCGGGCATTGCGATAAAATCCGCTCCCGTATCCGTCAGTGATACCGGCAAACTGCCTGCCGACTGCGCCGCATCGATGATAAACGGAACGCTATACTGCCGGCAGAGCGCCGCCATCTGCTTTACCGGCAGAATATAGCCAAACACATTGGAAGCATGGGTAAACACCGCCGCATCTGCGCCCCGGCGCAAAGCTTCTTCAAACGCCTGTAAGGTATCGTCCCAGTTAAACAGCTGTCTGCCAGCTACCGTCAGCTTCGCCTGCAAGGCGTGAAGGGGCCGGGTAACCGCATTATGCTCAAAACCCGAGATCACTACCCGCGCGCCGGGTTTTACCAGTGTTCCGATGGCAATATTCAAGCCGTGGGTGCAGTTGGTGGTGAACACCACCTGTTCCGGCTGACAAGCAAACAGCTTTGCCGCCTTTTCCCGACAGTCAAACACTACCCGGGCAGCCGCCATAGCCTCCGGATAGCCCCCCCTGCCGGGATTGGCACAGGTAAACATGGCTCTGCGTACCGCATCCGCAACCCCTACCGGTTTGCGCAAGGTGGTAGCGCCATTGTCCAGATAGATCATAAGATCATTTCCTCCATAGCACCGTTTTCCCGGCGAAGATAGATCTTCCGGAACGGAATCTGTGCCTGCCGCAGCTGCTCTGCTGCACTGACTGCATCGACCTCCCGAACCCAAAGGCTGTAGCCGCAGCCCTGGGCTTCCATCCATCGGGGTGTGCGGCGGATGCCGCATTCAAAACCCATCCGCCGCAGATGCCCCTCTGCCCGCTGGGCGGGGGTTACCGAGCGGAAGGTAATCAAACATTTCATAATTAAAACCTCCCGGGCTAACCTATGCCCGGGAGGCTTCATTTGTGTTGAAAGCTGTCAAATTACCATTTGTCCCACTGTTGATTCTTCCATTCGCAGGGGCGTGCATTGCATTTCCGCAGGGGACGACACGATGGCCGTCCCTACAATGATGTTCGATAGACGACCCCTACAGGAATTTGTCATTCACTGTTCCAGCAGGCAAACGGCGTGGCATGCCATACCCTCACCGGCACCGGTGAAGCCCAGCTTCTCCTCAGTGGTGGCCTTCACATTTACCCGGTCCGGATGGATGCCCAGCCGTGCGGCAATATTTTCCTCCATTTGGGGAATGTATTCCCGCAGTTTGGGTCTTTGGGCGATCATGGTAACATCGATATTGCTTATCTTGTAACCTCTTTCTGCAACTTTCTGACCCACAATCTGCAAAAGAACGCCGGAATCCGCACCTTTGTAGGCAGTATCCGTATCGGGAAAATGCAACCCGATGTCTCCCAGACCGGCTGCACCCAGCAGTGCGTCAGACACCGCGTGGAGCAGTACATCCGCATCAGAATGTCCGTCCAACCCCAATTCATAGGGTAGCTCCACGCCCCCCAGAATCAGTTTTCTCCCGGCTGCAAGCCGGTGTACATCATAGCCGTGTCCGATTCTCATACTTCTTCCTCCAAGAACATCTGGGCAATCTTCAGATCCACAGGGGTGGTTACTTTGATGTTCTGCTCATCACCTTCCACGATCTTCACAGACATCCCCAGCTTCTCCACCGCAGAGCAGTCGTCGGTAATATATGCCCCCTCCTGCAGTGCCTTTTTCAAAGCCCCCCGCAGCAGGTCAATATCAAAAACCTGAGGGGTCTGGACCGCCTGAAGCAAGCTTCTGTCCGGCGTTGCCGCTACCACGCCCCCACGAACCACCTTAACGGTGTCCTTTACAGGCACTGCCGGGGCTGCCGCACCGTAGGTATTGGCAGCCCTGACTGTACGGTCAATGACCTGCCAGGTAATCAACGGTCTCGCCCCATCGTGGATGGCAGCCAGCTTCACCTTTTTGGACAGGGTGTTCAAGCCCGCCTGTACCGATTCCGGACGGCTGCTGCCCCCTGCTACCACGGCGCATACTTTATCAAAGCCTGCGCAAAGATCCATGATCCTTGTGATCAGGTCCTGTCGGGTTACAATCACGATCTCCTTTATAGCATCGCAATTCTGGAAGGTGCGGACTGTGCGAAGGATCATTGGTTCGCCCTTTAGGGGTGCCATCACCTTATCGATGCCTCCCATCCGGGAGGCAGTTCCGGCAGCCACGATCACCGCGCCGCAGTATTTGGGCGGCAGAAGCCTCCGGGCTTTCTTTGTCAGTATATTGATCTTCATATTACAGCTCCATAATCAGCTTTTTGAAGTATTGCCCCCGTTGGGCAAAGTTTTTAAACTGGTCAAACGCGGCGCAGGCTGGGCTCATCAGTACCACATCCCCGTTTTTTGCCGCCGCGGCAGACCGATCCACCGCATCAGTGAAGTCCACGCACTCTACGATTTCCGGGAAACCCGGACGGTAGTTAGGGGCGTTTTCCACAGCTGCACGGATCTTTTCCGCCGTTGCGCCGTTAAGAAACACCGTCTTAACACGGTCGCAGATCACAGGGCCTAAGGCATCAAAAGGAATCTGTTTATCATAGCCGCCGGCAATCAGCAGCACCTTTTCCGGAAAACTCAAAAGTCCTGCCATAGTGCGGCTGGGGGAGGATGCAATGGAATCGTTGTAAAAACGGACACCGTCCTTTACCCGGACCAGCTCAATCCGATGTTCCACACCCCCAAAGGTCTTGGCAACTGTACGGATCACATCATCGGAAACCAGGCCCTCCACCGCCAAAATAGCAGCCATATAATTTTCCACATTATGCTCCCCGGGGAGCAGAATGTCCTTTTTGTCCAGCACCGGAACACCGTCCCGGCAAAGCATATCCCCATCCAGGCAAATCCCGTTGTCTGTCTTCCCTACCCGGGCAAAATACCGGGTAGCGCCGTTGCCGGTGAAAACGGCAGTAATAGCATTGTCAGCATTGAGGATCAGCAGGTCCTCCGGTCCTTGATAGGCAAAAATATTCTTCTTGGCATCCACATACTCCTGCATATCCTTGTGCACATCCAGGTGGTTGGGTGCCAGGTTGGTTACCACCGCCCGATGGGCGCTGCGGTGCATATCTATCAGTTGGAAGGAGCTTAGCTCCACCACCGCATAGTCGTGGGGCTGCATCCGGCTGCACAAAGGCAGCAGAGGCGTACCGATGTTACCCCCCAGCCAGACCGTTTTTCCGGCAGCTTTCAGCATTTCCGCAATCAATGTGGTGGTCGTGGTCTTGCCGTCAGAGCCGGTAACCGCAATAATCTTACAAGGGCAAACATCAAAAAATGCACCCATTTCGCTGGTAAAAACTACATTTTCTCCATGCAATGGGGCAAGCTTTGCAGGATGCAGACCGGGGGTGCGGAATACCACATCAGCCTCCACACCATCCAGGTAAGTATCACCAAGGCTAAGGCGGCAGCCAAGACGCTCCAACTCCAGGATCTCATCATCCAGATTCTCTCTGGGTGTCCGGTCGCAGCCGGTTACTGCGCAGCCATAGTCCAGAAGCATCCGCACTACAGGCCGGTTGCTGACACCTAAACCAACCACGGCAACCTTTTTCCCCCGCAGGGCTTCAAAATATAGATCAAGCTTTGTTTTCATACACTCACCTCGTCAAATTCCGATTTGACGAGCAGTAGGGCGGGGGCTTGCCCCCGCCGACGATATTACATGCACTTGTGCGGCGGGGGCAAGCCCCCGCCCTACGCTGCATTGCAAGCAACTGCCCGATAAACAGGAATTTATGTCCTTGCTTTATAGTATATCCTTTACGGGAAGATTTTGCAAGACATTTGACATTCTGCCCTTCCTGGGGTACAATATTTCCGCGACCAGGTCGGACAGCTGCGGCTGGACTGCGAAAGCGTCCAGGTGAGGAAAGTCCGGGCTCCACAGGGCAAGGATAACAGGTAACGCCTGCCGGGGGCGACCCCAGGACAAGTGCAACAGAGAGATGTAGCCGGCTTTGCCGGTCATAGTGAAAAAGTGCGGTAAGAGCGCACTCGCCCCATGGGAACATCGGGGTGCTGTAAACTCTATCCGGAGCAACGCCGTGGAGGGACATGAAGATCTGCCCGATCGTCCCGAGGAGGCGGCTTGATCCCGTGAGTGATTGCGGGACTAGATAGATGGCTGTCAAGACAGAACCCGGCTTATAGACCTGCGTCGCAGCTTAATAAATTACCGCACTGCGTTATGCAGTGCGGTTTTTCTTTATTCATTTTTCTCTTCCACCGGGGCAGCCAGGCCTGCCACATCAGATACAGGCAGGGAAAATGCGATGCCCTGGGCCTTTTTATCCATGCCCATTTCTTTATACAAGGCATTGAGTACCTGATCCCGGATGTCCTTCTCCACCACCAGCATAAGAATTTCCTTCTCCGCATGGATGGTGATGCCGAAAAACGCCGCTTCCTTTTCCCGGGCAACGCCACGGGCATTGAGGATGGTGCCGCCACGGGCACCCTGCTTCCGGGCCACATCCATCGCCTCCTCGGCAAAGCCGGCATTAACGATAGCAAAGATCACCTCATGATTTTCTGTTGTCATAGCAGCTCCTCCCTTCCCATTTTGTTGTTACTCAAGAACTGGTACATATTTACGCCGATGACGCTGCTCATAGGCACCGCAAAGGCAATTCCCTTGCCATTCTTAATGGTGGCGAATTTATCTTCAAGGGCATTCATGGCAGCATCCACCATATCCTCACGGACCACGCTGAATAGCACCGCCTTCTGGGGATTCAAGCCCAGAATATCCACCATTTCCGACCGGGCTGTGCCGATACCACCGGCAACCATCTGGCAGTTGATCTCAAACTGGCTCAGCACATCCATGTAGAATTCCGCCTTGGGGCGGTCCACCACCGTAAACAGGAGCTTGAGCTTTTTGATGGCGGATTCATTGACAGTATTAGCCATACATATCCCTCCTGCTCACATAAAGTTGATGATCTGCTGATCGTCCGCATCCAAAATACGCTTCATGGCGCGGCGTTCCTTAATCATATTGGACACAATCGCCTTAAAGCCCAGAAGCTGAATCGTGATCAGCGGGGTCATGGCAACCAACGCCACGACACCGAATGCATCCCGAAGTACTGCATCCGGTCCCTGGCAGCCTACGCACAGACCGATGGCAAAGGGCAGGATAAAGCCTGAGGTCATGGGTCCGCTTGCCACACCGCCGGAGTCGAAGGCGATGGCAGTGTATACCGGCGGAACAAAAAGGGACAGTCCCAAGGACAGGAAGTAGCCGGGAATAATGTAGTAAATAATGGAGAAATCAAAGACGATGCGAACAACCGACAGGGCGATAGCCGCGCCAACGCCTACACACAGTCCGATCATCATGGAGCGCTTGGTTACATAGCCGCCGGTGATCTCCTCCACCTGGGCATTAAGTACATGGATGGCAGGCTCCGCCAGGACCACCAAAATGCCCATAGCCAAACCAATCAGGGTCAGTACCCAGGGGGGCAGCTGAGAAAGCTGAAACCCCAGCTTATAGCCGATGGGCATAAAGCCAACACTTACGCCGGTCAGAAACAGTACCAGACCTGCGTAGGTAAACAGTACACCCACGCCGATCTTCAGCAGATGGCGCTTACGCAGCTTTAAAAACGCAAGCTGGCAGATCATAAAGAAGAAGACAATCAAGCCCAGTGCCAGCGCCACTTCCTTTGCGGTATGACCGGCAGTATGGAGAAAACTGCCCAGAATATTGCCGCTGACGGTATAGTCCGGGACGGTATAGGCCAGTGATCCGTTGGAGAAAATGCCCAACGCCAATACCGCAAGAATCGGACCAATGGAGCAAAGAGCAACCAGACCAAAGCTGTTTTCCTGGGAATGGCGATCGCCCAAAACACTAGAGATACCAACGCCTAACGCCATTATAAAGGGCACTGTGATAGGCCCTGTGGTAACACCGCCGGAATCAAACGCCATGGGCAGAAGGTCCAGTCGTTCCCCCACCGCAAGCATGAGCGCAAGAGCGAAAAGCAACATATAGAACAGCATCAGAATATTAGAAAGCCGTCGATGGAAAACGATACGCAAAATGGCGATCATAAGAAACGCGCCTACACCAATGCCTACCGCATAGATCAGCACCGTACCGTTCATCACAGTACTCACCTGCTCCGCCAGGACCTGCAGATCCGGCTCAGCAATGGTGATGAGCATACCCAGCACAAAACAAACAGCCAACAACAGCAGCAGCTTCCGCTGCCGGGACAATCCGCTGCCCACATGGGTTCCCATGGGAGTCATGGCAATGTCAGCGCCCAGGTTAAAAAAGCCAATACCCAGGATCAGCATTACCGCACTGACGGTGAAGGTAATCAGTTCCGTTCCGGTAAAGTTAAACCAGGGCAGTAAAGAAATGAGATAGACGATCAGCGTGATCGGCAGAGCAGATATCAGCGCTTCTTTGATTTTTGACCAGAGGATCAAACCGATCACCCCTTTCCTAATTTTAAATGTATTATAACAGAAAATCTGCATAATTCCAAGGGATAAAATCAGAATTCAAAAAATATTCAAATTCCTATTTGTCGGGCAGTTCCTACGTTCATAATCGTAGGGGCGGGCACTGCCCGTCCGCCCAATATTTTCAAAAATATTGGGATTTTCGAAGAAAATCATTGATTGATCGCCACTGGCGATATGATTTTGCATAGCAAAATCACCGGACGACCGATGGTCGCCCCTACGGTGTTATACGATAGACTCACCGAGAAACAGGAATTTGACGGTTTGTTTGGAACTTCCAATTCTTCAATTTCAATTAAAACGCCCCCAGCCATTTGGCTGGGGGCATAAAGTTAGGAT
>JAZOMH010000060.1:0-6324 GCA_045653785.1 Faecousia sp. | reverse complement strand
ATCAAAGGACATCCCTTTCTGGCCGTAACTTCCACCAGCAGAACCTTTCCCTCTGCGAAATGCTCCATACGAGAAACGGAAGGAAGATTGATCAGATTGAATATTTCGTTGGCGGTTTCCTTTTCGGGATTTACCACCATGGAAATTCCTAAATCATCTTTCATCTGCGCGATCTGCTTTCTATAATCCGGATTGCGTACCCGTGCGATGGTGTGCTTGACACCAAGCCGCTTAGAAACAAGACAGGCAAAGATATTCAGTTCGTCGTTTCTCGTCAGTGCGATCATAAGATCGGCATCTTCCGTATTGGCTTCTTTCTGAATGTCCATGCAGGCACCGTTGCCCACAACGCCGAATACGTCATAGCGTTCAATCAGACCCTCGATCAGGTCCTTATCCTCATCAATGATCGTAATGGTGTGTCCCTCTCCGGAAAGGCTTTTCAGAATTGTCTTGCCGATAGAGCCAAGACCGATGATAACAATTTTCATAATCACACATCCAATCTTTCATAAGAATACGCGTTACTTAATTATTCTCCTTTTGAGAACCGGTAGGATTGACGATGCTGTAGCCAACGTTCACAAGATGGTCTGCAACGCGCTCAAGGCCCAGAATGACAGAGGAATAATAGGGGCTTACATCGACGCTGCAGTTACCTTCTGCCAGCCGTGCGAAATGACTTGCGATCAGCTCCTTCTTCATCGCATCGACACCTTCTTCCAAAGCAGTCAGGTCGGGCAGTTGCCCCTTATTCAGATTCTCAAAGGCATCTTTAGCGATGACAAACATTCGCATGACGCTCTCACGCATAGCGGTGATACCGCCCTTTGCCTTTTCGGAGAAGGAGAGCTTCTTGCCGATCATTTCTACGCCGATCTCATGGAAATTCTCAGCATGGTCACCAATACGCTCCAGGTCGTTGAGAACGTGGAAATACGAGCCGATGATCATTTCGCCGCTTTCTTCCACATCAACGGACAGTTTGATCAAAAACTGCGTCAGTGCTTTGTTGGTAAAGTCGATGATCTCTTCGTTCTTCCGGATCTGCTCACTGTGCTCCGCAGAGCCGGTATCCATAGCAACAAAAGCAAGACGGGTATTTTCTTCTACCAGAGAGATCATATAGTCCATTTCCTTTTTGACTTGCATAAGGGCCACAGAAGGCATGGACAGCAGTCTGTCATCCACAAACTTGAGGGACAGGGCTTCCTCCTGCTCCTTCTTGTCTTTGATCACCAGGCAGGAATAGTTGACCAACTGCGTTACAAAGGGCAGCAGAACAAGGGTGGTGGTAACATTGAAGACCACATGGAAGATGGATACGCGCATCTGCAGGGACATGGGGTCGTCTCCGGGGAACAGGGAAATCAGGAAATTGACCATGGGATCCTTGAATGTCCAAATGATGGCAGTGAACAGAATTGTTCCGATCACATTAAAGGTGAAGTGAATCAGCGCCACACGCTTGGAGTTGGCGTTTGCACCCACAGAAGCCAGCAGAGCGGTCACGCAAGTACCGATGTTGGCACCAAGCACGATGAATAATGCCAAGTCAAGGGGCAGAACACCTGCGCCAACCATGGTGATAACAACACCGGTAGAAGCAGAGGAGCTTTGAATCAGTGCAGTGAAGACAACACCGACCAGAATCAGCAGCAGGGGGAAATCGATCTTCTTGAAGATCTCCGTGAACATATTCTCAACAAGAGGATTGCCAAAGGCCTGCTCACTGCTCATGATCTCAAGGCCCACGAAAATCAGACCCAAACCACAGCAAAGGCTGCCGGCAATCTTAACCTTTTCCTTTTTGAAGAAGCCCATCATGACACCTGCGAAAGCCAGGAGGTACATCGCCATATTGAAGTAGTCATTTTTCAGCGCGACAAGTACGCCGGTGATGGTGGTGCCAATATTGGCACCCATGATGATGGGCGTTGCCTGCATAAGGGTCATCACGCCAGCATTGACCAGACCGATCACCATGACCGATGTAGCAGAGGAACTCTGGATAATTGCCGTTACACCGGCACCGATACCCACACCAGAAAAACGGTTATTGCTGATTCTTTCAAGGAGCCGCTTCATGCCGCTGCCGGCACTTTTTTCCAGGGCATCGCCCATAAAATTCATGCCAACGATAAATACGCCGACGCCTGCCAACAGCCAGATAAGGCTCTGAATCAATTGTATGATTTCTTCTGATGATAACATTGTGTTTCTCCTTTCGGTGATGGCACTGTATGTAAATCTGCTTTTGCCATCACATTTCGAATAATTGTCTTTCTTTTCTATGTGTTTTAGCCCAGCACTGAGCCTCTTGATCATATCATACGCGATACCGTATAAAAGGGGTGTAAAGTTCAATGAGCCTGGTATAAAGATTGTATAAAGATTTTAAAAATAATGACCGCCGGTACCAGCGGTCATTACTTTTATGCGGTTTATACAACTCCGACTCTATTGCCCTCTGGCTGAATTGCGTTACTTTATACTTGCTCCAGAGCGTTCAGCTAAGTATGCAATCACGCCCCGGCGGGTCAGAATACCGCAGAGTGTGTTGCGTCCGTCTACAATGGGAACGAAATTCTGATTCAGTATGGACGTGATGACATCCTTTTCGTCTGCGTCTATGTTCAACGCGGGGCAGAAATCCCGGCGCACCAGCTCTCCGACCTTTGTGTTCTCCAATGCCTTTTTATCCGTAGTTCCAACGGCAAGAATATGACGGAGGAAATCTCCCTCGTTAATGCAGCCCATGTAATGCTGGTTGGCATCCAGCACCGGTACGGCGGTATAGCCATACCGGGTGATAATTTCTAGTCCCTGACGGACGGTCTGATTTTCGTTGAGAAATACAGTAACAACTTTTGGGATCATGATTTTAGCAATATTCATAGTCTTGTCCCCCCCTTTTATGAATACAGCCTATCAAAAGAAATATAAAAATGGTAAAAAGAATGATGAACTTGGTATTAAAACTGTGTAAAGATTACGCTTTTTTCCTGTAATTTAGCTATCTTAGCTGGTGCTGTCCTTGACAAAGATAGCCAAATGCCCTATAATTCAAGCTAATATCAATTTCAAAGGAGGACGAGCACAAATCATGGACGCTGGCGATAGTTGCCCTGACCCTGACCGAAACAATACCATTTTGTTCAAATATAGATGTTAGACACGACCTGTACGGAATGATTTCTGTATGGGCTGTGTCTTTTGCCATTTTTGAAGAAAAAAGTATTGTGATATAGAGAGGTCAAGAATTATGTTAGGATTGATTATTTTACAGTTGGTGCTGATTGCACTGAATGCCATCTTTGCCTGTGCGGAGTTGGCTGTACTTTCCATAAACGAAACCAAGCTGGAGCGCATGGCGGACCAGGGCGACAAGCGGGCCAAGCGCCTGTTTAAGCTGACCCGTGAGCCTGCAAAGTTCCTGGCTACCATTCAGGTTGCCATCACCCTGTCCGGCTTTCTGGGCTCCGCATTCGCGGCGGACGGCTTTTCCGAGCCCCTGGTGGACTGGGTGCTGAGCCTGGGTGTAAATATTCCGAGAGCAACGCTGGACTCTATCGCCGTTGTTGTCATTACCCTGATCCTGTCTTACTTTACCCTGGTCTTTGGCGAGCTGGTTCCCAAGCGGGTAGCTATGAAAAAGGCAGAAGCGCTGGGTCTGAGCATTTCCGGCCTGGTCAGCGGTATTTCCACCGTGTTCAAGCCCATCGTGTGGTTCCTGTCCGTATCCACCAATACGGTTCTGCGTCTGCTGGACATTGATCCCAACGAAGCGGATGAGCAGGTCAACGAGGAAGAAATCCTGATGATGGTGGATGCCGGCAGCGAAAAGGGCGCTATCGATGAGCAGGAAAGAGAATTTATTCAGAATGTTTTCGAGTTCGATGATTTGACCGCAGAGGAAATTGCCGTTCATCGCACAGAAGTCACCATCCTATGGCTTGAAGATTCTATGGAGGAATGGGCCAAGACGATACACGAAAGCCGCCATACTCTCTATCCCATTTGCGAGGGTTCTCCCGATAATATTGTTGGCATTCTGAACGCCAAAGATTACTTCCGTCTGGACGATAAGAGCCGCGAGAATGTCATGGGCAATGCCGTAAAGGCTCCCTTCTTTGTTCCCGAAACCATTAAGGCCGATGTCCTGTTCCGTAAGATGAAGAAAACCCGGAACATTATGGCTGTGGTTCTGGATGAGTATGGTGGAATGGTTGGTATCATCACCCTGAACGATTTGATTGAAGAACTGGTAGGTGACCTGGGCGAAGATACTCCCGAGGAAGAAGCTGCTGAGCCTCACGTTGAGCAGATGGATGAGAACACCTGGGCCATTATCGGCAATGTGGAGTTATACGATATCGAGCAGGCGCTGGATGTGGACATCGGTCTGGAGGAAGTAGACACTTTCACCGGCCTTGTTTTCGGCGAGCTGGACATGATCCCCAATGACGGCGATCAGGACATTGAGCTGGACTTCAAGGGCCTGCACATCCACATCACCCGTATCGAAGATCACCAGATAGCTTACGCCACGGTCAAAAAGGTTGCAAAATCTGATAATGAGAATATCTCCGAGGATTAATTACATAACGACAAAGCCGCTGATGCAATGCATCGGCGGCTTCATTCATTTTATGATAACAGTCATATAATAACATGCCACAGTTTCCGGGGCGGGCATCATGTCTTGTGCTACCCACCATTTCACTGCTTCTGCGAAGCTGCCCACAAGATGGTGGATCAGAAATTCTTCCGGTACGTCTTTAGAGAGTACTTCCGTATAACGGGCAAACAGCGCTGTAAGGTATTGCTTGAAATATTCCATAAACAGACCATCTCCATCAGCTGCAATGATGCCTTTGATGTTTACCTCGTTTTCCTTCAAGTGGTAGAGAATATGTCCCAGCTTCAGCTCTAAGTTCTTACAGTCCGATGTATCTTTCTCCTGGGGAAGCAAATCTGTAAACACGTGGTGAAAGATATCACTGCACAGAGAGTGAAGAAGATCGTCCTTGGTTTCAAAATGGGCATAAAAGGTACTGCGTCCAATGTTAGCCTCGTCAATGATCTCCTGTACCGTAATACTGCTGTACTGCTTCTGCTCCAGCAGCTTCCGTAATGCCCGGAAAACAGCTTCTCTTGTTTTTTTCTGACGTCGATCCAGCATAAATCCTCCTGAACAATTTTATGGATCTGTCCGGTATTGCACAGGTTTGCAAATCTGATTCTTGCCATTTCCTGTTTGGAAGCTACAATATATACCGAACACTATGTTTTGTACTGTATTAACTGTACTGTTATTTTTCCGGTCTGTCAAGGAGGAACTATGAAGACGAAACACACCGCAACAATGTTTGCCATTTTGGCAGCAGCCCTATATGCTATCAATATTCCGCTGTCAAAAATCTTACTGTCCCAGGTTGAACCTACCATGATGGCGGCATTCCTGTATCTGGGTGCAGGTCTGGGACTGTTTCTCTATGGTCAATTGAGCGGAGAGAGAGAAAAGGGCGACCCTTTGACCCGGAAGGAACTTCCCTTCACCATCGGTATGATCGTGCTGGATATCATTGCTCCCATCTTGCTGATGCTTGGCCTGGAGCGTACCAATTCTGCCAACGCATCCTTGCTGAACAATTTCGAGATTGTTGCCACTTCCATGATTGCGTTCTTTGCATTCAAAGAAGTGTTGTCGAAGCGGCTGACCATTGCCATTGCTCTGGTAACTCTGGCAAGCATCATTCTTGGCTTCGAGGGAAAAGGTAGCTTCCAGTTCAATACCGGCTCTCTGCTTGTACTGGGTGCAGCCTCTTGCTGGGGCTTGGAAAACAACTGTACACGGATGCTTAGCTCCAAGTCCTCTGTTCAGATTACTACCATCAAGGGCACCTTCTCCGGTCTCGGCAGCCTGATCGTCGCACTGGTCATTGGAGAGAAAATCCCCGGTATTCTCTGGATTCTGGCAGTTCTGCTGCTGGGATTTGTGGCATACGGTTTGAGTATCAATTTTTACATTAAGGCACAGAAGGATCTGGGCGCAGCCAAAACCAGTGCCTACTATTCTATCGCACCCTTCCTTGGAGTGGCATTCGGTATGTTGCTGCTGGGCGAACGGCCTGCTGTGCAGTTTTATCTTGGTCTTGCCATCATGATCGTCGCAACCGTCCTGATGATTCGGGATACCATCGGCCTACAGCATATCCACGAGCATACCCACATCCACACCCATGAGCACCGCCATGGTGATTTGGTACACTCCCATGAGCATGAACATACCCACACCCATACCCATATCCACGGCGACAA
>JAZOMH010000059.1:0-2866 GCA_045653785.1 Faecousia sp. | reverse complement strand
CCGGAAGGTTGCTTTGCTTTAGACCTCGGTGGGATAGTCCCACTGAGCAGCTATAGCATTGCGCCTTCCGGTATTTTTTGCATTTAGGAGGATTAATACCGTGAATCATAAAAAGAAAAGAAAGGGAGTTACCAACTACGCACCCCGCTGTCCCTACTGTGGAAGCACAACTGTATATCGCAGTGCCACCGGCATCTATGCAGAGAACCCGGACGATGTGATGCTCTATGTGTGCAAAAACTATCCGGCTTGCGATGCGTACATTCGCACCCAAAAAGGCACTGCTATTCCCATTGGTGAGATGGCCAACGGAAAACTGCGAGCATTAAGAACAGATGCGCACCGCCTGTTTAACCAGCTATATCTGAAGGGGTATATGCCTAAGCAGACAGCCTATGGCTGGCTCAGTTCGGTGTTAGGCGTCTCCCAAGACAAAGCACACATTGCCCAACTGAGTGAATTGCAGTGTGAACTGGTGATCCGAGAAACCAAGAAGCAACTTGCGTTCTGTGAAACTCATAAGAAAACTACGAAAAGGAGGAGCGAGAATCATGACATTGACGCCCGAGCAAATGCGAATTGTTGAAGATAATATGGGTCTGGTAGGCAAGGTCATCAAGGATAAGGTCCATGGCCTGGGTCAGGCCGGCACACCGGAATATGATGACCTGTTCCAGACTGGTTGTATCGGCCTATGTAAAGCAGCGGCTACCGATAAAGGCGGATGCTTCTCGACCTATGCATACAGGCTGATCTGGAACGAGATCTGCGACGAACTGGCTCGTTCCACCAGACTGGTTCAGAAAGAACAGGGTTCCGATACGATCGACGCAGTTGTCGACGCCGAGGCAGGCGGTCGAGATGAGCTGTATACTTCGGAACTGCGCCACACTCTCCGGCAGGCAAAAAGCAATGCTGCAGGAGTTACGGCAAAGGGTATTGCTTGCTTGGAGCTTACTATCCAGGGCTATAACAGCCAGGAGATTGCAAAGCTTTTCAAGGCGGAAGCCGCAACTGTACGTATGTGGATGACCAAAGCCCGGCGGTACCTGCAAAGTATCCCGGAGCTGAAAGAGTATATGTATCCGGAGGCTGTATGAACAATTCAATATGGAAGAGGGTCAGACCATGGATCGTTCCGATGGTGTTGACCCTCTTATTTTATCTGCTCTTGCAGTTTGTTGTGCTGATCGGCTATGTACCATCGACATCTATGGAACCTACCCTAAAACAAGATAGTCTGATATTCGGTTGGCGTATCCATAATGCGCCGGAGCTTGGAGACATTGTCGTTTTTGAAAAGGACGGTGTTCTACAGGTAAAACGCGTGGCGGCCGTGCCGGGTGATACAGTTGATCTTGCCAGTCTGGAGTATGCGGACTCACTCCCTATACCGAACTGGGAAAATCCAATACTTATTGTGCCGGCTGGTTGCTATTTCCTGCTGGGAGACAATACCCAAAACTCTATGGATTCCCGTTACTGGGAGGATCCGTTTATCACAGAAGATCAAATCGTGGCCATTGTGCCATGCAAATAACAATTTATTGGAGGAAGAATATGAAACGATGTGAAAATAAGGCAGAATGGCCGCAGAATTTGGTGTTTAACATTTTCGGACGAGATACCTTGGAAGGTTGCAGACTGTCTCCGGATTGGCGCGGGTCGCTGGAGTATGTGTTGATCTCATTGATTCCGGACGATGAAGAATTGGCCCTCAGATGCCGGTATCAAGAGGGACTAACCTACCAGGAAATCGGCGAGCGGTTAGGTGCTGATAAGGAAGTGGCCAGGCGGAAGATCGCCCGGGGAATTCGCAGGATGCGGCACCCTTATAGAGCGAAATATTTGTATCTTGGAGTCGCGGAGCAGGAAAAAAGAAACTGGGAATGGTTCGCTCAACGGCAGTTTAATGAAGGCTATTGGGTAGGCTTTAATCATGGCCACCTGGGAGATATGGCACCATCTCTTAAGGATCCGTACCATGAACACACGGACTTGAGCAAAATACCTGTGCATACCGCACCGATAGAATGGCTGGAACTGAAGGTAAGAACCCTGAATTGCTTGAGACTTGCAAATATCAAAACGGTAGGTGATCTACTGACCAAATCCAGAAGAGACCTACTGCGGATCAGAAACTTTGGAAAGGCATCAGTAGACGACGTGGAGGAAAAGCTTGCCCGTCGCTGCATGCAGCTGGTGAACTGAGAAATGGAGGCAAGGATGTTCTTTTATTGGTTTAACAGAGCTCAGTGGCCTGAGAATTTATATCGGGAATTGTTCTGGAGGGATACGGTAGAAGGAATGCAAATGCCGCAAGACTTTCTGGCATCTTTGGAATATGTCCTGATGACAGGTATGACGGAACGAGAAATAACGGCGATCCGATGTCGATACCAATACCGAGAAACCTATGTTCAGATTGGTCAAAAGCTTGGAGTCCAGCAGGAACGGATCCGGCAGATCCTGATTAAATGCATTCACAAATTACGGCATCCATCCCGTGCAAGACTTTTGCGGTGTGGTATTGCCGAGTATATTTGCCAGTACGGGGATAAATGTAAAGAAGCGGCATATGAGGAAGGATACCAAAAGGGTTTCAAAAATGCGGGTCCGGATGGCAGAGAAAGGGCGCCGGTATGCAATCCCTACGGCGCATACCAGCGGGTTTTGGTCAGCTCCGTAGAAAGGATCAATATTGAGGAATTGGACTTAAGCGTAAGGACATATAACGGCCTGAAGCGAGCCAATTTGAACACGGTCGGTGATGTTGTGACGAAATCCAAGCAGGAAATCCTCCACATCCAGAACCTTGGAAAAGGATCTCTTCGAGAGTTGGAGGAGAAGCTTTCTTCTCTGGATG
>JAZOMH010000058.1:0-12070 GCA_045653785.1 Faecousia sp. | reverse complement strand
AACTCCAACGGCGCTCCCAAGAACGTCCGTCCCATCATGGACTCCGCTCTGATGGCGATGTGCATGATGCAGGGTCTGACCTCCGCCATCGTCAACCCCAACGACCTGCGCCTGATGGAGACCATCAAGTCCTGCGACATCTTCAAGAACAACGTTCTGTACTCCGACAGCTACCTGGATCTGTAAGCGGCGAGCCGCTTTGTGAGTAGGGGCGGGCATTGCCCGTCCGCGGATTACAAGAATTCCCCGCATTTATGGCCGGGAGGGAGACTACCTCCCTCCCGGCTATTTACAATTCTGTGAGTAAAAAGCCTTCACCTTGAGGGGAAGGGGGACCGCGTTAGCGGTGGATGAGGTGTAAATCGAACTGTGGAACACCGCATCAGTCAAAAACCAGAGATTTTTGACTGCTTCTCCTCAAGGACAGGCCTTTAGGAGCGCCAAATGAACGATTTGCATAACAAGAGATTAGACCCCAATTCCCGTCAGCTACGAAAAAAATGACCAAACAGAAAAGCAACCTGTGGTACGACTTCCTTAAGGGGTTGCCTTGTACGGTCCATCGGCAGAAGGTTATTGGATCGTCTATTGTGGATTTTTATGTCGCGGAAGCGAAGCTGGTCATCGAATTGGATGGCTCTGGGCATTATGAAACGGAAAATGTCGCTGCGGATATGCAGCGTGATACATATTTAAAACAGCAGGGTCTTAAGATTTTGCGAATCCCCAACAACGCCGTTACGAAGAACTTCCGGGGCGTTTGTGAGCAGTTAAGCCTTCTCCTTGGGGAGAGGACTTTGCGAAAAGGAGAAAACCCATGAAAGTTATATTCCAGATCGAGGGCGGAAGCCCGGTTCAAATTGAATGCAACGCCGGAGAAAACCTATTGGAGCTGGCCCGTCGTGCCAATGTGGCAATCGACGCCCCCTGCTCCGGCAATGGCTCCTGCGGCAAGTGCCGTGTGAAGCTTCTGGAAGGGGAAGTGGAAGCTCTCCCCTCCCGGCATATCTCCGGTGAAGAATATAACGCCGGCTGGCGGCTGAGCTGCTGCTCCAGGGTCATTGGCGACTGCACCGTTCTGGTGCCGGACATTGCCTCTGCCTATCAGAGCCGCATGAAGACCGCCGACCTGTCCTCCCCGGAGGAAGTGGCGATTTTTGAGAACATCAAAAAGGCTCTGGAAGATGCGGGGCAGATCCCCTTTGAGAACAGCTTCCGGGCGGTGGCGCTGAGCATGGACGCGCCCACTCCCGACGACACCATGCCCGACATCGAGCGGCTGCAGTGGGCGATCCAAGCAGCCTTGGGCGTGGAAACCGTCAGCGTGCCTTACAATGTGATGGTGAAGCTGGCCAGCGTCTGCCGGGAGAATAACTGGCAGGTGTGCGTCAAGGGTGAAATGAAAGAAAACACCTTCCGGTGCATGGACATCTGCCCCCCCGATGACACCCTGCTGGTGGGCTGCGCCATAGACATCGGTACCACCACCGTGTCCATGGTGCTGGTGGACCTGGAAAGCGGCAAGCTGCTGGCAAAAGGCTCTTCCGGCAACGGCCAGATCCGCTACGGTGCGGATGTGATCAACCGGATCATCGAATCCTGCCGTCCCGGGGGCAGAAAGAAGCTCCAGGACGCCATTATTAAAGAAACCCTGACCCCCATTATCGCCAATCTGTGCAAGCAGGCAAATATCAAGGCCACCGCCATTTTGCGCCTGACCATCGGTGCCAACACCACCATGAACCACCTGCTGGTGGGGGTGGACGCTGACCCGGTGCGCATGGACCCCTACATCCCCAGCTTCTTCGCCTGGGACGGTCTGACAGCCCGGGATCTTTCCCTGCCTGCCAACCCGGGGGCGGCGGTGGTTATCGCCCCCAACATCGGCTCTTATGTGGGCGGTGACATTACTGCCGGTACATTGGCGACCATGATGTGGGACTGCGACGAAATGACCCTGTTCATCGACCTGGGCACCAACGGCGAGATCGTGTTCGGCAACCGGGATTTCCTCATGAGCTGCGCCTGCTCTGCCGGCCCTGCCTTTGAGGGCGGTGACATTTCCTGCGGCATGCGCGCCACCGACGGCGCGGTGGAGGCAGTGGTCATTGACAAGGAATCTATGGAACCCACCTTGACCATCGTAGGCGAGCGGGGGCAGAAATGCGTGGGCATCTGCGGCTCCGGCATTATCGACATTATCTCCGAGCTGTTCCGCACCGGAATCATCAACGCCCGGGGTCAGTTCATCCGGGAGGGCCAACGGGTTCTGCGGGATCAGCATGGCATGGGCCGGTATGTGCTGGCGTTCCCGGATCAGTCCGACACCGGCAGAGAGGTCAGCATCAACGAGGTGGATATTGACAACTTTATTCGTGCCAAGGGCGCGATCTATTCCGGCATCGACACCCTTTTGCAGTCCGTGGACATGACCCCTGACTGCATCGATCGGGTGGTGGTGGCAGGCGGCATCGGCTCCGGCATCAATATGAAAAACGCCGTGAATATCGGCATGCTGCCGGATGTGGATCTGGAGAAGTTCCATTACATCGGCAACTCCAGTCTTACCGGCGCCTACGCCATGGCGGTCTCCGACGCGGCTATTGCCAAATGCCATGAGGTGGGGGCCAATATGACCTACCTGGAGCTTTCCACCTACCCCGGCTACATGGACAGCTTCGTGGCTGCCTGCTTCTTGCCCCATACGGATGCAAGTCTGTTCCCCAGCAGTGTGCAGGAATGAAAGCCTCCCCCTTAGGGGGAAGCCTTTGGGAGGAGAAAAATATGGAGATCGAAAATAACAAGGAAGAAGTGCCGTTCGCTTACTACCAGGGGTTGTTTGAAAAGCTGGACCCGGTGGAAGCGGCGGCTAGAACCGGCGTGAAGTGGGACGGCAAAGAATTTTATGTCAACCTACTGGGTAGAGAGTATGCCATTGCCCATCCCGTTTATGGAATCAGAGTGAGTGAGCAGGCGGACGGGCAACACCCCAGGGTGGCCTCTCTTGCCCCTTTGGGGCAATTCACCTTCTGCCCGCCCCTACAGGTGCAGACATTTTTACTTCGGTATTTGCTGGAGGGCAAGGCAGCTTCTTGGGGCGGTCAGTGGAAGACATTCCGGGAGATGCCCTGGGGGGAGATGTACGTAGGGCCCTACACAGGCCGGGTACTGACCCGGGCGGCATATACCTTCGGCACCCGGGTGGAAAAGTTTCGCGCTGCCTGCGAGAAGATGGGCGCAACGCCGCTGAAGCACGGAGATGCGGGCTACCAGTTTGATTTTATCGGTGGCTACGCCATGCAGATCATTGTGTGGGAGGGGGACGAGGAATTCCCGCCCAATGCCCAGGTGATCTACACAGATAATTTTGCTGATGGGTTTGCCGCCGAGGACAGAGTGGTGGCGGGAGATATTCTCATTTCCACCATCAAGGCGAATATGTAAAAAACCGGGCAAACGCCCGGTTTTTTAATTGAAAGTTGAAAATTGAGAATTTACCCCAAACTAAAAATTCCTCTTTCTCGGGGAGTTGCTTGCAATGCAGCGTAGGGCGGGGGCTTGCCTCCGCCGCACAAATGCATGCAATATCGTCGGCGGGGGCAAGCCCCCGCCCTACACTACTGCCGGCAATACGTTTCAACTTTGAATTTTCAATTATCCCTGGTTGCATTTTCCGATTGATTCCTACGCCGTAGCGTGGTAAAATGAAGGCACAAAAATTAGAAAGGAGGCGCATGGTATGGTCACGATGCAGGCGCTTTTTGATTTGTCCCACACCGCCGCAAAGGCTTACTTGGAGCAGTTTACCTATCCCTGGGAGGCACTTGCCGGGATCGGGGATATGATCTTGGCCTGCGGCGGCAAGCTGGGAGCGGATTACCGGGAAATTGCCCCCCGGGTGTGGGCCCATGACACCGCAAAGATTGCGCCTACCGCCTATATAGCTGGTCCGTGTATCATCGGCCCGGGGACGGAGGTGCGTCACTGCGCCTTTATCCGCGGGAACGCCTTGGTGGGCGAAAACTGCGTGGTGGGCAACTCGGTGGAGATTAAAAATGCCATTTTGTTCGACGGGGTGCAGGTGCCCCACTACAACTATGTGGGCGACAGCATCCTGGGCTACAAAGCTCACTTGGGCGCAGGGGCGGTTACCTCCAATGTCCGGGGAGATAAGGGCAATGTGGTGGTGCAGGGCATTGCCACGGGCCGGAAAAAGGTGGGCGCTATGGTAGGCGACTTTGGCGAGGTCGGCTGCAACGCGGTGCTCAATCCCGGAACGGTGCTGGGCAGAAACAGCCAGGTGTATCCCACCGCCTGTGTCCGGGGGGTCGTTCCGGAGGGACACATTTTCAAGAACGACGGCACGGTAGTTAAGAAGAATTGAGAATTATCCGTAAACCATTAAATTCCTGTTTATCGGGCAGTTGCTTGCAATGCAGCGTAGGGCGGGGGCTTGCCCCCGCCGCACAAATGCATGTAATATCGTCGGCGGGGGCAAGCCCCCGCCCTACACTACTGTTCGTCAAATCGGAATTTGATGAATCATTATGAATTGTCCATGAATAAGGGAGTTATTGTATGGGAAAATATTTCGGTACAGACGGTTTCCGTGGGGAAGCCAATGTGGATCTGACGGCGGATCATGCCTTTCAGGTGGGCCGCTTCCTGGGCTGGTACTACAGCGAAGAAAAAAAGCAAAGTGGCTCTCGGGAGGAGGCGAAGATCCTCATCGGCAAGGATACCCGGCGCTCGTCCTATATGTTTGAGTACGCCCTTGCCGCAGGCATCACCGCCTCCGGCGCAGACGCCTATCTTCTGCACGTTACCACCACCCCCTCTGTGGCATACGTTACCCGGATGGACGATTTTGACTGCGGCGTGATGATCTCCGCCAGCCACAACCCCTTCTACGACAACGGTATCAAGCTCCTGAACCGTAACGGCGAGAAGATGGAGCAGCAGGTGATTGACCTGGTGGAGGCGTATCTGGACGGCGAGCCTGCCCAGCTCCCCTATGCCAAGCAGGAAAAAATCGGCAGGACCGTGGACTATGTTTCCGGCAGAAACCGCTATATCGGCTATCTCATCAGCCTGGGTATGTTCTCTTTCAAGGGTGTCCGGGTGGGTCTGGACTGCGCCAACGGCGCTTCCTGGAACATTGCCAAGAGCGTATTCGACGCTTTGGGGGCAAAGACCTTTGTGATGAACGCCGAGCCTGACGGCACCAATATTAACGAAAACGCCGGCTCTACCCATATTGAGAATCTCCAGCGGTTTGTTCTGGAAAATCAGCTGGATGTGGGCTTTGCCTACGACGGCGACGCGGATCGGTGCCTGTGTGTGGACGAGACGGGGCAGGTAATTACCGGCGACCATATCCTGTACCTGCTGGGCGTGTATATGAAGGAACGGGGGCAGCTGGAGGGCAATACCGTGGTTACCACGGTGATGAGCAATCTGGGCCTATATAAGGCGTTGGACAAAGCCGGCATCGGCTACGCCAAGACCGCGGTGGGAGACAAGTATGTCTACGAATATATGGCCAAATACGGCTGCCGCCTGGGTGGTGAGCAGTCCGGACACATCATTATTTCCAAGTACGCCACCACCGGCGACGGCATCCTTACCAGCATCAAGGTGATGGAAGTGATGATGGCAAAAAAGAAGAAGCTTTCGGAGCTGGTCAGAGAGCTTGCCATCTTCCCCCAGGTGCTGAAAAATGTCCGGGTCATGGATAAGGACACAGCGCAGAACGATCCTATGGTAAAAAGCGCGGTGGAGGAAGTCGCCAAGGAATTGGGAGAAAACGGACGTGTTTTGGTGCGTCCGTCCGGTACAGAGCCGGTAATTCGTGTTATGGTGGAGGCACAGACCGAGGAATTGTGCCAGGCGTGTGTGGACCGTGTGGTGGACGTGATTTGCCGCCAGGGTCATGCGAGAGTATAAAAAACCGGGTCGAAAGACCCGGTTTTTTAATTGCAAGTTGAGGATTCCCGTAATTCATTAAATAGGAATTTGGAAAAAACGACCTTTCCGTTGCATTTGACAAAAAGATATGCTAGAATAAAAATACATTGTGTAAAACGACAAATTCCTGTTTATCGGGCAGTTGCTTGCAATGCAGCGTAGGGCGGGGGCAAGCCCCCGCCGCACAAATGCATGTAATATCGTCGGCGGGGGCAAGCCCCCGCCCTACACTACTGCCCGACAAATCGGAATTTGTTGGTTTACGGTCAATTCTCAATTTGAAAGGTGGTGCTGCTATGAAAAGAATGATCTTGTTGCTTGTTTTGCTCCTTTCTCTGGCGGCGCTGCCGGTGGCCACTTTTGCCGACCAGGTGGAGGAGACCCCGGTGCTGACCAAGCAGGAGCAAATTATCCGCAGCACCCGGGAAAGCTATGTGAAGAGCCTGTACTCTGCCGGGCGGGAAAATTTTGCCGGCTTCTGCGGTCTTATGACCAGCCATCAGCTTTACAATATGGGTATCAACAAATATCTGGTGGTCAAGGACGGTAACAAGCAGTATGACTATTACAGCACCCTGGGTATGACGGACGCAGGCTACCATATCGCCGCCTATCCCGCCTCGGAATACTCCCTGGAGGAGGCGCTGAACCATATCAGCCGGGGTGGCACCCGGGATGTTTACAATATGATCGCGGGTTTCCAGTGGACAAATACCGAAGCAGGAGCAACCTACGGCCACGCCTGTGTGATCAACGCCATCATTGACGGTACGGTGTACTTTGTGGAGAGCTTTTATACCTCCTTTGCCGGTAACGAGGGCAATGTGGTACAATGCACCATCGCTGAATTTGCCTGGCTGTTTGACGACTGGACCACCTATGAGGGGCTGATCCATTTTGGCGATTACAGTGTCCTTTGCGAGGAATATGAAAGCGACGTGTTCCTGCGGACCCGATTCTCCACAACGCTGCGCAGCCAGCCCTGTGTGGTGGGCAGCGAAGGGTGTCAGCGGCTTCGCAGCGTGTCCGCCGGCGAGCTGCTCCACGCCACGGCGGTGATAAAAGACCCCCGGGGGCAGTTGTTTTACCGGGTGTCCGACGGCAGCCGCACAGGCTATGTGGCGGCCTCCGCGGTGATTACCGCCCAGTTGGGTCAGCAGGGACTGAGCCTTACAGATTTGTCTTTGCCGGAAGTCATGGATGAGGGAGAAGACCCGGCTGTGGCAGGTACGGTCAGCGCGGTTTCCGGCACGGTGGGGTCTGTGGAGATCTGCATTACCGATCCGAAGGGCGTGATCGTTCTGCGGGAACGGATGGAAACGGAAGGCAAGACAGCTTCCCTGGAGCTGCTGAATGAGCCGCTGTATCTGGATCTTCTGGAAACCGGGCTTTACCGGGTGGAGGTCTACGCGGATGCCGCGGCTACGGTGGTCCAGGCAGGTCGGTTGCAGAACCGTTATCAGCGGGTGCTCCTGGCAAGCCGGCAGCTTTCGGTGGGACAGGCAGAGAGGGAATCCCTGGAGATTCCCCAGGAAAAGCCCCAGGAGGGCTGGGTGCAGCGGGACGGAAACTGGTACTGCTACCGCCGGGGCAAGGCGGTTACCGGTTGGATCAGCTACTGGGGCGTGGAGTATTACCTGGACGAGACCGGCGCTGCCGTTACCGGTTGGCAGGAGATCGATGGCTGGCGGCAGTATTTCTCTGCCACAGGCGCTATGTGTACCGGCTGGCTGACCGAGCCGGAGGGCACATACTACCTGGGCCAGGACGGCACTGCCGCCACCGGCTGGTGGGAAATTATTGGGAAAAAATATTATTTTAACGAGGCAGGATTGCTCCTGACCCAAGGAGAAATGACGGACGGGGAGACGGTGTATGTAATCGCCCCCGACGGCACAGCTACAGAAAAAAGCGCTGAGTGATAAGCTCAGCGCTTTTTTAATTGAGAATTAAGAATTAGCCGCAAACCAACAAATGCTGAGTTTATTGGGCAGTTGCTTGCAATGCAGTGTAGGGCAAATAGGGATTTTACAAATAATTGTCCATTTTCGTCGCTTTCCGGATTGGGAAAAATCCGGGAAGCTTTTTTGTTTTTTTGGGGGTATCATTGGGGCGTAACGAACAGGAGGTGCGCCGTGGAACATTCAGAAACGGAAATTACCACCCAGCAGATCCTGGGGCAGCTGCGCGCCATCGCTCTGGCAAAGACCACGGACCTTTTGTCTGTCCGGGAGGGGCAGCTGGAAATTCGCCCCACCGGAGAACTGGACGCCGAGCTTTGCGCCGCCATTGCCTCTATGGAAAAGTCCGCCGGGGGCATTAAGGTGAAATTTTATGACAAGCTAAAGGCTTTGGAGCTGCTGGGCAAGGCGGTGGGGCTATTTGACCGGCAACCGGCAGCGCCCCCGGGGGACAGCCCCCTTTTGCAGGCAATTTTGGACAGCACCAAGGAGGCGATCCCTACCCATGACATTCAGGAGCTTCAGCAAGCGGCAGCTGCTGGCGATGACCTGGTGGAACAGACCGGGGTTCAAGAGTAAAGATGCCCTCATCTGCCACGGCGCTGTCCGCTCCGGCAAGACCATGGCGATGGTCTGCGGCTTTTTTCTGTGGAGCATGGCAAGCTTCCAGAATCAGACCTTCGCCCTGTGCGGCAAGACGGTGGGGGCGCTGCGGCGGAATATTATCCTGCCCCTGCCCGGGTGGCTTGGGGGTCTTTTTACCATCACCGAGCATCGGGCGGACAACAAGCTGACCGTTAGCCTGGGCAGCCGGGTGAATACCTACTATCTCTTCGGCGGCCAGGACGAAAGCGCCGCCATGCTCATCCAGGGCATCACCCTGGCGGGGGTGCTGCTGGACGAGACGGTGCTGATGCCCCGGTCCTTTGTGGAGCAGGCATGCGCCCGGTGCTCAGTGCCCGGGTCAAAAATGTGGTTTAGCTGCAATCCCGCTTCTGCCCAGCACTGGTTTTACCGGGAGTGGATCTGCAAGGCAGAAGCCAAAAATGCCCTGGTGCTGCATTTTACCATGCAGGACAATCCGGGGCTTTCCCAGGCAGTGCAGCAGCGGTATGAGCGGCTGTACACCGGTGTGTTTTACCGCCGGTTCGTGCTGGGTCAGTGGTGCGCCGCTGAGGGGATTATCTACGATTTCCAGCCGGAAATGCATATTGCCAAGGAAGCGCCCCAGGCGGGCAGGTGGTACATATCCGTGGACTACGGCACCCGGAATCCCTTTTCCGCCGGACTTTGGTGCGTGGCAGAAAACCGGGCGGTGCGTGTCCGGGAGTTTTACTACGACGGCCGGGAAAAGGGCGTCAGCCTCACCGATGAGCAGTACCACGATGCCCTTATAAGGCTTGCCGGGGATGCCCCGGTGGAGCAGGTGATTGTGGACCCCTCGGCAGCCAGCTTTATTGCGGTGCTGCGAAGGCACGGGATCTTCCGGGTGCGAAAGGCAAGAAATGCAGTGCTGCCGGGCATCCAACGGGTGGCGGAGCTTCTTCGCCAGGGGCGGCTGCAGGTGATGCCCAGCTGCGCCGACGCCATTCGGGAGTTTGGGCTTTACTGCTGGGCAGACGACCCGGGCAGCGATACCCCTAAGAAAGAAAGCGACCACGCCATGGACGATATCCGGTACTTTTGTATGACAGTCCTGGGCAGAAATTGAGAATTAAGAGAACGGATCATAATGACAATAAAATTCTTAACTCTTAATTGGACGGGAAGAGGCAGACGACCAACGCCCCAGGGCGGCCTCTCTTGCCCCTCTGGGCAATTCACCTTCTGGTCGCCCCTACGGAATGGAGGAAATCATGAAACACTGGCTTTTGGATCGGTTTTTGCCCATGTGGGCCAAGGAAACGGTGCTGGCGGACAACCGCCGGCTTCAGCAGGAAATTCTCCGGCTTTCCCGCCGTGTACGGGAGCTGGAATGCTACATCCGGGGCGTTCAGCGGGTCTGTCCCCGGGTAATCATCAAGCAGGAGGGTAAATGATGAAAATTGCAAGCTATCAGGAGGCCTTCGGGGCTTCCGACAAGACCAGCACCGCCATGTCCACAGCGGTGGAGGAATGGTTTGACCTGTACTACCGGGATACAGCGGAAAACGGAGAAGATCCCTGTCAGCGGATCGCCTACACGGTGGTCAACAAGCTGGTGCGGACGGTTTTCGCCGAGTACACCGCCAAAACAGACCACCCCTTTACCGCCCGGGTACTGCAGGGTCTGGACACCCAAAAGGAGATGGCGGTGCAGCTTGCTCTGGTGGGCGGTGAGTGCTATCTGAAGCCCTGGCTTTGGGGGGACAGCTTTCAGTTTACCCTGATCCCCCGGGATCGGGTGCTGATGTTTGGCAGAGATCATCGGGGCGTGCCTACGGACATGGGCTTTGTGGAGAGAAGCACCCGGGGCAATGCCTACTACACCCTTTTAGAGCGCAGGAGTGTGGACGAAAATGGGTTTTTGACCATCACCAACCGGCTGTTTAGCAGCTACAATGCCAATTCCCTGGGTGGTGAGGTGGACCTTACCAGCCACCCTGCCTACGCCGCCCTGCCGTCGCGATACACCTATGAAACCCCGGTGGGGTCTGTGGGTCTGGTGGCGGTAAAGACCCCCATGCTCAACTGCGTGGACGGCACTGCCGACGGCATCAGTGTCTACGCCCCGGCGGTGGGGCTGATCCACGCCATAGACCGGAATGAATTCCAGCTCAAGGGAGAATTTGACCGGGGAGAGAGCCGGGTGTTCACCTCGGCGGATCTTCTGGACGGAAATGCCTTGGAGAGCCACCTGTTTGTGGGACTGGACGAGGATGTGGAGCGGCTGGGACTGACGGTGTATTCTCCCCAGCTGCGGGAGCAGTCCTTCCTGAACCGGAAGCAGGAGTATCTGCGCAATGTGGAGTCGGTGATCGGGCTGAAGCGAGGTCTGCTGTCCGATGCCAATGTGGAGGAGCGCACCGCCACGGAGATCGCTTCCAGCCAAGGCGAGCATGCCCTGACGGTGCTGGATTTCCAGCGGATGTGGCAGAAAGCTTTGGAAGAAGCGGTACAGCTGTGCGCCGTGCTGGGTAAGCTCTACGGTGTCCCCGGGGCGGAGGCGGGCAGCTTCAGCGTGGACTGGGGCAACGGCGTTCTTTACGACCAGGACAAGCTCTGGGAGGACTACAAGGACATGGTAGAGCGGGGGCTGCTGCGCCCGGAGGTTGCTCTGGGCTGGCGGTTCGGCATGGCGGCAGATACCGACGCGGAATTGCAGACCATCCGCTCCCGGCTTATGCCGGGCAGTTAAGAATTATGAATTATGAATTCATTCTTTCTTTAACTCTTAATTCTTAATTACACAATGGGGATTGCCACGGGCGGCAGCGCCGTCCTGGCAAAGCCCCCAATTTTGATAAATTTGCTTTGGTGAGGGCGTAATAACATCACCGGCGCGGGAGGGGCGAGCCTCGTAAAAAAGGCGTAGCGCAGAAAGGAAATACCATGAAAAGAGAATTTTTGCAAAGCTTCAATGTAAACGGAGGGCCGCTGCCCAAGGAGGTCATCGACGCCATCATGGCAGAGAACGGCCAGGACATCCAGCAGGCAAAGCAGGGTTCGCAGGTCTGGGAGGATAAGTATAACCAGGCCGTTACGGCCCATGCCCGGGAGCTGGCGGGACTGCGTCTGCAGAGCAGTCTGGAGCAGGCGGTACAAAAGGCAGGGGGCAGGTCTGTCAAGGCCATTGCCGCCCTGCTGGATATGGACACCATTGCCGGAAGCGACAATGTGCCTGCCGCCCTGGAAGCAGCGGTGGCGGAACTGAAGAAGGACAGCGGCTACCTGTTTGAAGCACCCACGCCCCCTCCCTATGCCCCCTTCACCGGGACACAGGCGCAGGTGGCAGCCCAGCCGGCAACCCTCGCCGGCGCACTGCGAGAGCGAATGAAGATTTAAAATTGTAGGGGCGCGCATTGTGTCAAGAGTAACATGGTACACACCAGTGCAAGGACATAGTACACAACTTACAGTCTTGCAATGGACCGATGAATCAATTGCCCATCTTCTGTATCAAACTCCGCAATTTTGAAGTTTCGATAACAGGCAATGAATGT
>JAZOMH010000057.1:0-2353 GCA_045653785.1 Faecousia sp. | reverse complement strand
GTTGATGCAGGCAGTGGCGTTCAGCTTCACGTCCTTCTTGGTATCCACGTACTTGTCGCCAGTGGCTTCATCGTACTTCATCTCGTAAATGCCGATGTGCTGGACTTCGTTACAGACGTTGACGCAGCGGCCGCAGGCGATGCACTTGTCCAGATCACGGATCATGGCGGGGCTGCTGTCGTCGATGCCCTTGCCGCGGATCTTACGCTCGCAGGGGTTGACATTCAGCAGCTGAGAAACCAGCTGCAGCTGGCAGTTGCCGCCGGTCTTGGCGCAGGTCAGGCAGTCGTTGGGATGCTTGTCCAGGATCTCGGTCAGACGCTCACGGCGGTAGGCCAGAACCTCGGGGGTCACGGTGCGGACAACCATGCCGTCCTTAGCACGGTAACGGCAGGCGCGGCGGATGACGGGCTTGCCGTCCTCAATGATCTCAACAGCACAGATGCCGCAGGCACCGGTAGCGGTCAGACCCTTCAGATAGCACAGGGTGGGAATCTCAATGCCGTTCAGACGGGCAGCTTCCAGAATAGAGGACTCGGGAGGGCAGGACACTCTCTGGCCGTCGATGGTCAGGGTAATGTCTTCCTTCAGAAATCCGGCGTAAACTTCATACATAGTTTGTTACCTCTTTCTTGTGTGAGTCCGGGAGGAAGGTGCTTCCTCCCGGTGATCAGATTCCTTACAGCAGGTCTTCTGCAGCCTGCTCCTTGAAGCGGATGCGGATGGGATCTTCGTTTTCGTAGTAGGCACGCTCGGCTTCCACCACCTCCGCGGTGAGCTTGGCGGCGGTTTCAGCGTCGACCTTTTCGATCTTGACACCGATCTGCTTGAAGCCGGGGATCTTGGAAACGGGATCCAGATGGTGGGCATCGGACAGCATGTTTGCGCCTTCTGCATAGTGGAAGGGCATCCAGGCTACGCCGGGCTGCAGGGTATCCACGATCCGGGCTTCGGCGAAGATGGAGCCACGCTTGGAAGAGACCTTGACCCATTCGCCCTCGGTGATGCCCATTTCCAGAGCATCCTCATGCCACAGCTCGACCCACTTTCTGGGAGCGGTGAAGTGGATGGCCCGGGTACGGTCGGTCATGGTACGGGTATGGTAATGGTAGAGAATACGGCTGGAGTTCAGGATCATGGGGTACTCGGGATCGCCCACATCGGGAGAGGGCTGCCAGGTCAGGCACTTCAGCAGGCCAACGCCACCGTTGCGGATGGGGCCGTTAGCGTGGAGAATGGGAGTACCGGGATGTTCCTCGTTGGGGCAGGGCCACTGAATGCCGCACTTTTCGATGCGGTCGTAGGTGATACCTGCGTAGGAGGGGGTCACAGTCCGCAGTTCATTGAAAATGTCTTCTACCTTGTCGTAGTGGCACTTATAACCGATGCGGTTCATGATCTGCATCAGAGTCCACCAGTCATCACGGCACTCACCCTTGGGAGGAACAGCCTGACGGACACGCTGGACACGGCGCTCGGTGTTGGAGAAGGTACCGTCCTTTTCTGCGAATGCGTTGGAGGGGAAGACCACATCAGCATATTCACAGGTTTCGGTGAGGAAGATATCCTGCACGACCACGAATGCCTTTTCCAGTGCATGCTTTACGTGAGCGGTATCGGGGTCGGAAACCATGGGGTTCTCGCCCATGACATACAGCAGCTTCACCTGATCATGGAGGATAGCGGGAATGGTTTCGGTAACAGTCAGACCCTTCTTGGGGTTCAGAGGAACGCCCCAGGCCTTTTCGAACTTAGCCTGTACATTAGGATCAAATACCTTCTGGTAGCCAGGGTAATCGGTGGGCAGTGCACCCATGTCGCAGGCACCCTGGACGTTATTCTGACCACGCAGGGGGTTCACGCCGGTGCCGGGCTTGCCCAGGTTGCCGGTAACCAGAGCCAGGTTAGAGCAGCTGAGCACGTTGTCGGTACCGTTGGTGTGCTGGGTAATACCCATTGCGTAGGCGATGTAAGAACGGTTGGTAGCGTAGAGACGGGCAGCCTTCTTCAGATCTTCAACATCAATGCCGCAGATCTCAGCAACCCGCTCGGGGGTGTATACCTTGACGAACTCACGCAGTTCCTCAGCACCCTCGGTGTGCTTTTCGATGTATTCCTTATCCTCCAGGCCCTCGGCGAAGATCACATGGATCATACCGTTGCTCAGGGCAACGCTGGTACCGGGGTTGATCTGCAGATACACGTCTGCAAGTTCAGCCAGGGGGATCCGGACGGGGTCGGCAACGATCAGCTTCTTGCCAGCTTTCTTTGCCTGACGGATGTACATACCCATAACAGGGTGGTTTTCGGTGGTATTGGAGCCGGTGACGAAGATCACATCAGCTTCCTTGAT
>JAZOMH010000056.1:0-17267 GCA_045653785.1 Faecousia sp. | reverse complement strand
GGCGTCAATCACAGACTGAAGCTGTGTCGTCTCACCGGAGTCCACTTCTGCTTCTCCTGCGTAAACCTGCATGCCGTTAAAGGGCACCATAGTGATGACCATGATCACGGCGATTGCCAGGCTCAGCAGCCGCTTTAATGTGTTATCCATGCTTGTGTTTTCCTCCTTAAATAATTTTTTCGTTATTTTTCAGAGTCTTTGCGTTTGATTTGCTTTTTTCGGGTCTTTGCCGTTTCCCCGTTCTTCCATAGGAGCCGATGACCACAGCGGCCCATTACCAGCGGCTTGGGTCAACGGGCGGATGTGGTCATCCGCCCCTGCATGGAAAAACGGGGTGTATCGGGTATTTGCGTGCGGTCTGCGGCGTCGGCGGCGGAGGATGCTGACCTCACCTTCCTGACCCCGGCGGTCTCCGCGGATCGCGGTATATGCTTTTTACGGGCACGGGCGGCCACCAAGGCCTTATCATGCGTTCTTGGCACAAGAACGCATGACAGCCCCGGGGCTGTCGCACACATCTATAAAAAGACTATTATACAGCCTAATTTTACCACACAGATACCCAATTTGCAAGCCGATTTGTCCCTGGTCCTTTGGGCATTTTGCACGAATATTCCCCGGGGGTGGGCAACGAAAAAAGCCCTTGAAATTCAAGGGCTTTTCAGGCATTTTCTCTATTATGTTGGTATTTTGGGGATAAATTCCGGGTTTTCAACAGGTTTTCCCCAGTTTTAACCTGTTTTTGTTCCCATTTTTTGTCCATTTTGCCCATATCCGGGGCAGACATTGCCCGTCCGCAGCCCGGAATGACCACGTGTTTTCTCACACGCCCAGCAGCAGGCGGGCGAACAGAAAGTATACCAGCAAAGACAGCGCGTCCACGATGCTGGTGATAAAGGGACTTGCCATCACTGCCGGGTCCAGACGCAGCACCTTTGCCACCATGGGCAGCACCGCGCCCACCAGCTTCGCCGCCAGCACCGTTACAAACAGCGCCAGGCACACCACCGCGTTGACGGTCATGGTAATATCAAAATTCCCAAGCAAAAGCCGGTCCACCAGCCAGATCTTACAGAAGCAAACCGCCGCCAGCGCCGCGCCGCACAGCACCGCCGTGCGGATCTCCTTCCAGATCACCCGGGGAAGGTCCGCAAACCGCAGCTCGTCCAGGCTCAGGGCGCGGATCACCGTAACCGACGACTGGGAGCCGGAGTTGCCACCGGTACCCATGAGCATGGGGATGAACGCCGTCAGCGCCGCCTGGGCAGCCAAAGCGCCCTCAAAGCTGGTGATAATCATGCCTGTAAAGGTTGCCGACACCATCAGCAGCAGCAACCAGGGAATCCGGTTGCGGAACAGAGACCAGGCAGAGCTTTTCAGATATGTCTTTTCCGACGGCAGAATACCGCCCATCAGCTCCATATCCTCCGTAGTCTCGTCCTCCAGAACGTCCATGGCATCGTCAAAGGTTACAATGCCAACCATTCGGTTTTCCATATCCACCACCGGCAGCGCCAGGAAGTTGTAACGGCTGAACATCTTCGCCACTTCCTCCTGGTCCGTATGGGTGTTTACGGAAATCAGATTGGTTAACATAATCTCTTTAACTGTTTTTTCATCATCGTCGCAAAGCAGAAGGTCCTTAACGGTTACAAGACCGATCAGCTTTCTTGCCTGGGTTACATAACAAGTGTAGATGGTCTCCTTGTCAAAGCCCTGGCGGCGGATGCGCTTGATTGCCTCCTCCACGGTCATTTCCGGGCGCAGAGACACATATTCTGTGGTCATGATAGAGCCGGCGCTGTTTTCCGGGTAACGCAGGATGCGATTCACGGAAGAACGAAGCTCCGGGTCGGCGTGGCGCAAGATCCGCTTGACCACATTGGCAGGCATCTCCTCGATCAGCGCCGCCGCATCGTCGGCGTACAGCTCATCCACCAGCTCTTTCAGTTCGTTATCGGAGAAGCTGCGGATCAGCAGCTCCTGCTCCTCGGATTCCATCTCGGTAAAACATTCTGCCGCCTGCTCCTTGGGAAGCAGCCGGAACAGCAGCGGGATCTGCCGCTGCTCCAGACCGGGGAACACCTGGGCAATATCCGCAGGATTCATGGTGTCCAGAAACGTGCGCAGCGCCGCGTACTTTTTGTCCTCCAGCATGGTAATGACCGCCTTTCTGGCGATCTCAAAGCGTTCATTCATGGGCGTTTCCTCCTCATTGTTAGTAAAATGAGGCAAACACCGGGCTAATGCAATATGCTATTGTTTAGCTTCGGTGTCCCCACGGACACCGGGTTCTACTTCGGCCCGGTATATTGCCACTACTGCCAGCGTCCATGGTTTTCCCCCCTTTGAACGAAAAGTTTTGGCTTATAGCTTATTTATTATATGCCCGTCAATATGGATTGTCAAACAATTTCCGATTTGTCGGGCATTAGTGTAGGGCGGGGGCAAGCCCCCGCCCTACGCTGCATTGCAAGCAACTGCCCAAGAAACAGGAATATCCCGGGGTGGGGTTGGCGGATTTTACAGAAATTCCTTGTGTATTTTAGACAAGTTGACCCTTTATTTTTCATCATAAATGTGCTATGTTATCTATGGGGTTATATGCCCATGCACAGAAATAAAATGCACGATCATTTTCAACATAAGGAGTGTAGTCATGTATTTCCAGAAAAAACGGGTTATTGCCATGCTTCTGGCTGGCGGCCAGGGCAGTCGTCTGAAGGTCCTTACAGCCAACACCGCCAAGCCTGCCGTCCCCTTTGGCGGCAAGTACCGCATTATCGATTTTCCCCTTAGTAACTGCGTCAACTCCGGCATTGACACAGTGGGTATTCTTACCCAGTATCAGCCTCTGGAGCTGAACGAGTACATCGGCAACGGTCAACCCTGGGGACTGAATAAGTCCCTTGCCAGCGCCCAGGTCCTGCCCCCCTACGAGCGGCACGACAAGAAAGGCGGCTGGTACAAAGGCACTGCCAACGCCATCTATCAGAACATCGATTTCATTGAGCGGTACGATCCGGAATATGTGGTGGTCCTCTCCGGCGACCATATTTACAAGATGGACTATGCCGCAATGGTGGAATTCCACGAGAAAAACGGTGCAGAGTGCACCATTGCTGTCCGGGACGTGCCTCTGGAGGAGGCAAGCCGTTTCGGCATTCTGAACACCAACCCCGACGGCTCTATTTACGAATTTGAGGAAAAGCCCAAGCAGCCCAAATCCACCAACGCTTCCATGGGCATTTATGTGTTCAACTGGAAGGTTTTGCGCCAGTTCCTCATCGCTGACGAGGAGGACCCGGATTCGGCCAACGACTTTGGCAAGAACATCATCCCCAACCTGCTGGCTGCGGGTCACAAGCTGATGGCTTACACCTTCAACGGCTACTGGAAGGATGTGGGCACCATTGCTTCCCTGTGGGAGGCTAACATGGAGCTTTTGGGCAAAGAGCCGGAATTCGACATCCGTGGTGATGAAAAGTCCCGGATCTATGCCCGGAACAACGCCCTTCCCTCCTCTTACATCGACGAAAAAGCCGTTACGGTCAACGCCTTCATTGCCGAGGGCAGCGAAATCTACGGCACGGTCCGTCACAGCATCATTTCCACCGGCTGCACCGTGGGCGAGGGCGCTCTGGTGGAGGACAGTGTGGTGATGCCCGGGGCGGTGATCGAATCCGGCGCCATCGTCCGCCACGCCATTCTGGGCGAGGGCAGCCGGGTGTGCAAGGGCGCTGTAGTAGGCGGCGCTTACGGCCCCGGGGACAAGAAAAAAATCAGTGTTACCAGTAAGAATTCCGTTTTGGAGAGCAACACCGTGCTGCTGCCCGGTGAGATGATCTGAGGAGGTGCGCAACATGAAAGCAATGGGTATCATCTTTGCAAATGACGGCTCTGCCAGCGCTCTGACCGAGCATCGCACTATGGCAAGTCTGCCCTTTGGCGGCCGCTACCGCCAGGTGGATTTTGCCCTCTCCAATCTTGCCTGCGCCGGTGTCCAGCGCATCGGTATCTTCACCCGTCACAGCTACCAATCTCTTATGAACCATGTAGGCTCCGGTGAGGAGTGGGGTCTTACTATGGAAGAGGGCGGATTGGAGTATCTGACCCCCTTCGCCACCTCCACCACCGGTCAGTACCGGGGTAAGCTGGAATCCCTCCACGCGGCTATGGCATTTTTGGAGTTCGGTGGCGAGGATGAGTATGTGTTCATGATCGATTCCGCGGTGCTGAGCAACATCGATCTTACCAAGGTCCTGGCTTCCCACATTGAAAGCGGCAAGGATATTACCATGGTCACCAAGTCCGGCATCGCCAACGGGGTCAAGCCCCTGGATCTGGCGGTGAAGCTGGACAAAAACGGCCAGATCACCGATATGGCGGTGGACTACGCCGCTACCTCAGATTACCAGGCGTCTATGGACATTTTTGTACTGAGCAAGAAGTGGCTCATTCGGCAGGTAAAGGAATATATTGCCCGAAACCTGTACCACATGGACCGGGATCTGGTGCTGGGGCTGTGGCAGAAAAATCTCGCCAGTGTAAACGTTTATTCCTTTGACGGCGTTGCCATGTTCAACGAGTCTGTGGAGGAATACTTCCGCAACTCCCTGGCGCTGACCCAAAAGGCGGTCCGGGAGGACCTGTTCAGCGGCCGCCATCCCATTTACACCAAGGTCCGGGACCGGGTGCCCAGCTACTACGGTCAGGACTGCCGGGTGGAGAACTGCTCCGTGGCGGACGGCTGTATTCTGGAGGGCGGGGTGAAAAATTCCGTGCTGTTCCGGCAGGTTTCCATCCGTCCCGGCTGCCAGATCGAGGACTGTGTCATCATGAACGACACGGTGGTGGGCGAAAATTGCGTGCTGAAAAACGTCATTTTGGACAAGGATGTGTATGTCCGTCCCGGCTCCAGGCTCATCGGCACACTCTCCAATCCCGTGATTATCCCCCGAGGTGATGTAGTATGAAAATAGCGCTTCTGGCTTCCGAAGGCGCGCCCTACGCCAAATCCGGCGGTCTGGGGGACGTAATGGAAGCGCTGCCTGCCGCCCTTGCCCGGATCCCCGGAAATGAAGTGGTGCTTCTGCTGCCCTACTACAAGAAAATCCGGGAAAATCCCAAGTACGAAGTGGAGTTTTGCAAGCAGTTCTATGTATCCTTGGGCTGGCGGCAGCAGTATGCAGGTATTCTGAAATTAAAAAACCGCACCGACGGGGTGCAGGTGTATTTCGTTGACAATCTGCAGTATTTCGGGGATCGGGACGGCGCTATTTACGGTGCCGGCGACGACGGGGAACGGTTCGCGTTCTTCTCCAAGGCCTGCCTGGATGCCCTGGTGGCTCTGGATTTCATCCCCGATGTGATCCAGTGCAACGACTGGCAGACTGCGCCGGTGCCGACCTATCTGGCGGCGCAATATCACCCATTGTTCCCCGGCACAAAGTGTATGTTCACCATCCACAACGTGGAGTATCAAGGCTGGGCAAACGCCGGGTTTTTCGACGATGTGCTGGCACTGCCCTGGGAATACCGGGCGTGTCTGGATTTAAACGGCGCGGTGAATGTGATGAAGGGCGCGATTGAAACGGCGCACCTGGTTACCACCGTTTCCGAAAGCTATTCCAAAGAGCTGATGTATCCCTACTATGCCCACGGGCTGGACGGGGTGCTGTCAAACGCCGCCTGGAAGCTGACGGGCATCACCAACGGTATCGATGTGAATACTTTTAATCCCATGACCGACCCGGCGCTGAGCGCCCATTACGACGCAGAAACCTTTACCCAGGGTAAGGCGGAATGCAAAGCCGCCCTGCAAAAGGAAGTAGGCCTGCCCCAGGAAGCGGATGTGCCGCTGATGGTGATGGTTACCCGGCTGGCAGGGCACAAGGGTCTGGATCTTCTGTGCCACATTGCCAGAAGGCTCATGTGGGAGGAGGATTGCCAGCTACTGATCCTGGGCACCGGTGAAAGTAAATTTGAGGAGTTTTTCCGGGAGCTGGCACGGGAATTCCCCCACCGGGTGGCGGCCAAGATCACCTTTGATCTGGGCCTTGCGGCACGGATCTATGCCGGCGGCGACATCTATCTCATGCCCAGCAAGTCCGAGCCCTGCGGCCTGAGCCAGATGAACGCCATGCGCTACGGCACTGTGCCTGTGGTCCACGCCACCGGCGGTTTGAAAGATACCGTTCCCGGGGTGGACGAGCAGGGTCAGGGCGGCCTTGGCTTTACCTTCCAGAGCTACAACGCAGACGATTTCTGCGGCGCGCTGAAGCGGTGTCTGTGGCTGTACCGGGATCACCGGGAGGCTTTCCGGGCGCTGCAAAAGCGGTGCATGGAGCAGGACTTCAGCTGGGATCAGCCGGCGCAGAAATATATGGCGCTTTTCCGGAAAATGCGGGAAGAAATGTAAATAAGCTATGGGGAACGGGCAAACCGTTCCCCATTTTATAGTAGGGGCAAGAGAGGCCGCCCTGGGGTGTTGCTCGTCCGCTCCTTCATTTGCGGAACGGATAAATCCGCTCCCTGTGGGGTGGTTTGAAAGCATGGGAATTGACAGGATTTTCCCGGTGTTTTTCCTTGACCTTTGGGCGCAAATGCAATATTCTATATAGTGAAAATATTTCTGTTTATGGGGCAGTTGCCTGCAATGCAGCGTAGGGCGGGGGCTTGCCCCCGCCCTACTACACGGCAAATCGGAATTTGAAGGAGTTTTTATGCGCATATTATTTGATTCCAAAAAAGCGGAATATAAAAGTCCTTTTGGATGCCTGGTGCCGGGGCAGGAATGCACCCTGCACATCCACATTCCCGGCACTGTGAAAACCACTGCCGCAAGCCTGTGTCTGTATGGGGAAAACGGCACCGAACAGGGGAGCTTTTCCTTTGCTTTTCTACGCACAGACGGGCCTTACGACATTTGGGAATGTGTCTTTTCCCTGGCAGAGACCGGTCTGTATTTTTACCGGTTTTCCATCACCGGCCACACCGGCACGTTCCGGCTGTTCAAGCAAGGGAACGACACCAACATGGAAGCAGGTGATTTATGGCAAATTTCCTGTATTCCCAAGGATTTTTCCGTTCCGGACTGGGCAAAGGGCGCAGTGATCTACCAGGTGTTTCCGGACCGGTTCGCCCGGGCAGGAAGCACCGATCTGACCGGCAAGCTGACCCCCTACACCGTCCACAAAAATTGGGATGAGGAAGTGGATTGGCAGCCTAATGAAAACGGCGAAGTCCTTAATAATGATTTCTTCGGCGGCAATTTCCGGGGCATTACGGAGAAGATGGACTATATCGCCTCTCTGGGTACGGAAATTTTGTATCTGAATCCCATTTCCATGAGCTTTTCCAGCCACCGTTACGACACTGCCGACTATCTGCGTCCCGACCCCATGCTGGGAAGCGAGGCGGATTTTTCCGCCCTGTGCAACGCCGCCCATGACCGGGGCATCCGGGTGGTGCTGGATGGGGTCTACTCCCACACCGGCGCCAACAGCGTGTATTTTGACAAAGAAAATATTTTCGGCGGCGGCGCTTATTCTAAAGAGGATTCTGCCTACCGCAAGTGGTATCGTTTCCGGGAATATCCCCACAGCTACGACAGTTGGTGGGGCTTTGATACCCTGCCTACCATAGACAAAGCCAACGAGGGCTTCCGGGCTCACATCCGGGAGGTGCTGTCCCATTGGCTGCGGCTGGGCGCTGACGGTTTCCGGCTGGACGTAGCGGATGAGCTGCCCGACGATTTTATAAAAATGCTCAAAGACCATCTGCGCAGCCTCCGCCCGGACGGGCTGCTCATGGGCGAGGTGTGGGAGGATGCCTCCAACAAGATCGCCTACGATGTGCGGCGGCGGTACTTTGTGGACGGGGAGCTGGACAGCGTGATGAACTACCCCTTCCGCACCGCAATTCTGGATTTTTTGTGGCAGCGGGACGGGGGCGAGGCTCTCCAAAACCGGGTGATGACCATTCTGGAGAATTACCCCCGGCAGGTTGGCCTTTGCAATATGAACATGCTGGGCACCCACGATACCCCCCGGATTCTCACCGCGTTGGTAGACGGGTTCGACGGGGACCGGGCTGCACTGGCTGGGCGAAAGCTCTCCCCGGACCAGGAAAACCAGGGCCGCCGGCTTTTGCGTCTGGCTTCTGTTTTGCAGTATTGCCTGCCCGGCTGTCCCAGTCTTTACTACGGCGACGAGGCGCTGATGGAAGGGGGCAAAGACCCCTTCAACCGGCGCACCTACCCCTGGGGTCGGGAGGACAGGGCGCTTCTGGAGCATTTCCGCCGTCTGGGCAATTTGCGGAAAAGAAGCCCGGCGCTGAAGCTGGGCGATACAGAGTTTTTGTACGCCGGCGGTGGAAAAGTTGCGTTCTCCCGGCGGTTTGAGAATCAGCAAATCACGATTTATGTAAACCGAAGTGAGGAAGTCTGGATATTGGACAATGGCAAAACTGTTGCGCCTACGGACTGGCTGATACAGGAGGATTAACATGGAACGGGAAGGCTTTTTCAGCGGCTACTGCCGCCAGAGCGACGGGGCGAGAACCGTGTGTGCCGTGGCGGAAGACAAGGCGCTTACAGAGGTGGACTGCCTGTACGAGAACTGTCCCCACGCCACGGACTGCCCCATCGGCAAAAATATCCGGGAATTTTTAGAAAACTGAAAAAATCCCATTAGTTGGGCAGTGGGGCGGGGGCGAGCCCCCGCCCCACATTACATTGCAAATAACTGCCCAATAAATGGGATTTTGGCTAAAAAGATAGACATAGTCCTAATTTTATTGTAAAATCATCTATTATATGCAATTTATCCATCAGATTTCGAGGTGATAACTATGGCGTTTTCCTTTTTTGGCGGTATTCATCCCCGGGAAAACAAGCACTACGCCCAGCACCGTCCGGTGCAGGAATTCCCTGCCCCCGACCTGCTGGTGATCCCCATGTCTCAGCACATCGGCGCGCCCTGTGTTCCCCTGGTAAAAAAGGGCGACACCGTTACCCTGGGTCAGAAGATTGGCGATAACCAGGGGCTGTGCGTGCCTGTCCACGCCAGCGTTTCCGGTACGGTGAAGGCGTTGGAGAACCGCCCCCATACCAACGGCACTGTGGTTATGAGCGTGGTCATTGAAAATGACCACCAGTACACCCTTTGTCCCCACATTCAAAAGCGGACGGCGGAGGAAGTGGATGCCCTCTCACCCCAGGCGCTGATGGATATTATCCAACAGGCAGGTATCGTGGGTATGGGCGGTGCTGCCTTCCCCACCCATGTAAAGCTCTCTTCCGGTCTGGGCAAGGTGGACACCATCATCGTAAACATATCCGAGTGCGAGCCTTACATCGTAGCTGACGACCTGCTGTGTCAGCACAGTCCCAAGGAGCTGATCTCAGGCCTTAAAATCGTTATGAAGATCCTGGGTCTTTCCACCGCCCACATCGCCATGGAGGACAACAAGCCCGCTGCCGTCAAGGCATTGGAATGGGAGCTGGATCCCAAGGATGGTATCACCCTGGACATTTTGCCTGCCAAGTACCCCCAGGGCGCGGAAAAGCAGCTGATCCTGGCGGTTACAGGACGGGAAGTCCCCTCCGGGGGGCTGCCTGCGGCGGTGGGCTGCGCGGTGTTCAACGCCGCCACCTGCAAGGCCATCCACGACGCGGTTTACGAGGGTATGCCCCTTATCAAGCGGCTGGTTACCGTTTCCGGCGACATTGTGATGGAGCCGAAAAATCTGATCGTCCCCGTGGGTACTCCCTTCCAGGCGCTGCTGGACGCAGTAGGGCAAAAGGAAAATCCCTACAAGGTCCTCTCCGGCGGTCCTATGATGGGTGCTGCGCTGTATGACCTGGCTTCGCCGGTAATCAAGGGCACCAACGCCGTTACGGTGTTGGGTAAACGGAATCGGTTCTGCATCGACGACCCCCAGTGCATCCGCTGCGGCAAGTGTATGGATGCCTGTCCCATGAAGCTGATGCCGGTGATGATGTACCGGGCATATCAGGACGGCGACCCGGGGGAAATGGCAGCCAACAACGTAATGGACTGCATTGAGTGCGGCTGCTGCGCCTACACCTGCCCGGCAGGGATTCCCCTGGTCCAGGCATTCCGTACTGCCAAGCAGCACATTCGCAACGCCCAGGCAAACGCCCAGACTGTGAAATAAGGAGGGACGGAAATGGCACAGATGAAATATTTCTACGAGCTGACAGTTTCCAGCTCTCCCCACGCCCACAGCCCCGTATCCACCCGGACGGTGATGCGGGATGTGCTGATCGCCCTGACCCCGGCACTGCTGGGCAGTATTTATTTCTTTGGCATCCGGGCGCTGCTGGTAACCCTGGTCAGCATGGCTGGGTGTGTGTTCTTTGAATGGGCATGGTGCGCCATGATCAAGAAAAAAAGCAAGGTCTACGACCTGTCTGCCCTGGTTACCGGTATGCTCATCGCCTTTGTGTGCCCGGTTACCATTCCCTACTGGTGTATTCTTCTGGGCGACTTTTTTGCCATTATTGTAGTCAAGCAGCTGTTTGGCGGCATCGGCAAGAACTTTGTCAACCCTGCCCTGGCGGCAAGAGCGTTCCTGTTCAGCTGGCCCGCCATTATGAACACCTGGGTCAAGCCGGGCATGGAAAACGCTGCCGGTGTCTGGTCCACCGCTGATGCGGTTACCGCTGCTACGCCCCTGGCGAACCTGCATCAGGGAAGCCTCAGCGATGCAAGCCTTGCGGACATGTTCCTGGGCAACATCGGCGGCTCTCTGGGTGAGACCAGCGCGCTGCTGCTGCTCATCGGCTTTGCTTACCTGCTGCTGCGCAAGGTAATTTCTGCCCGGATCCCCGTGGCTTTCATCGGCACGGTGGCTGTGCTGACCGTCCTGTTCCCCAAGGGCAACGATCCGGTGATGTGGATGGCAAGCCAGCTTCTTTCCGGCGGTCTGATGCTGGGCGCTATCTTTATGGCGACGGACTATGTTACCAGCCCCATCACTAAGCTGGGCCAGGTGATCTTCGGCATCGGCTGCGGTGTTATTACCCTGGTCATCCGCTACTTTGGCGGCTATCCCGAGGGCGTGTCCTACGCAATTCTGGTGATGAACTGCTGTGTGGTGCTGCTGGATAAGATCGGCAGACCCAAAAAGTTCGGCGCACCCAAAAAGGAGGCTGTGAAATGAAAAATTCTATTTTGCGGCTGACACTTACATTATTCCTGATTACTGCGGTGGTAGCGGCCGCCCTGGCGGGCATCAACAGCATCACCGCCCCCAGGATCGCCCAGCTGAAAGCGCAGAAGGTGGCAGATGCCATTGCGGCGGTCCTGCCCGGTACTGCCACGGAAACGGACAGTTTTTCCGACGATACCGGTCTGGTGCAGAAGGTCTGGAAATCCGACGCAGGCTACGCGGTGCAGGTTGCTCCCGCCGGCTTCGGCGGCACGATCACCATGATGGTGGGCGTGGACTTTAACGGCAACGTGCTGGGCATTGACATCGTTTCCCACACAGAAACCGCCGGTTTGGGGGATACCGCCGGGACAAACAACGCCAAGGGAGCTGCCTTCCGGGAACAGTTCGTTGGACAGACCGGTGAGCTGGCCGTGAGCAAGGACGGCGGCAGCATCGATGCCATTACCAGCGCTACCATTACCTCCCGGGCGGTTGCCGCAGGTGTCAACGCCGCTATCGGCATTGCAGTGAGGGAGGGTGGAAAATGAAAAAACAGTTTTTAGAGGGCCTGCTGATTAAAAACCCTGTATTTGTGCAGCTTTTGGGCATGTGCTCCACCCTTGCCATCACCACCAGCCTGTTTAACGGTATCGGCATGGGCGTTTGCGTTACCATTATTCTCATTTGCTCCAATGTGCTGATCTCCGCCTTGCGGAAGGTGATCCCCTCCCAGGTGCGGATCGCTGCGTACATCGTGATCATCGCAGGCTTTGTTACCATGGTGGATCTGTGCCTGCAGGCGTTTCTGCCGGAGCTGGCGGAGAGTCTGGGCGTGTTCATTCCCTTAATTGTGGTTAACTGCATCATTCTGGGCAGAGCTGAGGCCTTTGCCTCCAAAAACGGCGTCCTGTCTTCTGCCATGGACGGCCTGTTTCAGGGCTTCGGCTACACCGTGGCGCTGGTGATCATGTGCGTGGTCCGGGAGCTGCTGGGCGCCGGTACCTTCGGCGGCGGTATTCTCAACGGCGGCGAGGGCATCCGGATCATCCCCGAGGGCTACCCTGCCATGCAGATGGTCATGCCTGTGGGCGGTTTCCTGACCCTGGGCTTCCTGATTGCAGGCTCTCAGTGGTTGGTAAAGAAGCTGGAACGCAGGGAAAAGGAGGGTGAAACCGTATGAATTATCTCCAATCTCTGCTGGGCATCCTCATTTCCGCCATTTTGACGGAAAACTTCATCCTGGTCAAATTCTACGGCATCTGCCCCTTCATGGGCGTTTCCAAGAAAACTGACACCGCCCTGGGCATGGGCATGGCGGTTACTTTTGTTATGGCCCTGGCCTCTGCCGCCTGTTGGGCCATCGACGCCTTCGTGCTGCAGCCCCTGGATCTGGGGTATATGCAGACTGTGGCGTTCATCCTGGTCATCGCCTCCATCGTGCAGGTGGTGGAGATGTTCCTGAAAAAGTCCGTTCCCGCTCTGTACCAGGCACTGGGCATCTTCCTGCCGCTGATTACCACCAACTGCGCTGTGCTGGGCGTGGCGCTGGTGAATGTGCAGGAAGGCTACGACTTTTTGCAGAGCGTATTTAACGGCGCCTGCGGCGGTCTGGGCTTTACCCTGGCCATCGTGCTGTTCGCCTCTGTCCGGGAGCGGGTGGACAAAACCGACTGCCCCGAGAGCTTTAAGGGCTACCCCATCGCACTGATCAGCGCCGGTCTGATCGCCCTGGCATTTATGGGCTTCTCCGGGCTGAAGATCTTCTGAGGAGGGCGCGGATATGGAAATTGTAATTGCCATCGCCATTCTGGGCGGTCTGGGGCTGGCCTTCGGTCTGGTGCTGGGCGGCGCGTCCAAGGTGTTTTACGTGCAGACCGATCCCCGCCTGGATGAACTGAACGAATCCCTCCCCGGTGCCAACTGCGGCGGCTGCGGCTATGCCGGCTGCGGCGGTTATGCCGAGGCGGTGCTCAAGGGCGAAGCCCCCATCGGTCTGTGCGCCTCCGGCGGTAACGCCTGCGCCCAGGAAATGTCCCGGATCATGGGGGTCAAAGCCGAGGCAGTAACCCGGAAGGTGGCGCTGGTGCGCTGCTCCGGACACCGGTTCGTCACCCCCGAGGGTAAGGAGCTGGGTGTAAAACAAAAGGGCAGCTACGAGGGGCTTTCTGACTGTTTTGCCGCCTCCAAGGTGGCCGGCAACGGCCCTATGGTGTGCAAATTTGGCTGTCTGGGCTTCGGCAACTGCACCAAGGTATGTAAGTACGACGCCATCGCCGTTGTGGACGGGGCTGCAGTGGTGGATAAGGAAAAGTGCGTGGGCTGTATGAGCTGCGCCAAGGCGTGTCCCCGGAATCTGATTGTGCCGGTGAACCATGACCACCATGTGGTCATCGCCTGCAACTCCCGGGCTAAGGGTGCCGTTACCACCCGGGGCTGCACCCAGGGCTGCATTGGCTGCGGCCTGTGCACCAAGATCTGCCCCCATGATGCCATCCATGTGGACCAAAACCTGGCAATTATCGACTATGAAAAGTGCATAGGCTGCGGCCTGTGCGCCACAGTGTGTCCCAAGAAGCTGATTTCCAGCAATGTGGAGGATGCTTCCCAGGTGGTTCTGCCTACCGTCAGCGAATAAAGCATAAGTCAGCCATGGAAAACGCCACGGCTGACTTTTTTGCGCCAAATTCCCATTTATCGGTTTTGGGTTAATTTTTAATTCTTAATTTTCTAAGGCTTCCTTTAATTTTTCCAGGGCTTTTTTCTCGATCCGGGAAACATAGCTGCGGCTGATGCCCGTGTGCTTTGCCACCTCCCGCTGCCGCAGCGGTACGCCGCCGCCCAGGCCGTAACGCAGCAAAATTACCTGCCGCTCCCGGTCCGTCAGCACCGAATCCACCGCCAGGCACAGCCGCCGCAAAGTCTCCCGGTTACTTACCCGCTCCAAAAGATCCGTGTCGTCGCTGACCACATCCATCAGCGCCAGCGCCGCCCCGTCGGTGCCGGTTTCAATGTAATCGGACAGGGAAACATCCTGGCTGGACTTCTTCTGGCTGCGGAAATACATGAGGATTTCATTTTCCACGCACCGGGCGGCGTATGTAGCAAGCCTTGCCCCTTTGGAGGCATCGAAGCTCTCCACCCCCTTAATCAGACCGATGGTGCCAATAGAGATCAGATCCTCCTGGTCTGCCGCCTGGGCGTAGTATTTTTTCATAATGTGCGCAACCAATCGCAGGTTGCGCTCGATAAGGATATTCCGCGCATCCAGGTCCCCCTGGGCCGCAAGGGCCAGGTAATGCTGCTCCTCCTGGGCAGTCAAGGGTTTGGGAAATGACCCGGTCTGCAGCTGCAGGGAGTACATCAGACCGCTGAGCATCAGCCATACAGCGGCGATCATAAAACCACCTCCAAATAGTAACCGATGATGAAATCGGTTACTATGAGCGTATGATCCACAGCAAGTCCATTTTCCCGTCATTTTCCGATTTGTCGGGCAGTTGGGTAGGCGCACCATCCAAAGGCCCCCTCGTGTAAAGGGTGGTCCGCGTAGCGAATCAGAGATACAGATGCTTGCCGGTGGCAAGCATACCTCTGCAAATGCTGTCAGCCGAACAGGCTGACTGGGGGATTGTCCCGTATTTGCAACGCTTTTTACAATCCCTCCGTCAAAAATCAGAGATTTTTGACACCTCCCTTTACACAAGGGAGGCTTTGGTGCACGCCGCACCAAACACACCGAGAAACAAAGAATTTACCGGTTTCCCAAAAATCCGTAAGTGCCTGTGATCGGATCCTGGAAAAAGGGAATGTGGGGTGGCACGAAGGTGAGAATTGTAAACGTCACCCCAATCAAAGCAATCAGCGCCACCGACAACCTAGAACTGACCTGACAGGTGTAGCCCCTTTGCAGCAATTTTGTTTCTGCCCAATACACCATCCCGGCTGCAAGGAAAAAGATCGTAATATTAAACCAATCCGCCTTTACGCCCAGGATGCCCGTGTAGGTATAATACACCACGGGAATCAGCACAACGCCCAGTAAAATTCCCATGAGCTTGATGCACCAGAAGGAATCCACCTCCTTGCCCCAGGAAAAGTATTCCACGACCGCAACGGCAACCATGGGATAAAACAGCAGCTTCAGATGCTCCCAAATGGATTCGTTCACCGCGGAAAACAGTGCCGCAATTACATTGCCACCAGTCCAGTCGAATAAAAAATGCAGCAGTGTCCCCACCACCGCTGTGAATATGAATCCGCCCGTCTGCCAATAGGGAATCGTCTTTTTCATAAACCTGCACCCCCACAACCGTGATATAGACAAGTATATGCCATGGGCTTACGTCATACCCGCAATTTCACCGGAAGCATGGCGCGGAAAAAGGACACACCGGATGGTGTGTCCTTTTTCGTAGGAGATATTTATCCGAAAATCCGGATTGGTTTCTTACACGATGCCCTGCAGGAGCATTGCATCGGCGACCTTGCGGAAGCCCGCAATGTTGGCACCGGCTACATAGTTGCCCTCCATGCCGTACTCCCGGGCAGCGTCGTCAATGTTGTGGAAGATACCCACCATGATGTCATGCAGCATATCGTCCACTTCCTCCAGCGTCCAACTGCGGCGCTCGGAGTTCTGGCACATTTCCAGGCCGGAACAGGCAACACCGCCGGCATTGGATGCCTTGCCGGGGCAGAACAGGATACCGTTTTCCTGCAGGTACTTGGTAGCTTCCAGGCTGGTGGGCATGTTCGCGCCCTCAACAACTGCGATGCAGCCGTTGGCAACCAGTGCCTTGGCGTCGTCCATCAGCAGCTCGTTCTGGGTGGCGCAGGGCAGAGCCACGTCGCACTTGACCGTCCAGACGCCCTTGCCCTCATGGTACTGCGCACCGGGACGGGCAGCAGCATACTCGGTAAGTCTTGCGCGCTTGACTTCCTTAATCTCACGCAGCAGCGCAACATCGATGCCCTCGGGATCGTAGATCCAGCCGGAGGAATCGGAGCAGGTAACAGGCTTTGCGCCCAGCTGCCATGCCTTCTGGATGGCATAGGTGGCAACGTTGCCGGCACCGGAGACAGCCACAGTCAGGCCCTTCAGATCCTTGCCGTTGCACTTGAGCAGCTCCTCGGTCAAGTACAGCAGGCCGTAGCCGGTAGCCTCGGTGCGGCCCAGGGAGCCGCCGTAGCTCAGGCCCTTGCCGGTGAGCACACCGCCCTGGTATGCGCCGCGGATACGGCGGTACTGGCCGAACAGGTAGCCGATCTCACGGCCACCCACGCCGATATCGCCGGCGGGAACGTCCTCGTCAGCACCGATGTAGCGGTACAGCTCGGTCATGAAGCTCTGGCAGAAACGCATGATCTCCTGGTCGGACTTACCCTTGGGGTCGAAGTCGGAACCACCCTTTGCACCGCCCATAGGCAGGCCGGTGAGGGCGTTTTTGAAGTTCTGCTCAAAGCTCAGAAACTTCATGACGGACAGGTTAACGGTGGGATGGAAGCGCAGGCCGCCCTTGTAGGGGCCGATTGCTCCGTTAAACTGGACGCGGTATGCGTTGTTCACATGTGCCTGGCCCTCATCATCCACCCAGGGAACACGGAACATGACCACGCGCTCGGGGGTGGTCAGACGCTCCAGCAGCGCCACCTTGCGGTACTGCTCCTCATTCTTCTCAATTACGGGACGCAGAGACTCCAGGACCTCCTCCACTGCCTGGTGGAACTCGGGCTGCCCGGGGTTCTGCTCCATTACACGCTGCTTAATTTCGTCAAGATATGCCATAGGTACTTTCCTCCTCATAAAATCTTACCCTATTTTAGCAGAAGTTTTTCCTCTACGCAACCATATTATGACAAAAATAGGTAACAAATTGCAAGTCCATCTATCAATACTTTCATAGCAAATTTGACAAAACTAAGGTTTTTGGATGATTTTTGCATAATCTACGGCACTTTATGCAAGCTCCGCAGGATTTCCTGCATTTTAACTCTGGCTTTACTTTTACCCCTTTTGCAGGTACAATAGGGGTACAAATTTCGATTTGCCGGGCAGTAGTGTAGGGCGGGGGCTTGCCCCCGCCGAC
>JAZOMH010000055.1:0-18366 GCA_045653785.1 Faecousia sp. | reverse complement strand
GATGTCGCAGGACTTGATGGTCTCCATCAGGCGCAGGTCGTTGGGGTTGACGATGGCGGAGGTCAGACCCTGCATCATGCACATCGCCATCAGAGCGGAGTCCATGATGGGACGGACGTTCTTGGGAGCGCCGTTGGAGTTATTGGACAGACCGCCGGTGGACTTCAGGCCCTTCTCGGAGAACATCTTGATGGCCTCCAGGACCTCCATCTGCTTGTCCTGCATACCCTTGACAACCAGGAACAGGGGGTCGAACCACAAGTCGGTAGCTTCCATACCCAGCTGCAGACCGCGCTCCAGCATGTTGTCGCAGTGCATCATACGCTCTTCGTTGTCCTTGGCGATACCGTCAGCGGAGCACAGAGCGATACAGATAGCGTCGTTGGCGGCAGCCAGGTCGATGTAGCCGATACGGGAGCCTGCGTCAGCGGAGTTGACGATGGGCTTGCCGTTGGTACGGTTGTAGACCTTGATACCGGCTTCGATAGCCTTCATGTTGGCAGTATCCAGTGCCAGGGGAACGTTGTTGAAGTTCTCCTGCAGCAACTTGACAGCCCACATCATACGCTCAGGACCATCCTTCTCAGCAGGTCCGATGTTAACATCCAGATAAGTAGCACCGGCCTTGATCTGCTCGTATGCACGCTGCAGGATGGGCTCGGGATCCCGCTCGTCCATAGCCTTGCGGATGGAGGGAGCGATGCAGTGGATACGCTCGCCGATGGTAACGAAGGTAGAGGATTCGGGGTTGTAGCCCTTGTACTGCACATCCCACTGCTTGACCTCGATTGCAGGCACCTTGGTAGCCAGCAGCTCCTCAAAGCTAAGCTCCTTGACCTCGGTGGTAGCAGCGGAAGCAGCCTTTGCTGCATTCTCAGCAGCAGCGGCAGCAGCGGCGCCTTCGTACTCCTTGTCCTTCAGGTACTTAGGCAGCTGAACAGCCTCCAGAGGACCGACCACAACATTCCAGTTGGGCAGCTTCTCCTGGATCTCGCCCTTCATAACGGCAACCTTGCCGGGGATGATCAAGGTGCGGTTCTTGATCTTGTTTTCCAGATCCAGCTCATCGAAGGTCTTCTTAATGGTGGAGGAGGAGAACTTACCGGCAGCCCAGGCAGTCAGAACGGACATGCCGGAAGCGTCGGAGATCACCAGGTTCACAGGTGCGCCGGAACGCTCCATTTCACCGGAGACCAGGAAGTAGGTCAGAGCGAAGTCAACGGTCAAAGCAACCGGTGCGTTCTCGTCAGCGCCGTTCAGGGGATACAGCTTAGCCTCCACCTTCATGGGCTTCTGGGGATCGGTGTAGATGTTCTGACGCAGGCCGTACAGAGGCAGAGCCTGTGCGTAGGTCATGCCGGACATAACGATGATAGAGGCGTACTTCTCGGTGAACATGGAAGCGAAAGCAGTCTCCAGACGGGCATCGCCCTTGGTCAGCTTTGCCAGGTTCACGATGGAGGGATAACCCATAGTGCGGTCGCCGTCCTTGATGGCGGTACGACGGACCAGAACGGCATTTGCCAGGGTCTCCTTGGCGGTCTTGCCGGTAACGTCCAGAACCAGGTTCTTGCAGCCCTTGCCTTCCAGATTCTTCACGGTGTCATACAGCTCGGAGATGTTAGTCGCCCAAACGCCCAGGGCAACACCCTTCTCGGTAGCCAGAGCGGCCATAGCCTCCCAGTTTTCGGGGGTAGCGCCGTCCAGGATCACGTCCTTGCCGGCAACCTCCAGGGCAGCCTTGGCGCACTCCAGATCCCAGCACTCCAGAACCAGGGGACGGCCTGTAGCGGCAGCCTTCTTAACCAGCTCCGCGTAAACAGCGGGATCGTTCTGGCAGTTGGAGACCTGAACGAACTCCACGTACATACGCTCGCCGATACGCTCGTAGTCGATCTTCTGCAGGTCGGCAAGCTTAGCGTCCACAGTAGCCTCGTCCATGCAGGTGCAGACGGACACGGCGTACAGGTTCTTGCTAACCAGGGTCTTCTCGTGGCGGAACAGAACGGTCTCGCCGCCCAGCTTGTGCTCGCCCACGGTGATGGTCTTCATGGGAGGTGCAGTCTGCTCGTTGAGCATTGCCTTCGCCTCGTCGGAGAAGTAGGGGCACTTGTCGATCTCAACCGCGCCCTGGGCCACCTTCATGCAGAATGCCATACAGGTGGGGCTGCCGCACTCCTTACAGTTCTTCTTGGGAGACAGCTTAAAAATATCCAGACCTTTCAAAGCCATATCTATGTACCTCCTTAGACCAGTTCGGTGATGAACTGCTTGATGGTTGCGATGGATGCAGGATGACGCAGAACAACAGCGTCAGCACCGCCGGTCAGGTCGGCAGCGGCAGTGGAGACTTCCATGCCGATAGCGCGCTCTTCCCGGTCGCCCCAAGCGGGCTCGTCCTCGGCAGAAGCGGTGGACTCCTTCACACCGTAGGTGTCCAGAGCAACGGTAGCCAGAATGGGCATCTGCAGGTCAGTGTCGGACTGAGCCAGAGCGGCCAGACGGATACGGTCAAAGGTGGAAGCGGCGTACTCGTAGCCGTAACCAACAGCGGCAGTACCGATGTCCATAACGATGCTGTCAGCAGCCACATTGGCATCCTTCTTCAGCATGATGTTCAGCTGCTTAGCCAGGTTGATGTCGTCAGCAGTCTCAGCGCCCAGCTTCTGGCCGGAAGCCAGAGCAACGGAAGCGCCCATGGTCTTGCAGTTTTCCTGCTTAGCGCTCATGCACAGCACGTTCTTGCCCCGCAGAGCATCAGCGATTGCGCCCAGCAGCTCGCCGTCCTTCTCCAGGTTCTTGCAGCCCACAACCACGATAGGCAGGGTGCAGACCTCGGCAACGGCCTTAGCGTCAGCGACACAGTCGGCAACAGCGCGGTCAGCGCCGTTGGGATCGGCAGACTCAAAGTGCAGGCACAGGAAGTCTACGCCGGGAACGGTCTCAGCCTTCTTAGCCCGCTCAGCCATGGTGGTGCAGCCGGCGTACAGCTCCTGCAGGCCGGGCAGATCCCACTGGTCAGCGGCATCAGAAACCTGAATACCGATCTTCGGTGCATTCTCGATGGGTGCATCGAAGGTGTAGAAGGGCAGCACATTCTGACCACCGATGACGATTGCCTTGTCGCCGGTGCCCAGAGTAACGGCGTTGATCTTGCCGCTGTAGGGCTGCGTCTTAGGTGTAAAAGACATTTTGTTTTCCCCCTTGGTGAAAATTTATATAATAATTTAAAATTATTAACGAAGTTAATTAGTTAAGAGTTAAGAATTAATAATTAAGAATTCTTACAGCAAACCGGAAACTCTTTTCTTTCACCACATTCTCTATAAATTCTAACTCTATAAATTCTAAATTCCTAATTCTTTCAGGATCTTCGCAAGCGCCACCTTGACCGGGTTGCTTGCGGGCAGCCTGGCAGACGGTTCGCCGTCGCTGTCGCAGCGGTAGATCTCCTCGTCCTGGGGCAGAACGCCCAGAAGCTCCAGACCCTGGTTTTGAATCTCCTCTTTGATGCCGTCGCTGATTACCCCGCCGGGAGCGCGGTTGACGATCAGACCCATTCTGCCGGGCTTTAATTCCAGCTCCCGGATCATCTCCGCTACACGGCCTGCCGCCTGGATACCTCTGCGGGAGCAGTCGGAGATCAGCAGCATGGTGTCCACATGGGGCAGCGTTCCTCTTGCCACATGCTCCAACCCCGCCTCGTTGTCCATGACCACATACTGATAGTTCCGGGCGTACTTATCCACCAGGGTGGTCAGCACACCGTTGACGTAGCAGTAGCAGCCCTTGCCCTGGGTGCGGCCCATGATGAGCATATCGTAGTCGTCCTCTTCAATGAGGGCAGAGTTAAACTTAAAGGATGCGTAATCCGCCTTGGTCATGCCGGCGGGGACAGTCCCCTTCAGTTCTGCCTGGGCCATTTCCTCACGGATGGCGCCCAAAGTGGTCTCCGCCTCCACGCCCAGCACCTCGTTGAGGTTGCTGTTTGCATCGGCATCCACCACCAAAACCGGTGTTTTCCGGTTCTGTACCAAATAATCGATCAGCATACCGCAGGTGGTGGTTTTGCCCACGCCGCCCTTGCCGGCAACTGCTATGGTATGAGGCATGATTTACCTCCAATTTTGTAAATTTCAGGCTATGGGCGTAAAACCCCATAGTCAACCTGCATTGTAGCACATTATTTGTGTATTTTCAACCACATTTTGAAAATTTCTTTTCCGGAATGTTGGATGGGAACGCCATCCAAAGGCCCCCTTGTGTAAAGGGGGCTGGCAAAATCTCTGATTTTGACTGGGGGATTGTAATTGTCGAGGATTGACAATCCCTCCGTCTTGCCTTCTGCAAGCCACCTCCCTTTACACAAAGGAGGCTTAGGTGCACGCCGCAGAGAACGCAAAATTCCCTTTTTGCATGAAAATTGCAAAAGGGGTAGAAATTTCAAAACATTCATGTTATATTGTAGAGGTCTATACCTATAACATAACATCAAGGAAGTGAGAAATTGGAAAACTTCACTAAATTCGCCTTAAAGCCTGCCGATGAGCTGGATTCCCTCCTTGCCCAGGCGGACGGTATTTTCGTCATCGCCTGTAACAAGTGCTATAAGGAATTCACCACCACCGAAGAGCCGGAGCTTGCTGAGTTCCTGGCAAAGGCGGAAGCCGCAGGAAAGCATATCACCGGCTCTTGCTCCGTGGATTTTCTGTGCAATAAAGCACGGGCGGAAGGCCGACTGCCCGGCCTCATCCCCCAAGGCACCAAGGCTGTAGTTGCCATCTCCTGCGGTCTGGGTGTCCAGACGGTGGCATCTTTGCTGGACGTGCCTGTGTACGCCGGAGCGGACAGCGTAACCTTTACAGGCCATCACGGCATGGCGCTGACCAAGAAGGCATGCGATGCCTGCGCCCAGTGCTACCTGAACATCACCGGCGGCATCTGCCCCATTGTGGACTGCTCCAAGAGTCTGGTCAACGGCCAGTGCGGCGGCGCGAAAAACGGCAAGTGCGAGGTCAGCCCCGACAAGGACTGCGCCTGGGAAAAGATCCAGCAGCGTCTGGCTGCCCAGGGCCGCCTGGGTGAGCTGACAGCCCAGCCGGTGCAGCTGCGGGACTACAACAAGGCAAAGCATAAGCTGATCCAGCAGTATGTCAAAGCCATTCGTCAGGAGCGCTTCGCCGGTTACTACGGCGGTGTCCACCCCACGGAAAACAAGGAATATACCGAGCACATGCCTCTTTTGACCTTCCCCCAGCCTGACGAGGTCGTGATCCCCCTGTCTATGCACGCCGGCGCTCCTGCCGAGCCTGTGGTGGCTGTGGGCGACAGCGTAAAGATGGGTCAGAAGATCGGCGCAGCCGCCGGCTTCATCAGTGCCAACATCCATTCCAGTGTCAGCGGTAAGGTCATCGCCATCGAGGACCGTCCCCACGCCAACCGGGGTACTTGCCTGTCCGTGGTCATCGCCAACGACAAAAAAGATACCCTTTGTGAAACCGTACAGCCTGCCGACCCCGCGACCCTGACCCCCGAAAAAATCGTGGAGATCGTCAAGGAAGCCGGCATTGTGGGCATGGGCGGCGCAGGCTTCCCCACCAATGTGAAGCTGATGCCTTCCAAGCCCATTGACACGGTGCTGCTCAACGGCTGCGAGTGCGAGCCTTACCTGACAGCCGACCACCGGGTACTTCTGGAGTACGCCGACGATGTGGTTGCGGGTCTGGAGCTGATGCTGAAGGCGGTCAACGCCCCCAAGGGCATCATTGTCATCGAGGACAATAAGCCCGATGCCATCGCCCTGCTGGAAGAAAAAACCGCAGATAAGGAAAACATTGAGATCTGCGTTGCCAGGACCAAGTACCCCCAGGGCGCGGAGAAGATGCTCATTAAGCGGGTCCTGGGCCGCCAGGTGCCCAGCGGCGGACTGCCTGCTGACGTAGGCTGCGTGGTGGGCAACGTCAGCACCGCCAAGGCAATTTCCGACGCAGTGTATAAGGGCATGCCTCTGATCGAACGCGCCACCACCGTTACCGGTGAGTTCATCAAGCGCCCCGGCAACTTCTGGGTGCGCATCGGTACCGATGCCAAGGCCCTGGTGGACTACTGCGGCGGCATCACCAACGAAGAAGCCACCGTCAAGGCCGGCGGTCTGATGATGGGCTTCCCCCAAACCACTCTGAATGTGCCTATTATGAAGGGCAGTAACGGCATCATCGCCATCGACACCGACCCCTCCCGGGAGGTCAGCTGCATCAAGTGCGGCAGATGCGTGGATGTATGTCCCATGGAGCTGAAGCCTTTGTACTTTGCCAAGTACGCAAAGGATGAAAATTGGGAAGGCTTCAAGGCGCAGAACGTCATGGACTGCATGGAGTGCCGCTGCTGCGAGTACATCTGCTCCTCCAAGATCCCCCTTGTTTCCAAGATCAAGGCGGGTAAAAACGCAGTAAGGGGGATGAAGTAATGCTGATTACCGAACTGAAATCCAAAGAAGCTCTGGACGCGCTAACCCAGGGCAAGGTGGCAATGATCTGCTGCCACGGCTGTAAGGAGGTCTCCTTTCCGGAAAAGGACGCCAAGGTGCTGATTGAAGAATTGGGCGGCAGAGTAACGGGCGTTGTGACCACCGACTATATCTGCAACGCCGAAAACCTGCCCCTGCGGCTGAATAAGATCGCCGACGCTGTGGAAAAGGCGGATACCGTTCTGGTGCTGTCCTGCGGCGTAGGCGTGCAGACCGTGGCTTCCGCGCTGGAGGGCAAACAGGTCTGCGCCGGCTGCGATACCTACGCCCTGCCGGGCCACCAGGGTGTAACCCCCCTGGAAGTGGACTGCGGCCAGTGCGGTCAGTGCTACCTGAATCTCACCGGCGGCATCTGTCCCATCACCGCCTGCTCCAAGAGCCTGGTCAACGGCCAGTGCGGCGGCGCGAAGAACGGCAAGTGCGAGGTAGACCCGGATATGGACTGTGGCTGGGAGCGAATCCAGCGCCGGCTTGCCCAGGTGGGCCGCCTGGATGTGCTGAAATGCCCCGTCCAGCTGCGCGACTATAATAAATAATGAAAAATTAAGAATTAAGAATTATTTTCCGATGTCAGATGCCTGTGTGTTCAATTCTTAATTCTTAACTCTTAACTCTTAATTAAAAAAGGAGTCTTTTTATGAGAATCACCGAACTTTTTGATAACGGTCAGTTCGTGGTAACTGCCGAGGTGGGCCCTCCCAAGGGTATTGACTGCAGCCACGTGGTGGAAGAGGCAAAGCAGTACCTCTCGGGCATCACCGCTGTGAACGTAACCGATAACCAGTCCTCCGTCATGCGCATGGGCAGCCTGCCCGTTTGCGTGGCAATGAAGAACGCCGGTCTGACCCCCATTTTGCAGCTGACCTGCCGGGACCGCAACCGCATCGCCCTGCAGTCCGAGCTGCTGGGCGCCGCCATGCTGGGCATTGAGAATATCCTGTGCCTTACCGGCGACCACACCACCATGGGCGACCACCCCGGCGCAAAGCCTGTGTTCGACCTGGATTCCGTGTCCCTGCTGCACACCGTTTCCCAGCTGGAAAAGGGCGTGGACCTTGCCGGCAACCAGCTGGTGGGGCAGGCACCCAAGTTCGCCAAGGGCGCTGTGGTCTCCCCCTGCTCTGACAGTGTGGACGCCCAGCTTGCCAAGATGGAGCGCAAGGTCATGGCAGGCGCTGAGTACTTCCAGACCCAGGCTGTGTTCGATTCCGAGAAGTTCATCTCCTTCATGGAGAAGGCAAAGCAGTTTGGCAAGCCTGTGCAGCTGGGCGTGATTATTCCCAAGTCTGCGGGCATGGCAAAGTTTATGAACAACAACGTTGCCGGTGTCCATGTGCCCCAGCACATGATCGATGCCCTGGCTGCCGACAAGGAGCGTGCCAAGGCAGGTATCACCGGCGTGGAGATCGCCGCCCAGATCATCAAGGAGTGTAAGCCCTACTGCCAGGGCCTGCACATCATGGCGCTGGGCTGGGAAGCCAAGGTCCCCGAGCTGCTGAAATTAGCAGGCCTGTAAAAAGAATCTCTCCCGGAGCATTGCGCTCCGGGAGATCTTTTTATTCATTCTTCAGCAGGTCTGCCAATGTGATACCGTCGAAAAATTCATTGACCATGCCATCCAGCTTTTCCCACATGGGCAACGTGTGGCAGCAGGTTGCCCGGTTGCAGGCGCCGGGGCCCTGGGTGGTGCAGGACACGGTGTTCAGGCTGCCCTCAGTGAGCTTGAGGATGCTGCCCACAGTGTACTCCTCCGGCTTCCGGTTCAGCCGGTAGCCGCCGCCCTTGCCGTGGACCGCGTCCACAAACCCGGCTTTGCTGAGGGTTGCCATAATTGCCTCCAGATACTTCTGGCTGATGCCCTCGGCATCGGCGATCTGCTTCAGGGGGATGTACCCCTCGCCCCCGTGGAGGACAAAATATACCATCACCCGCAGGGCATACCGTCCCTTTGTCGATACGATCATAGTAACCCCCCATTCATCCCGTAGGGGCGAGCAGAAGGCGAATTGCCCCAGAGGGACAAGAGAGGCCGCCCTGGGGTGTTGCTCGCCCGTTTCAATGCATTATGCATCGTCAATTACTCGTGGCAGTGGGCGCAATTCTCGCAGTCGGGGAACTGGGAAGCGTCGTAGGGGATGCCGTTTCGGTCGTAGTAATTCTTCAGGGCAGACTTGATTGCTTCCTCCGCCAGGACGGAGCAGTGCAGCTTATGTGCCGGCAGACCGGACAGGGCCTCGGCAACCGCCTTGTTGGTCAGCTCCATGGCGTTCTGGATGGACTTGCCCTTAATCATCTCCGTAGCCATAGACGAGGACGCAATGGCGCTGCCACAGCCAAAGGTCTCAAACTTCACGTCGGTAATAATATCGCCATCAATCTTCAGATAGATCTTCATAATATCGCCGCACTTGGCATTGCCAACCTCGCCGATACCGTCCGCGTCCTCAATGACGCCCACATTCCTGGGATTCATAAAATGATCCATAACAACTTCACTGTAAAGAGCCATAGTATTTTCTCTCCTTAATTAAGAATTAAAAATTAAAAATTAAGAATTAGAAATTGAGATTTAAGAAACAGATTGCCACGGGCATAAACGCCCTCGCAATGACAACCAAAATTCTTAACTCTTAATTCTTAATTACAAAATATACTCTCTCTTGCCGGTTTGCAGATCTCTCCACACGGGGCTGATAGACCGCAGGTAGGAAACCACCTGGGGAACGACTTCCAGGATATGCTCCACTTCCTCATCGGTGTTGTAGTGGCACACAGAAAGCCGCAAAGAGCCGTGGGCAACATCATGCACCCGACCGATGGCCAACAGCACATGGCTGGGGTCAAGGCTGCCGGAGGTGCAGGCAGAGCCGGAGCTGGCGCACACGCCCTTGGCATCCAGCAGCAGAAGCAGGCTCTCGCCCTCAATGCCCTCGAAGCAGAAGCTCACATTGCCGGGCAGGCGGTTTTTAGGGTCGCCGTTGAGGGCGCTGTGGGGGATCTGGGAAAGACCCGCGATCAGCTTATCCCGCATAGCGGTAACCTTCTTGTTATTTTCTTCCATATTTTGGCAAGCATCCTCCAGAGCAGCCGCCAGACCCATGATGCCGGGAATATACTCAGTGCCTGCCCGCTTGCCACGCTCCTGCGCGCCGCCTTCGATCAGGTTAGTCAGCAGGATGCCCCGACGGACATACAGCGCGCCCACGCCCTTAGGACCGTGGAACTTGTGGCCGGAAAGACTCAGCATATCAATGTTCTGGTCCTTCACGTCGATGGCAATATGGCCTGCCGCCTGAACCGCGTCAGTGTGGAACAGCACGCCCTTTTCCTTGCACACTGCGCCGATTTCCCCGATGGGCAGCACAGAGCCGATTTCATTGTTGGCGTACATACAGGTAACCAGGCAGGTATCCTCCCGGATAGCGTCGGCAACCTGCCGGGCGGTGATGTTATGCCCCTCGGACACGTCCAGAAGGGTAACCTCAAAGCCCTCTTTTTCCAGTTTCTGGAGGGTGTGCAGCACCGCGTGATGCTCAAAGGCAGTGGAAATGATGTGCTTTTTGTCCTTGCGCGCGCCCAGACGGGCGGCGGAAAGGATCGCCTGGTTATCCGCCTCGCTGCCGCCGGAGGTGAAGTAAATCTCTCTCGGCTCACAGCCTAAGCAGGCAGCCACCCGGGCTCTGGCATCCTCCAGGGCTTCCTTTGCCTCCTGGCCCATGGTGTGCAGGCTGGAGGGGTTTGCGTAAATTTTATCCAGATACGGCACCATAGCCTCAATGGCAACCTTGCTCATTTTCGTGGTGGCGGCGTTATCTGCGTATACTTGCATAGGATCACTCCGTTCTTTTGCCTAGTGTTTCTGTAGGTAATATACCATTATTTACCCACCGTGTCAATAGGTAAATGGGAATCGAGAATGGAGAATGGAGAATTAAGAATTATTTGTCAAATTCCGATTTGACGTGCAGTAGTGTAGGGCGGGGGCTTGCCCCCGCCGACGATATTACATGCACTTGTGCGGCGGGGGCAAGCCCCCGCCCTACGCTGCATTGTAAGCAACTGCCCGATAAACAGGAATTTATTGGTTCTTAGTCAATTCTCCATTTTCAATTTCTAATTTACAATTTTTCCCAAAACCCCACCATTTTTCATCGGTTACAAACTCTTTGCCTTGGAATATTAAAAAGGCAAGGAGGTCTTAAAATGAAAAAATTCACATCGCGTTTGGCGTTCCTTATTATAATTATCGGCCTTGCGGCGCGCCCGGCGGACGCGGCCCAACTGCTGATCCCCGGCGGTCAGGTCATCGGCATGGAGCTGCAGGACGACACCGTTTCGGTGGTATCCTTTGACGAAACCCTGGGGGCTGCCGCCCGCACCGCCGGACTGAAACAGGGCGACCGGATTTTGCGCATCGACGACACCCAGATCCGCTGTGTGGAGGATGTGCGCAAAGCCCTGGCAAAATCCGACGGGGACGTGGAGGTGTCGGTGCTTCGAGGGGAAAAGCCCCAGCTTCTGAAGCTCTGCCCCACCGCCACGGCCGACGGTCCGAAGCTGGGTGTCAGCCTGCGGCAGGGTACTGCCGGACTTGGCACCGTAACTTACTATCGTCCGGACAACGACGGCTTTGCCGCCCTGGGCCATGGGGTAAACAGCCGGGACGGCAAGCTTCTGCGGCTGACCCAGGGCAGTGTGTACCCTGCCCGGATCGAATCGGTAAAAATCGGCAAAACCGGCGCTCCCGGACAGCTCATGGGCACTGTAACCCAAACCGCCCCAGTTGGCAGCATTTTTAAAAACACAGACCAGGGCGTATTTGGCTCTGCCAAGCTCCAGGCCGAAATTGAGCCGCTGCCGGTGGCAGAAATAAGCCAAATTAAAACCGGTGCCGCCACTATCCGCTCCACCGTAGCGGGGGATTCCCTTCGGGAATATTCTGTGGAGATTCTCAAGATCTATCCAAACAGTGCTTCCAAGACCCGGAATATGCTTGTGAAAGTAACCGACCCGGCATTGCTTGCCGCCACCGGCGGCATCGTCCAGGGCATGTCCGGCTCACCTATTATACAGGACGGAAAACTGGTAGGTGCCGTTACTCATGTTCTTGTTAACGATCCTACCACCGGATATGGGATTTTCATTGAAAACATGCTGGACGCCGCAGCATAGCGGGCCATCGCAGATCGCCCCTACGACTTCTATCGTAACCCAATGTAGGGGCGGTTATCAACCGCCCGCCGTCCCCCAAATTGAAAGGAGAAATGGTAATGGATTTCTATCAAGTTCCCATTGGCTTCGGTTTAGCCCTTTCCGCCAACACCGCCGCAATGAACCAATATGCCCACCTGTCCGAAACCCAAAAGCAGGACATCTTAAACCGCGCCCACAATGTCCGCTCGGAAGAAGAAATGTATTCCCTGGTCGCCAGCCTTGCCAACGGTACAATGTAATATTGTAGGGCGGGGGCTTGCTCCCGCCGCTTTTTCTTGCCAAGTTTACCGCCCTGTGCTATGATAAAAGAAAAGGCGGTGATTCTATGAAAATCAAAGGTTACAGTTTTAGATGTGAGAGCCCCTTTTTCGTCTATTTCAAAAAACATTACTGTCCACAATGTAATAGCAAATTGCTCCGTCAAAAAGTATCACGAATCATCAATTCCGATTCTGAAGAAGCAAAAAACTACCATTTTGAAGTGGCTGATATTACCGTTAAAGGAAATATGAAGTTTACCCACATAGAGTTTCATTGTCCTGTCTGCCAAAAGTATTACACCGTAAAAGAAACAAAGGAAAATGATTTCTTAATTGAAAGGCGGAAATAAAAAGAATGCGTAAGAGAGAATTAACTCCGGCACAAAAAGAATACAGATGTTTTGATGTGCCCAGAGGTATTATTATAAAAACATTGATTGTTTTTCTCGTTTCAATTCTTGTATGCTTTATTGCTGCCTTTCGTGATGTAGACGAAGACCCCGCACCGCTTTTGTTCTGTATTGGCATCCTAATCATATATACGATAATCACCATTTTCGTTTGCCTGTATTTGGCACGAAAGCATGGGCAATTATATGTGGCGGCTTATGGCAACGATACAGATATTATCCATACGGGTTTATTCGGCGAGATTTGGCAAGAGTTTGAATGGAATCAATACGAGGGATTAACAGATGGCAAAGTGGTTTTCGCAGAAACGCACAACAATACCATTGATCTTCAAATCCTCCGCAATAAACACGAGTTTTGTATTGAGGTAACTTGTGAATCCGTTTCTATGATCTGCGACGAAGAAACGGACACACCCATCGAGAAAGAAGTGCTTCTTTCTGAAATCAAAGATGTTGGAGATTTTTTCTTTACTGTTCGTGATTTTATCGAGAAAAATTCTTAACTAAAAACCACATTTTTTGTTGGTCCTAATATAACACACTCCATAAAAATTTCATGACCTATTATACAAAGAAACCGCGCCTAATCGGTGCGGTTTCTCTGCATATAATGAGAATTTTGAAAATTATCAATGTAAAAAATGTGTTGGTCCTATATTGACACGTGCGTGTCGGGTAGCCCGATTTGCCAGGATGTCAGAATTGTGGGAGCAGTCACACATGTTTTGGTGAATGATCCTACGATGGGTTACGGAATATTTATAGAAAATATGCTGGAAGCAGCCGGTTAAACAGAATATTCGCAAAAAATTAAGTGCTAGACGGATTTTATACCGTTTGGCACTTATTACATATACTCCCAAAATAATACCACAATAAAGTAAATTCTTTATTCCATACTATGATAGAAAGGTCGTGAGATTATTATCTTATCAACAGAAATCCGCAACACAACAATCAAACATACATTAGGAGGTAGCAATAATGGCAATCTTTAAACCTTTGACCGATTTGAAAGACACCACAGGGATTTGTGACTTTTGTGTGCAGAATCAAGAACCAATTTTTGTTACTCGCAACGGAACACCGGAGCTGGTCATAATGAATGCAGACTTTTTCAATGATCATTTCCGCTTCCGCAATGCAAATGGCAAGCTAGATTTCGCCAAAGAATTCTCTGTACCTATAACCATCCCTATCCGAGATTTGAAAAAGACTAGCCTTGTATCTGAAATTTGTCTTGAAAACAATCAGCCCATCAGCATCATTAAAAACGGTGAAATTGCTATGGTTGTAATGAGTATAGATGTATACAAGCAACGACATTATGAGTTAATGAAACTATTGCAGAAATAGCCGCTTGACCGTTTGTAATGAATATTATATAATTTTCGTTACAAGGAAAGCGCGTTATGAATACTATTTTTGCATAGATAACAGCGAGTATTCGCCAAGCAGATTCGCAAAGCGTATTTGTCGCATCCGACTTTTCTCATATTGCACCGATCAACACAGTTCGTCAGTGCCTGTCCCGGCTGGAGAAATCGCAGCAGATCGTGCGCATCATGCGCGGTGTTTATTATCAGCCGGTGTACAGCGAGCTGTTACAAGAGTATGAAGCACCATCTCCGCATCATGTAGCAATGGCCTTAGCGAGAAATTTCGGTTGGACGATCGCACCTTCCGGAGCAGCTGCGCTGAATATGCTCGGGCTGTCCACACAGGTGCCAGCTCGGTGGTCCTTTGTTAGTGATGGTCCGTACCGCAGTTTTTCATTTGGTAATATAACCATAGAATTCAAGCATTGCAGCGCCAAAGAAATATCCGGAATGTCCCCCAAAACCGCCCTTGTGATCCAGGCAATCAAAGCCCTCGGCAAAGAGGGCATAGACGAGAGGAGCCTTCAAAGAATCCGCCGAAACCTCTCTCCCGAGGAAAAGATTGCCTTACTAGAGGAAGCAAAGCGCACAACCGTATGGATTTATGAAGCGATTAAGAAAGTATGTACGCAAATAGAATAATCTACATTAGATTCCCGCTGAAAGCAGTATTTTCAGCGGGAATCTTTGTTCATAAATGTTTGGATAACGCGAACACGACTTTATCCGCTCGATTAATAAAAACAGCAAAAAGATATGTTGACTTCTTCTGCATAACTGGTTATAATTAAGTTACACGAGTTTATCCGCTTGATTGATTAAAATAACCAAAAGTCAGAAAGGAGTTGCGCTCATGGATATCCAGCGCTATAAGGATATATTTGAAAACTACGGCGGCATGATGCGCACAAAGGATCTGGAACAAGAAAAGATCCGATATAGAAATGTCCAACAGCTTATCGAAGCCGGACTTGTAGAAAAGGTTCGATACGGTTATTACCAATGGATTCGCCCCGATGATTTCAGCGAAGCCGGCACCGTGATCCGCCTGTTCCCGGATGCAATTCTTTGCATGGATACAGCGCTGCGTTATTATGGATACAGTGACCGAACCCCCGGTGAGTGGCATCTGGCGGTCAGCAAGGATTCGGGCAAATCCCGATTTAATATTGATTATCCATTTGTAAAACCCTACTATGTGGAACCAGCTGTTCTGGACTTGGGACTCACCAAAGGCAACATGGATGGACATGAGATTCGTATCTACGATAAGGATCGCGTGATCTGTGATTGCCTGCGGTATCGCAATAAAATGGATAAAGAGATTTTCAATAAAGCAATTCGCACATACATTGATGACCCCGGCAAGAACATCCCCAAGCTGATGCAATATGCCGGTCCTCTGCGTGTAAAGAAGGCTGTAAAAGATTTGATAGGAGTGTGGCTGTGATGGCAGATGTTGCTGCTTCCGTTCTTGCAAAACTGAAAAACAAGGCTAAGGCTTCCGGCGTCAGTTATCAGCAGTGCCTGCAACTCTTCTTCCAGGAAGAGTTCCTGCGCCGTTTGGCGGGTTCCAAGTATGCCGAGAATTTTGTTCTGAAAGGCGGCTTGTTCATCTATACGCTGACTAACTTTGAAAGTCGAGCTACTGTGGACGTGGATTTCCTTATGCGCGGTTTGAATAACGACCTTGCCCGTATGGATGAGATCATTGCGGAAATTTTGGCAGTCGATACCGGCAATGACTTTGTGACATTTAAAGCCGGTAAGACTGAGCCTATCGCCGTGCAGCGTAAGTATCACGGTGTCAGTACACAGATCACCGGCTACATCAAGAATGTCCGTGTTCCCTTTAATGTGGATATCGGTGTAGGTGATGTCATTGTTCCCAATGCCCAACGGCGAAACATTCAGACTCAGCTGGACGGCTACGAAAAGCCGGAGATTCTTACATATTCTCTTGAGAGCACTATAGCAGAGAAATTCGATGCGATTCTGCAGCGCTTTGAGCTGACGGGCCGTATGAAAGATTTTTACGATATTTACTATCTGTCCCGCACTTTCGATTTTGATGGTCTGAAACTGCAAACCGCGATCCAGGAAACCCTCCAAAACCGCGGCACAGCGTACGAGAAGGATAGCTTCGATCGCGTCCTGGCATTGGCAGATGATCCGGATATGCAGACCAAGTGGCGATATTTTTTGAAAACACTTGGCAACCCCGACATATCATTCGCAACTGTAATGGTTGGCATCGAAGCTTTCCTGTTGCCGGTTTGGGAAGCCATTATAACAGAGGAAGCTTTGCTAAAAAACTGGAAATCCGAGGCGTATATCTGGGCATAATCACTGAAATAAGGATGCGGTATTTGTATGGCACACTATCATTGGAGAGAATTGTTTCCACCCCACATCTGGCAGCGCGGACAAAAATACTATCGCGATGGACGCATTTTGAGTATCCAGCATTGCGATAACTATATCACAGCAGAAATTGAGGGAACAGGTTTATATCATGTGTCCGTTACTGTAGATTCAGCAACAAACCGCATTGAGGACTTCTTCTGCGATTGCCCTTACGGTGAGGACGGTACGCCCTGTAAGCATCTTGCTGCCTTACTTTGCGCATTGGATGATACCAATAATGAAGAATTATCGAAAAAGGAAACCGAGCCGGCGTTTGAACAAATCATTGTGTCGCTTTCCATAGAGCAGATGCGGCATTTGCTCATCCAGTTTGCGCAAAACGATTCCTTCGTTTGGGAGAATATCCTGCTAACGGCAACTAATCAGCTTCCGCAAAGTCAAAAACAGCAATGGCAACAAGACTTGCAGGATATAACAGACGGAGTGACAGACCGGTATGGCTTCGTAGATTACGATGAAGCGTATGACTATTGCTGCTCTCTGGTAGAGTACCTATATGACCGCGTGCCTGATCTTCTCAATAACGGGCTTGTTATGGATGCCTTTGAACTGGTGTGTTTGGTATTCCAAACGGGAATAGAGCAAGATATGGATGACTCCGACGGTGGTTTAACGATGCTTGCCAATTCCTGTATGAGCGACTGGAGTAAGATATTGGCAACGGCTTCTATAGAGAATCAAAAAGAAATATATCGCTGGTTTACAACTGAATATCAAAAAGGCAATTTGTCGCAAATGTTTTTAGAAGAGTACATATTTGTAGCTCCGTGGAATGCTGCGATTGCACCGGAGTTGCTGCGGTTTTTAGATCAGCAAATCCAAGTACGCACAGAAGCCCAGCAGCGGGATTATTTGCTGAACGAATTGATCTCATATCGAATACATTGGATGGAGCGGGCAGGTGCATCGCATACGGAACGGGAGGCTTATCTGCAAAAGTATCACCAACTATCTGCGGTTCGGGAAATTGAAATTGCACAAGCGAAACGTGACGGTGATTGGACAACCGCCATTGTCTTGTTGGAAGAAAGCAAGGAGTTAGATGCTGATAAGATTGGGCTGATAGCAAAATACAGTGAACAGCTCATTGAGATTTATGAAATACTCCATGATTACACTGCTATGCGAAAAGAGTTGGAGTACTATTTGTTCACTTTCCGGCAGGATGATTTGAAGTATGTAGAGAAGATGAAAGCAATTTTGTCCCCTCCGGAATGGGATGATATTTGTACTAAATTGTTAGACAGCAAAACGATGCAATATCAAATGTATCCGCTTTTGTATCGTGAAGGTCTTTATGCACAGATGATGGAAAGAATTGAGACTCATACGGATATTCATAATTTAGAGCAATATGAAAAGTTCCTAAAACAAGAGTTCCCTCAGCGATGTATTGCAGTTTATCAGACTTACCTTCATCAGGCTATGAATTGTGCGTCTAACCGTAAAGCTTACTGGTCTGTTATTCAAATACTTAAAAAGTTGAAGAAATATCCAGAGGGAAAAGCAACGGCTCAGACGATTGCAGATCAATGGAAATCCATTTACCCACGCCGAACAAGTATGCTGGACGAGCTTAAAAAGGCCGGGTTTTAATGCCCTAGTAGCAGTCAGATGCTCTGCCGGGATCACAATTTACAGAAAAGTGATATTTGAATACATTACACAACGGCCCGTTGCAAAGAAGTGCTTGCAGTAGGCCGTTGAGCTTTACATGTTGACATTGATATAGTGAAAGATAGTGTAAAAATAGTGTAATTTTTATAGCATACATATGGACTTCGCTATTGAAAGATGGCCCTCAACAGGTGCCATGTCTGATGATTCCCTGATTTTCGATTCCAAACGCCAAAAATTGCAAAATTTTGTAGAAAAGTTTTATCCTATACTTGACACACTCGTGTCCGGCAGCCCCATCATCCAGGACGGTAAGTTGGTTGGCGCTGTCACCCATGTCCTTGTGAATGACCCCACGACAGGCTATGGCATATTTATAGAGAACATGCTAGATGCCGCAGCTTAAGGTAGGGCGTGGGCTTGCCCCCGCCGCCATTATCCCACACATTTCAAAGGGCGGGAGCAAGCCCCCGCCCTACAGTAAAGGAGTAAACTTGATGGATTTCTACAAAGTCCCCATTGGCTTTGGC
>JAZOMH010000054.1:0-7228 GCA_045653785.1 Faecousia sp. | reverse complement strand
GTAGAACTCGTCAAAGTTTTTGCCGGGGGTACGCACGTCGATGTAGAACACAGTGACATTCACATCCGGGTACTTATCCCGGATCAGCATTGCGTGCTTGGCGGTGTACATACAGCAGATCTTGGAGCAGTAGGGCTTGCCACGGTTTTCGGAGCAACGGCTTCCCACACACTGAATGAACACGATCTCCTTGGGCGCTTTGCCGTCGGACAGACGCTCCAGATGGCCCTTGGTAGGACCTGCGGCGTTCATCACGCGCTCCAGCTCCAGAGATGTGATCACATCCTTGCTCTGGTTGTAAGCGTACTCATCGTAGTTGTTCAGCTTAATGGTATCAAAGCCGGTGGCGACCACGATGGCGCCGTACTTCTCGGTGATGATCTCGTCCTGCTGGGCGTAGTCGATAGCGCCGGCCTGGCAGACCTTCTCACAGACACCGCACTTGCCGGTCTTGAATTTCAGACAGGCATCCCGGTCGATCACAGGAACATTGGGGATCGCCTGGGCAAAGGGTGTGTAAATAGCACTACGGTTACCCAGACCCCGGTTAAATTCGCTGGGGGTCTTCTTGGAGGGGCACTTTTCCTGGCAGACACCGCAGCCGGTACACTTGGTGGCGTCCACGCTGCGCGCCTTCTTACGGATATCTACAGTAAAGTCGCCCACGAAGCCGGAAACCTTTTCCACTTCGCTGTAAGTATAAATGCTGATCTTCTCATGGCCTGCTGCATCTACCATCTTGGGGGTGAGGATACACGCGGAGCAGTCCAGGGTGGGGAAGGTCTTATCCAACTGGGACATGCGCCCGCCGATGGAGGGGGTCTTTTCTACGATGTCCACCTCATAGCCTGCGTCGGCAATGTCCAGAGCGGTTTGGATGCCGGCGATGCCGCCGCCGATGACCAGCGCGCGCTTGGTAACACGGCTCTCACCGGCCTGCAGGGGGGCATTCAGATTGACCTTGGCGATAGCAGCCCGGGCCAGGATCACCGCCTTCTCGGTGGCTTCCTGCATATCCTTGTGGATCCAGGAGCAGTGCTCACGGATGTTGGCGATCTCCACCATGAAGGGGTTCAGACCGTAACGCTCCGCACACTTACGGAAGGTTGCCTCGTGCATCCGGGGGGAGCAGGAGCAGACCACGATGCCGGTGAGCTTATGCTCGGCAATGGCAGCACCGATCCTGGCCTGGCCGGCCTCGGAGCACATATACTGATAGTCTTCGGCGTGGACAACACCCGGCTCCATGAGAGCCATCTCCACGACCTTTTTTACATCCACCGTTGCAGCGATGTTGCTGCCGCAGTGGCATACAAATACACCTATTCTCTGCATTGCGCTCACCTCTTGTATCTTCTGTAGGCGCTGACCAGAGGCTGCTGGGGCAGCTCTTCGTCCAGCAGGGGGGGGATCTCCTCGGCGGTCAGATAGTTGCCACCCCTCTGACGCACCACTAACTGGCGGGCAGCGTCGATGATCCGACCAGGCTCAACATCCCGGGGGCAGCGCTCCACGCAGGCAAAGCAGCTCAGACACTTCCACAGGGACTTGGACTGGGCCAGGGCTTCAATGTTGCCGCTCTGGACATAGGAAACGAACATATGGGGCTTGATATCCATTTCGTCGAAGGCGGGGCAGGTGGCGGAGCACTTGCCGCACTTCATGCACTTGTAAGGATTCGCGCCGCTGATCTCGGCGATCTTCTTCGCCTGATCCATGGTATGACTCATTTCAACGCCTCCTCTTTTACGCCCAGAGCTTCTGCCAGAAGCTCGGTGAAGTAGTAAACGGGAAGATCGCTCTGTGCCTTGTTCAGATTGTACCGGCACAGGGGGCAGGCAGTGATCAGTGCTTCCGCACCGAAGCCCTTGGCGCTTTCCTCAATGGTGGCGCACATATTGGCAGCCATCTGGGGCTCTTTAAGGGATATGTAGCCGCCGCAGCACTCGTTACGGTAGGGATAGACCACAGGCTCAGCGCCCAGAGCACGGATGAAGTCCTCCAAAAGCTGAGGATTCTCCGGGTCGTCAAAGGCCATGATCTTGCCGGGGCGGAGCAGCAGGCAGCCATAGTAGGCACCAATCATTCTTCCGGTGAGGGGGTTGACGACCTTCTTTTTCAGTTCATCAAAGCCAATCTGATCCCGCAAGACTTCCAAAAAGTGCAGTACCTTGGTCTCGCCCTCGTAGGGTGTGTCCAGCTTCATGTAGTTGTTGGCGCGGGTACGGATATCCTCCACATTCTGCATATCGTCGTTGACACGCTTGAGAACATGGTGGCAGGCGGAGCACAGGGTTACCAGGTCCTGACCCTTATCTCTTGCCTGTGCCAGCGCCCGGACAGAAGCCAGCTTGGAAGCGATCTCGTCGGTACCCAGGGGGTACACGCCGCCGCAGCACTGCCAGTCCTGCAGCTCTTCCAGTTCAAAGCCCAGCGCAGTGGCAGAGGCTCTGGCATAAGCGTCCAGCTCCTTGGCCTTATTACGCAGGGTGCATCCGGGATAGTAACTAAATTTCATTGTTACACGATCCTTTCCGGTTTTAGCTTGCGCAGTTGTGAATTTACAGGGGGTTTTCCTGGGAATTCGATAAAACGCAATTAATAAAAATTTATCACATACCATTATAAATGAAAGATAAAAAAATGCAAGAGTGAGTATTGTGTTTCCGGAAAAAATCGCAGTTCATACAAAACAAGGGAGCATCTTCCCGGTACATTTGTGCAACACATAGCCCGCCTAGTCACGAAGGCGGACTATGTGTTGGAATCAAATTAAGCGGTCGCTGGGGTAGTGTTGCATCAATGCGTAAAGCTGGGCAGCCTGCTCCGGGTCAATGGTCTTCCACGGTTTGCCATCCACAGAAAGGTAGCGATGCGCTTTCTGACGATAAATCCGCTTCTCACCATCAGAAAAATGCACAGTGATTCGGTAGATCTCCCGCTCCACAGTGTCCGGATCGTTTTCCGGCTTGCCCAGGGGCTTTATAAGACGTAGGTATAATAGGACGGATTCCATTTTTTCAGACTGGGTGTAGTGCCTGTTTAGAACCATATTTTCTTTTTGACAGGAAATATCTACCTGGGTAACAACGCGGCAAAGAGGAAACACAGGCGGATTGTTCCTGCTACATCCGGACATAATAATGCCGCTGACAAAAATGATAAAGAACATTTTTAAGAATCTGATCATACCGCCGCTCCTTTCCTTTTGTAAGGTTAGAATGTGCGGCAAAAAGCCGAATATGGGCGGTAAATTGCAGAAAAAAAGTAAAATTCCTAATTTGCCCGGCGGTTTACCGCGTGACATTCCCTGTGACCAACGGGAGTCGGGGAATCCGTAATGGTCTTGCAGGAGAACGCAGAAATGACATATTGTGCTGCAAACTCACCAATAAACAGGAATTTATTTGGCGGTGGGATTTTGACAAAATAATCCGTCTGTTCATGGTAATCTTTCTGTATAGAACGGGAAAGGTAGTGTTTACTTATGATGATCTCCCTACAGTCTTATGTACACAGGGGCAGACGGAAATTACGGGGATGGATGCTGGATCCCAAGGTACATATTTATCTGCGGGCGGCTGCGTATTTTTTTGCTGGCTTTGGTTTGAGCGCGGCCAGTCTTTTTCATAAAGCCATGCCACTGGCCGTTGGCCTGGTATGCGCCTGTTCCGGCTGGTCGGCGGTGTTGGCAGCGGCGGGAGGTAGTTTAGGTTACCTTTTTTTCTGGGGATCAGCCGGACAGCAGGGGGTGATCTGGCTCATGGCGGCGTTGGCGGTTGCGCTTCTGCTTCCGGAGCAGCGACCTGCAAACCGCGCCCCGTTACTGCTGCCGGCTTTGGCCGGACTGGTGGTATCTGCCAGCGGTGTGGTTTTTCAAACCTGGATGGCTGACTCCACACCGGTGGGGGTCTATCTTGTGAGAGTGGGACTGGGAGGTGTTTCTGCCTGGTTATTTGGTAGGGTTCTTCGGGGCCGGGATCCAATCCTGGATTGGATTGCCTGCGGGCTTTGTGTGCTGGCCCTGGCGCAGATCGCGCCGCTGCCCTATATGAGCCTGGGGATCGTGGCAGCCGGTGTTTTGACGGTGGTTGGTGCCTTCCCTGCAGCGGCTCTGGCAGGCCTTGCGCTGGATCTGGCTGGGATCACACCGATATCTATGACAGCGGTGATGTGCGGTGGCTATCTGGTGCGATTTTTGCCCCGGTGTCCCGTATGGATCCGGGCAATGGCACCGGCAATGGTGTATCTGTCGGTGATGGCTGTCAGCGCCAATCTGGATATGATCCCTTTGCCTGGGCTTTTTCTGGGTGGTGTAATAGGTGTCTTTTTGCCTGCGCCTACCAAGCTGCCCAATCGGCGTGGCGAGACGGGAGTTGCCCAGGTAAGGCTGGAAATGGTGGCGGGGGTGCTGGCGCAGACAGAACAAATGCTCCTGGAAGCGCCGGAAGTTCCGGTGGATGAGGATGCGCTGGTGGTCCGGGCAGCAGAACAGGCATGTGGGGGCTGTCCCTGCCGCAGAAGCTGTAAGGATAGCCACAGAATCGCTCAGCTGCCTGCCGCAATTTTACATAAACCCCTGCTGACCGGTGAGGAACTGCCCATCGTTTGCCGTAAAAGCGGAAGGTTCTTGGCACAGCTCCACCGAAGCCAAGAGCAGCTGCGCTCCATCCGGGCTGACCGGGAGCGGCAGAAAGAGTACCGGACGGCGGTGGTGCAGCAGTACCGGTTTTTGTCGGAATATTTGCAGGACTTGTCTGATGGTCTGACCCGGCGGGGACAAAGTGTTAATACCTTCTATGAACCTCTGGTGCAGGTTTATGGCAACCGCCCAGCCCAGGATAACGGTGACCGATGCTTTATGTTTGCCGGTGTTGGCGGCAAATACTATGTGGTCCTGTGCGACGGCATGGGCACAGGACTGGGAGCGGTCCAGGAGGGGAAAAGCGCAGGCAGCCTGCTGCGACGGCTGTTAACAGCCGGATTCCCCGCGGAGTATGCCCTGCAAAGCCTGAACAGCCTTTGCGCCCTGCGCAGCAGGGCAGGGGCGGTGGTTGTGGATCTTTTGGAAATCTGCCTGGACACGGGGAAGGCGTTCCTTTATAAGTGGGGCGCTGCGCCCAGCTATCTGATTTCGGCTTTTGGAACGGAGAAAATTGGAGTTGCAACGCCGCCTCCGGGACTTTCGGTAACGGACAGCCGGGAGCAGTCCTACCGGGTATCTCTGAGAAAAGGAGAATTACTGGTACTGGTCAGTGACGGAGTTGGAGAGGAGGAGGCACTGCGCTGCTGCCAGCAGGAGACAGGTCTTCCTGCATCGGAGCTGGCGCGGGAACTGCTGGACCGGGCGCAGCTGTCAGGAGAGGACGATGCCACAGTCATCACAGTAATTTTGCGGCAAAAGAGCACATAAAAAATGGCTGTCTCCAGCGAGACAGCCATAAATTCTGTTTACAGGTCGCAGTTGCCGACGGTTCTGGGGAAGGGAAGCACATCCCGGATGTTGTTGATGCCGGTCAGATACATAACACAGCGCTCAAAGCCCAGACCGAAGCCTGCGTGGCGGGCAGAGCCGTACTTACGCAGATCCATGTAGAAGCCGTAATCCTCGGGATTCATACCCAACTCCTCAATTCGGTTCTTCAGGATCTCGTAATCATCCTCACGCTGGCTGCCGCCAATGATCTCGCCGATGCCGGGAACCAGACAGTCCATAGCGGCAACAGTTTTTCCGTCGGGATTAAGCTTCATGTAAAAAGCCTTGATCTCCTTGGGATAATCGGTAACGAACACAGGTTTCTTAAAGACTTCCTCGGTCAGGTAACGCTCATGCTCGGTTTGCAGATCGCTGCCCCAATGGACAGGGTACTGGAACTTGTCGTTGCACTTTTCCAGAATCTCGATAGCCTCGGTGTAGGTAACATGACCGAATTCGGAATTCAGCACATGATTCAGCCGGTCCAGCAGGCCTTTGTCAACGAACTGGTTGAAGAAATTCATTTCCTCGGGAGCGTGCTCCAGCACATAGGAAATGATATACTTAATCATATCCTCTGCCAAACGCATATCGTCAGAAAGGTCTGCGAAGGCGATCTCCGGCTCGATCATCCAGAACTCGGAGGCGTGGCGGGTGGTGTTGGAGTTCTCCGCGCGGAAGGGGGGGCCGAAGGTGTAGATGTTCTTAAACGCCATGGCGAAAGTCTCGCCGTTAAGCTGACCGGAAACGGTCAGGTTAGTGGGTTTGCCGTAGAAATCCTGGGAGAAATCCACCTTGCCGTCTTCAGTCTTGGGGACGTTATTCAGGTCCAGGGTGGTAACCTGGAACATTTCGCCAGCGCCCTCACAGTCAGAGCCGGTGATCAGGGGTGTGTGGACATACACAAAATCCCGGTCCTGGAAGAACTGATGGATGGCCATAGCCGCCAGAGAGCGCACACGGAACACAGCCTGGAAGGTGTTGGTCCGGGGACGCAGATGGGTAATCGTACGCAAAAACTCCATGGTGTGCCGCTTGGGCTGCAGGGGGAAATCGCCGGTGGACGCGCCCTCTACAGCAACCTCGCTGGCCTGGATCTCAAAGGGCTGCTTGCTGTCGGGGGTCTCCACAACAGTACCCTTGACGATCAGTGCCGCGCCAATGTTGATCTTGGAGATCTCCTGGAAATTCTCAATAGTGTCGTTGTAAACCACCTGCACAGGGGTAAAATAGGTACCGTCATTGAGTACGATAAAACCAAACTGCTTGCTGGGGCGGCGGTTGCGCACCCAGCCGCCAACGGTAACTTCCTTGCCAATGTAGGCGGCGGTATTCTTAAAAAGTTCGCGTACAGAAATGAGTTTCATAATCTTTCCCTCTCTTGGATTAGAGTATTTAATAAGTATATTCCAAATAAGGGAAATTTACAAGTATTTTTTCAGTTTTTTCCTTAACATCGGTGTTAGGACCCTAGTAACCGTGATTCTAAAGACCTGTAGGTGACAAAGGAAGGTGATTTTATAGAAACCGGAATATAAATTTTGAATACAATGGAAAAAGTTGTTGCAAAATAAAAAGTGTCGTGCTATAATACAGTGCGTGCCTGCGCCAGGCGCGCTACATTGGGATGTCGCCAAGCGGTAAGGCACCAGACTTTGACTCTGGCATTCGTAGGTTCAAATCCTGCCATCCCAGCCAATGACCCGCTAGCTCAGTTGGCAGAGCAATTGCCTTTTAAGCAATGGGTCTGGA
>JAZOMH010000053.1:0-4595 GCA_045653785.1 Faecousia sp. | reverse complement strand
TAGCCGCCAGTCAGTATCCGCTTATCAGCCAGGCCCATCATTTGAAACATACTCATGTCTATTCCCTCACTCGTTTTTCAGCATCCCGTAACCGATGCCGATGTGGGTTTGGATGTACTGTGCGTCTGGGTCTTTCTCTACCTTCTTGCGGCGCGTTGCCATATGAACACGGAGTGATGCCATGTCGCTTTCCCAACTGCTACCCCAAGTCTTATCTGTTAGATACGTATGGGTCAGCACCTTGCCAACATCTTTGGAAAGCAAGCACACTAGCTTATACTCGGTGGGGGTCAGCTTTAACTGAGTATCACCCAGATAGGCACAGCCTGCGCCGTAGTCGATGGTCAGTTTGCCGTTACGGAATACAGACTCTGCGTTTGTGTTGCCCAACGCAGCCAAACGGCGCTGGGTGACGCGAAGCCGTGCAAGAAGCTCGGCAACGGAGAAAGGCTTAGTCAGATAATCGTCCGCACCGGCATCCAGCGCGGCGATTTTGTCAGCATCCTCGCTCCGGGCGCTAATGACGATGATGGGGATCTGTGACCAGGAGCGGATGCGCTTGATGATATCCACACCATCCATATCCGGCAGACCAAGATCCAGCAAAACGATATCCGGCTGCTGAGAAGATGCGTTTGAAATGGCAGATTCGCCGTTAGGGGCGCTTATGTAGCGGTAGTCGTTGGATTTCAAGGTGGTGGTAATGAGATTTCGAACAGTGGAATCATCTTCAACCACCAATATCAAAGGCTTATTCATGGACTTCTACCTCCCCGGTAGGAATGGTAAATGTAAAGATCGTGCCGCTGGGTTGGTTGTCGGAAACAGTGATCTCACCGCCGTGAGCATCCACAATGGACTTGCACAGGCTCAGACCCAGGCCAAGACTTCTTCGGCTGTCAGAGACGGAGGAACTTCCGGTGTAGAACATCTGGAATACATTTCCTTTTTCAGAATCCGCAATACCGTTTCCGTTGTCAGCAACGGAGATGACTGCCATGCCGTTCTCTTTCTTGGTCGTGACAGCGATATGGGAGCCCACTGGAGTATACTTAATGGCATTGTCCACCAGATTGATGATCACCTGGACAATGAGTTTTGCATCACATTTGGCAAGAAGCAGATCGTCTTCATGAGCTGCCGTGATGGTATGATCTTCCTTTTTGCGGCTGATATGCTGCAGAGCTTCGGAGACAATTTCCTCAACCAATTGGGGCTGCATTTTCAGCTCCATGCGGCCCTCTTCGATTTTAGTGACCGCAAGGAGATTTTCCACCAGATTATGGAGCCATGCGGAATCATCGTAAATATCGCCGTACATCTGCTTTCGGCTTTCTGCATCCAGACTCTCACTATTGGAGAGAAGAATACTGGCATTGCCGGATATGGCAGTGAGCGGTGTACGCAGATCGTGGGAAATGGAGCGCAGAAGATTGGCTCTCAGCTTTTCGTTTTCCGCCTGGAGCTTGGCTTCTTCCTTCTCCTGTGCGTTTCTGCTGTTTTCCAGAGCCAGCGCACATTCACCCAGAATAGACAGCAGCACGCTGTTTTCAAAGGCTTCCAGTGGCTCGGCTCCCTCGATCACAACGGTGCCATAAACCCTGGTCTGAACCTTGATGGGATATTGCAGCTTGTCCGCTTTCGTGTTGGCAATAACACCGGGCATGACTGTGGCACCCCGGTTCAGCAGCTTGGATACCTGGGTTCTGGCTGCCTGGAAGATGTCCTCTTCCGTCACCGCTTTCTGCAAAAGCTGGTTAGTTTCCAGCAGCAGGTTTGTGCGGTATGCTGCCTGAGTGGACTGCCGGGTATGGTTTTTCATCCGGTCAGTTATAGTACCCACTATTAAGGCGGCAATCAGCAAAATAAAAACTGTTACAGGAAAACCCTGTGCGTAAAAGTCAAAGGAAAAGTAGGGTGTTATAAAGATATAATTAAAGACCAGTACACTTCCAACAGCAGACAGCACATAACTGCTTCGTGAGCTTGTGATGATTGAGGTCAGCAGCACACTCAAAAGGTACACGGTAATAATATTGACCTCCGTGAAGCCCAACTGTGCAAATCCGTAGCATACCAGAGTGGCCAGAATCAGAATGCCCAACGTGATGACCAGATCCCGAATTAGAGCTCTTATATCCAGCTTATGCTGTGCTTTTCGGGGATGATAAGAACCATCCACACTGGCATCCGGGATGATATGGATATCCAAATTAGGAGCAATGGCGGTGAGCTTTTCAGTCAACGAGGGTTTGCTCCAGGGGTGTTTCCGAGTGGCAGCACTTCTGCCCACCACGATTTTCGTCACCCCGGAAAGCCGGGCATACTCCGCAATTTGATAGGAAATATCGTCGCCGAACACTGTCTCAACGGTGGCACCCAGTTCTTCTGCCAGTTTGGTGTTGGAACGCAGCCGCTCCTTGTCTGCATCGGACATAGCCTCGTGATTTGGTGTTCTGACAAACAAAGCAGTAAAATTGCATCCGAATGCCGATGCCATGGTGGCGGCGGTTCGGATAATCCTGGCATTGGAGGGCGCAGAGGATAAGCCCACCAAAATATGTTCTTTCATTTGCGCACCTCCTTTTTCCGATACTATATCACAAATCGTCCATCATTTCAAATCCAGGACAAACTTCATCAGTACAGCTCTTGAATCAGACCTTTGTCCATGTTCTTCTGTTGAACAGGATGAGCACCGGAAGGATCTCCAATCTGCCTAGCATCATGGTAAAAGTCAGGATAATTGTGGAAAACCCATTATATCCCGCAAAGCTTGAATATGGCCCCACTGCTTCGAATGCGGGTCCCACATTGGAGATACAGGTCAGCACAGCAGAGAAATTACTGAAGAACCCATGCTCCACCGTGTAGGTTCCGGCATCCGATACAATGGTGATAATTTGTCCGTTGACAGGGTCAAAGGCCAAAAGAAACAGCGCTGCCAGGAAGATAAAGAAGTACAGGGTAATGAAAGCAAACACATCGTTAATGGTTTTGCCATCCAGCGTCTTTCCTTCAAATTTCGCCTTGGGAACATAGCGGGGGCTGATCAGCTTTCTGACATTGATATAGGCACCCTTCAGCGCGATGACGATTCTCGATACCTTGATGCCGCCTGCTGTAGAGCCTGCCATTGCACCAATAAACATCACAAGCACCAGAGATGTAGTGGCAAGCATGGGCCATACATGGTAGTCGGTTGTGGTGTAGCCCGCTGTTGTCATAAGGGATGCTACCTGGAACAGCGAATGTCGGAAGGCTTCCTCGGTGGTGTATACCTGCGGGAAAGACTCAAACCGCCAGATCAGACTGATGAATACCATAGCCACAGCACCGGCAATGATGGCAAAATAACTCTTGAATTCCTCACTCCGCAGCACATCTCGCCACTTACCGATGAGCAACAGATAATATAGGCTGAAATTACAGCCAAAAAGGAGCAAGAAGATGGACATCACATACTGGGAAAACGGATGGAACATCTCCATACTTCCCGGAATAAAGCCAAAACCACCGGTACCGGCGCAGCCGAAGGTAGCAAGCAAACTGAAGAAGAACTGCTCACTCTCATAGCCCGGAATCGGCTCGTCGAGCATCAGGATAATGACTTCCAGCACGGTCATGCCCAGATAGATCAGATACAGAATTCCGGATGAGACTTTCATTTTGGATACCAGCTTACCCACCTGAGGGCCAGGACTTTCCGCCCGGAGCAGGTGCATGGAGGAACCGTCATCACTTTCCGGAATGAAGATCAGCACAAATACCAGAATGCCCATGCCGCCAATCCAGTGGGAGAAACTGCGCCAGAAGAGCGTGGAATGGGATACTGCGGTAATGTCTGTGATCACGCTGGAGCCGGTGGTTGTAAAACCGGACATGATCTCAAAACAGGCATCAATATAGTTGGGGATATCTCCATTGATCACAAAAGGGATGGCCCCGAACAGGGTCATCACGATCCACACCAGTGCGGTCAGTGCAAAGCCCTCTTTCTGATAGAGATTACCCCGTTCCGGCTTCGGGATCTGCAGCAAGAACCCGATAACCGACACTGCAATAATCGGAATTAAAAACGCAAAGATATGTATGAAAGATTCTTTGTAGATAAAGGAGACCGCAAGAGGGGCTAGCATTAAAATGCCCTCCAGGATCATGATCTTACCCAGGATCTTACCCAGTTTTTTGTAATTCATAAGGTTACCTCTGGTTACGCAAACACATCAGTCAGATCATCAAAATTCTTGTGGGTCGTGACTACCACAACATGGTCACCCAACTTAATCTGGGAATTGCCGTTGGGGATCATTACTTCGTTATTGCGGATGATGCAGGCGATCAGACTGTTCTTTTTGATGGTCAAATCTTTCAGCGGTTTGTCATAGATGGGTGCCTGCTGCTTTGCGGCAAACTCCAGCGCTTCCACCTGATTGTTAACAAGTTGATACAGTGTCAGAACATTACTGCCACGGGTGTTCGCAAGAGCACGGGCATAGCTGATGATGCGGCTCGCCACGACCTGCTTGGGAGAAACTGTATTATCAATGCCCAGTTCATCCAGCATACCAAAGAGGTCTTCGCTCTCGATTTGC
>JAZOMH010000052.1:0-2901 GCA_045653785.1 Faecousia sp. | reverse complement strand
CCGAGTTCATCCAGTTCTCTGCTGAGACTGCCGGTGAAAGCGCAAAGAACATCGTGAAGATGGCAATTGAGAACTTCAAGAACCGTAAGCCCGAATTGGTACATATCCCCGACCAGAAGCAGAAGGCCCGCGTGGGTTACTCTGTGGAAGCCATTAAGAAGGTCCTGGATACCGTCGCCAACTCCCAGCTGGACGAGTTCGGCACCACCAAGCCTCTGATCGAGTGTGTCCACTCCGGCGTTCTTCGCGGCGCTGTGGCTATGGTCGGCTGTAACAACCCCAAGGTCCGTCCCGACACCGCTCACATCGGTCTGATGAAGAAGATGCTGGAGAACGATATTATCGTTATCACCACCGGCTGTTCCGCTCAGGCTGCTGCTAAGGCAGGTCTGATGGATCCCGTACAGGCACGGGAGTACTGCGGCGCAGGTCTGAAGCGTGTTTGTGAACTGGCAAATATTCCTCCTGTTCTGCACATGGGTTCCTGCGTGGATATTTCCCGTATGATGATCCTGGCTTCTGACATCGCCAAGGACTGGGGCATCAACATTTCCCAGGTTCCCGTTGTGGGCTGCGCTCCCGAGTGGATGTCCGAGAAGGCTGTTTCCATCGGTAACTACGTTGTGGCTACCGGTATCGAAACCTTCCTGGGCGTTGATCCCTACTCCAAGGGCTCTACCGAAGTTACCGAGCTGCTCCAGGGCGAAGACGGCATCAACAAGTGGGTTGAGGCTAAGTTCGTCGTGGATACTGACATCGATGCTCTGGGCGACAAGATGATCGCTTGCATCGAGGCCAAGCGCGCGGCCCTGGGTATCTGATTTCGGCGGATCTTTTTTGCCCGGCTCGCCCGATATGGAGCTTTGAAATACACAAAGTATGTCTTCGACTCTGATCGAACGACCCGACGAAAAATCTCTCGCTGATCGACTCTAGTAATAAGGAATTTCTGAAATGAAAGTAGCGATTACCGGCAAGGGCGGTGTGGGTAAAACCACCCTGTCCTCCACCCTGGCCCGGCTCTATGCCGACGAAGGACGCACTGTCCTGGCCGCCGACGTGGACCCCGATGCCAATCTGGGCCTTGCCCTGGGTCTTTCCCAGGAGGAAGTAGACCAGATCGTCCCCATCTCCAAAATGCGTACTCTGGTTGAGGAGCGCACCGGTGCTAACGCCGCCAATAAGTTTTTTAAGCTGAATCCCCAGGTTTCGGACATTCCCGACACCTTCAGTAAGGAGATCAACGGCGTGAAGCTTTTGGTGATGGGCACCGTGGATGTGGGCGGCAGCGGCTGTGTCTGCCCCGAGCACGTGATGCTCAAATCCATCCTGTCCGCCATGACCTACCGGAAAAACGATGTGGTCATCATGGATATGGAAGCGGGTCTTGAACACCTGGGCAGAGGTACGGCGGCCAATATGGACCAGTTCATCGTGGTCATTGAACCCGGCGCCCGCAGCGTCCAGACATACCGCAACGTCAAACGCCTTGCATCCGATCTGGGTGTGAAGCAGGTCCGTGTGGTAGCCAACAAGATCCGCGACGAAAGCGATGAGGAATTCATCCGCAGCGCGATTCCCGCAGAAGATCTTCTGGGATTTATCCACTACAACCCGGATATCATCGATGCGGACAGACAGGGAAAATCGCCCTACGATTTCAGCCCCAAGGCAATCGAAGAAATTCGGAAGATCAAAGAAATTTTGGATCGTGAATAATCATTATATAAGGAGGATACGAAGTTGACACTTTTTGATAGAGTTTTCGGCGGTAACGACTACAACTATGAGCGTACTGTTGCTGCCATCGACGCAGCCATCGCCCAGTACGGCGAGGCTGAAGCTGTCGCTTTCCCCAACACCGCTTACAACCTGCCCTGTTACTACAGTATCACCGGCAAGAAGATCAACAATCTGGGTGAAATGAAGACCGCTATGGCTGAGGACATTAAGCCCATGATGACCCGCAACCCCCGCCTGCAGGATGCGTTTGACAGCGGTATCGCTTCCGCTCTGTGCGCAGAGTTCCTGGAAGCGCTGAAGTACCTGCACGGCGCTGAGCCTTACGCAGAGCCGGAGATGGGCTTCCTGACCGACGCATTCGTCCGTAACCTGGGCGTGCCGCTGGTTACTTATGACATCCCCGGTGTTGCCGTTATTATCGGCGGCGCTGAGGATCCCGCCGAGACTGTTGAGCTGGCTAAGTCCTACCAGAACCAGGGCATCCTGGTGTCCCTGACCGGCGACGCCATCAAGCATTGCCATGAGGCCGGCATGAAGCTGGGCGAAGGCGTGCGTGTTGTGCCCCTGGGCTACGAGATGCAGTCTGTTATCCATATCGTTTCCGTTGCTCTGCGTGCTGCGCTGATCTTCGGTAACATCACCCCCGGCGACACCAAGGCTCTGTACGCTTACACCATGGAGCGTATCCGCGCCTTCGTTAACGCATACAAGCCCCTGAGCGATGAGATCGTCTCCTACGGTGCCGGCGCTATCTGCCTGGGCTTCCCCGTTGTTTCCAACGAAACCGAGAATATGTTCCGTGTTCCCAAGAGCCTGATCCAGCAGCTGGACACCTCCAAGTGGAACGCCACCTCTCTGGAGGCCCGGGACATTAAGCTGAAGATCACCAAAATCGACATCCCCGTTTCCTACGCTACCGCTTTCGAAGGCGAAATCATCCGCCGCGGCGATATGCAGGTGGAAGTGGACGGCTCCCGCGTGGACTGCTTCGAGCTGGTCCAGACCAAGGAGGCTGCCGAGGTGGAGGATCACAAGATCACCGTTATCGGCCCCGAGATCGACCAGATCGAGGTTGGCTCCAAGATCTCCCTTTCCTACACCGTGGATGTTGCCGGCAAGGCTATGCAGCCCGACTTCGAGTCCGTTATGGAGCGTAAG
>JAZOMH010000051.1:0-44395 GCA_045653785.1 Faecousia sp. | reverse complement strand
AAAGGTTCGAATCCCTTCTGCATAAAAAACAAAAAACCAGACACCCGAAAGGGTATCTGGTTTAATGGTACGCCGGAAGGGACTCGAACCCCTGACCTACTGGTTCGTAGCCAGTCACTCTATCCAACTGAGCTACCGGCGCATAGGCGCATTGCTTAAGCGCTTGCATATAATAGCACACCCCAACATAAAATGCAAGTCCTTTTTTCAAAAAAGTGTAAAAAGTTTATTTGACCGTAGAAAACGGAAAATCACACCATGCCTTGACAAAAAAGCCAGGGATATTGTAGAATTCCAACTAAAGGGGGCGGTGCTTTGTGGAAGAACAGAATATATTTTTTCTTCTCCCTGGGGCACTGCTTGACTGGTACGAGAAGAACAAACGGGATCTGCCCTGGCGCAAGGACAGGGAACCTTACCATATCTGGCTTTCTGAGATCATGCTGCAGCAGACCCGTGTGGAGGCGGTCAAGGGATACTATCAGCGATTTTTGGATGCTTGTCCAACCATTAAGGATTTGGCAGAGGCAGACGATGAGCTGCTCCATAAGCTGTGGGAGGGACTGGGCTATTACTCCCGTGTCCGGAATTTGAAAAAGGCCGCGCAGCGGATTGTAGAGTTTCATAACGGCATATTTCCCGGGGAATACGCGCAGATTATTGCGCTTCCCGGTATAGGGGAATATACCGCAGGTGCCATTTGCTCCATTGCCTTTGGGCTGCCGACGCCTGCTGTGGACGGAAATGTTTTGAGGGTGGTATCCAGACTGACCGATGATCCAACGCCCATCGGTCTTCCTGCATACAAAAAGCAAGTGCGAAATGCGTTGCGCGTCGTATACCCGTCTGATACAGGTGCATTTACCCAGGCATTGATGGAGTTGGGTGCTACTGTTTGCGGCCCTAACCGGAAACCGGACTGTGATCGCTGCCCCTGCAAGGGCTTTTGCCGAGGTCATAAAAGAGGAACAGCGGAGCAGCTTCCCGTGAAGCAGCCGAAACGGGAACGGCGTGTGGAGGAAAAAACGGTATTTGTTCTTCGCTGTGCAGATCGCTATGCCCTGGAAAAACGATCGGCAAGAGGTTTGCTTGCTGGGTTGTGGCAGTTTCCCAATGTGCCGGAAAAACTGCCTTTGGAGAGTGCCCTGACATGGATCAGCAAAAAGGGACTAAACCCAAAGCAGATCCATGTACAGTTGGAACGCAAGCACATTTTTACCCATATCCAATGGGAGATGCGTTGCTATTACGCCGATGTAGAGATCGCAGAAGGCGGTTTTACCTGGTTAACAGCGGAACAGGTGCGGAAAGAGGCAGCGCTGCCGACGGCTTTTCGGCAGTTCTGGGAGGAGATAGACTATGATTGACAGCCATTTGCATACAGATGTGTCCTTTGACGGGCAATCCACAGCCCAGCAGATGCTCTGCGCTGCGGAGAAAATGGGGCTTACGGAGATCTGTTTTACAGATCACCTGGACTATGACCCTCTTGGCAAGGACCTGGATATTGCCTTTGATACTAAGGCTTACAATGATGCTTACGATCATCTGTCCCATCCATCCATCACCATTGGCAGGGGGATGGAGTTTGGCATGATGCCCGACAATCGGGAGCAGCTTCAAAAAGATCTGCGGCGCAGACCTTTCGACTTTGTTATTGGTTCCATCCACTTTGTGGAAAATCTGGATATATACTACGAGGAATTCTGGCAAGGGAAAACGGTGGAGCAAGCAGAACGGCTGTACCTGGAGCAGACCCTTGCCTGCGTAAATGCCCATGACGACTTCGATGTCTTGGGACACCTTACATATATCGCAAAAGCCTGGGGCAACCCCATAAAGCGTCCCGTTCCGTACGATGTCCACAGGGAAATTGTGGACGAGATCCTGAAAGCCCTGGTCCAGAAGGAAAAGGGGCTGGAGCTTAATACCAGCGGCATATCCGCCTGCGGCGCATTCCTTCCTGATGTGGGGTATTTACGCCGGTTTAAGGAATTAGGGGGAAAGATCGTTACCGTAGGCTCTGATGCCCACGAAGCGAAGCATGTAGGAAGATACTGCGTGGATGCCTGCCGTCTGGTGCAGGAAATGTTTGGCTGTGTGTATACCTTCCGGAATAGAAAACCCATAATGCACAAACTATAACCGTGACCGCCATCTACGGATGGCGGTTTTTCTATATATTGTGGTTTGCCTTGACTTTGTAACACAAAATGGGTATAATATGCTGGATAAACTATGGATATGTTTGGCAGGTAATATTATGGCAATTAAGAAACAGGAACAATACGGAAATTCCAGTATCTCCATGCTCAAAGGGGAGGAGCGCGTTCGTAAGCGCCCCGCTGTTATTTTCGGCTCTGATGACTTGGAAGGCTGCAAGCATGCGGTGTTTGAGATCCTCTCCAATGCCATCGACGAGGCCCGTGAGGGTTACGGTGATACCATTATCGTGACCAGATATGAGGACCTTAGTGTTGAGGTGGAGGACTTTGGCCGGGGCTGTCCCGTGGATTATAACGAAAAAGAAAAGCGCTATAACTGGGAGCTGGTGTTCTGTGAAATGTATGCCGGCGGTAAGTACGGGGAAAATGGCGAAAACTATGAGTACTCCCTGGGTCTGAACGGCCTGGGTTCCTGTGCCACTCAGTACGCTTCTGAGTTTTTTGATGCCACAGTGCGCAGAGACGGATTCCGGTATGACCTGCACTTTGAAAAGGGTAGAAATAAAGGCGGTTTGAAAAAAGAGCCAACCGATAGAGGGCGTAAGACCGGTTCCGTGTTCCATTGGCGGCCGGACAGACAGGTGTTTACGGATATAAACATCCCTGTGGAATATTACCGGGATGTGCTGCGCCGCCAGGCAGTGGTCAATAAGGGAATCACCTTCAAATTTCGCAACCAGGTGGGTAAGAAGTTTGAAGAGGAAGAATTCTGCTATGCCGACGGCATCAAGCAGTATGTTGAAGAAATAACCGGCGATAACGCCTTTACCATGCCTGTGTTCTGGGAAGCGGAGCGAAAGGGTCGTGACGCGGAAAACCGTCCGGAAATGAAGCTGAAGATTACCGCTTCTTTCTGCTTTAGTAAACAGATGAGCCATGTGGAGTATTACCACAACTCCTCCTGGCTGGAGTATGGTGGCAGCCCCGACCGGGCGGTGCGTTCTGGTTTCGTGGCGGCTTTTGATAAGTATCTCAGAGATAACAATAAATATAATAAAACCGAGAATAAGATCATCTACCAGGATGTTCAGGACAGCCTTGTGATCGTTACCAACTGCTTCTCCACTATTGGCTGCTTTGAAAACCAGACGAAGAAGTCTGTAAATTCCAAATTTACCCAGGAAGCAATGGCAGCTTTCTTTAAAGAAAAGCTGCAGGTGTGGTTTCTGGAGAATAAGCAGGAAGCAGACCGGGCGGCAGAGCAGATCCTTATCAACAAGCGCGCCCGGGAAAGCGCGGAAAAGACCCGCAGTAATATTAAGAAAAACCTGAACGCCAAGGTTGACATTGCCAACCGTGTGCAAAAATTTGTGGATTGCCGCAGCAAGGATGTGAATGTCCGGGAGCTGTATATCGTGGAGGGAGATTCCGCATTGGGCAGCGTCAAGCAGTCCCGGAACGCAGAGTTCCAGGGCATCATGCCTGTTCGCGGTAAGATTCTGAACTGTCTGAAGGCGGACTATACCAAAATCTTCGCTTCGCCCATCATTACGGACTTGATGAAGGTCCTGGGCTGCGGTGTGGAGATCCAGGGCAAGAAGGCAAAAGAATTGTCGTCCTTTGATATCGACAATCTTCGATGGAATAAGGTGGTTATCTGTACCGATGCGGATGTGGACGGCTTTCAGATCCGCACGCTGATTTTGACTATGCTTTACAGACTGTGTCCCACGCTGATCCGGGACGGGTATGTGTATATTGCGGAATCTCCGCTGTTTGAGATTACCTATAAGGGCAAGACCTGGTTTGCCTATAACGAGATGGAAAAGGCAAAGATCCTTCGGGAGGACCTGGAAGGGAAAAAGCCCGACAGCATTCAGCGCTCCAAGGGCCTTGGTGAAAACGATCCGATGATGATGGCAATGACCACCATGAATCCCGATACCCGCCGGCTGATTAAGGTCATGCCCGAGGACGCAGAGCGGACTGCCCACTATTTTGATGTTCTGTTGGGTGACAGTCTTAACGAAAGAAAGAATTTTATTGCGGAAAACGGCGCCAAGTATCTGGATTTGGCGGACATTTCCTAAGAGAGGTTCGTTATGGCACGAAAGAAAAAAGAACAACAGGTGGAAGCCAATAAGATCGACACCAGCCATGTGGTGGGCCTTGTTGGTTCTACCACAGAACAGGCGATCTCCGAGACCCTGGAGATCAACTATATGCCCTATGCCATGTCCGTTATTGTTTCCCGCGCGATTCCGGAAATCGACGGTTTTAAGCCTTCCCACAGAAAGCTGCTGTACACCATGTACAAAATGGGCCTTCTGAAGGGTAAGCTGACGAAATCTGCTAACATCGTTGGACAGACGATGCAGCTGAACCCTCACGGCGACGCGGCGATTTACGAGACTATGGTCCGTCTTGCACGGGGCAACGAAACCCTGCTGCACCCCTTTGTAGCATCAAAGGGTAACTTTGATAAGGTCTATTCCCGGGATATGGCGTATGCTGCCTCCCGTTACACCGAAGCGAAGCTGGAACCTATTTGCGATGAGTTGTTCCGGGATATCGATTCCGACACGGTGGATATGGTGGATAACTACGATGCCACCCGGAAAGAGCCCACATTGCTGCCCACCACATTCCCCAATGTGCTGGTTTCTGCCAACCAGGGTATTGCCGTTGGTATGGCAAGCAATATATGTTCCTTTAACTTAAAGGAAATTTGCGAAACCACCATTGCCTTGATGAATAACCCGGACCATGACATACTGGAGACCCTGCCCGGACCGGATTTTTCCACCGGCGCGGAGCTTTTATTTGACGAAGCAACCACCCGTGAGATCTATTCCACAGGCCGAGGCAGCTTCAAGCTCCGAGCAAAGTGGCGCTATGAGAAGAAAGACAATGTAATCGAGATCTACGAGATTCCCTATTCCACCACCAGCGAAGTGATTATCGATAAGGTGGCGGAGTTGATCAAAGCAGGCAAAATCAAAGAGATTAACGATATGCGTGATGAAACAGACCTGAGCGGTCTGAAGCTTGCCATTGATCTGAAGCGCGGCGTAGATCCGGAAAAGCTGATGCAGAAGCTGTTCCGCCTGACCCCCTTGCAGGACAGCTTCCCCTGTAACTTCAACATTTTGATCGCCGGTATGCCCAGAGTTATGGGCGTTGGCGAAATCCTGGAGGAGTGGACTGCATGGCGTACCGAGTGTGTTCGGCGCCGCATTTACTTCCAGATTCAGAAGAAAGAAGATCGTCTGCACCTGCTTAAGGGCTTAGAGCGAATCCTTTTGGACATTGACAAGGCAATCGCCATTATCCGGGAAACGGAGATGGAGAGTGAGGTTATCCCCAATTTAATGATTGGCTTTGGTATTGATGAAGTCCAGGCTAATTATGTGGCGGAGATCAGACTGCGGAATATCAACAAGGAATACATTCTTAAACAGATCAAGGCTGTGGATGCTCTGGAACAGGAGATTGCGCAGCTCAAGGATGTATTGAACAACCAACGCAAGCTGAAGAATGTGATTGTCGGTGAATTGAAGGAAGTTGCGGAAAAATACGGTCAGACCCGTAAAACGGAGATCATCTATAATGCGCAGCAGAATTCTGCCGAGGAGGAAGTGGATGACACTCCGGATTATCCGGTTACACTGTTCGTGTCCAAGGGTGGCTACCTGAAAAAGATCACCGCCCAGAGCCTGCGCATGTCCGGTGAGCAAAAATTTAAGGAAGGGGATAGTCTGGCATTTTCCAGGGAAACTAATAATAAAGCAGAAATCCTTGTGTTTACCGATCAGTGTCAGTGCTACAAGTCCCGGCTTAGCGAATTTGAGGATTCTAAGGCATCCCTGTTGGGTGATTATCTGCCCCAGAAACTGGGGATGGATCCCCAGGAAACGGTTCGTTACGTGATTTTGCCCGGGGATTATAAGGGCTTTGTTCTTTTCTTCTTTGAAAACGGCAAGGTGGCAAAAGTACCTCTTTCCGCTTACGAGACCAAGACCAATCGCCGCAGACTTACCGGCGCATTTTCCGATAAGAACCCCCTTAAGGCGGCAATGGCTTTGGATACGGACGCACAGGTGGCGCTGTATTCCACCGACGGCAGAGCTGCGGTGATCTCCACAGCGTTGCTGTTGCCAAAAACCACCCGAAATACCATCGGTGTGTCGGTAATGAGCCTGAAGAAGAAGTCTGCCCTTGACAGGGCTGTGCTGTTGGAGGATAGCGGAATTACCAATATCAGCCGCTACCGCTGCAGATCGATTCCCACCGCGGGAGCGTTACTGAAGGAAGAGGATTCTGCGGAAAAACAGATCAGCTTTGATGTGTGAAGGAGTAAACTATGAAAAACCGCCTGCAGTTCATAACCTATATCCTGAAAACGGCTGTAGGCTGTTTGCTCTTTGGCTTGGGATTCAATTTATTTCTTGAACCCAACGGAATGAATGCAGGTGGCATTTCCGGACTTTCCATGGTGTTGGTCCATCTGACAAGGATTGGCACTGTGGGTACGATTACAGCTATTGCAAACCTTCCGCTGTTTGCCATAGCCGGTGTCCGGATTGGCAGGCGATTCTTTGTATATTCCCTTGTGGGAATGCTTATGAGCGCAATTTCCATTGACCTTCTGGCGGCGTTGCCGAAACCGGAAACAGAGCCGTTGATTGCTGCCCTTTATGGTGGAACACTGTGCGGTGTTGGCATGGGAATTGTTTTTGCCGGCGGCGGCTCCACAGGCGGTTCGGATATTATTGTCCGGTTGCTGAAACAAAAGTGGCCCAATATGCCTATCGGAACCATCAGCACCTGCTTTGATCTTGTGGTAGTTGCGATTACGGGTATTGCCTTTCAGAATGTGGAGAGAGCCCTCTATAGTGGTGTGGCAATCTTTGTTGCAGGCCGGGTGATCGATGCGGTGGTCTACCGATTTGACTATTCCAGAGTGGCTCTGATCATTACAGAGCATAGCGATGCTGTGGCTTCCCGGATCTGGGAAGACCTCTCCCGGGGCGTTACTTTTCTCTACGGAGAAGGTGCTTACAAACATCGGGAAACGAAGGTCGTCCTTACCGCTGTTAAACGGCAGCAGCTTGCGGAACTGAAGCAGCTTGTGGTAGATGTAGACCCCAATGCGTTTATTATTGTACAGGAGGCCCATCAGGTGTTGGGGGATGGCTTCTCCCGTTATTCCAAAGATTCTCTTTGAATGGAGTTGAAAGAGCATGAAACGGCAGGTCAAAATAGCAGTCTTCACGGTCTTGGTGTCTGTGGTCCTAAGCGGCTGCGGTCTCTGGATGGATGGCACACGCGTATCTGTTACGCCCCATTTACAACAGAACATCCAGACCAAAGACGAATTAGTAAGCACCTCCACCTATATCGATATGCGTAATACCTTAAAAGAGAAAATCGGTGCGGGTGCAACCAACGGAATAATGGCCGTTCCTGCTATAAATGGAGAAACGGCTAAATACTACATGGATACATGCATCCAATATTTGCAAAGGAACGATCCGGTCTGCGCATATGCGGTAGAGGATATTTCTTACGATCTGACTGTAAACAGGGATGAAACGGTTGTGGCGTTTCAGATCGGTTACTACCATCCCAGAGCGGAGCTGCTGCGGATCAAGCAGACAAACTCTGTTAATGAGGCAGCCTCTGTCATAGCTGCGGTCCTTGACAACTTTGAAACATCAGTTGTAATGATGGTCAGACGGTTTGAGCCGGTGGATTTTGTCCAGCTGGTACAGGATTATGCCTACAATAACCCATCTGTTATTATGGAGATACCGGAAGTCCGGGTAGGTGTCTATCCCGAGCAGGGGGATGAACGGATCGTAGAGCTTCAGTTTACATATCAGACCAGCAGGGAAGTGCTGCGCAATATGCGCGAACGGGTAGAGCCTGTGTTTACTTCTGCGGAACTGTACGTTAAGGGCGCTACCCAGGTCAGTGATATTTATTCGCAGTTATATTCCTTCTTGATGGAACGCTATGATTATAAAATAGAGACCTCCATAACGCCTACATACAGTTTGCTTTTGCAGGGCGTAGGCGACAGCCGTTCGTTCGCCAATGTTTATGCTGCCATGTGCCGCAATGCGGAGTTGGATTGCAAGGTGGTTTCCGGTACGAAAAACGGAGAACCCTGGGTTTGGAATTTGGTTCGGCTTCGGCGTGTCTACTACCATGTGGACCTTCTGCAATGCAGCCAGGACGGTCAATTCTGTATGTTTACGGACAGCGAAATGGCCGGATATGTGTGGGACCATACTTCCTATGAAACAAATTAAATTATTTTTGTAAAAAGGCTTGACTTATCCTAAAATTCTGCTATAATACCACTTGTTCCGCGGGTGTAGCTCATCTGGTAGAGCGCCACCTTGCCAAGGTGGAGGTAGCGAGTTCGAGCCTCGTCACCCGCTCCAGAAAAAGCTCTCTTTTGTCTAAGACAAAAGAGGGCTTTTTTCAGCTAAATCCACCCTGTCAGGTGGATGAAATCATCTTCGATGATGAAATCCCCTGCGGGGATGAAATCGGCCTCAACGGCGGAAGGGTGGATTAAATTTCATCCAAGCCATTGGCTTGGATTTCATCTGCGCAGCAGATTTCATCCTTGCGTGAGCGAGGATTTCATTATATACTATAACCTGAGGTGATGAAAATGGATGAGAATAAACTTGCGGATATGTCTACAGAGTTTGCGGTATTGATAACTGGATTGAGATTTCGAAGAAATCGGGAATAATTTCTGAAGAAGTTGCCAAGGGCGTCCTACACGATTGCGGAGCTATTCGAAGAATGCTTATTTCCTCAATCAACACCGCGAAGGAAAACCTGAAATAAGCAAGGAGGATTAAAATGAAAAGATACATATTACTTGCATTAATTATTTGTCTGCTGTTCTCCGGTTGTACTGTGGCTGAGCCTGGGGGCGTGGAAAGTGCGGCAGTGGAAACCACTGCTGATCCCATTACGACCTGGGATCCATTCATCGGAGGCTTTGAATATTCCGCTGGCAGAATATTTTTGCAGGTGATTGAGGGCGGAGAAATCCCTGTGTATAACATTGCATATCGCCACCGGGACGAAACTATCGAGGTGTTGGAGGACATGGTTTCGTCTTATGCTACCTGGAAATTGGTAGGTCAGCGGTTGTACTTTGTATCTGGTGAAACCCTTTATGCTATGGATTTGCCTGGTGGAGAGCATTGTATATTTGAAGTAGACAGTCAAGAGTATCCGGGTATTCTCAGAATTCTGGTTATGGAAGGCGATTGGCTCCTCTGCGGCGCGGAAAAATGGGAAAAGAATACTGATCCCATGGTCTTGGGTGATCGTGTCCGGGTGGATACGCGGATTTGGGTCAAGCTTGACTTCTCCGCTTACTATGAGGATGCGGAATATATAGAAAACTAACGTTAAGCCCCCTTGAAGCCAATTCAGGGGGGCTTAACGGACTAAGAGCCTTCTGAAAAGCAGAAGGCTCTTAACTTATAAAACTTTGGAAAGGAACTCCTGGAGCCTGGGGTGCTTGGGATGGTTAAAGATCTCCTCGGGAGTTCCTTGCTCCACGATTTTGCCTTCGTCCATAAACAGAACCCGGTTGCCCACCTCACGGGCAAAGCCCATCTCGTGGGTTACAACCACCATGGTCATGCCCTCGTCTGCCAGTTCCTTCATAACCTCCAGAACCTCGCCAACCATTTCTGGGTCAAGAGCTGATGTAGGTTCATCAAACAGCATGAGCTTGGGGTTCATTGCCAGCGCACGGACAATAGCGATACGCTGCTTTTGACCGCCGGAGAGCTGGCTGGGGTAAGCATTTGCTTTTTCCTCCAGACCCACACGGCGTAGAAGCTGCATGGCAAGCTTGTCAGCCTCATCCTGCTTCATAAGTCCGGTGCGAACAGGGGCAAGGGTGATGTTCCTGCGGATGTTCATATTGGGGAACAGGTTGAAATGCTGAAACACCATACCCATTTTGCGACGCACCAGATCAATGTTGGTCTTGGGGCTGGTCATATCTACGCCGTCAAAGGTAATTACACCGAAAGAAGGCGTTTCCATCTGGTTCAAACACCGAAGAAAGGTGGATTTACCGGAGCCGGAGGGCCCGATAATAACTACCTTTTCACCGGGGCAGATGTGCTCGGTAATGTTATCCAGAACCCGGTGGCTGCCAAAAGATTTTGAAAGATTTTTAACGTCGATCACTTTGACGTAGCCTCCTTTCAAGCAGACCTTGCAGCCAGCTAAAGATCATAACAAGGCACAGATAGATCAGAGCAATGCCAATCAGCGGGAACATCTGCTCGTATGTGCGCCCATAAATGCCCTGTGCGGCGTCCAGAAGCTCCTTCCCGCCAATTACGGTGATCAGGGAGGTGTCCTTCAAAAGAACGATAAATTCGTTGCCCAGGGAAGGCAGGATCGCCTTAAATGCCTGAGGGATAACGATAAACCGCATGGTATCCACATAGTTCAGGCCAAGACTTCTGCCGGCCTCAGCCTGTCCCGGATCCAGGGACATCAGACCGCCACGGATGATTTCAGCCACATAAGCGCCGGAATTGATACCCAGGGTCAGTGCTCCAACAGTGGTAAAATCACGGCTTCTGGAAAAAATAACCATGCCCATGATAAGCATTTGTACCATCATGGGTGTGCCGCGGATCACGGTAACATAGACTTTACATACTGCATTGGCAACGCCGAGCAGGGGATTGTGCTTGCCGGGCCGCTGTTGGTCGTGGGCAGTACGGATGACCGCAACCAAAATGCCCAGTACAACACCGATGGCCAACGCCATTGCGGTAACTAGCAGGGTAGTGCCTACACCTTCCAAATATTGCAGCCAGCGATTCTTTTCAATAAATGCCTGATAGAATTTTACAAAAAACTCCTGCCAGAAGGTGAGCTTTTCACCGGCAATCATCAGGCCTTTCCATAATGCATAATATTCAGCCACAGGAAAACCTCTCTACAGTTAAAAAGGGCGGCGCGTAATGTGCCACCCTTTTTACACATTTAAATTACTCAGCGGAAATGTACTTATCCAGAATGGTCTGCACAGTGCCGTTGTCGGTCAGAGTCTTCAGGGCCTCGTTAATGGCCTCCACCAGAGCGGTGTTGGTCTTGCCTACACCAATGGCGTACTCTTCCATAACATACTCAGTTTCCAGGATCTTCAGACCGGGGTTAGCCTTTACATACTCCTGAGCAGGAGCATTGTCGATGATAACGCAGTCGACCTGACCGTTAATCAGCGCCTGAACAGCGGTAGCGCCATTGTCATAAGCGGTAACATGATCGTCACCGTAATCGTCGCTGGCGTAGATGTTGCCGGTGGTGGCGCGCTGGGTGCCGATCATCTTCTCACCCAGATTGTCGTTGGTAACGTCAGAATTTTCCTTAACAATGATAACCTGCTTGCCGGTGGCGTAGGAATCGGTGAAGTTCATGACCAGCTTCCGGTCCTCGTCAACGGTTACGCCTGCCATAACGATATCGGACTTGTTCTCCTGGACAGCCAGCAGAGCAGCGTCGAAGTCAACGTCCATGATCTCCAACTCCAGGCCCAGCTCCTGGGCGATAGCGGTTGCAATCTCCACATCGATGCCGATGTAGCTGCCATCATCGTCGGTCATCTCGTAGGGGGGAAACTCGGCGTTGGTGGACATGATCAGCTTGCCCTCTTCCAGGGTGGTGAAAGCAGCAGCGGCATCATCGGTGGCATCGACCATGCCTTCGCCAGTAGTTCCGGTGGGGGTAGCGTTGTTGTTTTCGGGCTCGGTAGCGGGATCGCAGGCTGCCAGAGCGGTAACCATGACCAGAGCCAGAATCATTGCAATGATCTTTTTCATAATAAACACTCTCCTTTTAATTATTGAAAATACAGGATGTATGGATTATACCACGCATAATATTCATCGTCAATAGGTTGAAACAAATAAATTATGTGCAAAACAACGGTTATTTGTGGCGCAGGGGATTGCAAGTCTGCATGAGTGTGCATATTATTCATAAATATATGAATATGATTTGGGACATTTGAGAGAAAACTGTTTATAAATCGCCGACTTTCCAAAGGGAGGATCTGTTCTTTGGGGAAAATGACAGTTGTAAATGATAGAAATGTATTATATAATGTTAAAGTTGTATTGTAATTAACTTCTAAGGGGTAGCTCTTATGGTCAATCGAAGTGAAGAACTGAAGAAGTATCTTGTACCGGGTAAGCATGTACACCTTGTTGGCATCGGTGGTGTTTCTATGCGGCCATTGGGACTTGTGCTGAAAGATATGGGTCTGCTGGTTACCGGTTCTGACATGAATTCCTCGGTATCAACCGACGAACTGATTGCCAAGGGAATCCAGGTGTCTATTGGGCATTCCGAGACAAATGTGGAGGGTGCCGATTGTGTGATCCGTACCGCTGCGGCCCATAATGACAACCCGGAAATCGCGGCAGCCCGGAGCAAGGGAATTCCTATGTTTGAGCGCGCCCAGGCCTGGGGAGTAATCATGCAGGCATACAAAAACGCAGTGTGTATTTCCGGCACCCATGGTAAGACAACCACCACATCTATGGTAACCCATATCCTTATGGAAGCGGAAGTTGACCCTACCATTATGATTGGTGGGTACTTGCCCTTGCTGCGTGCGGGACACAGGGTAGGCAGGGGAGATACTATCGTTCTTGAAAGTTGTGAATACTGTGATTCATTCTTGAATTTCTTTCCTACCCTTGCAGTTATTTTGAATATTGAGGCAGACCATCTGGATTATTTTAAGGATCTTCAGGATGTGGAGAAATCTTTCCGGGAATTTGCGAAACTGTCCACAGGCGGCATTCTTGCCAACGGAGATGATCCTCATGTACGGGAGACGTTGCAGGGAATGGAATATATCAGCTATGGATTAAATCCCGGCAATCGGGTAACCGCAGGCAATATCTGTCCGGATTGGCGGCATTTTGATGTACTGTGTGATGGGCAGTTTTACTGCCATTTGGATCTTAAGGTGTTGGGCAGGCATAATGCGCTGAATGCCCTGGCTGCAGCCGGTACGGTTTGGCTACTGGGCGTGCCCGGTGAAGCGGTTGCGGCGGGACTTGCAACCTTTACCGGTGCTGAACGACGGATGCAGTACAAGGGAAAATACAACGGAGCGGATGTGTATGATGATTATGCGCATCATCCGGATGAGCTAGCGGCTACCATTGAGGCTATGCGATCCATGGAATATAGGCGTATGATCGTTGCTTTCCAGCCCCATACCTACACAAGAACAAAGGCTTTGTTCCGGGATTTTGTGAGGGAACTTAAGAGAGCGGATCAGGTGGTCCTGGCAGAGATATATGCAGCCCGCGAACAGAATACCGTTGGGGTTTCTTCAAAGGACCTGGCTGCCGAGATCCCCGGCGCTTTGTTCTGTGAGACTTTGCCGGAAGTTACCCGAACACTCAGTCAGATTGCGCAAGAGGGCGATGTAATATTGACTGTGGGAGCAGGCGATATTTATCGTGCAGGAGAGGCACTTTTAGGGAAATAAGTGGGGAAGACCCCGATACATTGGAGCGTTTGTATGCGTAAATTGAATGTATGTGTTTTGTTTGGCGGCATCAGCCCGGAGCATGAGGTCTCCTTGCGCTCTGCTGAATCAGTCCTCAGCAATATGAATACGGATAAATACAATATTTATCCTGTTGGTATTACAAAGAGCGGTGACTGGATTCTTTTTGGCGGAAAGGACTATGCCATGCTTCCTGATGGGACATGGGAATCTCATCCCGATAATCGCAAGGCAACAATTTCTCCTATCCGTGGACAGGGATTGTTGGTTTTCGAGAATGACTGCGCAGTACGGGAAATGGTCGATGTGGTATTTCCTGTCCTCCACGGTGAAAACGGAGAAGACGGTGCAATGCAGGGACTTCTGCAGCTTGCGGGAATTCCTTATGTGGGTTCTCATGTTGCGGAATCTGCTGTTGCTATGGATAAGACATTGACCAAATTGGTCATGGATGATGCAAAAATTCCCCAGGCTAAGTGGCTTCTTGCCAGAAGCAGCGAGCTTGCGGAGCGGATGGATGCGATTGTGGAAACTGTGGAGGGTAAGTTTAATTACCCTGTATTTGTCAAGCCCGCAGGAACGGGTTCTTCCGTGGGAGTTTCCAAGGCAGCGGACAGAGCGTCCCTGACGGCTGCTTTGCTTTGTGCCGGTCAGTATGATGAAAAGATCCTTGTAGAAGAATTTATCCACGGCAGAGAGGTGGAAGTTGCTGTGATGGGCAATGAGACACCGGTTGCGTCTGTATGCGGCGAAATCGATTCTGGCGCAGAATTCTACGACTATGAAGCAAAGTATGTAACGGACACCTCTGTGGCTTATATTCCGGCCCGGATCAGCGAAAGGGTTGCGGAGCAGGTCCGTGAGCTTGCGGTAAAGGCTTATAAAGCGGTCGGTTGCCAGGGATTGAGCCGTGTGGATTTTTTCGTAACCTATGAAGACGAGCGGATTGTTTTCAATGAGATCAACACGCTACCCGGGTTTACGTCGATTTCTATGTATCCCAAGCTGTTTTCTGCCAGCGGTGTACCTTATGAACAACTGATCGATCAACTGGTGCGGTTGGCTTTGGAGGCGTTCAAATGAAGCAACGGGTAATGCTGTCCGTCTGTGGTCGGCAGGCGTATATGGACCAGAAACCGGATGTGATAGAACTGGTAACTGAGGGTACAATGGAGTATACCGACGGTGGTTGGGAGATTTGTTATGAAGAAACGGAGCTTACCGGCCTTGCGGGGGTAACCACTACCTTTCGTGTAGAACCGGGTCAGGTGCTGTTAACAAGAACCGGAAAACTGCGTTCCCAGATGGTTTTTCAGGAGGGTGTTAATCATACCTCTTTGTACCAAATGGAATTCGGTGCGCTAATGATCACAGTGTGCGCCCAACGTATTTTGGTAATGCTGGATGAACAGGGCGGCATGATCGACCTTGTGTACGGCATTGAGATCGAACAAAGCACAGTTGGGACGGTAGATTATCATTTGGAGGTCAAACCCATTGGATAAAGTTAAGCAGCAGATAACCATTGGTTATCTGCTGCATTTGTTTATTCCGGGGGAAGTGCGCCGGGACCGTCGGTGATTACACCGCCGCCAATGCCGGGGAGGTCCACACCGGAGAAACTACTGCCGGACTGGGATCCGCCTTCAATCTTGCAGACTACACCGTCCCGGCTGCGGTATTGGGATTCGTCCTCAAAGTTCCGCATAAGCAATTCGTCGTTTGCTTTGCTGTATTTGCAACGATAGGTCTTTACATCGTAGCCGGTATATGGTTCGGTGATATAATCTCCGTCCTTGTAACCTTCAGCGTTGTTTGCTGCCATTGTTTTGTAAGAGATAGCATAGTCATAAGTGCTGAGGGTCTCGTATTCCATCTTTACATAGTAATCCCTATCATCAGTGCCTACCAAAGTTACTGTGGTATTGCCGCCGGAGGCAGAGGCTTCAATGCGGATGGGGTAGTTGGTATTGTTCTTAAACCGGAAATCCAGAGAGCCCCAGCTGACGGTAGCATCCATGCCAAGTGGCATGTAGGAGGTTGCGAAACCGTGGTTTTCCCGGAGCAGGATTTCCAGATCCGCGATCAAAGCACAATAATACAGCGTGGAGGAAACCTGGCAAATACCGCCGCCCACGGTCTCAACAGTCTCGTTGCCGGCGTAAGAACGGCCCCGTCGGTAGCCCTTTGCGGTAGTACGCTCACCCAGGGCTTCGTTATAGGAGAACACATCCCCGGGCATCAGGATCATGCCGTTAATGGACTCGCATGCAAGGCGTAGATTCGTGTCCCGGTCCGGATCACTGGAAGATGCTGCCGTGTAGGTGGAAAGCTGATCTTTATACAGGGTAGTGGACAGTTCCTTGGCGGTAATCTTGGGGGAGATGGCACCAAAGGGGATCTCAACGGTGGTTCCGTATTCGGACTGCTTCAGCTTTTCCTTGGCTGTTTCCAGGTCAAATCCGTAACCGTCCTTGCCATCAATAATCTCAAAGGTCTTGGAATCGAATGTGGCGTCAACCGGCGCAATATAATACTGGTTAAGAATCGTTTCCAGATCAACAGGGGTGGGCTCAATCATACCGCATTCGCCCGTAACAGAAAAGGTGAAGCTGCTGTACGCATCCAAAACGTCCTGATACAGCGCATTCAGATCCAGTCCATACTCAGGAACGCCCAGTGTAACCACCAGTTTTTGCTCCGGGTAAGTGCCGGTAACCTCATAGGTGGATTGGGTGAGGGTGCTGCTGTAGTCGCCGCCAAGCCCTGACAGTATCTGTTTAATGCCTTCAGTATTAAGTCCAAGGTAGGGAGTCAGATCTACCACATAGCCCTCGTCCCGGGCAATTTGCTGCTGTTTCTCCCGCTCTTGTTGGGAGCCGCTGTTACCGAATTTGTAGGCAGCTTTTACTGCACCGCGCACATCCAACTGCCCTACATATTCCACAGGGATCTGGGCTGTGCTGTCCAAAACTGTTATCACCATGGGGGTAGTGCGGTAGGCAACGCTGTTTGCTTTTACTGCTTCAACGGCCTGGGCCTGGGTCATACCGCCTACATCCACGCCTGCTACGGTAATGTTATGAAGAATAACACCATTCATTTGTGCTTTGTCAAAATAAATCCAACCGGCAGCAATACCAATACCAATGGCAACCAATGCGATGCAAGAAGCGATGATGGCGGCGTCGCGGTTGCTATTTTGCTTCTTTTTCTTGCGCTGTCTGCCGCCGGCCATACCACGGTAGGCATGCTCCAATTCATCGGCATCGTTCCTTTTTCGGTATCTGCCGTTGTCATTTCTGCTCATGGAGTATTCCTCCTTCTATCTTTTCTAGCTATATTGTAACACATTTCGGTGTAATTGCAAGTTACAGATATTTACGCAGATGCTCAATGAAGATCTTGGACTGCTTCAAACTGTCAACGCCGGAAGCCAGTTTCAGCCGAAGTGTGGGCTGTTTGGCAGATGCAATAAACTGGACACGGTTTTTGTATTCAGCCTCCGCACACAAGGCGCTGATGGCTTCCAAATTCAGATTGTGCAGAGTGAACAGTACATCTCCCGCCTTTTGGCGGATGTCCTGGATAGATGCCTTACGGGCGTTTGCGCGCAGCAGTGCAATATCAAAGAGGTTCAGCACACCCCTGGGGGGATCACCGTAGCGATCGATGATCTCGTCCAAGAGGTCGTCTGCGTCTGCCTGATCCCGGATGGCAGCCATACGGCGGTAAAGATCCATTCGTTCTTCGCCCCTGGATACATATTCCTTATCCACATTGGCAGTAACATTCAAATCCGCAGTGCAATCCGGCTCTTTGGGCTGTGCGCCACGCTCTTCCAGAACTGCTTCGTCCAGCAGCTTCAAATACATATCGTAACCCACGGACATCATGTGCCCTGATTGCTCTGCACCCAGCAGATTGCCGGCACCGCGAATCTCCAGATCCCGCATGGCAATTTTAAAGCCGGAGCCAAATTCCGCAAAATCCCGAATGGCGGTCAGTCGTTTTTCGGCAATCTCCGTAAGGTTTTTGTCGGGACGGAAGGTAAGGTAGGCGTATGCATGGCGGGTGGAGCGACCCACACGGCCACGAAGCTGGTGGAGCTGGCTTAGGCCAAACCGGTCAGCATTTTCAATAATCAATGTGTTGACGTTGGGAATATCCAGACCGGTTTCGATGATGGTGGTGCAAACAAGCACCTGCACATCTCCGTCTGCAACAGCATGCATTACATCACCTAGGGCATCCTCGCCCATTTTTCCGTGGGCAACTGCAACGGAAAGACCGGGGATCCGTTTCTTTAGCGCAGAAGCACATTGATCTATGGTCTCTACCCGATTATGCAGATAATAGACCTGTCCGCCGCGCTCGATCTCCTTGCGAATAGCATCGTCAATAATGGCATTATTATGCTCCATCACAAAGGTCTGTACCGGATACCGATCAGAGGGTGGCTCTTCAATAGTGGACATATCACGGATGCCGGATAATGCCATGTTCAGTGTTCTGGGGATGGGGGTGGCGGAAAGCGTCAGCACATCTACACCCTTAGAAAGTTCTTTCAGTCGTTCCTTGTGGCTGACACCGAAACGCTGCTCCTCGTCAACAACCAAAAGTCCCAGATCTTTAAATTGCACACTTTTTTGCAGCAGCTTGTGTGTGCCGATCACAATGTCCACAAGTCCTGTCTGGAGTTTTTGCAGCGTCTTTTTTTGTTGGGTGGGTGTACGGAATCGACTCAACACATCAATATTGACGGGGAAACCCCGAAATCGGGAAACGGCGGTTTGATAATGCTGTTGGGCAAGGACGGTGGTGGGTACCAGGATGGCCACCTGCTTGCCGTCCATGACAGCCTTCATTACGGCTCGCAGCGCTACCTCAGTTTTACCAAAACCAACATCACCGCAGAGAAGACGGTCCATAGGGATAGGCGCTTCCATATCTGCCTTGATCTCGCTGATGCAGCGAAGCTGGTCGTCGGTTTCCGGGTAGGGGAAGTTGTCCTCGAATTCCTTCTGCCAGGGGGAATCCGCAGCAAATGCAAAGCCTTCCTGGCGTTTCCGGGTGGCATAAAGCTGAATTAGTTCCGCAGCCATATCCTTGGCGGCTTTTCTTGCTTTGGTTTTCGTTTTTTGCCAAGCATCTGTACCGATCTTATTCAGCCGTACATTGGCATCCTCACCGCCACCACCGATATATTTACTGACCATATCCAGTTGGGTGGCGGGAACAAACAGGGTATCAGAGCCCTGATAAGCAATTTTTACATAATCCTTGATCGCTCCGTCAATTTTGATCTGTTCCATGGCGACGAATCGGCCAATACCGTAGTTTTCGTGAACAACCAGATCGCCGGGGGAAAGATCGGTAAAAGAGTTCAGCTTTTGACGGTTTGTTGCGGTTTTCTTTGCCTTGCGCTTGGGCTCGGCTCTGGTAATCAGCTGACCTTCTGTAAGCACAGCAAGTTTCCCACCGGGATATTCCATACCAAAGGGGAGAGAGCCTTCTGCCAGCAGGATCTGTCCCGGCTGGGGCATTGTTGTCAGGGGAATACAAATAAAAGCGGATAAACCTCTGTCGTTGAGCATCTCCTGCAGCAGTTCAGCCCGTCGCCGGGAACCACAAAGCACCAGGGAGGCAAACTCCATTTTTTGATAATGGGCAAGGTCAGTTGCAGCAGTATCCATGCTGCCGCCGTAGCTTGGAAGCTGCTTAGCAATCATTGGCAGCAAATGTTTTGGGGGACAGTCCTCCGGATAGGCCGTTCCGGAGAAGGCATCCAGATAAACAACGGTTTTTCCCTGTAGTGTGTGGGTAAAATCCTCCCACTGGCTGGCATAGTCGCATAGCTCACCGGCCAAAATACCGCTTTGCAGAAGATTATCCAGTTGCATACCCATCTCTTCCGTGCGGGTCTTTGCTGCGCGGTGCAGATTGCCCTGATCACAAAGAATAACGACGGCATCTTGAGGAATGTAGTCTGCAGCCGTAGAATAATCCGGATAAATCAGTGCCATATAGCGGTCAGAAGCGGGGTTCTGCAAGCCGTGTTCGTATTTTTCCAGATCTTTTGTTAATGTGTCTATCAGCGCCTCATTGGGTGTTTTACGCCGTTGCTGGCGGGCAATCATGCCCTTCAGATCCGCACAAAGGCCATCTTTCCCACCGGGGTGCAGCATGGGCTGGGATTCACCAACAGGCAGAACCACTACACGGTCTGCATTTTCGGTACGGCGCTGGGTATCCGGATCGAAATATCCGATCGCGTCAAGTTCGTCTCCAAAGAATTCCGCCCGGAAGGGGAGATCGGCGGCGGGGGAGTAAATATCCAGGATACCGCCACGGACGGCAAATTGCCCCGGGCCTTCTACCATGGAGCAACGGCTGTAGCCGGAGTTGGACAGTTTCTCCAGCAATTCATCAATGGCATAGGTGGTGCCAATTTCAAGCGTGAAGGCTGCGGCGTTGAGAACCGATGGGGGCATAGTGCGCTGTGAAAGCGCATCCCAGGAGAGAATCTGCAGCTTTGTCTTGCACAGGAGTAGATCATATAGCTGGCGCAGGCGCTTTTGCTCCCAACCTCTGGAGACCACAGCGCTGTCGTAGAGGGTCAATTCTCTGCTGGGCAGAACAGCGGCCTGCTCGCCCAAAAAAGCCTGTAGCTCCTCCTGAAGGCGCTTTGCGGAAAGGTCGTCCTGACAGATCAGGACGATAGGCCGTGAGAGATCCTTGCGCAGGCAGGCTATAATATGGCTGCGATTGATTTGTCCAATGCCGGTTACGGCTGCGGCTTCATTGTTAGTAATGGCATCCAGCAATATGCCGTACTCCGGTATGGTCTTCAAGAATGACAGTAATTTATCCATACGATAACCTCACAAGAAATTTTGCTCCACGCAGGAATGCGGAAAGGGGGAATATATCCCCCTTTCCGTGATAAAAACAGTATATGCGAGTTACTTTCCGTTAAACCGGTTTGCGGTCTCCGGGATGCCTTTTTCTATGATCCAAAGAGCAGCTTCCCCGGCGTTCTTCAAAGCGGAGGCAAGCGCCTTTTCTTCCGTAGTGGAAAATCGGGAAAGCACCCAGTCTGCCAGATCCCGTTCCGGTTCCGGTTTTGCGCCGACACCGATCTTTACGCGGGGAAAATCCTGGCTGCCAAGCTCATTGATGATGGACTTAATACCATTATGACCGCCGGCAGAGCCATCCGCTCGCACACGCAGCCTGCCGGGCGCCAGGGAGATGTCATCGAACAGGACGATAATCCGCTGGGGCGGGATGCTGAAATATGCGGAAAGCTGTAAAACAGATCTTCCGGATAAATTCATATAGGTCTGTGGCTTTAAAAGATAAAGCTTTTTGCCATTCACTACTGTTTGTCCGTAAAGTCCTTGAAACTTAGCTCTGTCGATTTTACAGTTCAGTTCTTCAGCCAGCAGATCAATGGCACGGAATCCACAGTTGTGCCTGGTACCGTCATATTCCTTACCGGGATTTCCCAGGCCGACAATCAGCCAGTTATCGTTTTTCCTACCAAACACAGCTTAGAAAAGGTCCGCGATGGATGTACCGCCGTGGATATGCGCAATGGCACGGGCGAATATAGGAGCTACATCCAGTTGCTTGATCTTATCGCAGGGGCAGTCAGCAGGGACGGGAATGGTGTTGTGGACAACCAGCTCCTTGATTGCGCTGGCGCTGATGCGCTCAAAAGCAGGGCCGGACAGAACACCGTGGGTGGCGCAGGCGTAAACTTCCTTCGCGCCGCCTACCTCCACCAGAGCGTTGGCGGCGTTGCACAGAGAGCCTGCGGTACCGACCATGTCGACAAAGAGAATACAGGTCTTACCCTTAACATCACCGATCACGTTCATGACTTCGCATTCATTTGCTTTCTGACGGCGCTTGTCAACGATAGCCAGACCCATGTGAACCTTAGCAGCAAATGCACGAGCCCGTGCCACAGAACCCACGTCGGGGGAGACGACGACGAAATCGTTGTGGTCGAACTTATCCTCGGGGAATTTTTCAAGATAGTACTTCACAAAAGTGGGGTTGCCCAGCAGATGGTCCACGGGAATGTCGAAGAAACCCTGGATCTGAGATGCGTGCAGATCCATGGTCAGCACACGGTCAGCACCGGCGGTGGTCAGAATGTTTGCCATCAGCTTGTCAGAGATGCGATCACGTCTCTTGGTCTTACGGTCCTGGCGTGCGTAACCAAAGTAGGGGATAACAGCAGTGATTCGGCCGGCAGATGCCCGACGGCATGCGTCAATCATGACCAACAGCTCCATGAGATGGTTGTTGACGGGCTTGCAGGTGGACTGGATCAGAAAAACATCCGCACCACGGACAGTTTCGTTCAGAGAAACGGAAACTTCGCCGTCGGCAAAGGTTTTGACCTCACCATTACCCAGAGTCAGACCCAACTCCTTGCAGACTGTTTCTGCAAAGGAAGGGTTGGAATTGCCACAGAAAATCTTAATGTTATCACCATACGCAATCATCTTTGGAATACCTCACTTTAATCTTCTTTATCTGCCTGCAGAGTTCTACAGACCATACTGCACCTATTATAGCACTACTTGGCAGAAAATTGCAACACCGAACTGGGGAAAAAGATAACAAAAATACAAGAAAATTCCGGGAAACTTCCGGCAACCCGACTAGGGATGCTTTGTGATCTGCAGTGTCTCTCGAAATATGAGTGGAAACATGATTGTGATGGAAAAAATACTTGTACAACGTTAGACGGTGTGGTATAATATTATGAATAATTTTGTCAGCGGGAGCGGTTTATGAACGATAAAATCATTATCAAGGGTGCCAGAGAAAACAATCTGAAAAATGTGGATGTTACCATTCCCAGAGATAAGCTTGTGGTGTTCACCGGACTTTCCGGTTCCGGAAAGTCCAGCCTGGCCTTTGACACGATCTATGCCGAAGGCCAGCGCAGATATGTGGAAAGCCTAAGTTCCTATGCAAGACAGTTTCTTGGACAAATGGATAAGCCGGATGTGGATTCTATCGACGGCCTTTCTCCAGCAATTTCTATTGACCAGAAAACCACTTCAAAAAACCCTCGCTCTACAGTAGGTACGGTTACGGAAATTTACGATTATCTGCGTCTGCTGTGGGCCAGAATAGGCGTGCCTCACTGTCCCAGATGCGGCAAGGAGATCGCTCGCCAGACCATTGACCAGATCGTTGATAGAATCGAAGCCATGGATGAGGGGACAAAGTTTATCGTTCTATCCCCTGTTGTCCGGGAAAAGAAGGGTGAACATGCAAAGGTTTTTGAGGATGCACGGAAGTCCGGATTTGTCCGGGTTCGCGTGGATGGGATTCTCTATGATCTAAATGAGCAGATCCCTTGCGAGAAAAATAAAAAACACATCATTGAACTGGTGGTTGACCGATTGGTGATCCGGGAGGGTCAGCACCGCCGGATCACGGATTCTGTGGAAACGGCCTGTTCCCATTCCGGCGGTCTGGTTACCATTGAGTTACCTGCAACCAATGAGCAGATCAGTTTTTCCCAGAACTATGCTTGTGAGGACTGCGGGATCAGCATGACAGAACTGGAACCCCGTATGTTCTCCTTTAATAACCCGGCAGGTGCCTGCCCCGCGTGTACAGGCCTTGGCTTCCAGTTAGTAGCCGATGAGGATCTGGTGATCCCTGATAAAACAAAATCCATCTTTGACGGCGCTATCCAGGCCTCCGGCTGGAGCAGTGCAAGGACCGATTCCATTTTTCGGATGTACTTTGAGGCGTTGTCCCAAAAGTATCATTTTTCTTTGACAACACCGGTGAGGGATCTTTCACCGGAGGCTATGGACGTGATCCTGTACGGCACAAAAGGTGAAAAACTGCGGATGACCTATAACAGGGGCAACGGAATGGGCGTGCTGGAGCAGCCCTTTGAAGGTATATTAAACAATATCAGCCGCCGTTTCCGGGAGACCCAGTCGGATGCTGCCCGGAAAGAGCTGGAAGAGTGCATGGCCACCGCGCCCTGTCCCCAGTGTCACGGTGAACGGCTTTCGGATATTGCCAGAGCGGTAACTGTTGGCGGCATCGGCATTATGGATTTCTGCTGCATGAGCATCCGTGAGGAGCTGGAATTTATTGATAATCTGACGCTGGAAGGCAATATGGCGATGATTGCCGAACAGATTGTCAGGGAGATCCGGGAAAGACTGCGTTTCCTTGTGGATGTGGGTCTGCAGTATTTGACCTTGTCCAGAGCAGCTGCTACGCTCTCCGGAGGAGAGAGCCAGCGGATCCGTCTGGCTACCCAGATCGGATCTTCCCTCATGGGGGTTCTGTATATCCTGGACGAGCCGTCTATCGGCCTGCATCAGCGGGATAACGATAAACTGCTCATGACGCTAAAGCGGCTGCGGGATCTGGGCAATACGCTGATCGTTGTAGAGCATGATGAAGATACTATGCGTGCGGCAGATTATATTGTAGATGTAGGACCGGGGGCAGGCAGCCACGGCGGACGGATTGTTGCCGCAGGCGGCATTGATGAAATCGTTGCCTGCAAGGAATCTGTTACCGGTCAGTATCTTTCCGGTTTCAAGAAGATCCCTGTACCATCAAGGAGAAGAGAAGGGAACGGTCAGTATCTTCAGGTTCTGGGCGCAAAGGAAAATAATCTTAAAGATATTGATGTTTCCATCCCATTGGGAACGCTGACTTGCGTAACCGGTGTTTCCGGTTCCGGTAAGTCCAGCTTGGTGGGGGAGGTCCTCAACAAAACCCTTTTGAGCAAATTGAATCACGCCCGCACCCGCCCCGGTGCCTGCCGATGTGTGCAGGGCCTGGAACATTTGGACAAGGTCATTGATATCGATCAAAGTCCCATTGGCCGCACACCCCGTTCCAATCCTGCTACCTACACGGGACTATTTAATGATATTCGGGATCTTTTTGCCTCTACGGCGGATGCAAAGATCCGTGGTTACGGTCCCGGACGCTTTTCGTTCAATGTGAAAGGCGGCAGGTGCGAAGCCTGTAACGGTGATGGCCTGGTTAAGATTGAAATGCACTTCCTTGCGGATGTCTATGTACCCTGTGAAGTCTGCAGGGGACAGCGTTATAACCGGGAAACCCTTGAAGTTCAGTACAAAGGAAAGAATATTTCCCAAGTGCTGGACATGACCGCAGAGGAGGCAGTGGAATTCTTTGAGAATTTGCCTAAGATTCGCAGAAGGGCACAGACCCTTGTGGAGGTAGGCCTTGGCTATGTGAAGTTGGGACAGTCCAGTACCACACTTTCCGGCGGCGAAGCTCAGCGGGTGAAGTTGGCAACGGAACTGGCAAGAGTGTCCACAGGTAGGACCATCTATGTTCTGGATGAACCTACCACCGGACTGCACAGCGCGGATGTTCACAAGTTGATTCAGGTGCTGCAAAAGCTTGTGTGCGTAGGCAAAACGGTGCTTGTGATCGAACACAATCTGTATGTGATCAAAACAGCGGATTATATTATTGACCTGGGTCCCGAGGGTGGCGACCAGGGTGGTTATGTGTTGGCTCAGGGAACACCGGAACAGGTGGCAAAGGTCGAAAAAAGCTATACCGGCAAGTATTTAAGCCGCTGTCTTCAAAAAAACACCCCGACCGATTAAGGTCGGGGCGCAGATTGTTTGCTTAGATTATTTCTTCCCGTCATACAGGTGGAATGGCAGACAATCGGAAAGCTCAATCAGCTCAGAAATATAGCCACCGGAATAATGAACCGGCAGACTGACAGGGGAACGAAGCGCAGTTCCGGATGTGTTTTCCAAGGGGATGCTCATGGTGATACGCAGTTTGTTTTCCGGTTGCTCCAGCAATACTGTACCGCCGTGGATTGCAGCAACACTTTTAACAATGGATAGACCCAACCCAATGCCGGTGCGGGCGTCTTCAATGCCGGGCTGACGGAGATACCGTGAAAACAGGTTGCCTACAGGAGTAGAATCCGGTGAAAGCTCGTTTTCTACCGCAAGGCTGATCCTGGTGTCAGAGAGTCGAACGGCAATCTGAATAGCGGTGTTCTGCGGAGCGTATTTTGCTGCGTTGGAGATCATATTCAGTACAGCGCGTTCCAGCTTTTCTCTGTTGATATTACAGGCTACAGAGCAGTTGGGTATGGCATATTCCAGAGTATGACCGGCCTGGGATATAAGCGGCGTGGCTCTCTGAAATACTTCATCAAGAACCCACATGATGTCTTGGGACTGCATCTGGCTGTCTTCTGCGTCTGCGTATTGTGCCGCATCAGACATGTTGCTGACTGCCCGGAGGATCTGATGGAGATTCCGGTTAATTCTGGCTGCTTGCTCTGCTGCTACGCTGTCTTTCGCGGCCAGAAGCTGATCGATCCCTAACAATGCGTTGGAAAGGGGTTCCCGCAGAATCTGTGCAGCCAGGGCGTATGCTTGCAGCTCAGGCTTCTCCAATTCCGATTCCAGGCAAAACAGGTGCCCATCTTCCAATGCGGTAACTGTTGCTGGATGCGGACATCCTTCTATAGACAGTGTCAGGCAAAGTCTTCCCTGATGAAAAGCCTCGTAGTCCTCTTTTCCGGCACCAAGCAAATTATCTATGGAGGTGTCTGTAAAGATTTGCATCTGTTGCGCGGCAGTGTTTGTGCGGATTATCGTATGATCTTTTACAATAAAGGCTGGACACATGAGATGTTCCAGCATCTCAAAGCTGTTCGTTATTTGTTCCAAAGGTTGCTCCTCCTCTTTTGAGTAAGCATTGAGCTGTTGTTGCTCGATTTTCTGCTGCTTAGGATGTGCAGTTATTTGGAGAATTTTCATCGACACTTTTCGACAAATGTCTTTAACCTTATATTAACGAATCAGCGGATAAATAGCAAGAGAAATTGTTGCAGAGGTGAAAAATATGTCAATTCATAGCGGTCATCGGCAGCGCTTGAGAGAGCGCTTCTTGTCGGAAGGGCTGGATAGCTTCCGTGAACACGAGATTTTAGAACTGCTTTTGTTCTATTGCATACCCCGCAGAGATACCAATGCAACAGCGCATAAACTTCTTGACCGGTTTGGTTCCCTGGCGCAGGTTATGGATGCTTCAGTGAAGGAGCTTCAGAGCGTTGAGGGTATCGGTCATAATGCATCCGTATTCTTAAAGCTGGTCAAGGCTGCAGGCCGTTCGTATCAGATCAGCAGCCACAGCCAAAAGTTGTTTTTGAATTCCATTGAAGAATGTGGAGAGTATTTAATGCCGTTCCTGGAGGGGGAACGCTACGAAACTATCTATTTACTTAGCCTGGACGCAAAGTGCATGTTGCTCAACTGCCAAAAAATCGGGGAGGGAAATATCAACTCCGCCAACATTCATATCCGGGATATTGTGGACATGGCGCTGTCCACCAACGCAACATCCGTTGTGCTGGCGCATAATCATCCCAGCGGAATCGCGTTACCCTCCCATGAGGATATTCATACTACCAACAATGTGGCACGGGCGTTAAGTATGGTGGATGTGATTCTTACCGATCACATCGTTGTGGCAGATGGAGACTATATCTCTATGGTGCAATCGGGACTGTTTAAACCTTTACTTCCCAACGGAGGGGGCGTATGAGACTGATTGTATGCCTGGACGACAGAAATGGCATGAGTTTTAACGGACGGCGGCAAAGCTCTGATCAGGTGCTATATGTTCATATTTCCGGAATGGTACAGGGTCATAAACTTTACCTCAATGGTTATTCTGCACCGTTATTTTCCGATTTGGATGCCAATGTTCATGTGGATGAGTGCTTTTTACAGATTGCAGGGGAAGATGATTTTTGCTTTGCAGAGAATCTGGATGTGTCAGCGTATACACACCGTTGCAGCGAAGTGGTGATTTACCGATGGAACAGATGCTATCCCGGCGATCTTTTCTTTCCCACTGAGATGCTCTCCGGGATGCTGTTGGTCTACAGTGAAGAATTCAAGGGCAGCTCCCATGAGCGGATTACCCAGGAGGTTTACAGAACATGAACCGTAAAATAAAGCGCGTTGTGCTGCCTGTGATCGGTACGATCATTGCCTTGCTTGTTTGGTTTTTTGCCGTAGATACGGGCCCGCAATATAGCGACAGCGTGATGAATGTACCGGCGTTTTCAGGGGAACCCTATGTGGTGATCAATAATAACGAACCGGAATTCTCTCATAAGGACATGACCTCTGATGCCTATGAATTTTATTCTCCGCTGGATCACCAGGGGAGATGCGGTTATGCGATGGCGTGCCTGGGTGTAGAACTGATGCCGGAACAGGAACGCCAGAGTATCAGCAGCGTGAAGCCTTCTGGTTGGGTGCAGGTACAATATGATTTTGTGGATGGGCAAAATCTGTATAACCGCTGTCATTTGATCGGTTTTCAGCTTTCCGGGGAGAATGCCAATGAAAAGAATCTGATCACCGGAACTCGTTATATGAATGTGGAGGGGATGCTCCCCTTTGAGAATATGGTGGCGGACTATATCAAGGAAACCGGAAATCATGTACTCTATCGGGTAACGCCGGTGTTCCATGATCGGGAACTGGTGGCAAGAGGTGTGCAGCTGGAGGCGAGATCTACCGAAGATGCCGGCGAGGGTATCTGCTTTAATGTATATGTCTACAACAATCAGCCGGGTGTTGACATTGATTACAGTACCGGAAAAAGCACCGTTGTAAATAATCAGACTGATAACGGTTTGGCGGAGCAGGATACATACATTCTCAACACCGGTTCCGGAAAATTTCATAAAATGACCTGCGACCAGGGAAAAGCGATTAAAGAAAGCAATAAAAAAGTAGTTTCCGGCAGGCGCGATGAAATGATCCATAATGGATACGATCCTGCAGGATGCTGTGATCCGTAGGAGATAAAAGAAGATACTCATATGAGAAAGGCGGTGAAAGTATGGAAAGGTTTCAGTTGGTATCAGAATACAAGCCCTCCGGAGATCAGCCGGGCGCCATCGAGAAACTTACCCAGGGAATCGATTGGGGACTGCGGGAACAGACGCTGTTGGGCGTAACCGGTTCCGGCAAGACCTTTACCATGGCCTCTGTGATCGAAAAGATCAACAGACCTACATTGGTTCTTGCACATAATAAGACTTTGGCGGCGCAGCTTTGTTCGGAATTCAGAGAGTTTTTTCCCAATAACGCGGTTGAGTATTTTATATCCTACTATGATTATTATCAGCCGGAGGCGTATATTGCCCATACTGACACCTATATTGAAAAGGATTCCTCAGTGAATGAGGAGATCGATCGTTTGCGCCATAGCGCTACCTCCGCGCTGTTTGAACGGCGGGATGTGATCGTGGTTTCGTCGGTTAGCTGTCTGTATGGATTGGGAGACCCTATTGACTATAAAAGTATGGTGATCTCTCTGCGCGTAGGGCAGGAACGTCCTTTGGAGGATATTCTTAGAAAACTGACAGAGATCCGTTATGAGAGGAATGATGTTGACTTTTCCAGAAATAAATTCCGCCTACGTGGAGATACGCTGGAGGTCTACCCAGCTTATTGGTCCGGTAGAGCCATCCGTGTGGAGTTTTTTGGGGACGAGGTGGACCGGATCAGTGAGATCAATGCGGTATCCGGTGTGGTTGAACGATATATCGATCATGTAGCTATCTATCCTGCCAGTCACTATGTGGCATCCAGAGAAAAGCTGGAACGTGCTATGAATGAGATCCGTCGGGAGTGCGATGAACAGGTTGCATGGTTTCGTGCCCATGACAAGCTTCTGGAGGCCCAGCGCATCGCCCAGCGTACCAATTATGATCTTGAGATGCTGACGGAAATTGGTTTTTGTACAGGTATTGAGAATTACTCTCGTGTCATTCAGGGCAGAGAGCCAGGTACGCCGCCCACAACGCTGCTGGATTATTTCCCGGATGATTTCCTCTTGATCGTGGATGAGAGCCATGTAACTCTGCCCCAGTGCAGGGCCATGTACGCAGGAGACAGAAGCCGAAAGGACGCGCTGGTAAATTACGGCTTCCGGCTGCCCTCTGCTTATGATAACCGCCCGCTGAATTTCGATGAGTTTGATTCTAAGCTCAACCAGATCGTGTATGTATCCGCAACCCCGGGTGAGTATGAAAAAACCCGCTCCGGTCAGATCGTGGAGCAGGTAATCCGGCCAACCGGATTGTTGGATCCGGTGGTTGAGGTGCGTCCTATTGATGGGCAGATAGACGATCTTATCAACGAGATCCATAAGCGGACAGAGCGGGATGAGCGGGTCCTGGTAACCACGCTGACGAAGAAAATGGCAGAAGATCTTACTGCTTACCTGCTTAAGGCAGGCATCCGCGTCCGCTATATGCACTCGGATATTGGAGCTATGGAGCGTATGGAGATCATTCGGGATCTGCGTATGGCCAAGTTTGATGTGCTCATCGGCATTAACCTTCTGCGGGAAGGTCTTGACTTACCCGAGGTAAGCCTTGTTGCCATCCTGGATGCGGATAAGGAAGGCTTTCTGCGGTCGGAAACCAGCCTGATCCAGACCATAGGCCGCGCCGCGAGAAATGCTGACGGCCTTGTGATTATGTATGCTGACAGCGTAACCCCGTCTATGGCAGCAGCCATCGCAGAAACAAAGCGCCGTCGGCAGATACAGGACACCTATAACAAAGAGCATGGTATCATCCCAAAAACAATTATAAAATCTGTCAGAGATTTGATAGAAATTTCTTCTCCAACGGCAGAACGCAAGGGAAGAACCGGCGTGAAGATGACCAAGGCAGAGAAGGAAAAGGAGATCGCCAGACTGGAAAAACAAATGAAGGAAGCGGCAAGGATGATGGAGTACGAATACGCGGCATTGCTGCGCGATCAGATCATCGAACTGCGGAAATAAAAGCAACTGCCGACCCACGTGGGTCGGCAGTTGCTTTTATTATTCGGGGATCGTGCCTCTGTTGGTGTCCAGTACACTGTGGGGATCAAAAATTCCGGTAAACCAATCGGCGTGATACGCCATGTTTGCGCCGGATACCAGGATTCGTCCCTGCCGAACGTAATCCGCAGTAGCGGTGAACCAGGGCGCTCCGTCTGTGCAGAATCCTAAATAATGGGTAAAGCCCTGGGCTTTCAGCAGCTCATATTTATCACCGGAATAACCTGCGGCGTTTTCGGCAATGTCACTGTTGCGCGCATACACAAGCATGTTTACGTTCCCAAGAATTGGGGAAACCTCACTGCTCCAACGGTTCAGATCCGCCTGGACCTCCTCGGTTGTGTATAAGCCGTATTCGATATTTTCATAGGTGTAGCAGGCGATTTCATAGCCGCTTTCCCGCAGCGCCGCAGCAATCCGTGCAGCGCTGTCCACCTGTTCGGTATGATATGCAGTACCGAAGTAATCATCAGCGCCGGGGTTAGTGCGGTAGCCGAACAGTCCGTCATAACCGGTAACAGCCAGGATTGCCTTTGCACCCCTGTAGGAAAAGTCCGGATGGGTTTCAATGAATGCATCCAGGATGGGGACCAGGTCGTAAGCACCGGTAACTGTCTGACCGTCTGCGTTCACCAATTCACACACCAGATTGCCGTTTGCATCAATAACCAGCTTGCTGGCAAAACCGGCGCCATCCTTGTCCGGCAGTTTGTCGCCATCGCTGTCCAGCATATAGGTATTGTAATTTACATTGGTCTGGGTAAGGATCAGGGGCTTTTTGCCGTTGGGAAGGTACAGATCCTTTACTTGTGTCCCGGATGTAATGTCAGACATACGGATCAAAACATAGCCATTCTCATACAACTGATGCAGGATCTTTGTAAATTCCTCCGTAGTAACGAAATTACGGTTGTAGGAGGTACCGTATGCTTCGTTGGTAAATGCCCGGACAGGATCTGCGATCAGAACCTGGAAGGACAGGTTCAATACCTGTGCGGGATCATTCCACAGCACCATAGTGTCCTTTGCTGCGGCGTATTCCGCGCGTTTTGCTCCCAGTGCTTCAAATTGAGCCGCATCTCCGCTAAAGGAATCCAAAATGGAGATGGCTTCATCGTAATTAAAGGATTGGGCTGCCATGGAGGCTTTCTGCATCAGATCGTTAACCTCGTTTTCCAACCGTTCCTGCTCCCGGGCTACAGATTCGGCCATTGCGCTGCTGACCTGCGCCTCGTATTTGTTTTGTTGTACTGCTCTGACGATTGAGCCGATAATAAAGATAAATATCAACAGAAGCGCGGTAAAGGCGATAACCGCAGGCAGATAAACTTCTTTAAAAATCTGCATCTGGCTGCGTTTTCTGCGACGGGGATTCACGGGACGGGATTCGTTGTTGCGCTGTTCATCCATAATAGCTCCGCCTTTCTAAAATTCTTTCATATATTATAGCTTTCTTTGGCAGAAAAAGCAAGCATTATGAATTCTCTTGCAATCAAAGAATTTTTGGGTTATTATGTGCCTATAACCAAAAAGGAGAGAAGTATGGAAAAGATTTCCAGTTTTACCATTGACCATATTCGGTTGCAACCAGGCTTATATGTATCACGTAAGGACTGCATTGGAGACCAGACGGTTACGACCTTTGACCTGCGGCTGACCAGCCCCAATGAAGAACCTGTAATGAATACTGCTGAGGTGCATACCATCGAGCACCTTGCTGCCACATATTTGCGGAATGATCCTCTATGGGCGGAAAGAGTGATCTATTTTGGCCCTATGGGATGCAGGACCGGTTATTATTTGCTGCTGGCGGGGAATTATGAATCCTTGGATGTTGTTCCGCTGGTGCGGAATTGTTTCCGATTCATTGCTGCATTTGAAGGAGAGATTCCCGGTGCAACTGCCCGGGATTGTGGCAACTACCTGGATATGAATTTGCCTATGGCAAAATACTGGGGCAGACGCTACAGCGCAATATTGGAGAATATTACTCAGGATCGCCTGGTTTATCCGGAGTGAAGGAGAAAACTATGATTAAACTTGGGATTATTGGCGCTATGGCTGTGGAGGTGGAAACGCTGAAGCAGAATATGGAAGATATGACGGTAACAGAACGGGCGGGGATGACCTTTTATCAGGGAAAGCTGGGACAGCTTTCTGTGGTAGTTGTGGTGTGCGGTGTTGGAAAGGTGAATGCTGCCCTGTGTGTGCAGGTGCTGTGCGATTGCTTTGGGGTTACCCATGTGGTAAATACCGGTGTCGCCGGCTCGTTATGCGCGGAATTGGATATTGGCGATTTTGTGATCAGCGACCAGGCGATGTACCATGATTTTGACTGCCATGAATTGAACCCGAACTATCCTGTGGGTCAAGTTCCTGGCCTATCCGTGAGGGCGTTTCCCGCAGATCCGGAGCTGTCCAAGTTGGCTTATGATGCGGCTCAACAGGTCCATGCCGGCCATGCAAAGATCGGTACTGTGGCTACCGGAGACCAGTTCGTCTGCGGTAAAGATAGAAAACAGAAGATCATTGCGGATACCGGTGCTTTGTGCACAGAGATGGAGGGCGGAGCTATCGCCCATGCGGCGTGGCGTAACGGGGTACCCTTTGTGGTGATCCGTGCTATTTCCGATAAAGCGGACAATTCTGCGCAAATGGATTATCCCACCTTTGAGGCCGCAGCAGCAAAACGGTGCGCGGCGGTAACGCAGCTGATGGCTGCAAAGCTGGTAACTGCCGATGTTTGAATAAAAACAGAAGAAGTTCTCTGAATGTCTCCTGTTCTGTCTATCAAAGCGCCCCTGTTTTCGCCTAATGAAAACAGGGGCTCTTACGCATTACTTTTCATTATTATAGTCTAGAATCTCTCTGGGAATATAAACAGGACGGTCCTTGGATTGCTCAAATATCCTGCCCACATATTCACCGATAATACCAATGCAGAACAGCTGCATGCTGCCAAGAAACAGGATCAGTACTATCAGCGTTGCATAACCGGGAATGTCGATGCCGGTGATTAACTTTTCAAGAATGACGATCAGCAGATAAATAAAAGCTGCTGCTGCGGAAAAGAAACCGAGAACAGTCGCAATTCTCAAGGGGGTAGTTGTAAATCCAATAATGCCGTCAATTGCATAATTGAGAAGCTTGTGGAAATTCCACTTGGTAGTACCGGCTGCCCGATCGCATGCTGTATAGGGGATATAGCATGTGTTATAGCCCACCCAGGCAAACAGACCCTTAGAAAAACGGTGATATTCGCCCATTGCCAATATGCTTTCTGCTACACTGCGGCGGAAAGTTCGAAAATCGCTGGCATCTGCCTTAAGCTGTATAGAAGATAGGCTGTTAATTAACTTGTAAAAACTTTTTTTGAAGAAGGAAAGAATTTTACCTTCACCTCGGCGATCCTGGTAGGCTGCAACCATGTCGTATTCGGGTTTCTCATCAAGGATATTTACCATATCCCGGACAATTTCCGGCCGCTGCTGCAGGTCTGCATCGATTAGTGCAATATACTCACCGTCAGCATGTTTCATGCCGGCATAGATTCCAGCTTCTTTACCAAAGTTTCTTGAAAAGCTGACAACCTTTACGGGACAGCGTTGCTCCGCAAAAGCTTTTCTCAATTCGGGCATAGTGGCATCTTTACTGCCATCGTCTACAAACACGATCTCGAAATCATAACCGCAGTCTGCGAAAGCGGAAACTGCTGCTGACTGGAATAAAGAAATATTTTCCTGCTCATTATAACAGGGAACAACCAAAGATAGCTTCATAAAATAAATCTCACAATCAAGGTATTTGTGTTATTATATGTGAAAGTAACACATCCGTCAAGAATCAGGCATCAAAATCCCATGTTTTAGTTGACAGAAATAAGAAAATATGATATTTTTAACAATATTAAATGCGTCGACGGGGAGTTTTTGCATTTGTAAACATATTAGAGAGCGTACAGCTGGTGAAAGTGCGCATGTTGGATGTAAATTGTCGCCCTTGAGCAGGTTTTCTGAAATTAGTAGGGAAGTCCGGGTAAGCCCGTTACAGCGTTTTAAGTGCCCGATTATTCGGGAATTCAGGTGGTACCACGGAATGTATTTTTCGCCCTGAGCCTTTGGCTCGGGGCTTTTTTACGAAAAGGAGTGTTTTTATGTCTAAGGAACTGCCCAAGGTTTACGAACCGCAACAGGTAGAAAACCGCATTTATGACATGTGGGAAAGCAACGGTTATTTCCGTCCTTCACAGAATAAGGACGCTAAGCCCTTTACCATCGTTATGCCGCCTCCCAATGTTACCGGTCAGCTTCACATGGGTCATGCCATGGATGCCACGCTGCAGGACACCCTGATCCGTTTTAAGCGCATGCAGGGCTACAATGCACTGTGGATTCCCGGTGTGGATCATGCCGGTATTGCTACGCAGATCAAGGTTGAGGAGGAGCTTCGCAAAGAAGGCCTTACCCGTTACGACCTCGGGCGCGAGAAGTTCCTGGAGCGTGTGTGGGACTGGAAACATAAATACGGCAACCGAATTGTTCAGCAGCAGAAGAAGCTTGGCGCGTCCTGTGATTGGGAACGGGCCAGATTTACTATGGACGAGGGTTGCTCCAACGCCGTCCGTGAGGTCTTTGTATCCCTTTATGAGAAGGGCCTGATTTATAAAGGCAGCCGCATTATCAACTGGTGTCCCAACTGTGTTACCGCGTTGTCTGATGCTGAGGTAGAGTATGTGGATAAGCCCGGTTACCTGTGGCATATCCGCTATCCTCTTACAGACGGCAGCGGTGAAGTGGTGGTTGCCACCACACGTCCGGAGACAATGCTGGGAGATACCGGCGTGTGTGTTAATCCCAACGATGAACGCTATACTGCCATTGTGGGTAAGAAGGTTATTTTGCCGCTTGTTAATAAAGAGATTCCCATTGTTGCGGATGATTATGCAGAGATGGACTTTGGCACCGGCTGCGTCAAGATGACGCCTGCCCATGATCCTAACGACTTTGAGGTAGGTCTGCGGCATAATTTGGAAGTCATTCGTGTGTTGGATGACAACGGTGTTGTCAATGCCTTTGGCGGTAAGTATGAGGGTCTTGACCGCTATGAAGCCCGTAAGCAGATTGTTGCGGATTTACAGGAGCAGGGCTATCTTGTTAAGATCGACGACCACGCACACAATGTTGGCACCTGTTACCGCTGCCACAACGATGTGGAGCCGATTATTTCCGCGCAGTGGTTCGTGAAAATGAAGCCGCTGGCAGAAGAAGCGATCCGTGTGGTTAAGGACGGAGAAACCAGGTTTGTTCCCGATCGGTTCAGCAAGACATACCTCAACTGGATGGAAAACGTTCGTGATTGGTGTATCTCCCGTCAGCTTTGGTGGGGTCATCAGATACCTGCCTGGACCTGCGAGGAGTGCGGCCATATTACTGTTTCCCGTGAGGATGCCTGTAAGTGTGAAAAGTGCGGAAGCACCAGAATTGAACGTGATCCGGATGTGCTGGACACCTGGTTCTCTTCTGCACTGTGGCCCTTTGAGACACTGGGCTGGCCCGAAAAAACTGATGACCTTGCGTACTTTTATCCCACGGATGTTCTGGTAACCGGCTACGATATTATCTTCTTCTGGGTTGCTAGAATGATCTTCTCCGGTTGTGAGCATACCGGCAAGACACCCTTCCACACAGTGCTGATCCACGGCCTTGTGCGCGATGATAAGGGCCGTAAAATGTCTAAATCCCTTGGCAACGGTATTGATCCTCTGGAAATGATCGAGAAGTACGGTTGCGATGCGCTGCGTATGAACATGGTAACCGGCAACTCGCCCGGAAATGACATGCGTTTCTATGTGGAGCGCTGCGAGGCGATGCGTAACTTTGCCAATAAGCTGTGGAACGCCTCTCGGTATGTCATGATGAACCTGGGCGAGGACGCAAAGAACGAATTGCCTGAGACCTCCAGATTGGAGATCGCGGATAAATGGGTGCTTTCCAAGCTGAACACCCTGATTGCCGAGGTTACAGAGAATCTGGAGAAGTATGAGCTGGGTGTTGCGGTTCAGAAGGTTTATGATTTCATCTGGGATACCTACTGCGACTGGTACATTGAGCTGACCAAGGCCCGTCTGTACTCCGAGGATGCAGACCGGAAGCAGACCGCTATACAGGTGCTTGTCTATGTTCTGGACCAGATTCTGCGGCTGCTGCATCCCTTTATGCCATTCATTACTGAAGAGATCTGGCAGTCTATCCCCCACGGGGGTGATGCGCTGATTGTGGCACAATGGCCTGCGTACAGTGAAGATCTGGCATTTAAGACGGAATGTGATCTGATGGAATCTGTTATGGATGCGATTCGCGCAATCCGTAACCGCCGTGCGGAAATGAACGTTCCCCCCAGCAAGAAGGCAGCACTGTATGTTCTGACCGCCAAGCCCCAGGTATTTACCGAGGGTGAGGGCTTCCTGCAGCGCCTGGCCTATGCGGATGCAGTAACCCTGTTGGAGCACGAACCGGAAAATTTGGACGGTATGGTTACAGTCACCACTGCGGATGCGAAGCTGTATATTCCTATGGGTCAGCTGGTAGATGTGTCCAAGGAGCTGGAACGCATTGAAAAGGAACTGGAAAAGGCAAAGAAAAACCTCGCCGGTATCGAGGCTAAGCTTTCCAATGAGAATTTCACAGCCCGCGCACCGGAAGCGGTCGTCAACGCAGAGCGGGAAAAGGCTGCCAAGGCAAGAGATCTGATTGCTCAGCTTGAGCAGAGCGCAGCAAAACTCAAATCAATTTAAGTTAATATCCCGGAAAGGAGTGCAAATGCACTCCTTTCTTTTTTTATATACCCGATTACGACTGCAAACCCTTCACACACTCATTTATACTGATTTTGTACCAATGAAAGGAGGAAAAATATGCGATTTACCAGTTTTTTGCAGGATGGTCACCTGACAGTTGTATTAACAGGGGAAATTGACCATCACTGCGCAAAAAGTTACATTAATTCCATTGCGGCAAAGATTGAGGCTTATACACCCCGAATATGTACATTGGATTTCCAGGAGGTAACGTTTATGGATTCATCGGGAATTGCGGTTGTAATCAACGCGCTACGGAGCATGACCCGGATACAGGGTGAATTGGTCTTAAGTGGTTTGAAATCACAGCCAATGAAAGTTTTTCGGGCGTCCGGAATCGATAAATTAGTGGAAATAAAGGAGGCAGTATTATGAAATTTGAAAATCACATGACATTGGAGTTTCCCAGCAAATCAGCAAATGAGGCCTTTGCCCGCAGCGCGGTGGCCTGCTTTGCGGCGCAAATGGATCCAACGCTTGATGAATTGGGTGATATTCGTACGGCAGTCTCAGAGGCAGTAACAAATTGTATTGTGCATGCATACCCTTCGGATATTGGTATGATTACCTTGCGTTGCCGAATATTAAAAGACAACACACTGGATATTGTAATCAAGGACAAGGGGGTGGGAATAGCGGATCTGGAAAAGGCCAGACAACCTATGTTCACAACCGGTGGCAGTGACCGCAGCGGCATGGGAATTACAATTATGGAAAGCTTCATGTCCACATTCGCTATTACATCTGTACCGGGTAAGGGAACTTGTGTACATATGCGCAGAAAGCTGCAGCGGCGCAAATGAGCAGAACAGAGGATCTAATTGCCAAGGCGCAGGCTGGGGACAGCCAGGCAAGCGAGGCGCTTGTTGTAGAGAACGCTGGGTTGATATGGTCGGTAGTCAGAAGATTTGTCGGCCGGGGAGCAGAACCGGATGACCTGTATCAATTAGGATGCCTTGGATTTCTAAAGGCAATCGAGGGGTTTGATTTGGAATACGGGACTCAGTTCTCCACTTATGCAGTACCGAAAATTGCCGGTGAGATACGCCGCTTTTTGCGGGATGATGGAGCAGTCAAGGTGTCCAGGGGAATCAAGGAACGGGCTGCGACCATAAAGAAAGCACGCAATCTCTTGCTCCACGCAATGGGCAGAGAACCTACGGTCCAGGAGATTGCTAACCAGACCGGGTTGTCTGTTGAAGATATTGCTACAGCAGAGGCTGCCACAGCCAGCGTAGAATCTATGCAGCAGGAGACCGGGGAAGACGGATTTACTCTGGAGAATGTTCTGACGGATACCCAGTCTGAAGAATCTCTTTTAGAGTGCTTTTCACTGCGTCAGGCTATTGAAAAACTTCCCCAGAGGGAGTCCATGGTAATTCGTCTGCGTTATTATCACGGTTTGACACAGCAAAGAGTTTCTACAGTATTGCAAGTCAGCCAGGTCCAGGTTTCCAGGATCGAAAAGAAGGCACTATTAAAATTAAAAGAACTGCTAAGTTAGCATTTTTCTCTTTACCTTTTTATCAAAATGCGGTAAAATAACTTATTATTACAGATAGACAGGTGTTATTATGACCGAAGAAATGATCAGACGGTTTATTGCGGCAAGAAGGCAATATATCAGGGGGCAATTTGCCGGTCTGAATGCAAAGCAGCAGGATGCTGTGATGTGTACAGAAGGACCGTTGCTCCTTTTAGCAGGCGCCGGCAGCGGCAAGACTACCGTACTTATTAACCGGATTGTAAACCTACTTCGTTTTGGCAGAGGAAGCGATACCAACGAGGTGGCGGATACAGTAACTGAGAAGGATGTTCTCTTTCTGGAGGGGCTTTCCGGAGAACTGACGGATGCTCAACGGCATCGTGCGGATTATCTTTGTGCCGTAGAGCCGGTGCAACCCTGGAATATTATTGCCATAACATTTACCAACAAAGCAGCAAATGAACTAAAGGAACGTCTTGCTGCTCAGGGGCAGCCTGCCGAGGATGTCTGGGCAATGACGTTTCACTCTGCCTGCTGCCGCATCCTTCGCAGAGATATTGAGCGATTGGGCTACACCCGGAGCTTTACCATCTACGATACTTCCGATTCAGAACGGTTGATGAAGGATATCATTAAGGAAATGGGGCTGGATGATAAAACGTTTCCTGCAAAATATGTTTTGAGCATTATCAGTCGGGAAAAGGACAAGATGGTCGGTCCGGAACAGATGATGGAGCATATTCATACCGCTGGGGACAGCCGGTTGCTCCATGTAGCTAAGGCATATCAGCGCTACCAGTCAAAACTGAAAGAGAATAACGCGCTGGATTTTGATGATATCATTTTCAAGACTGTTCGGTTGCTGCAGGAGAACGAAGATGTAAGAAGCTATTATCAACGAAAATTCCGATATGTTTTGGTGGATGAGTACCAGGATACCAACCATATGCAATATCTTCTGACCTCTATCCTTGCAGGCGGCTATGAGAATATTTGCGTGGTGGGAGATGATGACCAGAGTATTTACCGTTTCCGGGGCGCAACCATCGAGAATATTCTTGATTTTGAAAAGCAATACCGTTGCAGCCGTACCATTCGATTGGAGCAGAATTACAGATCAACCCAGGCAATTCTGAATGCAGCAAACTCTGTAATTGCTCACAATATCGGCAGAAAAGGCAAGCGCCTCTGGACTGCAAACGGAGAAGGTGATCGTATCACCGTCTATGAAGCTGCTGATGAGAGCGCAGAGGCCAATTATGTTGCGGGACAGATCATTGGTGGATATAAGGGTTCTAATTTCAAAGATTACGCGGTCCTCTACAGGACACATGCGCAGTCCAACGCTTTGGAATTTGCTATGAAGCGCAACGGAATCCCATACCGGATCATTGGCGGTATGCGATTCTTTGACCGCGCTGAAGTCAAAGATATGCTTGCATACCTGTGCGTGATCAATAACCGAAATGACGATCTGCGTCTGCGCAGAATTATCAACAATCCTCCCAGAGGCTTGGGTGTAAAAACCATCGAGACAGCAGAGCGCCTGGCGGCAGCTGAAGGACAAGGGCTTTATCGTGTGGTTTCGGACCCTGGCTCTTATGCGCCACTTGAGAAAGCAGCGGCGAAGCTAAAACAGTTTGCCCACATGATCGATGGACTGGAGGCGCTTCTTGGAGAGTTATCGCTGCCGGACTTTTATGAGGAGGTTATGTTTCGTACCGGTTATGTTGACATGCTGGAAAGCAAGCCTACTGAAGAGAACAAGACCCGCCTGGAGAACATTCGGGAATTGAAATCCAGCATCAATGCCTATGTGCAGAATGCGGAAGTACCGACGCTCGCCGGGTTTCTGGAAGAAATTGCACTTTATACTGATCTGGAAACCTATAATGAGGGCGATGATGCTGTGGTTATGATGACAATTCATTCTGCAAAGGGATTGGAATTTCCCAATTTGTTCCTGGTTGGCTTTGAGGATGGATTGTTCCCCGGGATGCGTTCCATCGGCGATATGGAAGAAATGGAAGAAGAGCGCCGTCTTTGCTATGTAGCTATTACAAGAGCAAAGGAACGCTTGACAATAACACACGCAAGGCAAAGAATGCTGTATGGACGAACCAGTGCGTCGCTGCCTTCCCGTTTTCTTAAAGAGATACCCGAAGATGTTGTGGAGAAAAAGGGTGGATATTACCAACAGATGCCTGGCACGGGATATGGTTATTCTGTGTCTCAGAGCTACAAAACACCGCAGCAATCCCGCACCTATGCACCAAAACCCTATTTGCATCGCAGTGCTCCAACGGGCAGTACACCTATGCTGGAACTGAACAAGGGAGATATGGTGCAGCATAAGGCGTTTGGAAAAGGTATGGTGCTGTCTGTTATCAAAATGGCTGGAGATGCGCTTCTTGAGATTGCTTTTGACGATATTGGCACAAAAAAGCTTATGGCAAAATCTGCCTCTGCGCATATGAAGCGGCTGTAATCATATTTTCTTTTCTGCATACCATTCTCTAGGGGGGATCGTATGCGCCGAAGACTGAGAAAATTAATGTTTGGAGTATGTTTCCTGCTAATTGTTGTGTTTGCGGCACTGTTGGGGTTTCGCCAGAAGTACCATGTTGCAATCCGAGGCCTTGCGGAAACACAGGTAAAGAACGCAACCTCAGATCTGATTAACGATTCCATCGATGTGCAGATCGAGACAGGAAATATACAGTATGACAGAATTGTTTACTTTGAGAAAGATCTCAACGGACGGATCACTGCCCTAAAAACCAATATGAGTGAAGTAAACCGCCTGAAAACGGATATACTCAACAGGATCAATGACGAGATCCTGGCTTTGGATAATTCGGATCTTGGTATTCCTGTTGGCAGCCTGATTTTTCCGGAGCTATTTGCGGGTAGAGGTCCTGAAATCCCCGTAAACATTCTATCCATTCGCAATTCTGATGCATCCTTTACCAGTGATTTTACGGAGGCTGGAATCAATCAAACACTCCAGCAGTTAAATATGCAGGTAAGTGTGGATGTTGCTGTCTTAGTATTGGGGAAAACCAACTATTTTACAGTATCCAGCCAGGTTGTTGTGGCTGAGACGATCATTGTCGGACAGGTTCCGGAAACTTTTTTACAAACCGGAGGAAGAAATGGAAGCTAAACAGAGAGTTGAAGAGCTTACACAGATCCTAAACGAGGCGAATTATCGCTATTACGTGCTGGATGACCCCCAAATGCATGATTTTGAGTACGACCGTCTTTTGCGAGAGTTAGAGGATCTGGAAAATGAGAATCCCACACTTGCAAAACCGGATTCGCCCACCCAGCGTGTTGGAGGAGAATCTCTAAGTAAGTTTGAAAAAGTTACTCACCCTGTGCCGCTAATGAGCTTACAGGATGTGTTCTCTATGGAGGAATTGGGCGATTTTCTGGAGAAGATTCAATTGACGTATCCGGAAGCATCCTTCTCTGTGGAACCGAAAATTGACGGACTGTCTGTATCGCTGGAATACGAAAACGGTGTGTTTGTCAGAGGCGCAACCAGAGGCGACGGAAACGTTGGGGAAGATGTTACTCAGAACCTGAAGACTATCCGCTCCATTCCTATGTCGATTCCGAATGCACCGGGCCGACTGATCGTGCGCGGTGAGGTCTTTATGCCCAAGGCGAGCTTTGAAAAACTGAATGCCAGACAGGAAGTGGAAGGAAAGGCGTTGTTTGCTAACCCAAGGAATGCAGCAGCCGGTTCTTTGCGTCAGCTTGATCCTAAAATTGCTGCCATGCGCGGACTGGACATATATGTATTCAACATCCAGCTGGCAGAGGGTGTTTCCTTTATGACCCACGAGGAAACGTTGAATTATCTGCGGAAGATGCAGTTCAAGGTGATTCCAGGACAGATTTTGCGTACAGCAACGGAGATAAAGCGGTATGTAGAGGAAATTAACGGGAGTAGGGAACAGCTTATATGCGACATTGATGGTGCTGTTATCAAACTCAACGAATTAGAATTGCGGGATGAGTTGGGCAGCACAGCAAAATTCCCCCGTTGGGCAGCAGCATATAAATATCCTCCGGAAATCAAGCCAACCGTTGTGGAAGAGATTGTTGTACAGGTGGGAAGGACCGGCGTTCTGACACCGAAAGCCGTTGTCAGACCTGTAAGGCTTGCGGGAACCACGGTTACGAATGCAACCCTTCATAACCAGGACTTTATTTCTGACCGAGATATCCGCGTCGGCGATACGGTGCAGATCCGGAAAGCCGGCGAAATTATTCCGGAAATCCTTGAGGTCGATCTTTCAAAGCGTCCGGCAGGGACGATGCCTTACAGATTACCCGATAAATGTCCCATCTGCGGTGCTGCAACAAAAAAGGATGATGACGGCGCGTTCCTGCGTTGTACTGGCGTGGAATGTCCTGCGCAGCTTTCCCGGAATATTGAACATTTTGTCAGCCGGGATGCCATGGATATTGATGGGCTAGGCTCTGCGATTGTTGAAGCGCTGATTGAACGGGGGTATATCAAATCCCCGGCGGACATTTATTATTTGACCGTAGAACAGCTAAAGAGCTTGTGGCAGAAAGGCGATGTTGCTGCTAATAAGCTCCTCGCTGCGATTGAAGCCAGTAAGCAGCAGGATGTAAGCCGATTGATCTATGCGCTGGGAATCCGGCAGGTCGGTGCCAAGACAGGTAAAATACTGGCATCCACATTCGGCTCGCTGGATGCATTGCAAACTGCGACAGCAGAACAGTTGCGGGACGTTCCTGACATCGGCGAAATAACCGCAGATTCGATCTGCGATTGGTTTGCACAGCCCCAATCCGTTCATTTGATTGAACGCCTTCGCGATGCCGGTGTTAATTTCCGGAGCAACCGAACCATTACAGATACCCGCTTTTCCGGGATGACCTTTGTGCTGACAGGTGCTTTGAGTAAATTTACAAGAGAAGAAGCAACCGAGAAGATAGAATTATTTGGTGGTAAAGCATCCGGTTCCGTTTCCAAGAAAACCACATATGTTGTGGTGGGCGAAAATGCTGGTTCTAAGGAACGTAAGGCCATAGAATTGGGGATTCCGATTTTAAGTGAAGATGATTTTCTGGAAATGATCCAGTAAAAAAGCCGGAGAGGTTGCCTCTCCGGTTTTTTTCGTTATAGGGAATAATCGTATTCTTCGTACTTGGAAAAATCCAATGCTTTTGCCTTGGCGGGAATACGCTTGCAGGGATCATATGTAAAATGAAGACATTCCTTTTCCCCATCCCGGATGCCTTTTTACGCACACAGAACCATATCCTCCTGATCGGGAATGGGACTGCTGTGAATACAATGGCGGCAA
>JAZOMH010000050.1:0-2343 GCA_045653785.1 Faecousia sp. | reverse complement strand
AGCTGGAGATTTTGGCGCAGATGTTTTTTGAGAGACTTGCAGGAATACTTTGTGTATTTCAAAAGAATCTCAAATGCAGCTGTGGCAAAAGAACCGCTGTTCTGCGGACGAGATGTTTTCGAGGTAGCCTATATTAGAAGGGGGGCTGTGCATCGTCATCATCCAGCATCGCAAAATCGGAAGCCGGAGCGGATGCAGGCGCGCTGTAGCCGCCGAAGCCGGGAGCTGCGGGAGCAGTACCGTAGCTGTTGGTGTTACCGCTGTCGCTGTCGCGCTTGCTGTCGCCGAAGTAGACATTGTCTGCCACGACCTCAGCAGTGCGGCGCTTATTGCCCTCCTTGTCGGTCCAGCTACGAATCTGGAGCCGACCCGATACCACTGCCATACGACCCTTGGAGAAATACTTGTCAACGAATTCTCCGGTCTGCCGCCAAGCGACACAGTCAATGAAATCGGTTTCCTTCTCGCCGCTCTCACGGTTGCCGAAATCACGGTCAACTGCCAGCGTAAAGCTGGTGACGGCGACGCCGCTGCCGGTACGGCGCAGCTCGGGATCACGGGTGAGACGGCCCATGATGATGATGTGGTTAAGCATAGAGATTCCTCCTTACTCTTCCACAGCGGTGGTCATGCAGCGCAGGACGCCTTCGGTGATCTTCATCACACGCTCCAGCTCTGCAGGGAAAGCGGGCTTGGTCTCCATGTTCATCAGAACGTAGTAGCCCTCGTTCAGATCGTTGATGGGGTATGCCAGACGACGCTTGCCCCACTCATCGATGTTGCTGAGGGTACCCTCCGCCTCCACCATTGCCTTGAACTTTTCCACAAGTGCTGCGATGCCCTCCTCGCCCTGTGCGGGGTCAATGATGTAGAGCACCTCATACTTACCGGTGATCTTAGCCATGTTGTTTGCACCTCCTTTTGGACTTTTGGCCCCCGGTCGCGCCGGGAGCAAGGATATGTCTGCATTCGCAGACCAGTGTATTATATAGGGTTTTCTTCCCAATGTCAAGGTTTTTTGGGGAGAAAATCCACCTTTTGCCAAGGGATCTTTCCGAAATTGGGCGCAAAGAAAGGCTTGTCCACCATATATAGTGGTTTGATAAATTCCCACTTATAAAAATTTGAGGGGCGTCTTTCGACGCCCCCTTGGGAAAGATTAGCAGCAGCCGCAGTTGTTGTCGCAGCCACAGCCACAACCGTTATTGCCGCCAAACAGGCCGTTCCCGCCGCAGCAGGAGAACAGAACGATCAGAATGATGATCCACCAGCAGCAGTTATTGCCCATACCGTTATTGCACATATTAAATACCTCCGAGATTTTGTAGCGGTCTTTGCCGCTCATTCCATGGTATTCCCGGGCCCAAAATATGTGCATTGGCTTCAGAGAAATTTGACAGGGACAAGGATATGGCGTATAATACCCCAAAAGGAGGATGAAAAATGAAAAAATATATTGCACTTACTTTGGCAGTGCTGCTGACGGCGGCATTGCTTACCGGCTGCAGCAAGCCGGACACCGCTCTGGTAGGCACATGGCAGGGCCAGCTGCCCCTTGCCAGTATTATCAGTGAACAGGAGCAGTCCATTCTGAATCTTCCGGCGACACTGTCTTTTTTTGAGGACGGAACATTTGCCTTGACCCTGGACACCTCGGAAATTGTCGCAAAGCTGGACGAAATTTCCCAGAAGGCAGAAACGGCAGGCCAGAGCGCTAAGGGTGGCATTGAGCAGATCCTGAAGGCGCTGGGCGTGGAAAATGAAATGCTGACCCAGGTGCTGAAATGGCTGTTCCCGGAAAAGTCCGGGGAAGACGACTCGCAACAGAAGTCAGCGACCGTCAACGGTCGGTTTAAAACAGAAGACGGGAAAATTTTCTTATCCCTGGTGAAAGTGGTTGGCATTTATTCCGACACCTACATCACCTATACGGTAACGGATGATGCCCTGACCCTGGAAGCCCTTGGGGGCGCGGGGGAGGAGATCGGCAATATCGCCGGCAAGCTGCTGCCCATGACCCTGCAAAAAACCCAATAAGATAAACGCCACACTCCGGTGCAGCCGAAGCGTGGCGTTTTGCTGTCAAATTCCGATTTGACAGGCAGTTACGAACGGCGTGCACCAGAGCCTCCCTTGTGTAAAGGGAGGTGGCAAAAATCTTTGATTTTTGACGGAGGGATTGTAAAAAGCGTTACAAATACGGGACAATCCCCCAGTCAGCCTGTTCGGCTGACAGCATTTGCAGAGGTATGCTTGCCACCGGCAAGCATTTGTATCTCTGATTCGCTGCGCGGAGCACCACCCTTTACACAAGGGGGCCTTTGGATGGTGCGCCTACCCAAC
>JAZOMH010000049.1:0-9369 GCA_045653785.1 Faecousia sp. | reverse complement strand
GCAGCGCTGGGGCTCGTTCTGGAAGCCGCGCTCTGCGTAGAATTCCTGCTCACCGGCGGTGAAAACGAATTCGTTGCCGCACTCTTTGCAAACTAAAGTCTTGTCTTCGTACATTGTGTTTACCTCTTTTCGGATAGTTGATGCCCCGTGAAAACCCATCGAATACCAACGGAAATTACCCAGGACCGGTATTATGGTGGAAAGCCACCGGGTAGTATTATACACAAACTGGGTGATTTTGTCAATACTTTATAAATTTTTTCTAGGTTTAATTAACATTTTGTGTAATTTTCTCAAAGAGAGAACTGGGTTTGGCCGGTGTAGGGAATGTGCAAATGGTCGTATGCCAAAGGCGTCACGCACCGGCCGCGGGGGGTGCGGGTCAAAAAGCCCAGCTGCATCAGATACGGCTCGTACACGTCCTCCAGAGTGATGGCTTCCTCGCCGATGGTGGCGGCAAGGGTCTCCAGACCCACAGGACCGCCGCCGTAATTCTGGATAATGGAGCTAAGCAGCCGGCGGTCAATATTGTTCAGACCCAGGTGGTCCACCTCCAGCCGGGACAGGGCAAGATCTGCCGCTTCCTTGGTGATGATGCCGTCGCCCAGAACCGTGGCAAAGTCCCGGACCCGGCGCAAAAACCGGTTGGCAATCCGGGGTGTGCCACGGCTGCGGGAGGCGATCTCCACTGCGCCCTGGGGGTCAATGTCCATGCCCAGAATGGTGGCGGAGCGGGTTACGATCCGGGCAAGCTCCTCCGCTGTGTACAGCTCCAGCCGCAGGCTGACGCCAAACCGGTCCCGCAGGGGCGCAGAAAGCTGACCGGCACGGGTGGTTGCGCCTACCAGGGTGAATTTGGGCAGGTCCAGACGGATGGAGTTGGCGCTGGGACCTTTGCCAACGATAATATCAATGGCGAAGTCCTCCATGGCAGAGTACAAAATCTCCTCCACCACCCGGCTCAGCCGGTGGATCTCGTCAATAAACAGAATATCCCCGGGGTTCAGGTTGGTCAGCAGCGCCGCCAGGTCCCCGGGCTTTTCAATGGCAGGGCCGGAGGTGATGCGGATATTCACGCCCATCTCGTTGGCAATGACACCGGCAAGGGTGGTTTTGCCCAGACCGGGAGGGCCGTAAAGCAGGGTGTGGTCCAGGGGTTCTCCCCGCTGGCGGGCGGCCTCAATGTATACGGACAGGTTGGCTTTCGCCTTCTCCTGACCGGTGTAGTCAGAGAGCATTTTGGGACGCAGACCGATCTCCCCGGCGTCCTGGGGCGCAAAGGTGGGGGATATGATCGGCGCGGTGATGTCTTCGTTAAATTCTAAGCTCATAGGTTACCTCCAATTTCAGCGTAAAGGCTCCCTTGTGTAAAGGGAGCTGTCAGCGAAGCTGACTGAGGGATTGTTCAATCAAAATATCAAGATATTCACATACACCGCGAAAATTCTCATTGACGGCGTTGTTGGGTATCCGGAGGACTTTCAACCCATATTCCTCTAAAAATGATGTTCGTATTTGATCCCTTTGCATTTCTGCAGGGTCAAAATGCTGCGAACCGTCCAGTTCTATAATCAGCCTTGCCTGCGCGCTGTAAAAATCCACAATGTATTTTCCTAATATTTTTGCCGGGTAAAACGACAGGAATGACCTTTTAGAAAGTCATACCAAAGGTGCCGTTCCTCTTTTGTCATGTTTTTGCGCAGGTGTTTTGCAAAGGGTGTCAGGTTTGTATTGTGTTTATACTGCATTACAATCCCTCCGTCAAAAATCAGAGATTTTTGACACCTCCCTTTACACAAGGGAGGCTTTGGTGCGTCAATTCCTAAGGACCATTGCGCGCAGGGCGAAACGGATCAGTTCCTCGGTGGAGGCGGTGGGGTCAGCGCCCTTCAGGGCGGCGGCGATCTCTCCGGCGGAATAGCCCAGCTCCTGCAGGGCGGCGGTGGCAAGACCTGTGTTGCTGTTGGATGTGGGGGCAACGCTGACACCTGCGGACAGGTCCAGCTCGGCGGTTGCACCGCCGATTTTATCCCGCAGCTCCAGAATGATCCGCTGGGCGAGCTTTTTGCCAACGCCCTGGGCAGCAGTGAGGAGCTTTTCGTCCCCGGTCATTACCGCAAGGGTGAAGTTCTGAGGGCCGGGGGACAGGATCGCCATGGCGGCTTTAGGGCCTACACCGTTGACGGAGGTGAGCAGGCTGTAGCACCGCTGCTCCTCCCGTTCGATAAAGCCATACAGGTCAAAGGCGTCCTCCCGGATGGATTCGGTGATGTACAGCCGGGCAGGCTGATTCAGTTTCAGCTGGGAGGCGGTATAAGCGGTGATCCGGCAGCCATAGCCTACGCCGCCGCAGTCGATCACCGCCAGACCCGGCTCAAGGACCGTTACAGTTCCCGATACATAATAGAGCATAGAAACCTCCGAATCAATAAATAATTGAGAATTAAGAATTAAGAGTTAAGAATGGTCATTTTTTGCAAATTTATATCTTTAATGATTAATTATTCATTCTTAATTTGTGCCAATAGGGAGGTGCTGGAGCGGGCGTGGCACAAGGCAATGGCGATGGCGTCTGCCGCATCGTCGGGCTTGGGCATGGCGGACAGCTTCAGCAGCCGTTTCGTCATTTCCTGAACCTGGTGCTTGGTTGCGCCGCCGTAGCCCACCACCGCCTGCTTGACCTGCATGGGCTTATAGGAGAATACCGGCAGCCCCGCCTGGCGGATGGCAAGCAGAATCACACCCCGGCTTTGGGCGACCCCGATGGCGGTGGTAACGTTATGGCCGAAAAACAGCTCTTCGATGGCCACCGCTTCCGGTTTGGCCGATTCCAGGAGTTTTTTCATATCCTCGTAGATGATCTCCAGCCGGGCGGAAAAGTCCATCCCCGCAGGGGTGGTAATTGCGCCGCAGCCTACAAGCTGGTGGTTGCCCCGGTCTGCTTGGATGATGCCGAAGCCAGTAATGCCGTAGCCCGGGTCGATGCCCAAGATCCGCATGGAAGATCACCTCCTGTACTTTTTATTATGATAGCACATTTGTTTTAATTTGCCTAGATTTATTTTTAATTGAGAATCGTTTTTTAAATGACCATTTGACGGTGAGTTTTCACCACCCCATGTCATTTCGACCGACCCTGAGCGTAGTCAAAGGGGCGTGGAGAAATCCGTTCTCTCACAGGGCATTACGGATTCCTCGGCTTCGCAGCATCCGCTGCTACGCTCGGAATGACAGAAGGTAGACTGCCAGATAAACAGGAATTTGTTTTTGTGTACATGAAATGCAAGGTTTTGGAAATACTGGTTGTAAAGGCGGTGGTTTTATGCAGCGGTTTTCCTGTGCCACCCGGGTGGTTTCCGGGCCGGGGAGCCTGGCGTATCTAAAGGAATTGAACATCAAAAAGCTGTTTCTGGTGGCAGACCCCTATTTTGTAAAAAACGGCGTGGCGGGGCAGGTGCAGGTCCTTTCCGGGGCGGCGGAGAGCCGGGTGTTTTCGGACATTCAGCCCGACCCCACAGTGGAGCTGGCGGCAGAAGGGACTGCCCAGCTAAAGGAATTTGCACCGGATACGGTGGTGGCCCTGGGCGGCGGCAGCGCCATGGACTGCGCCAAGGCCATGGTGTATTTTGCAGGTGTGCCGGTGACACTGGTGGCTATTCCCACCACCTCCGGCTCCGGGTCAGAGGTTACGGATTTTGCCATTCTGACCCACAAGGGGATAAAGCACCCGTTGGTGGATGAAAAGCTACGCCCGGCGGTGGCGATCCTGGACAGTCAGCTTCTAAGCAGTCTGCCCAAGAGCTTGATTGCCGACACGGGGTTTGACGTGCTGTGTCATGCGTTGGAGGCGGCGGTGGCAAAAAATGCCGACGCCTTCACCGGGGCCTTTGCCCGGGAGGCGTTTTGCGCCGTGTATGCATGTCTTCCCGCAAGCTTTGCCGGGGATACCGGAGTACGGCAGCGGATCCATGATGCTGCCACCATGGCAGGGCTTGCCTTTACCCACGCCGGGCTGGGGCTGTGCCATGCCATGTCCCATGCCCTGGGAGGTGCGTTTCATATTCCACACGGGCGGCTAAATGCTATTTTACTTCCGGCGGTGATGGATTGCAATGCCCATGCCTGCGCCCGGGAGTACGCAAATCTTGCCCGGGCGGCAGGACTGCCGGGGGCGGCGGATACGGTGGCGGTGCGGAATCTGAAAAACGGTTTAGTCCGGCTGCGCCGGGAGCTGGGGATGCCCCAGACCCTCAAGGAGGCAGGCGTAGATCCCAGGCAGGTTTGGCACAAAAGCAAGGACCTGGTCCGGGCGGTGCTGGACGACCCCTGCTGCGCCACCAACCCCATGGGAGTGGAGGATTTTATGGTGAGGCGGGTGCTGGAGGAGGTTACGGGCCGTGGCTGAAAGCCTTTTGTCCGTGGGGCTGGATGTGGGGACAACCTCCACCCAGCTGGTGGTGTCCCGGCTGACCATCCAGAACCGGGCAAGCGTCTTTTCCGTACCCCAGATGGATATAGAGGATCGGGAAATTTTGTACCGCTCGCCAGTGTATTTTACCCCCCTTTTGGGGCAGGACCGGGTGGACGGACTTAAGATCCGGGAGATTGTAGAAAAAGAGTACGAAAACGCCGGTATCACCAAGGATATGGTGGACACCGGGGCGGTGATTATCACCGGGGAGACCTCCCGGAAAGAAAATGCCCGGGCAGTGCTGGATGCTCTGGCGGAGCTTGCCGGGGATTTCGTGGCGGCTACCGCCGGGCCGGATCTGGAAAGCGTTCTGGCTGCCAAGGGCAGCGGTGCGGTAGACTTTTCCCAAAAGACCGGTAAGCAGGTTTTGCATATTGACATCGGCGGTGGCACATCCAACTTTGCCTGGATCCGGGAGGGCAAGGTGGTCAGCACCGGGTGCATGAATGTGGGAGGCCGGCTGATAAAGCTGCGGGACACCGGGACAGTCAGCTATATTTCTCCGGTTTTGGAAGGACTGACGGAACTGAAGGTGGGAGAGCATGCCGCCCCGGAGCAGCTGGCGGCGGTGGCGCAGATCCTGGTGCACGGCTTGGAGATGGGGGCAGGTTTGCGGCCTGCCACAGACCTGCTGGATAAGCTGTGGACAAAAGAGTGTGCCCAGGCGCATGTTTTAGATGAGACAGAGGATTGGGTCATTTCCTTTTCCGGGGGTGTGGCGGAGTGCATCGATACCCTTCACCGCCCTGGGGCGTTTGGGGATATGGGCGTGGAACTGGGCCAGGCGATTAAAGGAAGCCTTTTGTGCCGGGGAGAATACCGGGTGGGGGAAAATGCCATCCGGGCCACGGTCATCGGCGCAGGCTGCCACAGCGCGCAGCTCTCCGGAAGTACGGTATTCTGCCGGGGTGTGGCGCTGCCCCTGAAAAATCTGCCGGTGGCGGAAATTTCTCACCAGGAGCAGGAAAGTGTGGAGCTTCCCGGACTGATCCGGCAGAGAATAAAGGAAACAGACAGCTTTCCCGTGGCGCTGGCGCTGCCCGGATTTTCCGGGGGGTATGAACGCCTGACTGCCCTGGCGGAGCGGATCGCCGCCGCTTCCGGGAATGGACCGGTGATTGTCTGTGTGGAAGCGGATATGGCCAAGGCTTTGGGGCAAAAGCTGGGTTTGCTGCTGCCCGATACGCCTGTTTTGTGCATCGACAGGGTACAGCTGAATGCCGGGAGCTACCTGGATGTGGGGCAATTTGCAGGCCCTGCCTTGCCGGTGGTGGTAAAGACCCTGGTGTGGGAGAAATGAAGCTTGCAGAAGTATCTGATTCCGATTTGTCGGTGAGTTTGCTGCTTGTCATTCCGAGCGGAGTGAAACGGAGTCGAGGAATCCGTAATGCCTTGTAGGAGAACGGATTTCTCCACTCCCCTTCGACTACGCTCAGGGTCGGTCGAAATGACAAGGGGAGGACAAACAGCCAGATAAACAGGAATTTCTATAGGAGGTAGTTATGAAATTAAAAACCACGTTGTTGGGGAAAACATACGAATTCCGGGATTTGAAGGAAGTGCTTGCCAAGGCCAATGAGGAAAAAACCGGCGATAAGCTTGCGGGTCTGGCGGCAGCGGATGCCCGGGAGCGGGTGGCGGCGAAGGTTGTGCTCAGCGCCGTAACTTTGGGGGATTTGCGGGAGAATCCTGCTGTGCCCTACGAGCAGGATGAGGTTACCCGGATCATCCAGGACGATGTGAATACGCCCCAATATGAAAAAATCCGTAACTGGTCTGTGGCGGAGTTCCGGGAGTGGCTGCTGGACGAGAACACCACCGGGGCGGATATCCGCCGGGTCAGCCGAGGGCTGACCTCGGAAATGGTGGCGGCGGTGTGCAAGCTGATGAGCAATCTGGATCTTATCTACTGCGCCAACAAGATTCCCGTTACCGCCCACTGCAACACTACCATCGGTCTGCCCGGGACCCTGTCCTGCCGGCTGCAGCCCAACCACACCACCGACGACCCGGAGGGGATCACCGCTTCGGTGCTGGAGGGGTTGAGCTTCGGCGCGGGAGATGCGGTGATCGGACTGAACCCGGTTACGGACAGCCCGGAGCAGGCGGGGAAAATTCTGCGCAGATTCCAGGAAATCAAGGAGCACTGGGAAATTCCCACCCAGATCTGCGTTCTTGCCCATGTCACCGCCCAGATGAAGGCGGTGCGGGACGGCGCGCCCTGTGATCTGATCTTTCAGTCCATTGCCGGCAGCCAGGCGGGCAACGCCGCCTTCGGCTTTGACGCGGCTACCATTGCCGAGGCCCGGGAGCTGCTTTTGCGGGACGGCACAGCGGAAGGACCTAATGTGATGTACTTTGAAACGGGCCAGGGCTCGGAGCTTTCTTCCAACGCCCATCACGGCACGGACCAGGTCACCATGGAGGCCCGATGCTACGGTTTTGCCAAGCGGTTTCAGCCGTTCCTGGTCAACACGGTGGTGGGCTTCATCGGCCCCGAGTATCTCTATGACGCCCGGCAGGTTACCCGGGCGGGTCTGGAGGACCATTTTATGGGCAAGCTCACCGGCATTTCCATGGGCTGCGACTGCTGCTATACCAACCACATGAAGGCGGACCAGAACGCCATTGAAAACCTGGCGGCGCTGCTGACCATGGCCGGTTGTAATTATTTTATGGGTATTCCCCACGGGGATGACATTATGCTCAACTATCAGACTACCGGCTTCCGGGAGACGGCAACACTGCGGGAGCTCACCGGCAAGACGGCGATCCCGGAGTTCCAGGGGTGGCTGGAGAAGATGGGCTTTGTGGAGAATGGAAAATTAACAAAGAAAGCCGGCGACGGCTCAAGCTTGCTGTTTTGAATCATATACAAATTCCGATTTGCCGGGCAGTAGTGTAGGCGCACCATCCAAAGGCCCCCTTGTGTAAAGGGGGCTGTCAGCCGAACAGGCTGACTGGGGGATTGTCCTGTATTTGCAACGGATTTTACAATCCCTCCGTCAAAAATCAGAGATTTTTGACACCTCCCTTTGCACAAGGGAGGCTTTGGTGCACGCCCCTACAGGAACTGCCCGAGAAACAGGAATTTGAAAGGGAGTGCGAAGTTGAACAAACAGGAATTGTCTGCCATGGTGGCGGAGATATTGAAAACCATGGGGCAGGAACCCCAAGTAAAAGGGAGCGACTACAAACCCACAGACCCCGGACCGGCGGCAAAACCCACCCATTACCACGACGGGGATTTTGTCCAGGATGTTACGGCGCTGGATCTGCGGAAGCTGTATCTGGTGGAGGGGGCGCAAGACCCGGATAAGTACCGCCAGTTAAAGGAAAAGACCCCGGCGCGGCTGGGCTCCGGCAGGGCAGGCCCCCGGTACAAGACCCTGACCATGCTGCGGTTTCGGGCGGATCACGCCGCAGCGCAGGATGCGGTGTTTTCCCAGGTGCCGGAGGATTTCGGAGAGAAAAACGGGCTCGTTTCCGTGAAGACCCGGTGCGAAAGCAAGGACGAGTATCTCACAAGACCGGATCTGGGCAGGTGCTTTGACCAGGAGAATCAGAAAATTATCCGCAGCGCTGTTCCCAACACCCCCCGGGTGCAGATCGTGGTGGGCGATGGCCTTTCCTCTGCTGCCTGCATGGCAAATGCCATGGATTGCATGGCTGCCATCCGGGATGGCTTAAAATTGCAGGGCATCGACTTGGGCCAGGGGCTGTTTGTGCGCTACTGCCGGGTAGGCGCAGGAGACGCGGTGGGGGACATCACCGGGTGCGAGGTGGTGTGCGTGCTGGTGGGTGAGCGGCCCGGTCTGGTTACGGACAAGAGCATGTCCGCCTATATCACCTACAAGCCCCACACCGGCGTGTCCGAATCTGCCCGGACGGTAGTTTCCAACATCCACGCCCAAGGCACACCCGCCTATGAAGCCGGGGCGTTTATCGCCGAGCTGATTGGAAAAATTCTGGAGAAAAAAGTCTCCGGCGTGGAGCTGCAGCGATGATTCCGGTGAAGATTCTGGCGGTGCGGTATCTGGCAAATGCCGCACAGGGGCTATTACGGGGTTTGGATGTACCCCCGGACCGGCCCTCCTTGGGGATGCTAACCACCGATTGCGACGATGCCACCTATATCGCCCTGGACGAGGCCACCAAAGCGGCGGATGTGCAGGTGGTGTATGGGCGCAGCTTCTATGCAGGCGCTGCCAACGCCTCTACCCCCAACGCCGGAGAGGTCATCGGGATTCTGGCAGGACCCACCCCCGGGGCGGTGCGCAGCGGTATGGCGGCGGCGCTGTCTGCCTTGGAGCGGATCGGTTTTGAGGAAGTGGCGGGTGTGCCGTACCTTGCCCACACCGTCAGCCGGTGCGGCAGTTTTCTTTCCAAAGAGGCGGGGGTGGCAGAGGGGTCGCCTTTGGCCTATCTCATCGCGCCGCCGCTGGAGAGTATGTATGCCATGGACGCAGCGTTAAAGGCGGCAGATGTAGTATTATGTAAACTATACAATCCCCCCAGCGAGACCAATTTCGGCGGCGGGCTGCTCACCGGCACCCGGTCTGCCTGTCAGGCGGCATGCGATGCCTTTGCCGCCGCGGTGGCGGAAGTGGCTGGCAGGGCAGTTGAGAATTAAAAATTCTTCGTAAATGAACAAATTCCGATTTGTCGGTGAGTTTGCTGGTTAGAAACCGTAGGGGCGACCAGTGGTCGTCCGTCCGGTTGTCATTGCAGGAATTGTCGTTAGCCATTACCGTCCGTTACCTTGTTATGTCTGCCGACGGCGTTACTTTCTTGTTTCGCCAAGAAAGTAACCAAAGAGGCGACTTGGGGAGGGTTTGAGTGCCTTGCTCCCGCAAGGCAAGCCACCTCCCCAAGACCTCTCCAGGCGCGCTCTTTCG
>JAZOMH010000048.1:0-14265 GCA_045653785.1 Faecousia sp. | reverse complement strand
GTTGTAGCCGTAGGACTCGGTAGCAGCAGCCTTCATGGCAGCGTTGATCTCCTCAACGGTAACAGCCTTAGCGCAGGCAGCGTTCAGGATGGTGGTGGAACCGGTGGGAGTGGGAATACGCTGTGCAGCGCCGGTCAGCTTGCCGTTCAGCTCGGGGATAACCAGGCCGATAGCCTTAGCAGCACCGGTGGAGTTGGGAACGATGTTGATAGCACCGGCACGGCTGCGGCGCAGGTCGCCCTTTCTCTGGGGACCGTCCAGGATCATCTGGTCGCCGGTGTAAGCGTGGATGGTGCACATGATGCCGGACTCGATGGAAGCCAGGTCATTCAGAGCCTTAGCCATGGGAGCCAGGCAGTTAGTGGTGCAGGAAGCAGCAGAGATGATGTTGTCTTCCTTGGTCAAGGTCTCGTGGTTAACATTGTAAACGATGGTGGGCAGATCGTTGCCTGCGGGAGCAGAGATAACGACCTTCTTAGCGCCGGCATCAACGTGAGCCTGAGCCTTCTCCTTAGAGGTGTAGAAGCCGGTGCACTCCAGCACAACGTCAACACCCAGCTCGCCCCAGGGCAGCTCGGCAGCGTTTGCCTTAGCATAAATGGTGATCTTCTTGCCGTCCACAACGATGTAGTCCTCGCCAGCCTCGACGATATGACCCTGAGCAGCGTAATTGCCCTGAGTGGAGTCGTACTTCAGCAGGTGAGCCAGCATCTTGGGGGAAGTCAGGTCGTTGATAGCAACAACTTCGTAACCCTCAGCACCGAACATCTGACGGAAAGCCAGACGGCCAATACGGCCAAAACCATTGATCGCAACTTTAACAGACATAATTCAATTCCTCCATATAAATTCTTACTGCTTTTTGCAGTATATCGATGTAAACTTGGGGACCACTCTTCCCCATCGTGAGCTATTATACAATGGGAAAGCCCGGTTGTAAAGTGTTGTAATTGTAAAATTCGGTAAAATAATAGCTATTGGAATTGGCAAATGGTACAAAAGCCCCGGTTTTAACCCTGGAAAAATGCAATTATTCCGTCTTTTGTGGCCTTGAGGCTGCCTTGGAAGAAGCCTGCCTTGCCGCCGCCTCTGCCATCCAGCTTCTGGGTCATGTCTTTCCCCAGCTGCGCCACATCCCCAGTCTTGCTCACAAGGCAGAAGCTGTAGCCTGTCCGGTCGCTGCCGGAAAATACCGCCGCCACCGCGCCGCATTTCTGGGCGATCCGGTCTGCCAACTCACGGACTGATGCAGGGGCAAGATCATCAGTGAAGCGGATCACATCCCCATGGTTTACATAACTATCCGCTATAGCATCGAACAGCTGCTTTTCCAGGGTGGATGCCCGGAATTTTTCTGCAGAGAACTGTTCATTCATCCGGTTTGCCGCCTCGCCGGTTTCCAGAATTTTTGCGGAAAACGCCTGGGACACCTGCCGGTTCTGCTCATATATCCGGCACAAAAGGTCCAGCGCCCGTTTGCCGCAGACCATTTCAATCCGCACACCCTGGTGGAATTTCACACAGGACAGCAGTTTGATGATACCGATTTGGCCGGTATAAGCCACATGGACACCGCAGCAGGCGCAGCTGTCGTAGCCGGGGATCTGCACGATCCGCACAGGCCAAGGGAGTTCCCGTTTGGTGCGGTAGGATATCCTAGGAAGCTCCTCCTGTGCCGGATACCAGCACTTCACCGGCAAATTTTCGTAAATTGCCTGATTTGCCTGCCGCTGGATCTCCTCCAGGGCAGACTGGGGGATCATACCGTCAAAATCCACCGTCAGCACATCCGCGCCCACATGAAAGCCTGTGTTGTGAAAGCCGAACATTTTGTGGATGATGCCGGAGACGATATGTTCCCCTGCGTGCTGCTGCATCAGGTCAAAGCGGCGGTCCCAGTAAAGCTTTCCCGTTACCTGCCGACCCACAGCCAGAGGTTCCTGGCAGAAATGGACCACCTGTTCCCCATCCTCCTGCACATCCGTAACCTGTACATCGTCCAACGTGCCCAGATCGCAGGCCTGGCCACCGCCCTCGGGATAAAAAGCCGTGGCATCCAGATAAACCGCCCAGCCCTTTTCCGTTTCCCGGCAATCTGTAACCGTGGCGGTAAACTGCCGCAGCATGCAGTCCTCATAATATAATTTCCGTGTTTTCATACAAACAACTCCCAGTTTGTCAAATTCCGATTTGACGAGCAGTAGTGTTGGGCGGGGGCTTGCCCCCGCCGACGATATTACATGCACTTGTGCGGCGGGGGCAAGCCCCCGCCCTACGCTGCATTGCAAGCAACTGCCCGATAAACAGGAATTTATCTATTCCGGTATTGTATCACGGCGGCAGGCAGTTTGCAACTGATCGCTTTTTGTCGATAGGTTTTCTCCGCCCGCAACGCCGATTCGTGGTTTTTCTGCGGTGGTTGACTATAAAATGATAGAACCACCAACCAAGGAGGACAGCCTATGCAGTGCCAGAAACTAAAAACTTACATGGAAACCGGGCGGGTAGTGTTTCTGCCTGCCAAGGCCATCCGCCCTAACCCAGCACAGCCCCGAAAGGTGTTCCGGGAGGAGGCCATTGACGAGCTTGCCGAAAGCATCCGTCAGCACGGAATTCTGCAGCCCCTTTCTGTCCGGCGGATCGGCGCTTACTATGAGCTGATCGCCGGAGAACGGCGGCTGCGGGCAGGAATCCAGGCAGGACTTACGGAGATCCCCTGTATCGTTATGAACATGGACGACAGGGAATCCGGTATGACCGCCCTGGTGGAAAACCTTCAGCGGCAGGATCTGGATTTTATTGAGGAGGCAAAAGGCATCTGCTACGTGATGGAGCAGTGGTCCATGAGCCAGGAGCAGGCTGCCCGGCTGCTGGGAAAAAGCCAGAGCAGCATCGCCAACAAGCTGCGGCTCTTGCGCCACTCCGCCCCAGTGCTGGAAAAACTCCGCCAGGGCGGTCTTACGGAACGCCACGCCCGGGCGCTTCTGAAGCTGCCCACAGAGCAGGAAAAGCTCCGCGCCATCGACACCATCACCCGGCTGGGCATGAGTGTGGCAAGAACGGAACAATACATAGAAACACTCCTTGCTCAACCGGAGGATAAGCCGGCGCAGCCGGATGTGAGTAGTTTCCTGCGAAATGTAAGCCAGACCCTCACCCGGATCCAGCAATGCGGCATTCCCGCCGTTTCGGAACGCCGGGAAACGGACAGTCAGATCGTGCTGACCATCACCATCCCGAAATAACAAGCCGGACACCATCTGTTATGGTGTCCGGTTCTTCTTACTGTTTCTCAAAATCCTCCGGGCCGTGCTTACACCAGGGGCAGACATAGTCTGCCGGCAACTCCTCGCCCTCATAGACATAGCCGCAGATTTTGCAGACCCAACTGGTTTTCTTTGCCGGCTGGGGCTTGGGCTTCACATGGTCAAAGTAATACTGGTAGGTCATGCTGGGCGCGTCAGACAGCACCTTAGCATCCACCACCTCCGCAATAAACATGGTATGGGTGCCGCAATCCACCGTGGAGATCACCTTACCGGAGATCACCCCGTTGGAGCTGCCCTCCATATAGCGGATTCCGTTTTCTGTGCGGGCCTCGGGAATCATGGCAAACTTGTCCACATCCCTGCCGGACTGGAAGCCATAGTGCTGGAACACCCAGAACACCGCCTCCTCAGACAAAACAGATATATTGAACTGTCCGGTGGCAAGGACCATGTCATGGGTGAGGTTTTCCTTATTTACGCAAATCACAATCTGCTTGGGAATGTCGGTGATCTGCATGGCAGTATTGATAATGCACCCGTTATCCTTATCTCCCTGTCGGGCGGTCAGTACAAAAAGGCCGTAGCTCAGCTTAAACAATGCGTTGTTGTCCATAATTATGCCTCCCCAAGGATCAGTTTGAATGCGCCGTAGGCACCGGCATCATTGCCCAGCGTTGCCAGGGCAAACCGGACGCCGGTAACCGCATGGAATACATATTTTCCGAAGTAACGCTGTACGCCGTCCAGCAAAACCTGGCCAGCCTTGCTGACGCCGCCGCCCAAGACCACAGCCTCCGGATCGGTTACATTACATATATTTGCCAAAAACTCGCCCATATACGCATAAACCTGTTCCAGAATTTCCAAAGCCAGGGCATCTCCTGCCTTGCCGGCATCAAACACATCCTTAGCTGTGAGCTTTTCCACAATCCGCAGAGAAGATGGCTTGTCTGTTTTTGCCAGGAACTGCTTGGCAATGCGGACGATGCCGGTAGCGGAGCAGTACTGCTCCACACAGCCACGCTTGCCACAGCCGCAAACCTCTGTTTCTTCCCGGTTGAGCACCATGTGACCGATTTCGCCGCCGGCGCCGTGGGTGCCATGGATCACCTTGCCGCCCACCACGATACCGCCGCCAACGCCGGTGCCCAGGGTAGCAAAAACCATGCTGTCACAGCCCTGTCCGCCGCCCTTCCAGCACTCACCCAGGGCAGCAACGGAGGCATCGTTGCCCGCCTTTACCGGGAATCCGGTCAGCCCACGCAATTCCTTCTCAATATTGAACACGCCCCAACCCAGGTTGATACACTTATTTACTGTACCGTCGGGCCGAACCGCGCCGGGTACGCCGATGCCGATGCCGATGATCTGCTCTTTGGGGATCTTTTTGTCGGCTATATAGCCCTTTACTGCCGCAGCAATGTCCGGTAGGATTTTTTCGCCGTTATTTTCCGTAACCGTTGGGATCTCCCACTTATCCAGCAGGTTGCCCTCCCTGTCAAAATATGCCAGCTTAACCGTAGTGCCACCCAGATCAATACCAAAACCGTACTTCATTGCCTGTTCCTCCTGCGGATGGGTTTCCTTTATTATACACAGTGTAAAATAAAAAAGCTACAACAATTTCCTCTTTCTGGAGCAGTCTGTCCTATCGCATTGTAGGGACAACCACTGGTAGTCCGTTGCGGACGTGCAACGGACGCCTCTACTGTTTCTATAGAACAAATGTACCGTCAAATCGGAATTTGTTTTGTTGCTATTTTTTCGCCGGCGGTATATAATAGGTTTAATCTACTAAAGGAGAAACCCATGATCCATACCATTGCCTTATTTCCCGGGATCACCCTCCGGTGTTTTCCCGATAACAGATTCAAACAGGGCTGTCTCAGCGTGCAGTTTGTCCGGCCTATGCACCGGGAAGAAGCCGCCCTGAACGCCTTGATCCCGGCAGTACTGCTCCGGGGTACTGTCAGCGCCCCGGACCTGCGGGATATTACCCTGCGTTTGGACGACCTGTACGGCGCATCCGTGGGCGCTTTGGTACGCAAGGCAGGCGACTACCAGGCCACCGGTTTGCACTGCGGCTTTATCTCCGACCGGTTTGCTATGGAAGGGGACAAGATCCTGGCTCCTATGATCGAATTTATGGGACAGCTGCTTCTGGAGCCGGTTTTGCACAAGGGCGTTTTCCGGGAGGATTATGTGGAAAGCGAGAAGAAAAACCTTATTTCCACCATTGAATCCCAGCTTAACAACAAACGTGCTTACACCACTGCCCAGCTTTTAAAGAAGATGTGTTCCCAAGACCCCTTTGGTATTCCCCGGCTGGGCGAAACAGAGAAAGTACGGCAGATCGATGCCCGGTCTGCCTATGACCACTACCGCAGAATTCTGAAGGAAAGCCCCGTGGATATTTTCTATGTGGGCGCTGCTGATCCGGATCAGGTTGCGGCGCTGCTGAAACCGGTATTTGCCGGGCTTGATAGAGATTATGTAAACCTCCCTGCCCAGACACCCTTCCAAGACGGCGGCAACGGCAGCTATGAGGAAATTATGGATGTTTCCCAAGGCAAGCTTGCCATGGGCTTTGTAACCCCCATCAACATCCGGGATCCCCGGTTTGCCGCCATGCAGGTGTGCAATTCTATTTTTGGCGGCGGCATGACCAGCAAGCTGTTTATGAACGTCCGGGAAAAGATGTCCTTGTGCTACGACATCGGCTCCGGTTACCACGGCACTAAGGGAATTATGGTGGTTTCCGCCGGTATTGACTGCAATATGGAGCCTACAGTACGGCAGGAAATTCTCTCCCAGCTGGGTGCCTGCTGCCGGGGTGATATTACCCGGGACGAACTGCATGCCGCCAAGCAGGCGGTGATCTCCAGCCTGCGAGGCACCCACGATTCCCCCGGCTCTATCGAAAACTATTACGCCACCGCCGCCCTCAGCGGCCTTGGCATGACACCGGGGGAGTATATGGAAAAAGTTGACCAGGTGGACAAACAGCAGGTGGTGGAAGCTGCCAACAGCCTGTCGCTGCACACCACTTACTTTTTGAAGGGGGCGCAGTGATGGAAAAATTTATCTATCCCGACCTTTCAGAAACGGTTTACCGTCAGACCTTGCCCAACGGACTGCCCGTTGTGGTTGTGCCCCGTCCCGGCTTTACCAGAAAGCTGGCTTACTTCGTTACAGACTACGGCGCAATCCACACAGAATTTACCATGGACGGGGACAATTACACCGCCCCCGCAGGCGTTGCCCACTATCTGGAGCATAAGCTGTTTGACATGCCTCAAAGGGATGTTTCTGCGGAATTTGCTGCTTTGGGCGCTGTGCCTAACGCCTTTACCAGCTATGACATGACCGCCTACTATTTCTCCTGTACCCAGAATTTTGAGGACAGCCTGCGGTTGCTTCTGGAGTTCGTTTCCACCCCCTTTTTTACGGAGGAAAGTGTTCAGAAAGAACAGGGGATCATCGGCCAGGAGATCGGCATGAATGAGGACAACCCGGACACACGGGTGTTCGAGGAGCTGATGACCGCCATGTACCGGGAGCATCCCATCCGGATGCCTATTCTAGGTTGGCGGGAAACCATCGCTAAGATCACACCTCAGGTGCTTACCACCTGCCACAACGCCTTTTATCAGCCAAACAACATGCTTCTGTGTGTGGTGGGCGATGTAGACCCGGAGGAGGTGGCCCGAATTGCCATGGATATGTTGTCCGAATCCCCGGCGCGGCAGGTTTCCCGTACCCAGGTCTGGCCGGAGGAAATGACCTGCCCCCGGGCGTTAACAGAGCAGACCATGGAGGTTGCCATGCCCATGTTCCAGCTGGGCTTCAAGTGTGAATCCCCGGAATCCGGAGACGCGGCAGTGCGCCGGGAGGTCATCGGAGACCTGGCGGCAGAGGCGCTGTTCGGCGAATCCTCCGCCCTGTATCTGCGGCTTTACGAGCAGGGGCTGATCGACGGCTCTTTCGGCGGCGGCTTTGAAACTGTGGATGGCATGGCCATGCTCACCGCCTCCGGAGACAGCGACGACCCCAAGGAAGTGCAAAAGGCCATCCTGGAAGAAGCCGCCCGGCTGGTCCGGGAGGGAATCGGGCAGGAAGCTTTCCTGCGGATGAAGCGCAGCGCTCTTGGCCGGCGGATCCGGGATCTGGACAGCTTTGATTCCATTGCTTTTCGGATCTGCGCTTACCATTTTTCCAAATTTGACTATTTCCGTTTCCCGGAAATCTACCGCGCGGTAGAAGCCGAGGAGCTGCGGCAATTCCTGGAGCAGGTAGTTACCGAAGACCGGTGCAGCCTGTCCGTTATCTATCCCAAGGAGGGTTAATTATGGATACCAGTAAATTTTCAACCATCAGCTTTCCCTTTCTGGGGCTGGAAATGGACCCTGTAAAGGGTTTCTCCATCGGCCCTGTTAACGTGCGTATTTACGGCATCATCATTGCTGTAGGTCTGCTTCTAGCGGTGCTTTACGGTCTGAAGCGGAGCAAGCAGTTCGGTCTGAAAGAGGATGACATTCTGGACGGCGTGCTGGGCATCGTGCCCTTTGCCATCATCTGCGCCCGTGCCTACTACTGCATTTTCGCTTGGCACGAGTTCGCGTCTGACCCCATCCGGGTGCTGTATATCTGGGAGGGCGGCCTTGCCATCTACGGCGGTGTTATTGGCGCGCTGCTGGGTGTTGTGGTGTTCTGTGCCATCAAGAAGATCAAACTGGGCGCAGTGCTTGACCTTGTGCTTTTGGGCTTTTTGATCGGTCAGTGTATTGGCCGGTGGGGCAACTTCTTCAACCGGGAGGCCTTTGGCGCCGAAACCGAGAGCTTTTTCCGCATGGGCCTTTTCAATAAGAATACCCAGTCCTTCGAGTATTATCACCCCACCTTCCTGTACGAATCCTTGTGGAATCTGGTAGGCTTTGTTGTGTTGCATTTCCTGTCCAAAAGGCGGCAGTACGACGGTCAGATTGCTCTGGGCTACGCTGCCTGGTACGGTCTGGGCCGGACTCTGATCGAGGGTCTGCGCATGGACAGCCTGTACATCGGCACCATCCGGGTCAGCCAGCTGCTGGCAGCTGTAAGCTGCTTTGTTGCAGCAACGATTCTGGTGGTCAACGCCTTCCGTAAGCATGACCGTGAAAAGCTGTTTGTCAATGTGGTGGCAGCCAGGGAGTTGGCAGCCGCCGGGGAGGTAACCGGGGAAACCGCGGAAGAAGCGGAAGAACCCGTTCAGGAAACGACCCAAGAGGAAGTAAAAGAAGATAACTAAATTCCTGTTTATCGCACCGGCAAATTGGAATTTGAAAGGTAGAGAGCTATGAAGATCGCCACCAAGCAGCTTTCCTATGAGAAAGCCATTTCCCGCAAGCGGCCCAAGCACAGACTGCCCCTGCGCCCCAACTTTCTGCTGCAGACCGTGATCCGAGTTCTGGCAATTTTTGACCTTCTGCCTACGGCCTTTACATACCGGACTCACGGCATGGACCGGATCGGCAAAAATGAGCCCTGTTTGATCCTAATGAACCACTCCAGCTTTATCGATCTCAAGATCGTTTCCAGGATCTTTTACCCCAAAAAATACGGCATTGTCTGCACCAACGACGGTTTTGTGGGCTTTGGCATGGCGCTTCTGATGCGGCTTATCGGCTGCATCCCCACCCGGAAATTCGTTACAGATGTGTCTCTCATCAAGGATATGGAGTACCTGCTGAAAAAGAAGAAATGCAGCGTGCTTATGTACCCCGAAGCCAGCTATTCCTTTGACGGCAAGGCAACGCCCCTGCCCCGAAAAATGGGGGTATTGCTGAAAAAGCTGGGTGTGCCGGTGGTTACGGTGATCACCAAGGGCGCTTTCGCCCGGGATCCCCTGTACAACTGCTTGCAAAAGCGAAAGGTCAAAGTCAGCGCAGACGTTACCTGCCTTGCAACAGCCGAGGAAGTCAAGACTCTGTCCGTTGCCCGGTTGGATGCCCTGCTGGATGAAGCCTTTGGATTTGACAATTTCCGCTGGCAGCAGGAAAATAACATTCCCATCACCGAGCCTTTCCGGGCAGACGGACTGAACCGGATCCTCTACCGCTGCCCCCACTGCGACACCGAGGGGCAGACCGAGGGCAAGGGAACGACCCTTACCTGCCGCAGCTGTGGCAAGGTGTACGCCTTAACCGAGTACGGCGAGCTGGAAGCAGCCGACGGAAATCCCGCTTTCACCCACATACCGGACTGGTACGACTGGCAGCGTCAGCAGGTCCGCAAGGAGCTGGAGGCAGGTGTCTACCGGCTGGAAGCGGATGTGAAGATCGGTGTTCTTGTAGACTACAAGGCTATTTATATGGTAGGGGACGGAAAACTGATCCACGACACCGATGGTTTCCGGCTTACCGGCTGCAACGGGAAGCTTTCCTATGTACAAGGCCCGCTGGCTTGTTACAGTCTGTACGCGGATTACTACTGGTATGAGATCGGAGATGTGATCTGCATCGGCAACCAGGATGTGCTTTACTACTGCTTCCCCCAGAACTGCGGAGATGTGGTGGCAAAGACACGGCTGGCTACCGAGGAGCTTTATAAAATGAAAAAACGCCGCCCAACAGCGGCAGTGCAGGTATAAAGAACCGCCCATGCAAGTTTGCATGGGCGGCTTTTTATGCTTCTTCTACGACAACAAATCCGTCCACCAGGTTTGCCTGCACCAGCCGGCCCTGGATGGAAACACTGCGGTCCATCAGATCAGTGAGGATCACCTCACCGTCTTTGCAATCGATCCGCATAACATTTTTCATAACCACAGAGGCAGGCTCCATGGTGTTTTTATAAACGGTAGAAAGGCACATAGGTTTCTCCTTACTTTACGTCCAGGCTTGCCAGAACGGCAGACAGCCGCAGGTTGCCCTTTTCAAAATCAGACACAGCCGCCATGACTTGCTCATAAGCTGCGTGGCTACCGGCCTTTTCCAGCTGTGCCGCCAGATCTGCCAGTTCCTTGGCGTGGGCGGTGTTGTGACCCACCATATACTTCATCAGCGCCAGCAGCTCTTCCATGGGGGTATGCTGACCGCAGCCGCCGCAGCTGCCGCAGTCGCCGCACTCATGGCTGTGCTCGTGGGTATGCCCTTCGCCGTGGAGATGGTCGTGTTCGTGGGGATGAACATGGCCGTGCTCGTGGGCATGGGTATGGGCGTGAGAGTGGGTAACACCGTCATGGGTGTGCTCGTGGGTATGGGTATGCTCATGGCTGTGGCTGTGATCGCCGGCGCCAATATGATCGTGATGCATGTGCATGTTTTCTGCTCCTTTTTGTTTTTTCTTATTATACTTGCTATCAGGATGGTTGTCAAACACCCGGTCAAAACTTTGCCATAATTTTTTCCGTACCCCGGGCAAGGTGTGTTTCTCCTACTCCCGCCATGGCAAACAGCGCCTCTTCCGTACCGCAGCCGTGGGGTACTGCCCATGCGCCGGCATCGGTGCCAGACGCCAGAATACCACCCATCCGGGCAAAAGCTTCCACATTTACCAGGGCAGATTCCAGGATCTTTTCCACAGCATATTCGTTAAACCGGCCCTTACCCCGGAGATTTCCAATGGTACTTAAGGTGGGCACCCAAACAACGCCCATTTCTGCCATTGCCCGCAGGGCATCCCCATCCGCATAAGCGCCGTGCTCAATGCTGTCCACCCCTGCCAGGGCAGCAGTCTCCATGGTCCTGGCACCGTTGCAGTGTGCCATAACGGAAAAACCCTCCTCATGGGCAATGTGGATCATTTCCCGGATCTCCTCCGGGTCAAGCCCCGGCTGTGTCAGCACCCCAAACCGGTCAAAATCCATCAGCCCGGAGATCATGATTTTCACAAAATCCGCGCCCGCCTGCCGCTTTCTTTTCACCAGCGCGGCGTACTGCCGCAGGTTTTCAAAGCTCTTGCCGATAAAGCCGCCGTAATGGCCCACTTTACACAGGGGTGCGCCGGGGCTGCGGTAGGTGATGCCGTACTGGGATGCCAATTCTTTTGCCCGGCGGCAAGCTCCGAACCGGTCGCCGCCGTCCCGAAGCCAGGTATAGCCCTTGTCCCGCCACAATGCCAGAACGCTGTGGATAACGCTTTCGTCGGGGGCTTTTTCGTGCCGCCCCAGCGCAGCCCTCCAGTCCACGCCGTCCAGCGCCATGTGTACATGGCAGTCTGCTTTCATAAATACCCCTCCCTACCAAACAGAAATTCAAAAAGGGCGGACTTCTGTGCCCGCCCCTACAAGGCAAAATCCTTCTGCGTTATTTGCAGATCACCGCGCCGGCTTCCTGCATTTGGGCAATCTGCCGGTGGGTATAGCCCAGCTCACACAGGACCTTGGCGGTATCCTGGCCGATGCCCTTTGTAGTATCCAGCTCCCGGATGTTCACATTCTCCATCTCAATGGGGCTGGTAGGCACCCGATGGGTGTAGCCGGTGGGGTATGTAACCTCCCGGATGAAGTCGTTCTCCCACGCCTGGGGATCGCATGAGGCCTCGCTGAAGTGGGCCACCCGCGCCGTGGGGGTGTCGTAGGGCTTCAGTGCTTCCAGCCACTGCTGACTGGTCTTGGTCTTAAAACACTCCCGCAGGTTTTTCAACATAAAGGTCCGGTACTCCAGGCTGCCCAAGGACATCGTCTCCGCCTGCTTCTGCAGGTCCTCCCGCCCGGCTTCCTTGAAAATGGTAGCGGGATCGGTGGCGCAGTAAAGCCAGTCACCGTCGGCGCACTCAAAAGAACCGGCCCCGTGACGGACATTCACCCGGGTGTCGGGTCGCTTGGGACCAAACTCCTCCTGATGTTTGACGATCATGGTTGCCATTGCGAACATCCCTACATGGTACAATGTAGAGCTGACATATTGCCCCTGGCCGGTCTCCTGCCGCTGCATCATGGCAGCCAGGATCTGCAAGGCCAGGATAGTGCCGGTGTAGCTGTCGCCCACACTGGCGGGGGCATTCACCGGTTCGTACTGTCCATCGTCCATAACCACGGCCTGATCCCGCAGGAAGCCGGTTCTTGCCCAGAAAGCGGTGGTATCGTAAGCCTTCAGATCCCTATCAGGACCCTTTGCGCCCAGTCCCAGCACAATGCCGTAGATCAGCCGGGGGTACTTCTTGTGCAGCGTCTCATAATCCAGCCCCATCCGGGCCAGGGATGCGGGACGGTTATTGGTGACAAACACATCTGCCTTGGAAAGCAGCTGCTGCATCACTGCCATGCCCTCCTGTGTTTTGAGGTTAAGGCAGATCATTTCCTTGCCGTTATTATAAAGATCAAAAATCGGGTTCTCCTGGTGAGAAAACCGCTCAAGACCCTGGCCGATGCCGGTGACGCGCCAGCGGTCTCCCTTGGGAGGTTCAATTTTAATGACCCGCGCACCCAGATCCGCCAGCAGCCGACCGGCAGCGGGGGCAGCAACGTAGGTAGTCAGGTCAATAACAAGGCATCCTTCCAGCGGTTTTTTCATAGCAAAGCTCTCCTTATTTCCCCATATTGACAAGCCCATGCTCTTATTGCATAACTTTTTCTGCATCATACACCAAAACAAACACAAACGCAACCCCCCATTTTTCACTTCCCGGGCAGTTTCAAATTTTGGTTAGCCATCAACACCGTGTCCCCGGAAAAGGCCTTTCCCGATTCCCAAAACCCACTGACAAATCAGAATTTGTCAGTCAAATTGTGTGCAAAAAATTTTTCTTTTATTTTCTTTTCATTTCCCGGAATTTTTCAGGTTTTCCGCCCCCTGTTACCTTATTTTGTCCCATTTGCCGAAATCCCCCCAGGGGGGATAGCAAAATATAACAAAAATGTGGATAAATCGACGATTGACTTTCTGCATCTTTAAGAGTAAAATATTATTGATATACTAGCACTCGTATGCGAGTATGAGTTCCAACATCAACAATTAGGAGGAATCAAGATTGAAGGATTGGGCATTTACAACAACCGTCGAGGAGATGGAAGCTGCGACCAACGCCCTGCTGGAAACCGCCAACAAGGTCGGCGCGGACACCTGGCAGCAGCGTGTTAAGACCCAGACTCCTCACTGTGGTTTCGGCGAAGCAGGTACCTGCTGCCGGATCTGCTCCATGGGCCCCTGCCGTATCACCCCCAAGGCACCCCGTGGTATCTGTGGCTGCGATGTTCACGGCATTGTTGCCCGTAACTATCTGGTCTTCACCGCCGGCGGTGCTGCTACGCACTCTGACCATGGCCGTGAGATCATGCACACCCTGCACCAGACCCGTGAGGGCGGCAACTATCAGGTCAAGGATCCTGAGAAGCTGATCCGTATCGCTAAGGAGTGGGGCGTGGAGACCGAAGGCAAGGACATTTACGATCTGGCTCACGAGATGGCCGAGATCGGTCTGCTGGAGTACGGCAAGCCCTTCGGTACCCAGCGTTTTGTTGAGCGCGCTCCCGAGCATACTCAGGAGCTGTGGGACAAGGCTGAGATCACTCCCCGCGCCATCGACCGGGAAGTCTCCCAGTCCATGCACATGACCCACATGGGTTGTTCCTCCCTGGCTGAGGCTCTGATCCGTCAGTCCCTGCGCGCCGGTCTGTCCGACGGCTGGGGCGGCTCCATGATGGGCACCGAGTTCTCTGACGTTATGTTCGGCACTCCCCGTCCCATCGACACCGAGGCTAACATCGGCGTTATGGAGAAGGACAACGTGAACATCGTGGTTCACGGCCATGACCCCTCCCTGTCCGAGATGGTGGTCTACTACGCCAACGATCCCGACATGATCGCTTACGCCAAGTCCATGGGCGCTAAGGGCATCACCGTTTCCGGTGTCTGCTGTACTTCCAACGAAGTTACCATGCGTCACGGTATCCCCATGGCAGGTAACTACCTGAACCAGGAGAACGTTGTTCTCACCGGCGCTTGCGAAGCCATCGTTGTGGACGTTCAGTGTATCTTCCCCGCACTGGGCCCCCTGTCCAAGTGCTTCCACACCAAGT
>JAZOMH010000047.1:0-60164 GCA_045653785.1 Faecousia sp. | reverse complement strand
TGCCGCCGCCGGCAGCAGTACCCTTAACATTCATGGTGGGGCCGCCGGAGGGCTGACGCAGAGCGCCGCCGGCCTTCTTACCGATATAGCCCAGACCCTCGATCAGGCCCAGGGAAACGGTGGACTTACCTTCACCGAAGGGGGTGGGGGTAACAGCGGTAACTTCGATGAACTTGCCGTCGGGCTTGTCAGCCAGACGCTTCATAACCTTGATGAAGTCAATCTTGGGGGTCTTGCCGTAGGGGATGATCTCCTCTTCCAGCAGTCCCAGCTTTTCGCGGAAGTAGTCCACGGAGGGCAGAGTCTTTTCTGCTTCCTCTGCGATCTGCCAGTCAGCGAACTTGGTGGGGTCCAGCTTTACCAGGCCCTTCTCGTCCACATACTTGCCATTTTCGTCAAAAACGATTGCCATAGTATTTTTCCTCCTTAATGTTTGGCGCCACCCGGCGCAATATTAATGTATTTATTCCTCGACAATGGCCGCGTCCCGGATAAGACGCATTACCTTGCCGGTAAGGACACTGTTGACGACCATCTGCTCCAGAGCCGCATCATACTGCTCCTTCAGCTGGTCCATGGTGATATTATTGTGGCGGCAGATCACAGCCAAAGCCTTGGCGATCTCCTCTTCGCTTGCCTCCAGCCCCTCGATCATCACGATCTCGTCAATGGCCGCCCGGCAGCGCAGAGCTGCTTCCGCCGTGGGAGCCACATCCGCCCGAAGCTTTTCTTCGGTGGTATTCATAAACTGGCAGTACATCTCCAGATTCAAGCCCTGCTGCGTCAGCTGGGCACGGAGATTGTTCATCTGATCCTCCACTGCGTCTTCCAGCATTTTCTCGCTGATCTTCAGCTCCAGGGTCTTGGCGGCCTGGTTCAGCAGCTGGTCCTGCAGATCCATCTCTCCCCGTTCGTCGGTGTAAGCCTGCAGGCTCTGCTGCATCTTCTGCTGCATTTCGGCAAAGGTATCGCATTTGCCCACTTCCTTAGCAAAGGTGTCGTCCAGTTCATATTCGGTCTTTACCCGAATTTCCTTGATTTTGCACTCAAACCTTGCTTCCTTGCCGGCCAGATCCTCCGAATGGTACTGTTCCGGGAAGGTAACCTTCACAGTAACTTCCTCACCGGGAACCTTATCCAGCAGCTGCTCTTCAAAGCCGGGAATAAACATTCCGCTGCCCAGAACCAGGGTCTGGTTTTCCGCAGTGCCGCCGGCAAACTGCTCGTCGCCGCAAAATCCCGCATAGTCCAGAACGATCTCATCGCCGTTTTCTGTGGGGCGGTCTGTAATAACCGCAATCCGGGGATTTTGCTGACGCAAACGCTCCAGGTTCCGGTTTACCTCTTCTTCGGTAACAATATGTCTTTCAAGCTTTGCCTTCAAGCCTTTGTAAGTAAACGCCATAATTTTCTCCTAATATACAAAAAAGGGCAACCCAGTAGTAAACTGAATTGCCCAGACGGTCGGCTGTTATAATGCCGCACTCCACCGCAGTAATCTGCGCAACCCGTCAGTCATGTGGCATCGTGAACATCATACACCCAAACAAAATATTTGTCAAGAAAAAATACCTACAAAAATCATTTAATTCTATAAAGCGTTTTTGCATTTTTTGTAGTAGCTCTGCGGACCTCCTCCACGCTGATACCCCGAATCTCCGCCAAACGCTCTGCCATCCGGTACAAATAGCCTGGATCGTTTCGCTTTCCCCGGAAGGGTTCCGGCGCCATAAAAGGACAGTCGGTTTCCAGAACGATCCGCTCCAGAGGAATTCTCTCGGCAGTTTCCACTGCCTTCCGGGCATTTTTAAAGGTAAGCACGCCGGTAAAACCGATGTACCAGCCCATATCCACCAGTTGCCGGGCCATTTCCGCAGAACCCGAGTAGCAATGGAACACGCCGGTAACATCCTTAAATTCCTTAACCACCTTCATGCCGTCATCATGGGCATTGCGCTCATGGACGATCACCGGCAGCTTCAGCTCCCGGGCAAGCTCCATCTGCATACGAAAGGCCTTAAGCTGGATCTCCCTGGGGATGGTTTCATAATAGTAATCCGCCCCGATCTCGCCGATGGCCTTGACCTTGGGATGCTGCGCCATCTGCCGGTACTGATCCAAAACATCATCGTTCACCTCGTCAGCAGAATCCGGGTGGGAGCCTACAGAAGCATACACAAAGGGATATTTTTCCGCCATGGTAATGCAGTCCCTGGAGGATTCCAGGCAGCAGCCCACATTCATGACGTATTCTACGCCCTTTTCCTTCAGCCCCAGCAGGACTGCTTCCCGGTCCTCATCAAAGGCAGGGTCATTCAAATGGGCATGGGTATCAAATAACATACTTTTTCTCCTATTCTTCTATCACAGCCACAAAGCAGCCGTCTGTTTCCTGTACCCTGGGATCATCTGGGTCAAAGTCCGTCTCATAAAGGTAACTGCCCCAACCCCTGCCGGTAGCCTTGGCATAGGCTTCCTTCAGTACCCAGAACCGCAAAAGGGTCAGTCGCTTGTCCCCAGCAGCATCAAACCGCGCTTTTTCCGTGGGGGATAGGATCTTGTCTGCCAGCCGCAGATCCATCTTCCTGCCCAACGCCTCCGCGTCAATCCCCACAGGTCTCGGGGACATGACACAGAAAGCCCGTTCCCTGGTGTGGGATATGGAAAAATACCAGGCACTGTCCGGAAAATAAGGCTTACCCCGGTCTGTTACGCTAATACCGGGCATTTCCCCGCCACTCAGCTCCCGGTACATATCCTTTAAAATCGCCCGTCCGGCATCATGCCCGGACATGCCATCCAGCGCTCTGGAACAGATCCGCATCCCTTCACCTCCGTAAATTCCTGTTTATCGGGCAGTTGCTTGCAATGCAGCGTAGGGCGGGGGCTTGCCCCCGCCGACGATATTACATGCATTTGTGCGGCGGGGGCAAGCCCCCGCCCTACTGCCCGGCAAATCGGAATTTGCTTTTTTACAGTATATCCCCAATTTGCCGGGCTGTCAAATGGTCTATTGGCACATTCCGGCTCATATTCTGCTAAGGAGGTGATGGACATGGCTTCGGAAAACCTACAGCTTCCCCATAAGCTGACTGTCAACGAGCGAAAAAATCTGACTATGACCGGTGTTACGGAAGTAGTCAGCTTCGACGAAACCGCCGTGGTCCTGCGGACTTCCCTTGGCACCCTGGAGGTGCTGGGCCGGGAGCTGCAGCTGAAGACCCTTTCCACAGACGGCGGACAGGTCTGTGTGGACGGGCATATCTGTTCGCTGATTTATGAAGAACCCCACAACAGCCAAGGCTTTTGGAGGATCTTCAGCAAATGAACACCCCGGAATTGGTAGCGCAGCGGTTTGCCATGGCACTTGTCCTGGGGGCAGCCCTGGGACTTTACTATGGCTTTCTGCGACCCTTAAGACCCCGGCATACCACTCTGTCCGACCTGCTGTTTGTGCCGGTGATGCTGCTGGTATGGGTTTTTCTCGGCTTTGGGATCTGCGAAGGAGATCTGCGGCTGGGATACTCCGCAGGGCTGCTCCTGGGTGGAATGGTCTGGGAACTGACGGTAGGCAGACTCCTGCGGCCTGTTTTTGCCGGTTTTTGGAATTCGCTGGGTAAGCTTATAACGCTTTTTCTACTGCCTTTTAAAAAATTTTTCAAAAAATCTGCAAAATGTGTAAAATTTCTCTTGGCAACAGCAAAAAAAACGGGTACAATAAAGTGTAATAAAAAAGATGGAGGTACCCGTTATGGCAGCAGGATACAACCCCTTGCGTCGCATCCGACTGGTGTATCGGCGCAGCTCCACCCTTCTCAAATGCGTAGTGCTGGCAGCCATCGTGCTCTGTTCCACCGTTCTGCTGTGCCTGCGCTTTGCGATTCTGGACGCAAAGGAACAGGCAGAGGCCCAGCGTCTGGAAGCCGCGGAACTGGAAAAAGAAAACAGCGCCCTGGAGGCATCCATCTCCCAACTGGGCACCGTTCAAAGCGTAACCGACCTGGCAGGGAAACTGCTGGGGTTGGTAGATCCGGACACCGTGATTTTTCTGCCTGAGCAATAATTTGGAGGAAAGAAAGCAAGTATGGAGTTAACCGTTGGAGCAATTTTAGAAGGAAAAGTTAAATCGATCACCAACTTCGGCGCATTTATCAGCCTGCCCGACAACAAAACCGGTCTGGTACATATTTCCGAGGTGGCAAACACCTTCGTCAGCGACATTCGTCAGCATCTGACAGAAGGACAGGATGTTAAGGTCATGGTCATCAGCGCGGAAGGTCCTAAGATTAACCTTTCCATTAAGCGCCTGGAGCCCAAGCCCCAGCGTGAGGGCGCTGCCCCCGCAGGAAAATTCCCGCCCCGTCGGGAAGGCGCTCCCAACCGTGCGCCCCGCTCCGCACCCACTCCTCCCCCCGCCCCGAAGACTGCCGATCAGCTGTTTGAAGAGAAGCTGAAGGCATTTATGTCCGAATCTGATAGCAAGATCTCTTCCCTGCGTCAGTACTCCGACCATCGGACAAAGAGCCGCAGAAGATGAGCAAAAGCTGCTGCCCCCGCAGCAGCTTTTTAATTGAAATTTGAAAGGAATCAGATTATGGCAACAGTTGTAATCACCGGCGGCAGCCGGGGCATCGGCGCTGCCGCTGTCCGTCTCTTCGCCGCCCGGGGCGACCGGGTGTTTTTCCTGTATGAAAAGGATCATTCCGCCGCCCAGGCGGTCGCCCGGGAAACCGGCGGCACGCCTATCTGCTGTGATGTGGCAGACGGAGCGGCAGTCAAGGCCGCCTTTGCCCGAATCCCGGAGGTAAATGTGCTTGTTTGCAACGCCGGTATCTGTGATTACGGTCTTATGAGCCAGATGACGGAGGGCCGGTGGGACAGGCTGTTTGATGTGAATGTCAAAAGCATTTACCACTGTGTCAATGCCGCCACACCCTACTTTTTGAAAAACCAACGGGGCTGTGTCATTACCGTCAGCTCCATGTGGGGACAGGTTGGCGCTTCCTGCGAGGCTGCCTATTCTGCCACAAAGGGTGCTGTTATTGCCCTGACCAAGGCGTTGGCGCAGGAGCTGGGCCCCAGCGGCATCCGGGTAAACTGCATTACCCCCGGAGTGATCGAAACAGATATGTGCAAGGATGTTTCCCCGGAGACCATGGCACAGCTTGCCCAGGAAGCCCCTGTGGGCAGAAACGGCAAGCCGGAGGATGTGGCAAAGGCAATGGTTTACCTTGCTGACGCGGATTTTGTTACCGGACAGGTGCTTCCTGTCAACGGCGGACTTGTACTTTAAGGAGGAGCTCTTATGAAAATTGCAATTGGCTGCGACCACGGCGCGCTGGACCTGAAAAACACCCTGGCCGCTCATCTGAAGGAACAGGGACATGAGGTGGTGGACTTCGGTACACACACATTGGACAGCTGTGACTATCCGGATTTTGCCGCCCCCGCTGCCCGGGCCGTGGCCGCCGGTGAATGTGAAAAGGGCATTGTGCTTTGCACCACCGGCATCGGCGTGTCCATTACCTGCAACAAGGTCAAGGGCATCCGCTGTGCTCTGCTTTCCGATGTGATGTCTGCCCGGATGACCCGGGAGCACAACGATACCAACATGATGGCTCTGGGCGCCGGCGTGGTGGGCACCATGCTGGCATTGGAAATTGCAGACACCTGGCTGGGTACGGAATTTTCCCACAACGAGCGCCATCAGCGGCGTATCGACAAGGTTATGGCTTTGGAAAACTAATAAAAGATCTGCTGTGTAAGAACACAGCAGATCTTTTTATTTACCATCATCAAGAAGCTCATTCATAGTGTACATACCCGGTGCTTTTCCTACCATAAACCGGGCGGCATCCACAGCACCCTCTGCCAGCATTGCCCGGCTGCCAGCCTCATGGCGCAGGGTCAGGGTCTGATTGCCGGTGCAGATATGCACCTCATGGATTCCCACCACATTGCCCATACGCAGAGAGGAGATGCCTACCTCGTTTTTCTGCCGCTTGCCCTCACCTGCCCTGCCGCAATGCTCTGTCAGTTCCGGACGGGCGGCTTTTACTGCCTCAAAGAGCATCTTCGCCGTTCCGCTGGGGGCATCCACCTTCCGGTTGTGATGGACCTCCACGATCTCAATATCCCCATCGGGAAACAGTGCTGCCGCCTGTTTTGCAAGTTTACATAAAACCGCTATGCCCAAGCTCATGTTGCCACTGAAAAAAACGGGGCTGCTTTCCGCTGCCTTGAGGATCAGCGCCTTTTCCTCCGGTGTATGGCCGGTGGTGCCGGTCACCGCGGCGCAGCCCCGGGCCTGGGTATAGGCCAGTACATCCGCCACAGCGCTGTGGTGGGAAAAATCGATTACCACATCCGCTTCCACAGAGCCCAGCTCCTCAAAGGTCTTGGGTGTCCCATTCTCTCCATCCAGGCTCACACGCCCCACGACCTCATCCCCCAGAATCTGGCAGATCAGCTTTCCCATAGCGCCGTTGGCACCGCATACGATGGCTTTCATACATATTCCTCCGTTTTCTCTGTCTTTTCATCAGTTTACCACAACTATACAAAAAAAGAAACCCCAAATTAAAGGCAGCGGAAACTCCGCTGCCCGATTGCTTTATTCTTTTATCAGTGCTTTTTCCATGGTTTTGCCCAGGGAATAGTAGAACACATTGTCCCGGGTAGGTGCCAACTCTGTCAGCAGACCACGGGTGGCGTAAACGGCATAGCTTCTGAACAGAATGGGCACAAGCCTGCCATCGTCCATCACCTTCTGGTGAAGGGTGTAGTAGTTGCCATGGTTGGCAAAGGCTTCGGTACACAGGGTATACAGACCCACCTCGCCGATGCCGCCGTAGTTCAGCGCGCCGCTGTCAGAGAAGAAGGGGGTCAGGTCCATATTGGCAGACAGCTTCGTCTGCCCCAGATACAGATCATAGGTTCTTTCCCGCAGTGCCTTTATATAGGCATTTCCGCTAAGCTCCTGCATCTGCACATCCAAACCGGCTGCCTGCAGGATCTTGCCGATAGACCGTGCCACACGCAGCCGCAGGCTGTCGTCCTTATTCACCAGCAGGATCACAGGCTTGGCAGTCAACGCCGCATCGGTTACAGCCTGGGTAAGACCTTCGCCGCCGTTATACGCATACTTTTCCGCCAGAACCTGGCTGTAGTTGGGCGACAGCGGGGAGGCGGGCAGACTTGCACTTCGGGCAAAGCCCCGGTAAAATTCTTCCACAATGCTATCCCTGTCAATGGCGTAGGTCAAGGCGGAACGAACCTCCGGTACTGAGAACACCTCGCTGCCCATATTGCAGGACAGGTACAGGAAAATGTTATTCTCGCAGTCCCAAAGCTCGTAGTCGCAGCGGTAGTCCGCGTAACGGTCAGAGCCGGGGTCCGCGCATACAAGGCTCAGCCCGGAAAACTCGAAATCATCCCGGATTCCGGCGGGGGATTCTGCAGGAATCAGCGTAATGGCAGGTGCGGTTACCACCAACTCTGCCTTGCACCACCAGGTGGTATTGCGCCGCAGAATAGGTGTCTGGGCGCTGACATCCAGCGCATAAGGACCGGTGCCCATGGGGTATTGGGCAGAAACCTCGGACTGCTTCACAACGGGAATATCCAGCAGCAGCGGAAGATTTTCAAAAGGTGTGCTTAAAGTCAGTACAATTCCCCCATCGGAAGAAAGGGTCATGTCTGTAATGTGCAGGAATCTTCCCTTGTAGTAGTCGCTTTCCTTGGCAGCTGCCAGACTTGCCAGAACATCCGCAGCAGTCAGAGGCGTGCCATCCCAGAAAGCGGCGTTTTCCACATAGAAGGTGTAGGTCCGCATATCCTCAGAGACACGGTAATTTTTGCAAAGCTGAGGCTCCTGGACATAATCCCGGTCAACCGTGAACAGGCTCTGGTACATGAGAGAAAACAGGGTGCGGTTGGTATAGTCGGTACACACCAGCGGATTCATGGACCGGTCCGGGTAGTAGGTCAACACAAGGGATTGGTCTGTCTCTTCCCGGGGTTTGGTAACGGTAGGACCGGTGTAGTCCTCATCCCGGTACAGCGCATCTCCCGTAGGAACATAGGCATCCCCTCCGCCGCAGGCGCAAAGACCTGCAACCAGAATAATACTAAGCAACATGCACAGCGCACGCTTCATAGGGACACCTCCTTACATACAATAATAGCGGCCAGAGAGCCGCGGGCCTGACCTGTGCGGCGGTGGGACCAGAATCGGTCCGGATCACAGCAGGTACACAGGTTGGAAATGGCGATCTGGGTTACCCCTGCCTGCTTCAGACCCAGGGCGTTAATGGCTTTTAAGTTTACATAATACTTATTTCCTGTAGGGCGAATGGCATCTGTTGCCTCTTTTCCATAAGCATCCAGCATAGCCAGCGGCACATCCTTGTCCGTTTCAAAGCAGCACTGGGCAATGTTGGGGCCAACGGCAGCCCGAATGTTCTTAGGGTCGCAGCCGAAGGTGCTGACCATGGCCTCCACGGCCTTTGCACCGATCCGGGCGGCTGTGCCGCGCCAGCCTGCGTGGACCGCACCTACCGCGCCGGTCACCGGATCGGAAAGCAGTATGGGGGTACAGTCGGCGGTAAAGGCAGCCAGGGCAGTGCCGGGGGTGTTGGTGATCAGCGCATCACATTCCGGCAGCGCCGGGGCAAACAGCCCTGCCCCATGCTGCGCGCTGTCCACAACCCGTACAATATCCGTATGGGTCTGGGTGGTCAGCACCAGCTTACGGGGGTCAAAATCCAGTTCTCTGGCCACGATGCGGAAGTTTTCCAGCACATTTTCCGGGTCGTCCCCCCGGTGGATGCCCAGATTCAGCGATGCCAGATGCCCCTGGCTGACGCCGCCCTTTCGGGTGGTAAAGCAATGGGGCGCAGGGAGATTCCCGGCAGTAAAATATTCCAGTTGTCCATGTTTTACGGTGTTAAACATAAATTCTCCCTGTGTCAAATTCCGATGAATGGGAATTGGTCAGCTCTCCAGTTTGTCCTTCTGCATGCAGCATTTTTTGTACTTTTTGCCGCTGCCGCAGGGGCAGGGGTCGTTAGGGCCAACCTTATTGGCAGCGTTGCGCACAGGCTGCTTTTTCACCGTGCCGTCGGCAGTGCCGGAAGCTGCGGTCTCCTTTGCCACCTTCACACGCTTGACCTCCTGGGCAGGACGCAGCTGCACCAGGAACAACCGGCGGATCGTCTCTTCCCGGATGGCGGTAATCATTGCCTGGAACATCTCATAGCCTTCCTCTTTGTAGGCAATTACCGGGTCATGCTGACCGTAGGCACGCAGACCGATGCCCTGCTTCAGATCGTCCATGGCATCGATGTTGTCCATCCAGTATTCGTCCACCACCCGAAGCATGATCACACGCTCCAGTTCCCGCATAGTTGCAGGCGTATAGGCAGCTTCCTTTGCTTCATAGACCTTCAGTGCCGCATCGTACACGGCATCGGTCAACTGGGCAGTATCCATGCCCTCTGTGGCAGAAACCGCGCCCCTGGCGAAGTAGATACCCTCAAATTTGGAAAGGACTGCATCCAGAGAAGCCTTATCGGCAATGCCGCCGCTTTCGCTGAGGCCGTCGGCAACGCCGGTCTCCACGACGCTGCGGAGCATGCTGAGCATGTTCTCCCGCAGTTCCTCGCCGTCCAGCACTTTCTGCCGCTGGGCGTAGATTACCTGCCGCTGAGTATTCATAACATTATCGTATTCCAGAACGCTCTTTCTTGCCCGGAAGTTGCGGCTTTCCACACTTTTCTGGGCATTTTCCACAGCGCCGGAAAGGATCTTGGCATCAATAGGCGTATCCTCGTCCAGACCCAGTGAATCCATCATGCTCATGATCCGGTCACTGGAGAACAGACGCATCAGATCATCCTCCAGGCTCAGATAGAACCGGCTCTCACCGGGGTCACCCTGTCTGCCGGAACGGCCACGGAGCTGATTGTCAATACGTCGGGATTCATGGCGCTCGGTGCCGATGATGAACAGGCCGCCCGACTGGCGTACCTTTTCCGCTTCGTCAGCCATCTGTGCCTTGAATTGGGCCAGCAAAGCATCGTATTTTGCCCGGACCTCCAGAATCTGGGGGTCGTCAGTCTCAGAGAAGGCATTGGCCTGGGCCAGCAGTTCCTCGGAAAGCTCCAGCTTCCGCAGCTCGTTCATTGCCATAAACTCCGCATTGCCGCCCAGCACAATATCCGTACCACGGCCTGCCATATTGGTGGCGATGGTAACAGCGCCCAGCTTACCTGCCTGGGCAACGATCTGGGCTTCCTGCTCGTGATACTTGGCATTCAGCACGTTGTGGGGCACGCCCACCTTTTTCAAAAGCTTACTGAGAATCTCACTCTTTTCAATGGAAACCGTACCCACCAGCACCGGCTGGCCCTTCTCATGGCACTGGCGTACCTGCTCAATAATGGCGCGGAACTTGCCGGCTTGCGTCTTATAGACCACATCCGGGCGGTGAAAACGGGCAACGGGACGGTTGGTGGGGATCTCCACCACATCCAGCAGGTAGATGGAGGCGAATTCCTCCTCCTCGGTCATGGCAGTACCGGTCATGCCGGAGAGCTTGTCATACAGCCGGAAGAAATTCTGGAAGGTGATGGTGGCAAGGGTCTTGCTCTCCCCTGCCACGGTTACCCGCTCCTTGGCTTCGATAGCCTGGTGCAGACCCTCATTGTAGCGTCTGCCGTACATCAGTCGGCCGGTAAACTCGTCAACAATGATGATCTGACCGTCCTTTACCACATAGTCAATGTCCTTTTTCATCAGTCCCCGGGCCTTCATGGCCTGGTTGATGTGGTGAGACAGGGCGGCATTGTCCGGGTCTGCCAGATTTTCTACGCTGAAGAATTTTTCTGCCTTGGCGATACCCGTGGCAGTAAGGGAAACGGAATGGGCCTTTTCGTCTACAAAGTAATCGCAGTCGTAATCGTCATGGACTTCCTTGTCCTCGGTCTTGGCGAAGACCTGCTTGCGCAGAGTGGACACGAAGTAGTCCGCCATCTCGTAGAGCTTGGAGGAATCCTCGCCCTTGCCGGAGATAATCAAAGGTGTCCGGGCTTCGTCGATGAGGATGGAGTCCACCTCGTCCACGATGGCAAAGGCATGTCCCCGCTGGACAAGCCCAGTCTTGTAGATGGCCATATTGTCCCGAAGGTAATCAAAGCCCAGCTCATTGTTGGTGCAGTAGGTAATGTCCGCGGCGTAGGCCTCCCGGCGCTCCTGGCTCTGCATCCCCGGGATCACCAGACCCACGGAAAGCCCCATGTAGCGGTGGACCTTACCCATCCACTCGGAGTCGCGCTTGGCAAGGTAGTCATTCACTGTAACCACATGGACACCCCTGCCGGTAAGGGCGTTGAGGTAACAGGGCAGAATGGCAACAAGGGTCTTACCTTCACCGGTCTTCATTTCCGCGATGCGGCCCTGGTGCAGTACGATACCGCCGATGAGCTGAACAGGATAGGGGCGCATGCCCAGCACCCGGTCCGCAGCCTCCCGGATGGCAGCGAATGCCTCCGGCAGCAGATCGTCTAACGTCTCGCCGGCAGCAAGCCGGTCCTTAAACTGCCCGGTTTTTGCTTTCAGCGCCTCCTCAGAAAGTCCTTTATATTCTTCCTCCAGAGCAAGGATCTTGTCCAGAGTCGGTTGGATCTTTTTCAGTTCCCGGTCAGAACGGGTGCCGAAAATCTTCGTAAAAAGTCCCATTTGAAATCTCCTTTTGCCGTCAAGGTACAATTTTGACCATTATAACACAGATGAAATAAAAATAATAGACCTTTTTGTGAACATTCCAAATTCCTGTTTATCGGGCAGTTGCTTGAAATGCAGCGTAGGGCGGGGGCAAGCCCCCGCCCTACTGCCCGACAAATCGGAATTTGCCGGAAAAACAAGCAAGGGTTTCCAACCAAATATCCCTTGTATTATAATCGTTCGTTTGCTATAATAAATAAAAATGACACATGAGGTGCTTTATGAGAACAAAGCTGCTGCTCAATACCGGCTGGTCGTTCACATATTTTGACGGAAGTGTGCAGACCGTGGACATCCCCCACACCTGGAACGCCACCGACGGACAGGACGGAGGCAACGACTACCGCCGGGGAACCTGTAGCTATCAAAAGAGTTTCCCCTGCCCGGAATTTGACAGAGAAAATCAGCGGGTTTATCTGGAATTCCGGGGTGTGAATGCTTCGGCAAAGGTAACCCTCAATGGCAGCCAGGTGGTGGAACACCACGGCGGCTATTCCACCTTCCGGGCAGACATCACTGATCTGCTTGCTGATGAAAATGACCTTGTGGTGGAAGCAGATAATTCCGCCAACGACCGGGTCTATCCCCAGAAGGCAGACTTTACCTTCTACGGTGGCATTTACCGGGATGTGTGGCTGGTGATCGTCAACAAAAACCACTTTGATATGGACTATTACGGCGGCCCCGGCCTGGCAGTCACCCCGGAAGTAGCAGGCGCTGACGCAAATGTGCGGGTGCGCACCTGGCACAACGGCGAAAATGCCCGGGTGGAAGTGAAACTGCTGGACGCAGAGGGTAACGCAGTTGCTAAGGGCGAGGGAACAGACATTACGCTGACCGTCCCCAACGCCCATCTGTGGGACGGTCTGGACGATCCCTATCTGTACCGCTGTGAGGCTACACTTTTCGCAGATGCACAAGCCGTAGACCAGGTAGAAACCGCCTTCGGTGTCCGGTCTTTCCGGATGGACCCCAAGGAGGGCTTCTTCCTCAACGGACGGGCCTATCCTCTGCACGGCGTTTCCCGCCACCAGGACCGGAAGGGTCTGGGCAACGCCCTGACCACCGCCCACCACGATGAGGATATGGCACTGATCCGGGAGCTTGGCGCAAACACCATCCGCCTTGCCCACTATCAGCACGACCAGTATTTCTACGACCTTTGCGACAAGTACGGCATGATCGTCTGGGCGGAGATTCCCTATATTTCCGAGCATATGCCCAATGGCAGAGAAAACACCATCTCCCAGATGAAGGAACTGATCGTCCAGAATTATAACCACCCCTCTATCGTTACCTGGGGCTTGTCCAACGAGATCACTATCTCCACTAAGGACAACCGGGATATGCTGGATAACCACCGACAGCTGAACAATCTGGTCCACGAAATGGACCCCACCCGGCCCACTTCCCTTGCCTGCTACGCGGTGTGCGGTCCTTTCAACAAGGTAGCGCACCTTTCCGATGTGGTCAGCTGGAATTTGTACCTGGGTTGGTATGTGCCGGGTCTGTTCCTGAACGATCTGTGGATTGACTTTTTCCACTGGGTATACCCCAACCGGTGTCTGGGCTTTTCCGAGTACGGCTGTGAGGGCATGCCCAATCTTCACTCCAGCCACCCCCGCCGGGGCGACCATACCGAGGAATACCAGGCAATTTACCACGAATATATGCTGGAGTGCTTCAAAAAGCGGCCCTTTATGTGGGCAAACCATGTATGGAATATGTTTGACTTTGCAGCCGATGCCAGAAATCAAGGCGGAGAGCCGGGTATGAACCACAAGGGTCTGGTAACTTTTGACCGTAAGGTCAAAAAGGACAGCTTCTACCTGTACAAGGCATATTGGAATTCCGAGCCAATGGTGCATATTGCCGGCAAGCGGTATGCGTACCGCCCGGAAAAGCGCACCACAGTAAAGGTCTATACCAACTGCGAAAGCGTTACTCTCTATGCCGACGGCAAAGAGGTAGCCACAAAGTCCTGCAAATGCGCCGGCGGCAAGGTGTTTGCCTTCCAGGTAATGCTTGGCGCGCAGACCCGGCTGGAAGCGGTAGCCGGAGCTGTGCGGGATGAAGCGGTGCTGCACTTTACACCCAGCCCGGTGAAGGCTTATAAGCTGAATAAGAAGACCGCCGGCGGCGGCAACTGGACATGACCGTATCCTAGGGGCGTACATTGCAGGTCCGGAGATTCCTGTACAATGTTGTACGGACGGCCAATGGTCGCCCCTACAACCCTGTACCATGGATAGAATTATTTAAGGAGACAACGTTATGAATGAAAATAGCGGTATGAACCGGGCGAAATTCTATCAGCTGGCGCTGTTCCCCATGAACAACGGCGCTACCAATGTATACTTTGTGCTGATCCTTTCCTATATCGCCACCTTTGGCAACAAGGTACTTGGTCTTGCCATGGTCTTTGCATCCTTCATGGTAACGGGCATGCGGGTTTTTGACGCCATTACCGACCCCATTATCGGTGCAATTATGGACAAGACCGATGGCAAATTTGGCAAATTCCGTCCCTTTATGGTGATTGGCAACGCCATTATGGCAATTTCGGTGATCGCTCTGTATGTGCTGACCCCCCTGATTCCCGGGACTATGATGTGGCTGCGCTATACGGTTTTTACCGTTCTGTATGCGGTATGGGTCATCGGCTACACCTTCCAGACCTCCGTTACCCGGTCTGCCCAGTCGGTGCTGACCAACGACCCCAACCAGCGGCCGCTGTTTACCATCTTCAATACCATCGGCTCTCTGGCGGGCATGGGTGCTATGCAGTTTATCGGCCCAATCCTGGCAGGCGACGGCTTTGCCGGGGATTATAATGCCACCTGGTTTGCTATTATGACCCCCATCGGTATCGTGGTATCTGTGGCGCTGACAGTGCTGGCGGTGGTTGGCATTTGGGAAAAGGACCAGACCAAGTATTTCGGTCTGGGCGGCAAGCAGGAGCAGGTTAAGGTTTCCGAGTACATCGGCATCATCAAAAACAACAAACCCCTGCAGCGGCTGATGATAGCCGGCGGTGGCTGCAAGCTGGCGCTTTCCATTGCCACCAACATGACAGTCCTCATTATGCTGTATTCCTGCATGATGGGCAACTACGACAATCTGTATCTGCCTATGATGATCGTAGGCTATGTGTTCTCCGTGCCTTTCTTCCTTTTGACGGTGCGTACATCCCAGAAGCATGGTCAGAAAAAGTCCCTGATGACCTATGTGGCAGTGGCACTGGTGTGCTACGTAGGCGTTCTGGCAATGCTGCTTTTGTGGAAGCAGGGCAACCCGGCATGGAATCTGTCCGTTTATACCGGCAAGCTGTTCGGTGAGGGCTTTGCGCTTAACATTAACCTGTATACCATTCTGTTTGTGCTGTTCTTCGGCATTGGCTACGGCGCTTATTACGCCACCGCCGATATGCCCATTCCCATGGTTGCGGACTGCGCTGACTACGAGACCTACCGCAGCGGCAAGTTTATTCCCGGTATTATGGGCACTCTGTTCTCCCTGGTGGATAAATTGGTTTCCAGCTTGTCTGCTACTGTCGTTTCTGTGGCGCTGCTGTGCATTGGCGTTTCTGACCTGCCCACTAAGACTACCGCCTATGTGGGGGGTATGAACTGGGTCGTCATTGCCCTGTTTTGCCTGGTGCCCATGTCTGCCTGGGCTACCACACTGATCGCTATGCGTGGCTATGAGCTGGACGGCAAGCGGGTAAAGACCATCCAGGAGGTAAATGCCGCCCGGAAAGAAGCCATTGCCGGGGGCATGAGCCAACAGGAGGCAATGCAGACCATTACGGACGAAACCGTTTCCCAATAAGCCATAAATATAGGTTCTATAATAAATGACCGGGTCAGGCGGTAAGCCTGGCCCGGTCATTTATTGTAAAACCTTTTATTGTAGGAACGGGACTGTGCCGCCCTTAATTATAAAGTTTTCTCCTGGATCAGCAGCAAATCGGAGATGATGGTGTTGGAGATCAGAAAACCTCTGGGGGACAGATGCCAACGGCCATCGTAGGTCTTGGCTGCCAGCCGCTGTTCCCGGAACTTCTGCAGCGCTGTTTCCAAGGGTGCAAAGGGCAGCAGGAATTTCTGCTCATATTCCTTGGGGTCCAGACCGGAATTGGTTCGCAAACGCATCATCAGATACTCCCCTGCCCGTTCCCGGTTAGGGACCTCCACCACTTCCCGCAGCACCTGGCCGCCCTCCCGGATACCCTGGATATAGCCCTTCAAATCCCGGACGGCGGTGAACCGCCTGCCGGCAAAGTCCGAACTGGCATCCGGGCCGAAGCCCAGATACTCTCCTCCGGTCCAGTACTTCAGATTGTGCCGGGAGACCATGCCCTTTCGGCAGAAATTGGAGATCTCATACTGGCGGTAACCGTGCCTGCGCAGGATCTCAATGGCAGAAAGGTACATATCCGCCTGGGTATCGTCGTCTGCCAGATTGCAGTACTGCTGATAGTCGTAAAGGGGTGTACCCTCTTCCACCTTCAAGCCGTAGCAGCTGATATGCTCCGGGGCAAGGGACAGCACATTTTCCAAAGTGGCCTCCCAATCCTCCAGGCTCTGCCCGGGCAGGCCGTACATCAAATCCAGCGAAAGGTTCTTAAAGCCTGCCTTACGGATGCGGTTGACCGCATTCACCGCCTGGGCATAGCTATGGGGGCGGCCCAGCTTTTTCAGAATGTCATCGTTATCGCACTGGACACCCAGGCTGACCCGGTTGAAGCCCTCGCTTTTCAGCCGGCGCAGTAGCCGGTCCGATACAGAATCCGGGTTCGCTTCAAAGGTGATCTCTGCGCTGTGGGCCACATCAAAGCTTTTGCGGATGGTGCTGAGAATGGCCGCCATCCCCTCCGCGCCGAAGAAGGTGGGCGTACCGCCGCCGAAATACACCGTGTCCACCAGATCCCCCGGCGCCAAAGCGCCGGCTTCCTTAATGTGGTCGCAAACCGCATACAGGTAGCTGTCCAGCAGCCGGTCGTCCTTGGAGGTAACGGAGTAAAAATCGCAGTACTGGCACTTGCTGCGGCAAAAGGGCACATGGACATAAATACCCAGAGGTGTTTTGTTGTTTCTTGTAAAAAAGGGCATAAAAAACCTCCAATGGGGTTTAGTTGACGGTTGACAGCAAGGTAGGGCGGGGGCTTGCCCCCGCCGCGTAAATGCACACCGTGTCGTCGGCAGGGGCAAGCCCCCCCCCCACGCATACAATGTTTAGTCTTCATCCAGCTTCAGCACAGCCATAAAGGCTTCACTGGGGACGGATACCGTACCGAAGGTACGCATCCGCTTCTTGCCTTCCTTCTGCTTCTCCAGCAGCTTTTTCTTACGGGTAATGTCGCCGCCGTAGCACTTGGCAAGCACGTCCTTGCGCAGGGCCTTGATGGTCTCCCGGGCGATGATCTTGCCGCCGATGGCAGCCTGCACCGGGATCTCAAACTGTGCTCTGGGAATATTGTCCTTCAGTTTTTCGCAAATCTTTCTGGCTCTGGGATAAGCGTTGTCAGCAAAGAGAATGAAACTCAGCGCGTCCACCACATCACCGTTGAGCAGAATGTCCAGCTTCACCAGACGGCTGGGCCGGTAGCCGATCAGCTCATAATCCAGACTGCCGTAGCCCCGGGTCCGGGGCTTCAGAGCATCGAAGAAGTCATAGATGATCTCGTTCAAGGGCATTTCATAATGCAGCTCCACCCGGTTGGCATCCAAATACACCATATCCTTAAACTCACCACGGCGGGAAGTGGCAAGATCCATGATGTTGCCCACATATTCCTGAGGTGCGATCAGACTGATCTTCACATACGGCTCTTCCGCCAGCTGGATCTCCATGGGATCCGGATAATCCAGAGGATTGTCTACCATCAGTACCGTACCGTCGTTTTTCGTAATCCGGTACACAACGTTGGGGGCGGTGGTGATCAGATCCAGGTTGTACTCCCGTTCCAACCGTTCCTGGATGATCTCCATGTGCAAAAGTCCCAAAAATCCGCACCGGAAACCAAAGCCCAGGGCGATAGAACTTTCCAGCTCATAGGACATGGAGGCATCGTTCAGTTGCAGCTTTTCCAGCGCCTCACGCAGATCCTGGTATTTTGCGCCGTCGGCGGGATAGACACCGGAATACACCATAGGCTGCACAGGACGGTAGCCGGGCAAAGGCTGGGTTGCGCCTTCCTCCACAGTGGTGATGGTATCGCCCACCCGGGTATCGGCAACGGTCTTAATGGAGGCGGTAATATAGCCGACCTCACCTGCGCCCAGGCAATCCTTGGGGATCAGGCCGGTGGGGCTCATGGAGCCAACCTCCACTACCTTATATACTGCGCCGGTTGCCATCATTTTAATGTCCTGACCTGCCCGGACAGTACCCTGTTTAATCCGGGTGTAGACAATAACACCCCGGTAGGAATCGTACTGGCTGTCGAAAATCAGTGCCTGCAAGGGGGCGTCCCGGTCCCCGGTGGGGGCGGGCACATCCCGTACGATCATTTCCAGAACACTGTGAATATTGATGCCGTTTTTGGCGGAGATCTCAGGAGAATCCTCAGCAGGAATACCAATAATATCCTCCACCTCTGCCTTGACCTCCTTGGGCCGGGCGGAGGGCAGGTCGATCTTGTTGATTACCGGCAGCACTTCCAGTCCCGCGTCAATGGCAAGATAGGTGTTGGCAAGGGTCTGGGCCTCCACACCCTGGGAGGCATCCACCACCAGCACAGCGCCCTGGCAGGCGGCAAGACTGCGGCTGACCTCATAGTTGAAGTCCACATGACCCGGCGTGTCGATAAGGTTCAAAGCATAGGTTTCCCCATCATCGGCGGTATAGGAAAGCTGCACAGCGGTAGCCTTAATGGTGATACCGCGCTCCTGCTCCAGCTCCATGGAGTCCAGAATCTGCTCGCTCTTCTGGCGGTTGTCCACCGCATCGCACTCCTCCAGAAGCCGGTCCGCCAGGGTGGACTTGCCATGGTCAATATGGGCAATGATTGAAAAATTACGAATCTTGGAAAGCTCGGTCATAGTTTGCTCCCTTTCAAATTCCGATTTGACGAGCAGTAGTGTAGGGCGGGGGCTTGCCCCCGCCGACGATATTACATGCACTTGTGCGGCGGGGGCAAGCCCCCGCCCTACGCTGCATTGCAAGCAACTGCCCGATAAACAGGAATTTGGCTATATTATTAGATTGTATCATTATATATAAAAAGAAAGAAAAAGGCAACAGTATGTTTTTTCGTTTTTTCGGGAATACTGTCCAGGGACACGACAAAAAACGCCTAAAGAACACACTTTCAAAAAACTTTTCGTAAAAACCCTTGTCAAAATGCCGGAATGGGGCTATAGTCTATCGGCAACAGAAAAAAGGCGAGGTATAATAATTATGAGTAATGCTAAGAAAAACGCCAAAACCCCGGAGGATCTGCAGTCTGTTCTCCAGACACTGATCGCCCAGGGTCGTAAGGAAGGCATGATCCGCGCGGAGGATCTGAACGCCCATCTGGAAAAGCTGGATCTCAGCCCCGAGAAGATCGAGGAGATCTATGACCGGTTTGAGGCTATGAACATCCAAATCGTAAGTGCTGATCTGGACCTGGATCTGGGCGACGATGTGGACGCAGACCTGGATGGCTCTATAGAGGACGATATTGATCTTTCCGGCGTGGAAGACGAAGAACTGGTTGACCCGGTGGATCTGGCAGCGGAATACAACCTGGACGATCCGGTGCGTATGTACCTAAAGGAGATCGGTCAGATCAAGCTGCTGTCCGCAGAGGAAGAGGTGGAGCTTGCCAAGCGGGTCTCCGAAGGCGACCAGATGGCTAAGAACAAGCTCACCGAAGCCAACCTGCGGCTGGTGGTTTCCATTGCTAAAAAGTATTCCGGCCGTGGTCTGCATATCCTGGACCTGATCCAGGAGGGTAACACCGGCCTGATCCGCGCGGTTGACAAATTTGACTGGACAAAGGGAAACAAATTCTCTACATATGCCACCTGGTGGATCCGGCAGGCCATCACAAGAGCCATTGCCGATCAGGCGCGGACCATCCGCGTGCCGGTGCATATGGTAGAGGTCATCAATAAGGCCACCCGCTGCAACCGTAAGCTGGTACAGGAGCTGGGGCGTGAGCCTACGGTGGAGGAGATCGCCAAGGAGCTGAATCTTCCTGTAGAAAAGATCATCGAGGCCAACCGGACCGCTGCCGATACCCTATCTCTGGACACCCCTGTGGGTGATGAAGAGGACACCTCCATCGGCTCCTTTGTGGAAGACGAGCGCACTCCCGGTCCTGCGGACGCTACTTCCAACGCCCTGCTTGCCGAGGCGCTGAAGGAGATCCTGGACACTCTGACTGAGCGTGAGGCAGATGTGCTGCGTATGCGCTTCGGTATGTACGATGGCAGAACCCACACCCTGGAAGAGGTGGGTCAGATCTTCGGCGTTACCCGTGAGCGTATCCGCCAGATAGAGAATAAGGCCATCCGCAAGCTGCGCCACCCCAGCCGCGCCAAAAAAATCAAGGACTTTTACTGCTAACAAAAGCCGCCCGGGAAGAAAAATCTTCCCGGGCGGTTTAATTTGCTATTGTAGGAGCAGATATTGCCCCCTCGTCAGGATATTGCAAGGGCAGGCTTTTTTGCTTTCTTCCCTTTGCAAAGGAAGTATACGCCATAGAAGCCGCAGATATACACCAAAAACAGCGCTGCCACCGACAGAGGATACACCACGGCGTTGCCGTTTGTCAGATTGTACAGGATGTCGTAAGGTGTGCCGTCGCCGCCCATAAGGAACATATAGTTGCTGTCCAGCAGCGTGTTGGCAATGTATGCCGCAACACAGAAGCCCGATAAAATCCCAAAAGTAATTCCGATATTTCTCTTTTCCATGCTGGCCATGCCGCTGACCATAATATACAGGGCGGCAAAACCGGCGATGGAATGGGTCAGTCCGGATGCCACATTGTCCAGGGAAATCACCGGGTAGGAGCCGTAGTTGTTGCCGGCGCCGTAGGTGCCCAGAACCGCCCCCAGCATACCAAAAATGCACACAAAATCCAATGCCGCCTCCCGGAGTCTCCCTTTGCAGAAGGCAGCCATGGGAATGGTAATCAGCTGGATGCTGCACAGAAACAGCGGGAGATTATACAGAATCGGTTCCACGCTTTCCGACCGCAGACAAAAAAACAGGATCTTCAGCAGCTCAATGCCGTCCATCAGCAGCGCCGCCCCGATCAACACCCGATTTCTTTTCCGGGAATCTGCGCGCCGGTTTTTCATACCCAGGCACACAGCCAGGGCAATCATCACGACCATCAGCAGCGACACAAACAGAAGGTGTTGCCAGGACAAATACCCTTCCGCCGGACGGGCATATCCCCCAAAACCAAGAAATTCAGCCATATCGTTCATTCCGTTTCCGGGCAGGCTTTTTTGCCGACCTGCCCTATGGCCCTATTGTAGCACAAATTTCCCGTCCGTCGATATTTGTCGAAAAATATAAGGAATTCTTAAGAATTGCAAAGGCTCCTACTTGTTCTTGGGGAAGGGCTTCCGTATATCGGTAATGCCGCAAATATAGTCCATGCACACATCGTATTGCTTTGCCAGCAAAATCAAACTATCCACTGGGATCCTGGTCTTTCCCATCTCATAATCTGAGTAAGTTCTTTGACCAACCTTCAAAAGCTGTGCAATTTGCGTTTGGGTCATGTCGCTGTCTTCCCGTAATGCGCGGATTCTTTCTGTATATTTCATGGAATCACCTCAACGGTAGCATAATATAGAGTTTATAACTCTATTGTCATTTAGAGTTATAAACTCTATAACGTACGTGGAGGTGATAGCTATGGAAAATAATCGGTGCAGAAACTGCGCGCATTATCATCAACACTATGCCCTTGACCAGCGGAAAATATTTCGTGTATATTGCGGACACTGTATGCAGCGCAATACCAAGATGAGGTATCCGGATAGCAAGGTGTGTGATGCGTTTGTCCCCAAACCGCCGGACGAAGATGCCTTTGCCACAAAAGAATATCTCAGTAAGGAACTGTTGCGTTTTTTTGTTGAAGCTGGAACTGTTGCCGCAAATTGGGAACGCAGCGTAAAACGGCCAGAAATAAGCATAAGTACTTTAAAGAAGGACGAATGGATAAAACCGGACATTCTTCTGTTGAAGAATGCCCATTTATGGTGCGAGTTGCGATATAGGACTTGAAAAAACACTGTAAGCATTCTGCCCCATGGGGGATGTCGGTATCTCAACCTTTTTAATTACTTAATTAAAAGTTAAAAGAGAAACGGCCCTGCGTTAAAGCAGGGCCGCGCATATCGTATTAGCAGCCGAAACCGCAAATTTGGCTGAGAATCTGCCAGATGGAGTTACAATCGGTGTTGCAATTTGTGTTGCAAGAGAAAAAGAACATCTTGCTGACCTCCTTTTCAGAATTTGTCTCGCGAAGACAACTGTATTGTAACCAAATTGTAACCATTTATCAAGCTGTAAGTTTTTCCAATTATCCCTCCTCTCATAAACCGAACCTGATTATTTGTAAAGAAACAAACGCGGCGTCCTTCTACGAAAGAACGCCGCGTTTTGGTACGGGCGACAGGACTTGAACCTGCACGGAAATCCATTGGAACCTAAATCCAACGTGTCTGCCAATTCCACCACGCCCGCATTTATTAAGTTTACTAGGTTACGATTTTGCATTGACATTATTCTAGCACGTCCGCCTTTTATTGTCAACGAAAGACTTTTAGATTATGTTAACCTTTTGGTGTATTTTTCCGCAATTGTTCTTGACATTACCCCTGTGTGGGGGTAAAATAGATTTGGTATAGTGTACGCAGCGTGCCCTCTTGATGCCGCAGCGTTTCATTTATAACTACCGAGAGGTTTGCGTTTTGCGCCTCATTGCGTTTTATTTGTGCTGATATACTCCGTCGGTTGGGACCGACGGCTACTTGCCAATTTTACACATGGGGCCTGTTGCGCTCACCTCTATGTCTATTTTAAAAAAGGAGGTGTGCAAAGATTTTATGGAACCGTTGACAATTTTGTTCATCGTCCTGGCTGCCGTTGTAGGTCTGGGTATTGGTATCGGTATCGGTATCGCGCTGCGTAAGCGTGTTGCCGAGCGTGAGATCGGCTCTGCCGAGCAGGAGGCCACCCGTCTGATCAATGAAGCCATCCGCAGCGGCGAAAGCCGTAAGAAGGAAATGCTTCTGGAAGCCAAGGATGAGATCCATAGATCCCGCACAGAGCACGAAAAAGAAGTCAAAGAGCGTCGCGCTGAGCTGAGCAAGCAGGAACGCCGGCTGCAGCAGAAAGAAGAAACCCTGGACAAGAAGGCTGAAAACTTCGAGAAGAAGGAAGAAGAGCTTGCCCGGAAAATGGCCGAGGTGGCCGCTGCCAAGGAAGAGGCAGAGGCTGTCAAGAAGGCCCACCTTGCCACCCTGGAGCAGATCTCCGGTCTTTCCCAGGAGCAGGCAAAGCAGTTCCTGCTGAAGAATGTGGAGGAGGAAGTCCGCCACGATACTGCCATGAAGATCAAGCAGATCGAGCAGCAGATGAAGGAAGAGGCAGAAGAGAAGGCCCGCGAGGTCATCTCCATCGCCATCCAGCGCTGCGCTGCCGATCACGCCGCAGAGGCCACCGTTTCCGTGGTTCCCCTGCCCAACGACGAGATGAAGGGCCGCATCATTGGCCGTGAGGGTCGGAACATCCGTACCCTGGAGACCATCACCGGTGTTGACCTGATTATCGACGACACCCCCGAAGCTATCACTGTTTCCAGCTTTGATCCTGTCCGCCGTGAGGTGGCAAGACTGGCGCTGGAGAAGCTGATCGTAGATGGCCGTATCCACCCCACCCGTATCGAGGACTGCGTGGAAAAGGCACAGAAGGAAGTAGACCGCACCATCCGGGAAGCCGGCGAGCGGGCCTGCTACGAAACCGGCGTACACGGTCTGAATCCCGAACTGGTCAAAATCCTGGGCCGCCAGAAGTACCGTACTTCCTACGGCCAGAATGTTCTGAACCACTCCATGGAGGTTGCCCATATTGCCGGCCTTATGGCCTCCGAGCTGGGTGTGGATGTAACTCTTGCCAAGCGCGCAGGTCTGCTGCATGACCTGGGCAAAGCCATCGACCATGAGGTGGAAGGCAGCCACGTACAGCTGGGTGCTGACCTTGCCAAAAAATACAAGGAAAACCCAGTGATCGTCAATGCCATTGAAGCCCACCACGGCGACGTGGAGCCCAAGACTGTGATCGCCGTTCTGGTCCAGGCAGCTGACGCGGTCTCTGCCGCCCGTCCCGGCGCACGGCGTGAGAATGTAGAAAACTACATCCGCCGTCTGCAGAAGCTGGAAGAGCTGACCGGCTCCTACCCCGGCGTTGAAAAGGCATTTGCCATCCAGGCAGGCCGTGTGGTCCGTATCATGGTCAAGCCCGAGGAAGTTACCGAGGATAATATGATCATCCTGGCAAGAGAAATTGCCAAGAAGATCGAGGCCGAGCTGGAATACCCCGGCCAGATCAAGGTCAACTGCATCCGGGAAACCAAGGCTGTGGAATACGCAAAATAATAAAGAAAAGTACCAGACGACTGCTCGTCTGGGACTTATTTTTATCCCCTTGTAATGCTGCGGATCAGACGCAGAAGCTTTTCTATGGGAAGTCTTTCTGCCCGTTGGTCCATGGCCGCCAGCGCCTTGCGCATCATATTGCTCCATTGCAGGGCAGTCATGTGGGCATCCATGCCGGTGGTGAGGTAGGGACAGCTGCTCAGCTTATAATTGCCGAACCGCTTGGCAAACGCCTTGTCCGCGCCCAGCGCCAGGGCAAAGGGCGCCAGCCGGAAGAAATAGTCCGGATCTGTCTGGCACAGCCGCCGCAGCTGCTGTGTGTCCGCTGTCCAGAAATAGTGGCGCAGGCCCAGGGTCTGGGTGAGCACCTGACGGCCTAACTCGGTACGCCGACCGCCCCATGCCAGAAGCAGTCCCCCGAGGATCAGTCCAGTGGTCATCCACAGGCCCACATCCCCAGCGCCGGCGATGATGCTCAGCAGCAGCCACACGCCCGACAGAATCAGCGGCGGTGTGGATTTCCGCAAGCTGCCCAGCAAAATTCCCGCGCCTATTTTTTGGATATGCCAGCCGCTGAAAGCGCCCAAAGCGCCCAGAAGCGCAATCAAAACGCTCTGCAGCGCTGCGCCTTCCGCCAAAGCCACTGCAACCGCCACACCGCCAAATAAGCCGATGCCCGATGCCAGCCCCCGGAAGATCATGGGGCTGCCGTTAAATCTTGCCATCAGCTCTGTCAGCCCGGCGGGTTTTTCCGCCGCCGTCCGGCAAAGCTGAGCGTAAAAATGCCCGGAGGTATCTACCCGATCCCGTTTTCCAAAGAGCTTTTTGAACAAGCGCCGCTCTGCTTCGCTGCGTTCGTTGCCCATATCCATCCGTTTGTGCAGCAGCACCTTTCCGGAACGGTCCAAATAGATAAGGATATAACCCAACTGCGCCCAGGAGAGAACAGTCATACTCAGGTCCACTCCCTGCCCCGCAACCAGGCAGCCGATCTGCCCGGCGGTAAAGCCCTGGGGCGGTTCCGGTGTGCGAAGCCACCAGGCCGGCAGATTCAGCATGCTGATGAGCCAATAAAGCAGCGCAGCACCGCCGCAGACAGCCATAGCAATCAGACCAAAGTGGTAGTCCTCTGTCTGGGCAATGGTTCTTGGAAACATTTCCTCCGTAACCGCCAGGGTCATGATGAGGGTCTCGTGATCCTTCAGTTCCTTAAGGGAACCGCCGGAAATGGCAGCGCCCTCCACCTGATAGGTCAGACTCTCCTCAATCCGGGCCTGGTGATAGCCGCTGATGAATCCGGGAAGTACATCGATCTGCCCGGGCATGGTAACAGAGAACTCCATGGCCTGGATGGGATATTCAAAGCCCGCAAGCATAGGCACCTGCATTTCCAGCGTGCCGGCTTCGGTTTCATGGATCACATTATACATAGAGTAGTGGATGCTGAAGGTAACATCCCCAACCACATTGCGCACCAACTTGGAAATGTCAATCTGCCGGGCACCGTCAGACTTGGCGGCGCTGACCCGGGAGCTGTTCAGGGTAATTCCGGTAGCCTCCTCCGGGACAGGAAAACGAAGCTTTTCCATGGGCTGCTCCAAACGGAGGGTAACGGTCATAGATACCTGACAGCTTCCGTCGGCTGCCACGGTGGCAAAGCTGGACAATGAGGATGCGCCGGTGGCGGCGCTGACCGCAGTTGCCAGCAGCACCACCAACAGCAGCGCTGTCAGCACCCGATATAGGTTTTTCACGGCCACGCCCCCCTTCCACGGATCGACCGTTTTCGACGATCCCTTGCCATCTTTTTCAGTTTACCATACACCTGTCCAAAAAGCAAGGCAAATAACCCCCGCCAATTCCGATTTGTCGGGCAGTAGTGTAGGGCGGGGGCTTGCCCCCGCCGACGATATTACATGCATTTGTGCGGCGGGGGCAAGCCCCCGCCCTACACTGCATTGCAAGCAACTGCCCGATAAATGGGAATTTGTTTTTCTTGCAATGTTATGTCAAGTCTGCTATAATAGCTCCATATAAATACCGAAAGGATGATCGTAATGAAACGCATTTTCACTCTGCTGATCGCTCTGTGCCTGATTCTGTGCGCCTGCGGTGGTACAGAACCCACTGACCCCTCTACAGAGGCCACCACCGAGACTACCACGGAGGCCACTACAGAGGCTACTACCATCGCCACCGAGCCTCCTGTTCTTTACACCCATCCTCTCACCGGCGAGGCCCTGGAGCAGCCTATGACCAGCCGCCCTGTGGCAGTGGTCATTAACAACCTGAAGGGCGCGCTGCCCCATCACGGTGTAGCGGAAGCTGATTGGTTCTACGAGATCGAAACAGAAGGCGGCATCACCCGCTGCCTGGCTGTTTTTACCGACCTAGCCGGCAACCCCAAGATCGGTCCTGTTCGCAGTGCCCGTACCTTCTTCAATAATATCGCTGTTTCCTATGAAGCCCCTATCGTCCATTGCGGCGGCAGTGTCCGGGGAAGAAACGCGGGCTATGGTGATGTGGATGACAAAATCGACAATTGGGAACATCTGGATCAGACCTACAACGGCAAATACTTCTTCCGGGATGAAGACCGCTACAGATATAAGGGCTACAACTGGGAGCACACTCTGTTTGCCACTGGCGATGGCCTGTTGCAGGGCATGACCGACAAGGGCTATCTGGACGGCAAGACCCGGGACTACGGTCTTCAGTTTTCTGATGATCTGAAGCTGGGTGGCTTTGTTGCCAACGATGTGGTCATTACCTTCCGTGGAGACAAGACCAGCTCCTTCCAGTATGATTCTGCCACCGGTCTGTACAAAATGAGCCAGTACGGTGATATTTATATCGACGCCAACACCAACGAGCAGATGACCTTTAAGAATGTAATGGTTCTCTACACCGACCAGTGGAATCGCCATGATGGCGAGTACAGCCGCTCCTACTACACTCTGGATGGCCAGGGCGACGGCTACCTGGCAGTGAACGGTGAGATTGTTAAGATTAAGTGGAGTCGTGAAGGTTTGCGCTATCCCTTCAAATACACCCTGGAGGACGGCACTCCCATCACCCTGGGCGTAGGCACTACCTATGTGGCAGTTGCTTCCGTAAAGAGCACCCCCGTAGACTACAAATAAGCACCGAGAGGAACTCCCCGCCAGGGAGTTCCTTTTTGCATACCCATCAATTTCCGATTTTCCGGATAAATTGTTGGTCAAACCGGAATTTATTTTGTAAATTTTTTCGCTGTGGGGTAGAACTCAGGTATCATTTGTGCTATACTGTAAACTAAGTGTAATTATAAGTATGGAGACAGAGAACTATGCTGGAACTTTTAGCACCGGCTGGGTCTATGGAGGCGCTGCGGGCGGCGGTTCAAAATGGCGCCAATGCGGTATATCTTGGCTGCGGGCAGTTTAACGCCCGGCAAAGTGCCAAGAATTTCACCCCCCAGACCCTTACCGAAGCGGTTAAATATTGCCACATCCGGGGCGTTGCGGTCCACCTGACCCTGAACACCTTGGTGTCCGACCGGGAAACCCCGGAAGCTGTGGAGCTGATCCGCCACGCCGCGAAGAGCGGGGTGGATGCTTTCATTGTTCAGGATCTTGGCATCGTGCAGCTTTGCCGGCAGATCGCCCCTCATATCCCCCTCCACGGCTCTACCCAGATGACCGTTCACAACCTGCCAGGGGTGCAGCTTTGCGCTGCCTGGGGACTGTCCCGGGTGGTGCTGAGCCGGGAGCTGAGTCGGGAGGAGATTCGCTACATTTGCCAGAACAGCCCCATTGAAATTGAAGTGTTCGCCCACGGCGCTCTTTGTATGAGCTACTCCGGGCAGTGTTACCTGTCTGCCGCCATCGGTGGCCGCTCCGGCAACCGTGGCCGCTGCGCCCAGCCCTGCCGCCAGAGCTACGGCTATGACCGGTGGCAGAGCAAGAATCCCTTGAGTCTGAAAGACAACTGTCTTGTTCACTATATGGCGGAACTGGAAGCCATGGGTGTTGCCTCCGTAAAGCTGGAAGGCAGGATGAAGCGGCCGGAGTATGTGGCCGCCGTTACCGGTGTGTACCGGCAGGCGTTGGATACGGGAAATGTTACCCGTGAAATGATGGACACCCTTTACACCGCCTTCAACCGGCAGGGCTTTACCGACGGCTATTACACCGGCAGGATCGGCCGGGATATGTTCGGTGTCCGGGAGGACAGCACCGAGGATCTGCGTTGGTACAAGCAGATGCGTCAGACCTACGAAAGCGTGGAGAACGGACTTGTTCCCATTGCCTTCCGGGCGAAAGTAACCTCCAGTGGTTTTTCCCTCACCGCCACCGACCCTGAGGGTCGCAGCTGCACCCTGGAAGGTCCTGCCCCGGAGCCGGCTCGGATGAGTTCCCTTACAGAAGAGGAGCTTCGCGTCCGGCTGTCCAAAACCGGCGGCACCCCATATTACTGCACCAACGTACAGGCAGAGATTGCTCCGGGTGTTACTCTGTCCGCCGCCGCCATCAACGGCCTGCGCCGGGATGTGCTGAATATGCTCACCGCCCAGCGGGCCCGCCGGGACGAACCCCGGCTGGGCAGACCCCGGCAAACAGGGCATTCTTCCGGTAACCGCTATCACCCCGGTCTGACCGTACAGGTTTCCAACCGGGAGCAGATCACCGGCAGGCTTTTAAAAATGGCGCCCCAGGTACTGTATGTGCCTTTGCACCTGTTGGCAGAAGACCTTACTTTCTGCAGAGAGCTGGCTGTCCGGGTTAATGTGTGCGCAGTCCTGCCCCGGATCGTTCACGACCCTGAGCTTCCTGCCCTGCGTCAGGCCATGACCGCCGTACGGAATATGGGTGTCCGGGAGGTCCTTGTGGGTAACTTGGGTCTGATCCTGCCGGCACGGGAGTGCCGCATGAACGTCCGGGGAGATTTCAGTCTGAACCTGTACAGCTCCGCAGCTGTCAACGCCGTGCGGGAGCTGGAGCTGACCTCCGCCACTTTAAGCTTTGAAATGACGCTGCCCCAGATTCGGGATGTGAGCAAAGCCGTTCCCTGTGAGCTGCTGTGCTATGGCCGTCTGCCGCTGATGCTTACGGAAAACTGTCTGATCCAGGGCCGCACCGGAAGCTGTTCCTGCAATCAAGGCGGCGTGAAGCTTACGGATAAGACCGGCGCGCAGTTCCCGGTAATCAAGGACGGAAGCACCTGCCGCAGCGTGCTGCTAAACGGCAAAAAGCTCTACTGGCTGGATCGCCAGTCGGACCTTTCCCGTCTGGGACTTTGGGCCACCCGGCTGTATTTCACCACGGAAAACGCCAAAGAAGTGGACCGTGTCCTTTCCTCTGTCCATAACCCCGCCCCCTTCGATCCGGGCAGCTCCACCAGAGGACTGTACCTGCGCGGTCTGGAGTAATCCGTAGAGGTCGCGGACGACACAATGGTCGCCCCTACAATTCGAAACAAGAAGGTTTGTTATGAACATTATTCTCGCGTCTCAATCGCCCAGGCGGAAGGAATTGCTGGGCCTGCTCCATATTCCCTTTACCGTGCGGGTGGCTGACATTGACGAGGCCATGGACGACACTCTCTCCCCTTACGACGCGGTGGCGCAGGTCAGCCGCCGGAAGGCAGAAGCGGTAAAGCAGTCAGAGGATGAACTGATCGTTGCCGCCGACACCATCGTGGTCTGCAAAGGCCAGATCCTGGGCAAACCCCGGGACGAAGCTGATGCCCGGCGGATGCTCCGGCTTTTGTCCGGAACTGACCACCAGGTAATGACCGGCATGACCGTCCTCAAGGGCCACCGGTGTGTGGTCTGCACCGAGGTGGCAGATGTGCATTTCCGCAGCCTTTCTGACGCGCAGATCGATGCCTACATCCAAACAGGAGAGCCCATGGACAAGGCCGGAAGCTACGGTATCCAGGGTGGCGCTGCCCTGTTTGTGGAAAAAATCGTAGGCGATTATTACAACATTATGGGCCTGCCGGTATGCCGGTTGGGCCAGATCCTGGAGGAATTCCAATGAAACATTTCTTCTCTCCCCGGGTCCGGGTAGTGCTGCTGATCGCGGTGCTGCTGGCTGTGGCCCTGACGGTCATCGGCAACCTTACGGGTATGAGCCTGCCGGATATGGTTGTCAAGGGTGTCCTTGCGCCTATCCGCACCGGCGCCAGCAAGCTTACCGACCAGGCAGAGCAGCTGTATAACTATATGTTTGCCTATGAATCTCTGGAGGCAGAAAATGCCGAGCTGAAAGAAGCCCTTGCCCAGCTGGAGGAAGATGCCCGTCTGGCAGACTCCGTTGCCCGTGAAAACGACCGGCTCCGGGCGCTGCTGGGACTGACGGAAGCCCGGGAGGATTTTAAGCTGGTGGACAGCTATATCATCTCCCGCAGCTCCCAGGAATGGTCCAGCACCTTCACCATCAACAAAGGTACCGGCTCCGGCATTACCGAAGGTATGTGCGCCATCACCGCCAACGGCGAGGTGGTGGGTCTTGTGAGCGAAGCAGGTCCCAATTACGCTGTGGTCAAATCGGTACTGGACTCTTCCCTGGAAATCAGCGCCACCATCGCCTCCTCCGGTTATAACGGCATGGTCCAGGGCGGCTATTCCACGGGTCTTGCAGGCCTTTTGCGCATGGACTATCTGCCCTCCTCCGCCGTCATCCGCAACCATGACCAGGTGGTAACCTCCGGTTCTACCGTCTACCCCCGGAATCTCATCATCGGTCATGTGGTAGACGCGGGCTTTGACGATACGGGTGTTGCCAAGTATGCCCTTCTGGAGCCTGCTGTGAATGTGGCAAGTTTGGAGCAGGTATTTATCGTTACCGAATACGACGCCGGGTGATCGCTATGGCAAAAAGAAACAATTTTAAGCCGGACAAGCCCAGGTCAGGTCTTTTGGACAAGCTGGTGCTGACCCAGAAACAGCGGCGAAGCGTGCTTCGCTGGGGTCTTTACAGCCTTATGCTGCTGGTGCTATCCGTTTTGCAGGATGTGCTTCTGTGCCGGGTACGGATCTTTGGCGCTACTACGGAGCTGGTCCCCTGCGGCATCTTTTTGGTTTGTCTGACGGAGGGATTGGAAAAAGGCAGTATCTTCAGCCTTATTGCCGCCTGTATCTATCTGTTCTCCGGCACGGCAGCAGGCAATTATTCCATCGTGTTCATCACAGCGCTGAGTATCGGCGTAACCCTGTTCCGCCAGAGCTATCTCCAGAAAAGCTTCAGCTCCACCATGCTGTGCACCGCTGTGGCGATGTTGGTGTATGAGCTTGCTATCTTCCTCATCGGCGTATTCTTCAGCATGACCACCTTTGGCCGGGTCTTCAGCCATCTGCTTACCGGTATAATGACCCTGGCCGCCGCGCCGATCCTGTATCCTATTGTAACCGCCATCAGTACACTCGGAGGTGAAGCATGGAAAGAATAACCCGTTTGCGCGCCCATTTTCTCATCGGCTTCTTTGCCGCGGTGCTGCTGTTCTTTGCCTTTAAGCTTTACGATCTGCAAATTATCCAGACCGGCGGCAGTACCGATAACACCACCACATTTACCACCTATACCCGGGTGAAAGCCGCCCGGGGTGATATTCTGGACACCAACGGCAACATTCTGGTCCGCAACCGGGCGAGCTACGACCTGGTGATGAACCACTATGTTATGTTAACCGCCGATGGGACAAACGGCTACCTGTATCAGCTGGTCAAGCGCTGCCAGGAAGCCGGAATCGAATATACCGAACATTTCCCCATCTCCCGGGAACGGCCCTTTGTATATACTCTGGACGATTTTAACGCCTCCTGGCAGAACTATTTCCAAATCTATCTGAATAACCTGGGACTGGACTCGGACACCACCGCTCCCCTGCTGGTAAAGCGGCTGCGGACCTACTACAAGATCCCCGCAGAGTGGACCGAGGAAGAGGCCCGTCTGGTTATCGGTCTGCGTTATGAGATGGACCTGCGTGGCTGTGTAGGCAGCCTGCCCAACTATATTTTCCTTACGGACGTCAGCGATGAGCACCTTTCCGCCATCGTGGAGCTGAACATTCCGGGACTGATGGTGGAAGCCTCCACCGTCCGGGAGTACAGCACCAAGTACGCTGCCCACATTCTGGGCTTTGTGGGTCCTATGAACGCAGAGCAATGGCAGACCTACAAGGAAAACCCGGACTACGCCATGGACTCGGAGATCGGTCAGGCTGGCTTTGAAAAGGCATTTGAAGAATACCTCCACGGTGTGGACGGTATGCGTGTGGACGAAGTTACCACCGACGGCACGCTGGTCCGCTCCTACTACGAGCAGGAACCCAGGGCCGGCTCCAATGTGGAGGTTGCCATCGACATCAATCTCCAGCGCGCCGCCGAGGACGGCATGGAGCGCCTGATTACCCAGCTTCGGGCTAACGAAGGCGAGGACGGCGACGATGCGGAAGGTGCCGCTGTGGTAGCCATGAATGTCAAAACCGGGCAGGTGCTGGTCTGCGCCAGCTACCCCACCTATGATCTGTCCACCTACTTTGAAAATTACAACCAGATCCTGGAAGCGCCCTTTGATCCACTGTACAACCGGGCGCTCCTGGGCACCTATCCCCCCGGCTCCACCTACAAAATGTCCATGGTGGTAGCGGGCATCAATGCCGGTATTATCAACTCCAACACACTGATCTACGACCACGGTGTTTATAGAAAATACGAATCCTCCGGCTTCGCCCCCAAATGCCTGCGCTACACCAGCTTTGGCATGATCCACGAAAATCTTACCGCCGCCCAGGCACTGCAGGTCTCCTGTAACTACTTCTTCTATGACCTGGCAGACCGGATCTCTCTGAGTGCCATGGACAGCACTGCCAAGGGTCTGGGGCTGGGTGAGCTTACCGGCATTGAGCTGCCGGAAAATACCGGTCAGCGGGCCAATGAGGAAACCAAGGCAAAGCTGTTCTCCGGGGAGAACGCTTACTGGTACAAGGCCGACCAGATCCAGTCCGCCATCGGCCAATCGGAAAACCGGTTCACTCCCATGCAGCTGTGCTCCTACACCTCTACCCTGGCAAACCGGGGTACCCGTTACAAGGCAACCTTCCTGAATCGGGTGGTGTCTGCAGACTACCGGGAGCTTCTTGCCCAGAGCGAAACTACCGTGCTAAGCACCTTGGAGATCTCCGACGATGCATACCTTGCTTACTCTACCGGTATGAAGCTGGTTACTGAGTACGGCGCGGATTGGAACGGTACTGCCGCCTCCACCTTTGACAGCTATCCCATCAAGGTGGCTGCCAAAACCGGTACTGCCCAGAGTGGTATCCGCGACGCATCCGACCACGGTGCATTTGTCTGCTATGCCCCGGCAGATGATCCCCAGATCGCTATTGCCATCTACGGCGAAAAAGCCGGCCACGGCAGCTCCCTGGCAGAGATCGCCCGGGACATTCTGGACATTTACTTTGAAGTGGGCGAAATTGGAGATGTGACGGTCTACGAAAACCAACTGAGCTGAGGAGCTATGAAAATGGACATTTATGAAGTGATTGCCAAGGAAGCCGAGGCCATGGAGCAGGTGCTGATCGCTCAGCGCAGAGACTTCCATAAATACGCCGAATCCGGCTGGTTTGAGATGCGCACCACCTCCATCATCGCCCGTCGGCTCACCGAACTGGGTTACGAGGTCCTGGTGGGTGAGGATGTGTGCCTGCGGGAGGCCCGGATGGGTGTTCCCTCCGACGAGGCGCTGGAAAAGAGCTATCAGCGTGCCATTGAACAGGGCGCAGACCCGGAATTGGTGAAGTATACCAAGGGCGGCATGACCGGCGCTATCGGCATCCTCCGCCGGGGCGAAGGTCCGACGGTTGCCATGCGTTTTGATATTGACGCGCTGGGTGTGATCGAATCCACCGAAGCTACCCACCGCCCCTACACCGATGGCTTTGCCTCTGTGAACCACGGCTCTATGCACGCCTGCGGCCATGACGGACACGCTACCATCGGTCTGGGTGTCGCCAAAGTGCTGATGGATATTAAGGAGCACCTCCACGGCACCGTCAAGCTGATCTTCCAGCCTGCGGAAGAGGGTGTTCGAGGCTCCAAGTCAATCGTCGCCAAGGGCCACCTGGACGGTGTTGACTACTTCCTGGGCGGTCACCTGACCAAACGGGCAGAGGGCACAGATATCCAGATCATCGGCGGCGGCTCCGGCAGCCTTGCCACCTGCAAGTACGATGTGGTCTACCGGGGCAAAGCAGCCCACGCCGGGAGTGTTCCCCATGCCGGCAAAAACGCCCTGCTGGCAGCGGCAAGCGCCGTTATGAATCTTTACGCCATTCCCCGCCACGGCAGCGGTCCTTCCCGGATCAACGTAGGCACACTGGTCGCCGGCTCCGGCAGAAACGTCATTGCCGACGAGGCAAAAATGGAGATTGAAGTCCGGGGTCAGACCACCGAGATCAATAACTACATGATCGAATACACGGAGCGGATCCTGAAGTCCTCCGCGGAGATGCATGGCTGTACCTGCGAGATGAAGCTCATGGGCGCGGCAGATTCCCTTGCCAGCGATACCGTACTGGCAGAGCGCATCCAAAAAATCTGTTCCGAAAAAATGGGTTTGACCGTGGCCGGGAATCCGATCTTCAAACAGGGCGGCAGCGAGGATGTTTCCTACATGATGAACCGGGTCCAGGAGCAGGGCGGCCTTGCCGCCTTTATGCGGCTGGTAACCCCCATGTACGGACCTGCCCACAACCGCAGCTACGACTTCGGCGAGGAAGTTCTGGTTAACAGCGTCAAGGCATTCTGCGCCGTTACCGCAGACCTTCTGGCTTAACTCTATACATAACCCCCGGCAGAGGATCATCCCATCCTCCGCCGGGGATGTTTTTGTAACTTGATAAATAATTATTGACTTTCGATAATTTTTGTGGTACTATTCCCCTCGAAAGGGGAGATATTCCTATGAAACGCTCTGTAAATACAGTGGCAATAACCCTGTGGGCCAACCGCTTTGTTGCTCTGGTGATATTTGTTTTACTGTTCACCCTGCCTAAATTGCTGGACTGGTACTGTCAGTTCCGCATTCTGCATCAGGAGGAACGCACCGCATTGACCATTGCCTTTTATTGCTGCTCGGCAGCAATTTTTCTGGCTCTTTGGCAAATGGACGCCCTGCTGCGCAGTATCCGCCTGGAGCGGGTATTTACCACTGAGAATGTACTAAGGATCCGTACCATCCGTTGGTGCTGCGGTGCAGTAGCGTTGATCTGTGCGCCTGCCGCCACCTGCTACTATCCTCTGATATTTATGGTTGCGGTTATGGGCTTTTTGTTTTTAGCAGTCAGTGTGCTTTGTCAGGTAATGGCTGCCGCCGTTGTGATCCGGGAAGAAAATGATCTGACAATTTGAGAGGTAGACAATGGCAATTATTGTAAATCTTGATGTAATGCTGGCAAAACGCAAAATGACTTCCCTTGAACTGGCCCAACGAGTGGGAATGACCCAGGCAAACCTTTCTATCTTGAAAACCGGAAAGGCGAAAGCAGTCCGTATAAGTACAATAAATGAAATTTGCCGCGTGCTGCAATGTCAGCCCGGGGACTTGTTTGAATTTCGGGAGGACGAAATATGAATGATCGGTATGACATCCCCTGGCAATCTTACGATGTACCAGGCACACCAACCCCACAGTCAATACAACGCCCTGCTTTCCCAACAGAGCTGCGGGAATTGATTTTCGCCGCGCTAAGCCTGCTCAGCGGTCTGTGCCTTTGCAATTTCACTATATTTGGTGGATTCCAACTGGGTTTCTCCCTTGCTGTGATTGCCTGCATCTGGTGCAGCTTTGGTTATCTGGTTTCCCGGGGCCACCGTCCCACGTGGTACAGCGTCACACTTTTCGTGCTTTGCACGCTGTGCGCTGCAGGTTTTGCCCGCAGCGATGACGGTTTTGTAAAATTTGTATTGGTATGCTTCCTATCTCTGGGTATCAATTTGGGCCTGTGTATCATGGCAGGACAGAACCTGCACCACCCAAGTAGTGTGGCTTCCCTGCTGGATGCGCCCAGAACACTATTTATCCACGGAGTTGGACGAATCCCGGAGGCGTTACAGGGAATGCGGCAAGCATTCCGCCGCAGTGGCACCGCAGGGCAAAAAGGCGGCGCTTTTCTCCTTGGTCTTTGTTTCGCAATTCCGGTACTTGCGGTAGTGATCCCCCTGCTGATCAGTGCTGATGCCGCCTTTGACGGTCTGATCTCGCTGCTCCCGGAATTTAAGTTCTATGAATTTGTAGTTACCGCCATATTGGGCAGCGCTGTTTCCCTGGTGCTTTATGTCCGAGGTGTGGCACTGCATCACACCCCCAGGCAGACAGCTGTACTACGCACACCAAAAGGGCTGAATGCCATTACTGTAAACACAGCTTTGGGTGCTGTTTGTTTTGTGTACACTGCGTATCTTATCAGTCAGCTTGCCTATTTTTCCGGCGGCTTTGCCGGTATCCTGCCGGAGGAGTACACCATGGCGGAATATGCCCGCCGTGGCTTTTTTGAAATGGCTTGGCTCTGCGCAATCAACCTGGGTTTGATTACGCTAAGCCTCGGCCTTGTAAGAAGAGAAGGTCGCGCACCGATTTCTACCCGGCTGATTTGTCTGTTTATCGGTTTTATAACATTATTCTTCGTTGCCACCGCCAGCGCAAAAATGTTCTTGTACATAGGCTCTTATGGATTAACCCGCCTGCGGGTGCTGACCCAGATCATTATGTTGTTTCTGGCACTGACCACCGTAATCATAATGCTCTGGCTCTTCCTGCCCAAACTGCCATATATGAGGGCTGTGCTGATCTGCGCAATGCTCGTGGGCGCAATCACCGTCTGGGCAGATGTAGACACATGTGTGGCACGTTATAATGTAGATGCCTACATCGACGGCAAGTTGGAAACTGTGGATATCCAGTATCTCACCACCCTATCGGACGGTGCCGTTCCCTACATTGCAAAACTGCAGGAAAACAACCCGGGAGGCGCTATCGCCTATCGGGCAGCTGCCGCATTGAAGAAGCGGAAACAGAAACCCTGTGAGGATTTCCGCGATTGGAATTATGTAAACCACATTGCCCAATCTTATCTGCCCACTCAGAAAAACCCATAATTGGCACACCCTTTCTGAATAAACAACCCCCGGCGCAGGATCAGTTTCATTAAACTTACTGTCATTGCGAGGCACGAAGTGCCGCGGCAATCCGTAATTCCCCCTTAGGGAACGGATTCTCACGCCTGCTGCGCAGGCTCAGAATGACAGAGCTTCTTACCTTAATGAAATTGATCCTCCGCCGGGGGGATTTTTTGTGAAGATCCCTGTTTATTGGTCTGTTTCAAATCAACTCACACCTTGTCATCCCGACCAAGCCGCAGGCGCGTGGAGGGATCCTAGCATTATCATTACTGCTAAGCAGACATTCTGTGCGTAGATTCCTCGACTCCGTTTCACTCCGCTCGGAATGACAATGGGGACGGGTATTTGATACCCGTCCCCTGACTATTCTTTTGGTCAGCAACCGGTAGCTTTGGGGTCAGTTGCCCTCGGAATAATTGCCGTCGCCCCGGTCTGCGTCCACCCGGTAGGTCAGCATGACCCACGCAACATTGCTCTCGGGGTCATAATTTACATCGAAGTCCATATAGAAATTGGCTTCCTTGTCTGCAAGCGCTTCCTTCCAGAGGTTTTCACAATACTTAAAATATTCCTTCACCGCATCGGGAGCGCTGTCGGTAATTTCCCAGAAATTATTCTGGGTATAGACTTCCTTACCGGAATAACATTCCTTCAGTTCCTGCTCGGTCATTTCATAAATCCGAACTTCATCTTTGACATGGGCTTTGCCCATAGCCTTTTCTACCTGATTGCCAATCTTAACGGTGTCCTTCGCCGCCTGCTCCGGCGCGTTCTCATAGGACGCCAAATACATGATAGAGGTGAACTGGTCATCCCTGTCCCGGCCAAGTACCAGATCCATGCTTACCCCACCGTACTCCACCTGGATGGGTGTCTTGTACCACTCATTGTCTCCCTCTACCAGCGGTTTCAGGTCATCTTCCTTCAGATTCAGCTTTTCCAGCGCCGCCTGCAGCGGCTGACCGATCACCCCGGACAACTCATCATAATAGGACGGTGCCTTATTTCCAGCGGCACAGCCGGCGGTAAGCAACAGCACCGCGGTCAGCAGCAGTGCCAATACGCCTTTTACTCTTCTCACAAAATCCCCTCCCTTAATTGTCTGAGTTTCGTTTTAATTTACTGCTTCATTCCGTACCCTACTGGGATTAAAAATCAACTGTCCCATACCGACGCTCTCTGTCAGTTCCACTCCCCCAATAGATGATCCAATCAACATACTGTCCGCCAATCGCGCTTGATATTACTCTGATCACTCTGTCAGACCGGTAGGGATTGTTAGCACTGTAATAGGTCCGAGGGCTAAGGTCGTGATCTATATCCACAGTAACATGATGAGAAACATAGTCAGTTCCGCTGCCTACCGGCTGTAGACCGGGGTAGGTATATTCCGTACCAAAGGCACCATAATCCATGTAGATATGGTTAAGCGTCATACTGCTGCTATTCTTATAGTAAATGAACATTGCAGTCTGGGGCTGTACAAAAGTATTGGCAACTGTTCCAGAGGAATAACCGTTATAATTTATCAAAAAGGTAATTACCATGCTGTCGTTAAAGGGATTAACCGAACCTGCATCTCCGGTGTTGCTCCGGGTTCCCGCTGCGGATTCCACTTTGGTCAAGGAAGGCGCCTGAATCTTACCGTTTTCATTCACAGCCATCAACAAAACCTTCTCTCCTTCGTTGCCCGATGCATTGGTAATACTCAGCACAGTTCCGCCATCTCCGTCTCCTGCAGGCAAAACTTCAAGCAGGGTGTCCTCCTTAACGGTTACATTATACGCAGTCAAGGCACTGGTCAGTTGCTTATCCGCCTGAGCGCCGCGGACACTGGCTAATGCATTATCGGATGCAGACAAAAAGTTCTCCCGCGCTTCTTCCAACTGTTTCATTTCACTGGCACTGACCGCCGAAGGTGCAAACGCGACCAGAACCAGCGCAGCAGTCAAAAACAAACTTGTAATTCTTCGCATACTCTTTTTCATAATATTACCCTCCTGTATTTTGGTTAAGATCAAACAGCTTCTTGCACGCATGGGTCCGCTTGTTTTGGTTAACCCATGCGCTTAACTGCTTGCCTTGTGCTGCTGTCTGTGAAAGGGTAAAAGCCCGGACCGCGGGGCGCAGAACACCCAGTTCCATCGCTTTTGTACCGGTATCATCTGCGCCACCTCCGTCCTGGAATTGTTTTCTGATTTTATTATTGCATGGCGAGTTCCTTTTGTCAACGATTATTTTTGTTTCAAGGGTGTTGTAATTAAAATACCTTTGTGCTATAAATATAGTATGAAAATTTCAGGGAGGTGTGTTTATGCCGCCGGACAATTCCCAGAACAGCTTTCGCCGGGGAGTCATGTCCCTTGTGATCCTGGCGCTGCTAAAAAAAGAAGATATGTATGGCTATCAGCTTGTGCAGCAGACCCTGGAGGTCAGCGGCGGGCGGATCGCCACCCAGGAAGGCTCTCTGTATCCTGTGCTGTACAAGCTGCTGGACCAGGGGCTGATCTCCGACCGGAAGGTTCCGGTGGGTAAACGCATGACCCGGATCTACTATCACCTTGAGCCTGCCGGTCAGGCGCGGCTGGCAGAGCTGATCCGGGAATTTGAAGAGATCAGTCTGGGCATCCACATGATCACAGAGGAGTGAGGCAAATGAAAAACGAATTGAATCAGTACTACCGCGCCATCCGCCGCTGTCTGCCCTGCTCCTGTAAGCAGAAACAGCAGATCATGGACAGGATCCGGCAATCCATCAGCAGCTATATGGAAGAAATTCCTCTGGCTGACTTTTCTGCCGTCCAGGCGCACTTCGGTACACCTCAGCAAATCGCCCATGCCTACATAGAGGAAATGAGAACTGAGGAAATTGCGGAAAAATTTAATCGCAAAAAAAGTATTGCAACGATCGTCAGCGTTGCTGTGGGGCTGTCGTTCCTTATGTGGGGCATCGCATTAGTACTTGCATATATTGATTCCCACAACTCCGCCGGTGGCTACATTGTTACAACACCGGTCAACGTAATAGATGAATGGGAGATTGAAGAATGAAACGTTTTGTGAAAATTGCGATAAGTGCCCTGTTGGTACTTGCCCTGCTGCCGGTCAGCACTCTGGCAGCCACAGAGATTCCCAAAGAGGAAAATATCATTTATCTGGATAATGGCTGCTATATTACCGTGGAGCTTGCTGTTACCGAAGCCCGGGCAGCCAGATCCAAATCCGGAAGCAAAACCTATACATATTATGGCAATAATGGCACAGAAGAATGGCGCGCGGTTTTGACCGGCACTTTCTCCTACACCGGCACCAGTTCCACCTGCACCGTGGCAAACTGCACCGTTGCCATCACCGATACTGACTGGTACGAGGTTTCCAAAACCGCCACCAGAAGCGGAAACTCCGCCGTGGCAGAGCTGACCATGGGCAGAAAGTTTCTGGGCATCACCATCGACAAGGAATCCATCACCATGCGCATCACCTGCGATGCTAACGGTAATCTATCCTGAGCAACAGCAACCTCTTTTCATACAGGAACACCCCCGGGTCAGCCGACCCGGGGGTGTTCCTGTTTACTATCCGCAATTTCCTGTTTATCGGTGAGATTCCGTAGGGGCGATCAGAAGGTGAATTGCCCCAAAGGGGCAAGAAAGGCCACCCTGGGGTGTTGGTCGTCCGTGTCATTCCGAGCACAGCAGCGGAAGCTGCGAAGTCGAGGAATCCGTTCTCCTATTGGGTATTACGGATTTCTCCACGCGCCTGCGGCTTGGTCGAAATGACAGGAACGGGCGACCATTGGTCGTCCCTACAATGTTGTTCGATAATCTACCCGACAAGTCGGGATTTCAAGATTGATTATCTCTTGTCCCGAATGAACATAGGGGTCATTTTGGGCTTGTTGAAAAACTGAATAAACCGGTCGCATTTGACCAGAAAGGCGTAATATACATTGTAGCCGCAGCCGTACATGGATTCAGTATTGCCCATGCCCTTGGCAAGAATCACATCCGCGTCCCGGATAGCCGCCTGGGCCTGCTCACTGCACTGGCTGATTGCCGTACCGCCGATGGCCGCGCCGCTGTCGATCAAAGGATGTGTGATCCCCACCGCAGCGGCGTCTTCCCGGGTGGCATCGTTGGAGATGATCCCGCCCCGGACCATAAAGGTGATGGCAACACCGGGATATTTCTTTTCGATCTGTTCTGCCAGCACCCGGTCAAAGCCGATCTCGCCGGCATTGTCGGTGATGTACAGCAGCTTACCGCCCTTTTCCAGGTCGGCGCAGAAATCCCCGTAAATCAGTCTGTCCAGGTCAATATCCTTTGCCTTGTCCAGCATTTTCTCCAGGTCTTCAAAGCTCACCTGTCCCGCCAAAGCGGAAAAATCCAGATAATTGCCCAGCACAGCATACTGCAACCCCGCATAAATGGGATCTTCCGCTTGTTCCACCCGGCTGCGGATGGTGTCCAGACGGTCCATCACAAACCGGTTGGACATTTCCTTTTCCTGCTTGAACCGGTCCGGGTCTATGCCGTAAAACCGGCAGATTTCCCCGTCCACCAGTCCCCCCAGTAGGGCAGAATCCATATCCGCCGGGGACTGAGCATATATCTGTAGGATCCGCTTGCCCATTTGGGTGGCTTGTTCCTCGGTGCCCAGAGCGTCGATCTGCGCCAGGCGCTTGCCCATGAAACAGCCAACGCAGACATTATTCATAGGAATACTCATACTTCTAATTTCACCAATGCCTTTATATATTCTGTGGGGTGGTCGTCCGTTGCGGACGTGCGATGCACGCCCCTAAGGTATTATACGGTAGCCTTTCCAAAAACCGGAGTTCTAAAGCTTTAGCAGGTCTGCAAAGGCATCTGCCTTTGCCCAATATTCCTCCGGCTGACCAAAGCCAAAGCTGCAAAAGATCAGGGGGATTCCTGCCTCCCGGCAGGCTTCCAGATCCCCCTGGGTATCGCCTACATACACACCGCTGGTGATCTTGTGGTGCTCCATCAGCCGCAGCAGGGTCTGTCCCTTGGATGTACCGGTATCGCCGAAAGACAAATACCCGGAGATCAAGTGGTCCAGTCCCAGCTTTTTCGCCGCCATCTGGGGATAGCCTTTCTGGCCGTTGCTCACGATAAACAGCCGATGCTTTTGGGAAAGCGCTTCCATGGTGGACACCAGATCGGGGTAGCCAATCTGTGGCCCGGCAAACTGCTCCAGGTGGCTGTCCATCCTGGTAATACACCGGTCCATCAATGCATACCGCTCCGGGGCAGGAATGTCCGTAAACAGGCCGTCGGCAATTTTATTCATAGTCATACCGAACAAAGGACGCAGCTTTTCCGCTGTAACATCCGCGGTCAGACCCTCGCTTTTCAGTTGTGCGTTATAGGCATCTGCCAGCAGCGCCCGGGAATCCCAAAGCGTCCCGTCCACATCGAAAATGATACTCTCAAATTCCATATGATCCCTCCAGCAGCGCCATAGCCCGGGTAAGAAGCTCCGGGTCAGCAGAGCTGTTTTCCATCTGAATCTGTCCAACGCCTTCTTCCAGAAGCCCTGCCTCTGTCAGCCGCCGTTTTGTCTCCCGGGCTGTGCCTTCACCACCGTCCAGCACCGCCGTGTTTTCTCCTAAAATCTTGCTGATGGTCTTTGCGGCAAAGGGGTAATGGGTACAACCCAGAACCACCGCGTCCAGCTTGCCTGTATAGGGCTCCAGGGCGGGGCGCAGCTGCTGCTCCACCTCCGGACCGTCCCACTTGCCCGCTTCCACCAGCTCCACAAGCGCCGGTACTGGGATGGTATGGACCGTTACCCCGGGAAAACGCTCCATCTGTTGGTGGAATTTGTGCTCCCGCAGAGTCACCGGGGTAGCCATTACGCCGATATGGCCCCCGGGAAACCGATCTGCCGCTACCTTCAGCGCCGGTTCGATGCCAATGATAATCGTATGGGGGTAAGCCTGGCGCAGTTGGTTGATGGCAGCGGCTGTGGCGGTATTACACGCCACCACCAGAGCCTTGCAGCCCCGGTCCGTCAGCATTTTTGCCGCTTCCATGGTCAGCTGCCGAACCTGCTCTGTGGTTCGCCCGCCGTAGGGGGCATTGGCAGAATCCCCAAAGTACAGATACCGTTCTCCGGGCATCTGCTTTACCAGCTCCCGCAGAACGCTGATACCGCCCACGCCGGAGTCAAATACCGCAATATATTCCTTTTTGGTGTGCATTTGCTCACCGCCTTATGTATCTTTTTTACGCATGTACAGGTGTTTTCCTGCTCCAGGTCAGTCCCTTGGGGTAGAAGAACCGCAGCTTTTCGTCAGCTATGCGGATGGTAACTTCCTGCGCCATAAGCATTTCCCCATCCAGATTCACCGGCGTGGGCTTGTCGCACAGGATGGTAAGGCTGTCCGTTTTGATGTGCCGCACCAGCTTGGGAAGTTGGGTATACTGTCCGTTTTTATACTTGCCAACTACCCCCGGCACTTGCAGCCGGGAGACTTTATTCACCAGCAGCACATCCAGCAGGCCGTCGCAGGGGTCTGCCTCCGGCACCGGATTGAAGCCGCCGCCGTAAAACCTGCCGTTGCAGGCGCAGATCATGGTCTGGTGGGCATCCACCGTCTCATCGTTGATCTTCACCACATAATGCTCCGAAACGCCCCGGATCACATTGATGACCGTGGAAACCACATAGGCACGAAAGCCGTGGAGCAGAGGGATCCGCTTGTAATTGGAAACATCCGTGCCGATCCGGGCATCCAGTCCTACGGAGCAGATGTTCAGGCAGTACCGGTCATTGCACCGAACCAGATCAACTTCCGTTTCCTGGCAGTCCAGAAGCCGTTCCAACTGAAAGAAGGCATCCGGCTGGTCAAACAGCTTTACAAAATCGTTGCCGCTGCCCCCAGAGAACACCGTAACAGCGGCATTGGGAAAGCCTGCCGCGCCGGCTGCCACCTCGTTCAGCGTCCCGTCGCCGCCGCAGGCGTAAAGCCGTACTTCCTCGCCGGTTTGGGCAGCTTCCCGGGCGATGCGGGTGCAGTCCCCGGGACAGGAAGAAACAGCAATGTGGTAATCCACACCGTGGGAAGCGCAGACCCGCCGGATGGCCTGGGTGTAGTCCTTTGTACGGTCCCTGCTGCCGGCAGCGGGGTTAATGATAAATACATGGGTCATAAACTCAGGCCTTCTTTTTCTTTCGGGTGTTATCGGTAAACATATAATAATCGCACTTGATCTTGCCGTTGTAGAATTTGCGTTTCTTGTCCGCACGGCGGCCAAACCAATGCTCAAACTCCGGCTCGGAGGTGATAACAAACTTCTTCCATCCGTCAGCGAATTTCAGATGCCGTCCCAATGCCGCATACAGCCGTTGGGCGCTCTGCTGCTCCATCATCCGCTCACCATAAGGAGGATTGCAAACCAGAATACCGCTGTCCGAGGGCAGGCTCAGCTTGGTGGCATCCCCGTCCTTAAAAGTAACACAGTCGGAAACACCCGCTTTTCTGGCGTTGGCAAAGCTCAGGGAAACACACTGAGGGTCAGAATCTGAGCCTAAGATCCGGTAATCGCCCTTAAATTCCTTGTCCCGGGCCTCGTCCTTTACCTGCTGCCAGACTTCCTTGGGCATCCAGGGGTATTCCTCCGCGGCAAAGTGCCGGGAAAGACCCGGTGCCCGGTTTTTGGCGATCAGCGCCGCCTCGATGGGGATCGTGCCGGAGCCGCAGAAGGGGTCCCAAAAAAATTCTCTGCCCCGGTAGCGGGTCAGCTGGATCATGCCGGCGGCCAATGTTTCATGCAAAGGCGCGTCGTTGCCCACCGCCCGGTAGCCGCGCTTGTGCAGGCCCGGACCGGAGGTGTCCAAAGACAGCGTTACTTTGTCGTTGAGAATGGTAAAATGCAGCTGGAACTTGATGCCGGTCTCCGGCAGCCAGCTGATGCCGTACTTCTCCCCCAAGCGCCGGGAGGCAGCTTTTTTAATGATCGCCTGGCAGTCGGATACGCTCATAAGCTGGCTGTTCAGGCAGTGGCCCTTTACCGGAAACTGGCCGTCCTTGGGGATATAGTCCTCCAGGTTGGCTTGCAGCACACCCTGGAACAGCTCCTCAAAGGTCCGTGCCTCAAACTGAGCCAGCACCACCATAACCCGCTCCGCGGTACGCAGGCAGATATTGGCCTTGGCAAGGGCAGTCTCATCGCCGGTGAACAACACCCGGCGGTCCTCCACCCGGACATTTTCCATATTCAGCCGCCGCAGTTCATCTCCGGCCAGTCCTTCCAGGCCGAACAGACAGGGGGCAACAAAAGTAAATTCCATAGTTTCCTCCAAGTAATTACGGAATGATCTTATTGGCTTTCAGATAGCGTTCTTCCTCGGAGAACACACAGCCGCAGTATTTCTGCATATAGAAGCCCAGCTGGCGGGCCTTGTCCTGTCCTGCCCGGAAATAGGGCCGGAAATCCCGGTAAAGGAACTGAATGCCGTATTCCGCCGCTGCCCGTTCCGCAGTTTCTCTCATCAGCTCGTGATTTTGATAGGGGCTGATGAACAGGCTGGAGGTGAAGCTGTCAAAGCCCCCTTCCCCCGCCTGCTTTGCTGTTTCAAACAGGCGCATTTCATAACATTTCACGCAACGCTTACCAATGTCCTCTGCCACTTCCCGAATGAATGGCCGCAGGGCATAGTCGTTTTTCTCAATCAGCGGCAGGTCAATGGTTTGCGCATACTCCCGCAGGCAGTTCCGCCGGGAGCGGTATTCGGTAAAAGGGTGGATGTTGGGATTATACCAGAAGCCGGAGACCTCGAACTTGTCCCCCCGGAGCACCTCAATGCACTGGTTGGCACAGGGGGCGCAACAAATATGCAAAAGGGTTTTCATAAATATTCCCCCAATTATAATTTTTGTAATTATAGCACCAAAACAGGCGCAATGCAAGTTTACAGAAAGTTAAAACTGTACCCTTTTTTTCACCACCGTTTTCACCCGGAAGGTGTTACTATGTATGCACAGACAAATTCCTGTTTATCGGGCAGTTGCTTGCAATGCAGCGTAGGGCGGGGGCTTGCCCCCCCCGCCCAAGTGCATGTAATATCGTCGGCGGGGGCAAGCCCCCGCCCTACACTACTGCTCGTCAAATCGGAATTTGACAGAACATGTTCTGTGGGGTATCATAGAAAAAAGGAGGTGCGCCCATGGAAGATATGCAATATATGGACACGGCGCTGGCCCTTGCCCGGGAAGCAGCGGCGGAGGGAGAAATCCCGGTGGGCTGTGTGATCGTCCGGAAGGGGCAAATCGTGGGCCGGGGTCGCAACCGTCGGGAAATGGACAAGACTGCCCTGGGCCACGCGGAGATCGAAGCCATTGCCGATGCCTGCAAAAACTTAGGCGGCTGGCGGCTATGGGACTGCACCCTGTATGTAACCTTAGAGCCTTGTCCTATGTGCGCCGGAGCGATCATCAATGCCCGGATCCCCCGGGTGGTCTGCGGCGCAATGGATGCAAAAAACGGCGCCTGCGGTTCGGTGTGTGATCTGTTTTCCATGGATTTTAACCATCACCCGAAGTTTGAAAAAGGGGTAAGGGAAACAGAATCTGCCCAGCTGCTGTCGGATTTTTTTGAGAAGCTTCGCTTGGAGCTTCGTTCCAGACCCAAATGGAAAAAACCGGAATAGAAAGAGAAATGCGGTGCTTTTTGCACCGCATTTCTTTGTCAGGAGGAGAAGTATGGATCTGCAAAGCAAAACCCTGCGGATAGGTGCGGCGGTGATCGTCTGCGCGGTATTGCTGCGTCTTGGCAGCAACGGCTTGTTTACCAAGGCGGTACAAGCCTTTTCCGACCCCCAAACAGCGGCGCTGATCTTCTACCTGGAAACCGGCAGGGTAATACGCCCAGCACCGGAAACGCAGCCTCTTGCCACCTTGCCGGAAACAACCGTGTCCCCGGAGCAAACAGTCCTCCCAACCGAGCCCCAGCAGACAACTCCCCCGCAGGCGGTGGCGGTATTTGCACAGGCTGACGCGGATCTGGTGGAAGTAAACAGTGTCTGCGGTTATGACACGGACTTGCCGGCACTATTGCAGCAGCCGCTGGTGTGGGAACTGAAGCAGGAAGAACCTACAGTGCTGATTCTCCACACTCACGGCACAGAAAGTTACACAAAAACCGAGGACTACACAGAATCCACCGCCTACCGTACCCTGGACGAGGGGTACAATGTGGTGTCTATCGGAGACCGGATCGCCCGGGTTCTGGAAGCAGGCGGTGTGAATGTGATCCACGACCGGACGCTCCATGACCACCCTTCCTACAGTGGCTCTTACAACCAAGCCAGGGATGCCATTGAAGCATATATGGCGCAATACCCCTCCATTCGGGTCGTGCTGGATATTCACCGGGATTCTGTAGAGGACAGCAGCGGCAAACAGATGGTATTTACCACCCAGGTGCAGGGGCAGTCTGCCGCCCAGCTTATGATGGTGGTGGGTACTGATGCCAGCGGTCTTTATCACCCTAACTGGCAGGAAAACATGGCCTTTGGGGTAAAGCTTCATGCCCAGCTGGAAAAGATCGCCCCGGGCATTTGCCGGCCTATTAGTTTCCGTTCCCAGCGGTTTAATCAAGATCTTTCCCCCGGGGCGTTGATTGTAGAAGTAGGCTCTGCAGGCAACACCCGGCAGGAAGCTCTTTTGGCAGGGGAGCTGCTGGCCCAGGCCCTTTTGGATCTGTCTGCCGGGGCTACAACAGATTCCACCAGCTAAAGCTGTGGGCCTCCCCTACTGCCGCTACCAGTCCGGAAAGCCGGGCACAGCAGGCAGCAAATTCCTGGGCTTTGCCCCCCTTCCCAAACGCAAACGCCTGATTGAAAATACCGTCGATCTCGTCCATAGGCGCATGGTCGGCAACGGCGGCGGTACTGTGCCAGTTGCTCTGCCACAGGCTGTTGGCCTGCCGGGCCAGGACAAGCCCTCCTTCCAGATCCCCCTCCAGCGCCTGCCCAGCGGCTTCTTCCAGAATTCCGGAAATCTCCTGATTTGTACCCTCTGCCGCCGCGCCCACATACAGACCCAACCCAAGAAACACTGCCAGAATTCCTACGCCCAGCCAAAATCTGCCCATTACGAAAGCTCCTTTCGGTAAAACACAATATGGTCCGCTCCGTCCACGGTGAGCAGCCAGGTGTCCCGGAGCTGGGCGTTATGCTGCCCCAGCACCTGCCGGATCCATTTCTCGTTCTTTCCTGCTTTTTTCAGATTTTCCCGCAGAAGCACTCCGTCAGAAATAATGGTGAGGGGTATATACTGTTTGCTAGCCTGAATCCCCGCCTCTTTTGCGCTGGCAGGCCGGTCCTTGGGATAGGGAAATACCGACAGGTTGCCGTTGGTTTCCAGAATGGCGTACTGCACGCTTTTCAGATCCAGCACATCCTTTTCCCGCAAATGACCGGTCAGTTCATCCAGAGTTACCCGGGTCTTGCGCAGATTCTGTTGCAGGATGTTTCCATTCTCGATAAGGATCACCGGCTTACCGCACAAAAGCTTACGCACCCGGATGCTTTTCAGAGAAAGATGGGACAGCACCAGTTCCAGACCCAGCACCGTAACAATGGGAATGAACCCGGAAAACAGCGGAATGCCGCTGTCCTGCATGGGAATGGATGCCAGGTTTGCTACCAGCATGGTTACCACAAATTCCGAAGGCTCCATCTGCCCGATCTGCCGCTTGCCCATCAGTCGGATCACACAGATCAGCACCAAATATAAAATAATTGTCCGCAAATAGGATAAAATCAAAATCTGCCACCTCTTTGGGGTAAATTTCCCAAAAAGGCGGCAGATTATTCTGTCTGTAAAACGGCAAAAACCGCAGGTGACCTGCGGTTTTCACGAGAAAAAGAGAGGAAAAATGAAAAAAGTAAAGTCATACTCTTACGATGCTATTGTAAAACTAAAATATGAAGAAAAAAAGCGAAAAGTTGTTAAAAAAGTATTAAGTTCAGAAAACTTTACATTTCTGCACAATGTGGTACAATATAAATAATTATGCGTACAGGAGCTTAGCTATGCTTGAAAAGTTAGCGGCGGTTTCCAACCGCTACGAAGAGATCTGCGCCCGTTCGGAGCAGCCGGATTTTTATAATGACCCCAAAAAGGCGGCAGCGATTCTGCGGGAGAAGAATGACCTGGAGCCCATTATTGAGGCCTACCGGGCATATCTTTCTGCCCAGCAGGAAATGGCGGATGCCCAGGAGCTGATGAGCGACCCGGAGATGAAGGAGCTTTGTCAGGAGACCTTTCAGGAGGCAAAGCAGCAGACGGAGGAACTGTTTGAAAAATTGCAGCTTTTGCTGCTGCCCAAAGATCCCAACGACGAAAAAAGCGTCATTGTGGAGATCCGTGGCGGCGTAGGCGGCGAGGAAAGCGCTCTGTTTGCCCACAGTCTGTTCCGGATGTACTCTATGTACGCTGCCCAGAAGGGCTGGACTGTAGAGCTGTTGAACTACAATGATACGGAGCTGGGCGGTGTAAAAGAAGCGGATTTCGTGGTCAACGGACGGGGTGCTTATTCCCGGCTGAAGTATGAATCCGGTGTCCACCGGGTCCAACGGGTGCCGGAAACCGAATCCGGTGGACGGGTCCACACCTCCACCGCCACCGTGGCTGTGCTGCCGGAAATGGAAGAGGCTTCCGTAGAGATCAACCCCGCAGACATTGAAATGCAGGTCTACAGAGCCTCCGGTGCCGGCGGTCAGCATGCGAACAAGACCAGTTCCGCTGTGCGGCTGATCCACAAACCCTCCGGGATTGTGGTTGCCTGCCAGGAGGAGAGAAGCCAGCTGCAGAACCGGGAAAAGTGTATGCGGATGCTGGCTTCCAAGCTCTACGAGATCGAACAGGAAAGGCTGGACAGCCAGGTTACGGGTATGCGCCGCAGCCAGGTGGGTACCGGTATGCGGAACGAACGGATTCGTACCTACAATTTCCCCCAGGGGCGGGTAACGGACCACCGGATCGGTCTGACCCTTTATAAGATCGATCAGATCATGGACGGGGCGATCGACGAGATCATCGATGCCCTCGCCACCGCCGACCAGGCCGAAAAGCTGAAGAATGCACAATAAACAAATTCCGGTTTGTCGGACGGTTTGATTCATGTGTTGGTAGGAGCGTGCATTGCACGTCCGCAACGGACGACCAACACCCCAGGGTGACCTCTCTTGCCCCTTTGGGGCAATTCACCTTCTGGTCGCCCCTACAATCTGTAACGAACTAACTTGCCAGCAAACGGGAATTTGAAAGGAAACAGAAATATGCGATACATTACACATTCTCCGGAGGAGACAGAATCCATAGGACACGCTCTGGGAAAGGTGCTTGCGCCGGGAACGGTCCTTGCCTACCGGGGGGATCTGGGTGCGGGAAAAACCGCCTTCACCCGGGGACTGGCCCGGGGTCTGGACGCTGCGGATCGGGTCACCAGCCCCACCTACACCATCGTCAATGAATATCTTTCCGGTCGGCTGCCACTGTTTCATTTTGATATGTACCGGCTTGGCTCTTCCGAAGAGCTGTGGGACATCGGCTGGGAGGATTATCTGCTCCGGGGCGGTATCTGCGCCGTGGAATGGAGTGAAAATATTGAGGACGCGCTGGAAGATGCAGTTGTGGTGTGTATTGAAAAACTGGATGAAAACACCCGCGCAATCACCATAGAAGGGGGCGACAGATATGCTGATATTGGCCTTTGAGACCTCTGCCAAGGCAGGCTCTGTTGCCCTGTTTGATGGGCAGACACTGCTGGCGGAAAGCTATCAGAACACCGGTCTCACCCACTCCCAGACGGTGATGCCTATGGTGGAAACGGTGCTGAAAAGCTGCGGCTTCACCCCAAAGGATGTGCAGGCGGTGGCTGTGGCGGCAGGGCCCGGCAGCTTTACCGGCGTACGAATCGGCGTGGCAGTGGCAAAGGGCTTCGCCTGGGGCGGTGAGCTTCCCTGCTACGGCGTGTCTACCCTGGAAGCTATGGCGCTGCAGCTGGGCGTGTACAACGGCTACGTTCTGCCGGTAATGGATGCCCGGAGAGCCCAGGTGTACAACGCCCTGTTCCGGGCAAAGGAAGGTGTTCTGGAGAGGATCTGTCCCGACCGGGCCATCAGCCTGGAGGCTCTGGGAAGAGAGATAAAAAATTTGTCAGAACCAGTTTTTTTAGTTGGAGACGGCAGCATTTTATGCTATAATACCCTCAAGGAAACCATTCCCGGGCTTGTCCTGCCCCCGGAGCATCGGATGCATCAGCGGGCGGTGGGTGTAGGCCTGGCGGCGCTGCGGATGATCGCGGAGGACCAGCCGGGGGATGCCGGGGCATTAGAGCCTAACTATTTAAGACTTTCCCAAGCAGAGCGGGAGCGCCTTGCCCGGGAACAAAAATAAAGGAGAGATAGATATGAGTACAGTACATGTACTGGAACATCCTCTGATCCAGCACAAGCTGGCAATCCTGCGCAGTAAGAACACCAGTGTTAAAGAATTCCGTGAACTGATCAGCGAGATCTCCGGACTGATGTGCTACGAAGCCACCCGGAACCTGCCCACCAAGGAAGTGGAGGTTCAAACCCCTGTGGCTGTGGCAAAGTGCCGCCGTCTGGCAGGCAAAAAGCTGGCAATTATCCCCATTCTCCGGGCCGGTCTGGGCATGGTGGATGCCATGGTGGATCTGATCCCCTCTGCAAAGATCGGCCATATTGGCCTTTACCGGGACCCCGAGACCCATCAGCCGGTAGAATACTACTGCAAGCTGCCTGAGGATATCGGCAACCGGCAGGTATTCGTGGTTGATCCCATGCTGGCAACCGGCGGCAGCGCCGTGGCAGCTATCGATTTTCTGAAGCAGCACGGCTGTCAGAACATCATCATGATGGACATTATCGGTGCCCCCGAAGGCGTGGAAACGGTGCAGAAGGCACACCCGGATGTGGACATTTATCTGGCAGCACTGGACGAGAAGCTCAACGACCACGCATACATTGTTCCCGGTCTGGGCGACGCAGGCGACCGCATTTTCGGCACAAAGTAATATTGTTTCTTCTTACAGGAGAGGGTTTTCCCTCTCCTGTATTTTTACAAGGATGTTGGAAAAAATTATCTCTTTTCTCTTTTGTTTTGTCTTATGCTGTGGTAAAATAACAAAAATGCCCAAAGGGAGGGACAACCATGGGAAGCTGTGTGATTTTCTGCGCCGGGGGCTTTGACAGACTGATCCGGCCCATCGGCGAACAAGATTATATTCTGGCAGCCGACGGCGGCTATGTCCATGTCCAGTCCCTGGGACTGACCCCGGACAGTGTGCTGGGTGATTTCGATTCTCTGGGCTATGTGCCGGAAAAGGCAAAGATCTTCCCTATAGAAAAAGACGACACCGATGCCATGCTGGCTGTGCGGCACGGTCTTTCTCTGGGCTATGAACAATTCCTGCTTTACGGCGCTCTGGACGGCAGCCGGCTGGATCATACCGTTGCCAATTTCCAGACCCTGCAGTTTTTGGCTGACCGGGGCGCGAAGGGCTACCTGATCGGCAAGGACCACATTGTAACCGTAGTCAAAAACGGTTCTGTTGGCTTTTCCTCCAACGCCAAGGGAATCCTTTCCGTATTTTGCCTGGGCCAGGACGCCCATGGCGTAACCCTCACAGGACTGAAGTATTCTCTGGACAGTGCTACCCTTACCCCTGGTTTCCCCCTGGGCGTGAGCAACCGCTTCACAGGACAAAAAGCCACCGTTTCCGTGGCAGAGGGCAGCTTGCTTCTGATCTATGACCGGGAAAACGGCTTACCGGAGGAGCATATATAAAAAACATAATTTCCGACAAAGGGGAACTGGGAAGGGAGATATCCTAATGCTTACCTATGAACTGAAAAAGCAGCCGGGGATGCCCCTTTACGAGGCGCTTTACCGGTGCATCCGCCAGGACATCCTTACCGGCAGGCTTGCCCCCGGTGATAAGCTCCCCTCCAAACGAGCGCTGGCTGCCAACCTGGAAGTCAGCAAAATCACTGTGGAGGGCGCTTATAATCAGCTGTTGGCGGAGGGCTACATTGCCTCCCGGGAAAAGGTGGGTTATTTTGTGGAGGCAGTGGAGCATCGGCACACGGCACAGCCTGTCCCGGAAACTGTTTCCCCGCAGCCTGAACCTACCGGCATTGACCTGGTTGCCAACGGTCCTGTAAAATTCCCCTTTTCCGTATGGAGCCGTCTGCAGCGGCAGGTGATGCTGGATCTGGGAGAAAAGCTCCTTTTGAATGTGGAAAACCAGGGGCTTTTGGAGCTTCGGCAGGCCATCGCCGCCCATCTTGCCCAATTCCGGGGTATGCAGGTCCGCTCTGACTGTATTCTTATCGGCGCAGGCACAGACTTTCTGTACAATCTGCTGATCCAGCTTCTGGGCAGAGACAAGCGTTATGCCCTGGAAGAACCAGGCTACGGCAAGATTCGCAGGATCTACGCTGCCGGGGGCGTAGAGTGCGTCAGCGCCCCCATGGACCGGCAAGGTGTGATCCCCCACGCTTTACCCGATGCCCAGGTGCTGCACATCTCCCCCTCCCATCATTTCCCCACCGGCATTGTTACCACTATGGCCCGGCGGCAGGAGCTGCTGGAATGGGCCGGAGCAGCGCTGGACCGGTGGATCATCGAGGACGATTACGACAGCGAGTTCCGCTTCAACGCTCACCCCATGCCTGCTATGTATGCATTGGATAAATCCGGCAGGGTAATCTATATGAATACCTTTTCCAAAACCCTTGCCCCCTCTATCCGGATCAGCTATATGATCCTGCCCCCGGGGCTGATGACCCGATTCCGGGAAAAGCTGGGCTTTTACAGCTGCACTGTTCCCAGCTTTGAGCAATACACCCTCGCCCGGTTTATCCGGGAGGGCTATTTTGAAAAACACATTAACCGAATGCGGAAATTCTACAAAGCCCGGCGTAACCGGCTTCTGGATGCCATCGCCGCCAGCCCCATGGCGCACCGGCTGACCATCCTGGAGGAAAATGCCGGTCTGCATTTTCTGATAAAGGCCGATACCCGGCTTTCTGACAGCAACCTGGTGCGTCGCTGCGCTGACGCAGGAATTCACATCCGCAGTCTGGGCAGCTATTTCCATGAGACTGTTCCCCGGGAAAACACAAACTGTCTGGTGGTAAACTATTCCGGTCTGTCCGATGGGGATTTGGAAAAGCTGGCAGAAAAACTGACGCAGGGATTTTGACGAAAAAGGTTGCCAACTGCTTTCGGGAATACTATAATAAAAGAAACAAAGGAGGTGCTGTTATGGACACAAAGATCGCAGCCTACCGGGGCTGTCTTTTAGGCATGGCCGTAGGCGATGCCATGGGCTACACCGTGGACAGCAAGAGCTGGAATGAAATCTGTGAGGACTACGGCCCTAACGGACTTCTTGGCTACGATCTGGTCAATGGCTGCGCCGACATCACTTCTTATACCCAACTCCCCGCTTTTCTGTGCAACGGACTGCTGCTGGGCACTATCCGGGGAAACCCGGAGAATCTTTCCAAATATATGGCGTTGGCTGTGCGGGAGTGGGCAAAGAGCCAACAATTCCGGGGTGGCACGGAAAAGACCCACTGTTGGCTTGCCCAAGTTCCGGAAATACGCCGCAGGCACTGTATGGACACCCGGATGCTGGATGCCCTGGCACGGCAAACCCTGGGTACTCCGGAAGCGCCGGTGCTCCACTCCTCCTCCCCCGGTGCCATCACCGCTCCGGTGGCGGTGGGTCTTGCCTTTGCCCCGGCAAACATGGAACCCCGGCAGATCGGTCGCCTGGGCGCTGAAGCGGTGGCGTTTACCCACGGTGACACAGAAACCTGGCTCTCCGGCGCTTTTGTGGCATACAGCGTGGCAGGAATTCTCCACCAGCCGTCGCTGCCTATTATTAAACATTTCCTCAACGCCGCCGAGGCGGTGGAAGTGCAGTTCGGGGAAACTTACCCCCAGACTGTGGCCGCCGTTACCGGCAGAATTCGCCGGGCCATTGAACTGACCAAAGACCCGGAGCTGACCCCCTTGGCGGCGCTAACCATGCTGGGCTGCACCACCGCCGCCGAATGTGCCGCCGGCGCTGTCTATGCCAGCACTATCCATTCCGCCAACTTCGATGAGGGCATGATTGCCGCGGTGAACCACTCCGGACGCAGCGCCGCGGTAGGCGCGCTCACCGGTGCTTTCCTGGGCGCCCGGTTGGGTATGGAGGCTCTGCCGGAGTTTTATCTGGAATCCCTGGAGCCGGTGGATGTTCTGTGTCAGATCGCCGACGATTTGACACAGGCAAAGATCGTCATGCGGGTTTTTGACGACAGCTGGGACCAAAAATACGTCCAGGGCATGCCTGCAAAGTAGGGGCGAGCATTGCCCGTCCGTCCTCCCTGTCATTCCCAGCGTGGTGCTCCCCGCAGCGAATCATAAATAAAAATGCTTGCCGGGGGTAAGCGTACCTGGATTTGTTGCTGGGGAATCCGTAATACCCAACGGATTTCTCCACGCGCCTAACGGCTTGGTGGAAATGACATGCGGCAGAGCAAACACGCCGGGAAATGGAAATTTACGAAAAAAGATATGCAAAAATGCAAAAAACCCTTGCAAAACCGGAAATAGGGTGTTATACTATAGACAATCTAGCGTATATTTACGAAAGAGAGGAGCCGCGGCTCCTCTCTTTTTCACGAAAGAAGGGATATTTTTTGAAGATCACCGAGCAAGTGGAACAGTTCGCCCAGCCGGTGGTGGAAAGCTTCGGCTGCAGTGTGTGGGATGTGGAATATGTCCGGGAAGGCTCCGAGCGGTTCCTGCGTCTGTATATCGACAAGGACGGTGGTGTGGACATTGAAGACTGTGAAAAGATCCACCGCGCCATGGATCCCATTCTGGACGAAAAAGTCCCCATCGCCGAAAGCTACCACTTTGTGGTCTGCTCCGCAGGTCTGGAACGGGCGCTGAAGCGTCCCGGGGATTTTGAACGGTTTATGGGCAGCCCTATCCTTGTGAAGCTGTACCGCCCCCGGAACGGACTGAAGGAGAACCCCGCTCTGCAGCGGGACTACCAGGACGGCCGGATCATCGTAGAAGCCGGCAAGGAGACCATCACTTTTGAAAAATCCGAAGTCGCTTTGGTAAGGCTTCGTGTAGAATTCTAAATAACCCCAAACCAAACATACTAAAATAAAAATAATCAGCCTTAAATAATCATTTTTTTGAGGCGAAGGAGGAAAAACAACATGGCCAGAGCAAAAAAGCAGGAAGCGCCCAAGGTAGATATCGGCGCTGAGATCTTTGCTTCTCTGCGGGACCTGGAGAAGATCAAGGGTATTCCCGTAGATTACATGGTGGAGCGTCTAAAGCAGGCGCTGACCAACGCCTACCGCAAGGACCGGGAGGATCACCGGGACATCCCCGCAGAAAATGTGGTGGTGGATCTGAGCGAGAACGGTCTTTCCATGCACCTTGTAAAAACCGCTGTGGAAGAGGTGGAGGATACTGCCGTGGAGATCCACATTGATGCCGCCCGGAACCTGAACCCCAATGTACAGGTGGGTGACGCGGTTGCCATTGACGTTGACATTCAGAAGTTTGGCCGGATCGCCGCCCAGACTGCCAAGCAGGTGGTTATCCAGGGCATCCGTGAGGCAGAGCGCGGTACTATCTACGAAAGCTACTCCTCCAAGGCCCAGGAAATGCTTACCGGCACTGTGCTGCGTGTGGATCCCACCGGCGACATTTTTGTACGCATCGGCCAGGGCAACGAGCAGAACGACGCTGTGCTACGCGCCAGCGAGCAGATACCCGGAGAAAGCTACGCCCCCGGCGATCTGATCCGTGTATACGTTCTGGAGGTCCATCGCGCTACCCGGGGTCCTCTGGTCCATGTATCCCGTACCCACCCCAACCTGGTCGGCCGGCTGTTTGAGCTGGAATCCCCCGAGATTGCAGACGGCCAGGTGGTGATCCATAACATCGCCCGTGAGCCCGGCAGCCGCTGCAAGATCGCGGTCCAGGCTACCTTGGAGGATGTGGATCCCGTAGGCGCTTGCGTCGGTCCGCGGGGTGGCCGTGTGGGCGCTGTTGTGGAGGAACTCCACGGAGAGAAAATTGACATCGTGGTTTGGAGCGAAGATCCCTGCGCGTATGTCCGGGCAGCCCTCAGCCCCGCTGAGGTTCTGGATGTAACTCTGATTCCCGGTCAGAAGGCATGCACCGTTGTGGTGCCCGATAATCAGCTGAGCCTTGCCATTGGCAAGGAGGGCCAGAACGCCCGCTTAGCAGCCCGTCTTACCGGCTACAAGATCGACATTAAGGCTGAATCCCAGGCTGATGCCTAATTAAGAATTATAAATTATGGATTAGGAATTTTATGTGTTAAAACAAGGACATTTTCGATGAACTGCAATTCTTAATTCTTAACTCTTAATTCTTAATTTTAAGCGAAGGAGGTAGTCCAATATGCAAAAGAAGATTCCCCAACGGCAGTGTATGGGCTGCCGGGAGCGGAAAGCCAAAAAGGAACTGATCCGGGTGGTCCGGGGCACGGACGGTACGGTCAGCCTTGACTTTGGCGGCAAGCTCAACGGACGGGGCGCTTACCTTTGTCCCGATCCGGAATGTCTGAAAAAGGCGCAGAAGGCCAAATCCCTGGAGCGGAGCCTGGAGGTCCCCATCCCCGAAGAGGTTTATGCGCGCCTTGCCAAAGAGATGGGGGCGCAGGTCAATGGATAAAGCCCTTAACTATCTGGCCCTGGCCCGAAAGGCAGGCCGCATCGAACTGGGAGAAGAACCGGTAGGCGCAGCCGCAAGAGCCCAAAAGGCCCGGCTGGTGGTTGTGGCATCCGATGCCTCAGACCACAGCTGGCGCAGAGCCAAAAGCTTTGTGGCCGGCACAGAGCAGCTGTGCATCCGGACCGGCTTTGACAAGGATCAGCTGGGGCAGGCCACCGGCCGCACCAGTCTGGCAATGGCAGCCTTTACTGACCCGGCCATGGCCTTGGCGTTTCTGAAAGCCCTGAACCAGCCGGAACAGTTCCGGGAAGAAATGGAAAGCCTGGATCGGCGGGCGAAACGGATTCGCCAACGCCAGAGTGAGGCAAAAGCCCATCTGCACAACAAGCAGCGGGGAAAGAAGAAGTAACACGGAGGTGCGAATATGAGTGTAGTGAAGTATCGTTTAAAGGAAGTGGCGTCGGACTTCGGCGTTGCGCCCAAGGAGATCGCACAGATCCTTGAAAAGTTTTTTGAAAAGCCCAAATCCAACACCCAGGTCCTTACCGAGGAGGAGCTGAATGTTGTATTTGACTATATGACCCAGACCCACCAAATCGAATCCCTGGAGGTAGTATTCGCGGTGCAGCCTGCCCCTAAGGCAGAGACACCCAAGGCTGAGCCTAAGCAGGAAAACGCACCCAAGGCGGAAGCTCCCAAGACGGAAGCCAGACAGGAAGCGCCCAAGGCTGAGCCTAAGCCTGCCAAGCCTGCCGAACCGGAGCGGAAGCGTGAGCGCCGGGTGGTGGATACCTCTGCCGTGCAGGTGAACGCCAACCGCTTTGCGGATGTGGATAACCTGGTTGACCAGCGGGTGCAGGAGTACCAGGGCGGCAAGCAGCGCTTCGGCGGCAAGAAGGGTCAGCAGCAGAACCGCAGGGACAACAAGTTTAAGGGCAACAAGGCCCGTAACGAGGAGCAGGAGAAGCTGCGCCGTCTGCAGATGGAAGTGGCAAGAAAAGCCCCTGTTACCGTAAAGATTCCCGAAGAAATCACCGTTGGCGAGCTGGCTTCCCGTATGAAGAAGACCGCAGGCGAGGTCATCAAGTGCCTGATGAAGAACGGCGTTATCGCTGCTATCAACCAGGCCATCGACTTTGACACCGCTGGGTTCGTGGCGGTGGAGCTGGGCTGCAAGGTAGAAAAGGAGATCACCGTTACCATCGAAGAGCGGATCATTGACGACCACGTGGATACCGAGGAAGAACTGGTCACCCGTGCGCCCGTTGTGGTCGTTATGGGTCACGTTGACCACGGTAAGACCTCCACTCTGGACGCCATCCGTAAGACCTCTGTTACCGCAGGCGAGGCCGGCGGTATCACCCAGCACATCGGTGCATATCAGGTCAAGGTCGACGGCAAGCCCATCACCTTCCTCGACACCCCCGGCCATGAGGCGTTCACCTCCATGCGTGCCCGCGGTGCTATGTGTACCGATATCGCTATCCTCGTCGTCGCTGCCGACGACGGTATCAAGCCCCAGACCGTGGAGTCCATCAACCACGCAAAGGCTGCAGACATTCCCATCATCGTCGCCATCAACAAGATGGATAAGCCCGAGGCAAATCCCGATAAGATTAAGCAGCAGCTGACCGAGCACGAGCTGATTCCCGAAGAATGGGGCGGCGATACCGTCATCGTTCCCATTTCCGCCAAGACCGCCGAAGTGCCGATCATCGTGACCATCAACAAGATGGATAAGCCCACTGCCAACCCCGACAAGATCAAGGAGCAGCTGACCAAGTACGACCTGATCCCCGAAGAGTGG
>JAZOMH010000046.1:0-9626 GCA_045653785.1 Faecousia sp. | reverse complement strand
TTATCGAAACTTCAAAATTGCGGAGTTTGATACAGAAGATGGGCAATTGATTCATCGGTCCATTGCAAGACTGTAAGTTGTGTACTATGTCCTTGCACTGGTGTGTACCATGTTACTCTTGACACAATGCTCGCCCCTACGGTGTTAGTCGTTAGATGCACCGGCAAACGGGGCAAAAAATACCGCCAGCGTAAGCTGACGGTATTTTGATTGGAGTAAGAATTAGTCTTCCTCGGCCTTGGACAGCAGGCTGTTTGCCACGATGCCCAGGATCAGCGCGCAGGCGATGGAGGTCAGTGTAACCTTGCCGAAGGTTACGGACAGGCCGCCGATGCCGGTGATCAGGATTATGGCAACCACGAACAGGTTCTTGCTTGCGCCCAGGTTTACCTGCTGGATCATCTTCAGACCGGACACAGCGATGAAGCCGTACAGGGTGATGCATACACCGCCCATGACGCAGTTGGGAATGGAAGCCAGGAAGGTAACAAAGGGTCCGAAGAAGGACATCACGATGCACATGACCGCAGCGGCGGTAATGGTGACCACGGAAGCGTTTCTGGTGATCGCCACGCAGCCCACGCTTTCGCCATAGGTGGTGTTGGGGCAGCCGCCAAAGAATGCGCCGGCAATGGAGCCAACGCCGTCGCCCAGCAATGTGTTGTGCAGGCCGGGCTCTTCCAACAGGTCCTTGCCGATGATGGTGGACAGGTTCTTGTGGTCAGCGATATGCTCAGCGAAGACCACGAACGCCACGGGCACATAAGCAACCGCCACGGTGGCGATGAATGCGCCGTCGATCTCCTTCACGCCCTTGAACGCCTCAACGAAGGTGAACTGGGGGATGGCGAAGATCTGCATATTGGCGAACACAGAGAAGTCGATGATCTGCAGCGCCACATTGTTGGTGGCGATGCCGATGACGGTAAAGATAGCCGCTACCACGTAGCCCACCAGGATGCCCAGGATGAAGGGGATCAGCTTGGTCATCTTCTTGCCGTAGACAGAGAACAGCACCACAGAGAACAGGGTAACCAGGCCGCAGATGAGGGCGGCGTAGGGACTGCAGGCGGAGACACCTTCCACCAGCACCTTGCCGGTGGTCAGATCTCCAACGGCGTTGCCTGCCAGGCTAAGGCCGATGATGGCAACGGTGGGTCCGATGACCACGGGGGGCATCAGGGCGTTGATCCACTTAACACCGGCGAACTTGACGATCAGAGCGATGACCACATACACCAGGCCTGCGAACACAGCGCCCAGCAGGATGCCGGTGTAGCCGGCGGAGGCGGAAGCCGCGCCGCCAAAGGCAGCCAGCATCGAGCCGATAAAGGCAAAGGAAGATCCCAGGAACACGGGGCTGTTGAACTTGGTGAACAGCTGGTAGACCAGAGTACCTACGCCTGCACCGAACAGGGCGGCAGACTGGCTCATGCCGTTGCCGATGATGCTGGGGACAGCGATGGTAGCCGCCAGGATGGCAAGCACCTGCTGGAACGCGAACAGCAGCATCTGGCCAAACTTAGGCTTGTCTTTGATACCGTAGATCAAATTCATTATATGTTTCCTCCGTAATATTTAATGGAAATTTCCGCAAAAAAGAAGACTTCCCCCAAGCAAAGCTTGTGTAAAGTCCTCCTTTTCACAAAAATATTCACTTTCGACATTATAACCTGTTTTTTTGCAAAATGCAACAGTTAAATATTTGAGAATTGCCGGTTATATTCCCATTTATCGGGCAGTTGCTTGCAATGCAGCGTAGGGCGGGGCTTGCCCCCGCCGCACAAATGCATGTAATATCGTCGGCGGGGGCAAGCCCCCGCCCTACACTACTGCCCGTCAAATAGGAATTTGACAATTCTCAAATGTCCATTGTCAATTTCCCGAAGCTGTCCGGCAGGAGCTGTCCCAGCGTGCGTACCCGGATCTCCCCCTCCGGGCCTGCCAGATAAACCTTAAAATCCTCTCCGCAGAACTCCCCCATCACCTGCCGGCACACGCCGCAGGGTGGGAAAACCCCGGCAATCACCCCGTCCTTGCCGCCACACACAGCGATGGCGGAAAATTCCCGCTTGCCTTCAGAGATTGCCTTGGCAAAGGCGGTGCGCTCCGCGCAGATAGTGGGACTGAAGGCGGCGTTTTCTATGTTGCAGCCGGAAAACACCGACCCGTCGGCGCACAGAAGCGCCGCTCCCACCCTGTAGCCCGAGTAGGGGGCGTAGGCATGCTCCATTGCCTGCATTGCAATTTTCACCAATTCTTCCGGTGTCATTCTCTGTACCTCCCAACAACATTTTTCTACCGGTCCTCCGGGCACAAGCTCCACTTGGCGGGGTTTTCATCAATATACCGCCAACACGCCTGATATGCGCGCTCATTTCGCAAAACAGTTTCATAAAAAGAAGATTGAAACCTTTTTTGTCCCGGGGTGTGAAATGTACGGTTACAGCGCCGCGTGGTAATAGATTTATACGCCCCGATCACCTCCATCAGTGTAGGGCGGGGGCTTGCCCCCGCCGAAAACTGAAAAATGGCATGTATGTGGGTAGGCATAATCACATACTTATCCAAGCGCAAAAAATCATAACACTGCTCCAATGCCAACAATTCCTGCTGGGCGATATTGCCGCATTTTGTCAGCATTACGGCGGGGGCAAGCCCCCGCCCTACACTGGATAGGACAGTGTTATGGTCTGCGCAGTGGATCGTTACATCGTAGTACTCAGGCTGGCTGTAATCATATTCTTTCAGCCTGGTGTGTTTTCTCTTGGGTAACTCCATTTTATAGAATATCCTTTACAAAGCTCTTGCCGGGGGTGTCCAGGGAGACACCCAGCAAGTCTGCAACGGTAGCCGCCACATCGGCGAAGCTGTCCCGCTGTCCCAGAGAACCGGGCTTCACACCCTTGCCCAGGGCCAGCAACGGTACATACTCTCTTGTATGGTCGGTGGTTTTGGTGTAGCCAGGGTCGCAGCCGTGGTCGGCGGTAATCAGCAAAATATCCTCATCCCCCAATTCTGCTAAAAATCCCGGCAGCCATGCGTCAAATTCCGACAGCGCCCGGGCATAGCCGTCCACATCCCGGCGATGGCCGTAGACCATGTCAAAGTCCACCAGATTCACAAAGCACAGTCCCCGGAAATCCCCTTTGGCGTAAGCCATGGCATTTTCCATGCCGTTGGCATTGTCCCGGTTGTAGCGATGCTCCGTGATGCCCCGGCCCGCAAAAATATCATAAATTTTCCCCACGGCTATGCTGCTGAGCCCTGCGGCCTTCACAGCATCCAGCAAGGTCTGCCCCGGGGGCTCCAGGGAAAAGTCATGGCGGTTTGCCGTCCTGCGGAAATTCCCCGGCGTTCCCACAAAGGGCCTTGCGATCACACGCCCAACCCCGTGTTTTCCCTGCAAAAGCGATCTTGCCATGCGGCAGTATTCATAAAGCTGTTCAATTGGTACAATGTCCTCATGGGCGGCGATCTGAAACACAGAATCGGCAGAGGTGTACACGATCAGCTCCCCGGTTTCCATGTGTTTTGCCCCAAATTCCTCAATCACCGCCGTACCGGACCAGGGGGCGTTGGCAAGAATTCCCCGTCCTGTTGCCTTGCGGAAGGGGGCTAAAATTTCCTCCGGGAAGCCCTGGGGATAGGTGGGCAGGGGATGCCCGGAAACAATGCCTGCCAGCTCCCAGTGGCCAATGGTGGTATCCTTGCCTTGGGATTTTTCCCCCAAACGGCCATAAGCGCCGGTAGGCTTTTGGGTCTTTTCCAGGGTGTCCACACCCAGAATGTTACCCAGACCGGCTTGTATCAGATTGGGGATCTTCAGTTCCCGGGAAAGGGCGCAGGACGCCAGGGTGTTCGCCCCCGCATCTCCAAAAGCTGCCGCATCCGGCAGCGCCCCGATCCCAAAGGAATCCAAAACGATCAAAAACACCCGCTTCATTTCATAAACCTCCCCCGTCAATTCCCATTTGTCAGGCAGTTGCCTGCAATGCAGCGTAGGGCGGGGGCTTGCCCCCGCCGCACAAATGCATGTAATATCGTCGGCGGGGGCAAGCCCCCGCCCTACACTACTGCCCGGCAAATGGGAATTTGTTGGTCGTTGCTTAACCTTCAATTTTCAATTATCCCATAACGGCTGCCACATCCAGGGCTACCTGCATCATCTGCGTAAAGGCGGTCTGCCGCTCCTGGGCGGTGGTCTCCACGCCCTTGAGCACATGGTCGGAAACGGTGCAGATGCACAGCGCCCGCTTGCCGTACCGGGCGGCGTTCATGTACAGCGCCGCCGCCTCCATTTCCAGAGCCAGCACGCCCATTTTCCGCAATGCGTACACGCTGTCCAGCCCCTCCGGCACGCCTTCATGGTCACCGTAAAATACGTCGGAGGAATTGACGTTGCCCACATGGTACTTTGCCCCCCGGGCCTGGGCCGCCTTCACCGCCTGGCTCAGTAAAGTATAGTCGGCGATGGGTGCGAATGTGCCGGGCAGATGGAACTGCCGGGCGAAATTGGAATCGGTGCAAGCCCCCTGGGCGATGACCAGGTCATACAGGTCAATGTGGTCCTGGATTGCCCCGGCAGAGCCTACCCGGATGATATTTTCCACCCCATAGCCGTTGTACAGCTCATGGGAGTAAATGCCGATGGCAGGCATACCCATGCCCGATGCCATCACCGAGACCTTAACCCCCTTGTAAAGGCCGGTGTAGCCCTGGACACCCCGGACGTTGTTCACCAGAACCGGGTCTTCCAGGAAATTTTCCGCGATAAATTTGGACCGCAAAGGATCACCGGGCATTAAAACGGTCTTGCCGAAATCCCCGGGCTTTGCGCTGATATGGGGCGTAGGTGTCTGAAACATAACGATTCCTCCTTGCAAAACGATCAACTTCCCATTTATCGGTGCGTTTGTTTGTTGAAATCCCCGGGGCGTGCATTGCACCAACACCTCAGGGCGGTCTCTCTTGCCCCTCTGGGGCAATTCACCTTCTGGTCGCCCCTGCCGTTTTTCAATTCATTTCCTTTGCCAGCTTGACGATCCGGGAGGTGCCCAGGCGGTCAGCCCCCAGGGCGATGAACCTTTCCGCGTCTTCCAATGTGGAAATGCCCCCGGCTGCCTTGATCTTCACACCCTTGCCCACATGGGCCGCAAACAGCTCCACATCGTGCAGCGTGGCGCCGCCGGTGGAGAAGCCGGTGGAGGTCTTGATATAATCCGCTCCTGCAGCCGTAACTGCCTTGCAGGCTTGTATTTTTTCCTGGTCGGTGAGCAGGCACGCCTCCACGATCACCTTCAGCACTTTGCCGCAGCAATGGCCCTTGACCTGGCGGATCTCCTCAGTGATGGCGTCCCACTTGCCCTCCTTTGCCCAGCCCAGGTTGATGTCCATGTCCACCTCATCCGCTCCGTGGGACACGGCATCGTAGGCCATAAAGCACTTGGCGGCGGTGGTGGCATAGCCGTTGGGGAAGCCGATGACGGTGCAGATGGGCAGCTTGCCTGCCACATATTCCTTTGCCTGGGCCACAAAACAGGCGGGGATGCACACGGATGCCACGGCGTACTTCATACCGTCGTCGCACAGTGCCTGAATCTCCTGCCAGGTGGCAGTGGTGGACAGCAGCGTGTGGTCGCACCGGGAAAGAATCTGAGAAAGCTCCATAAAAATTCTCCTTAATTGGTGATATCTCTATTATAATATGCCCCGGCCCATGATGCAAGCAATTCCGCAATTTCCTGTTTATCGGGCAGTTGCTTGCAATGCAGTGTAGGGCGGGGGCTTGCCCCCGCCCTACACTACTGTTCGTCAAATCGGAATTTGATTAAAAAGGGGCGGATCACCCGATCCGCTCCTTTTTATCTTGCTTCGCCAATTTCTTCTTGCCCATGACCACCAGAGTCAGCCTCGCAACTGCCAGCACAGACAACGCAATCAGCGGAGGCAACGGACACGGTCATGGCAATAAAGCCAAGCAGCAGCGCCGCCACCAGAATAATACTGATGATTTTCTTCATAGCTCTCTCCTCACTTTCAGCAAATGGGTGTACGTTTACTTATGCTTCAATAGTACCACACCCACCCCTGGTTGTAAACAGGGAATTAAGAATTAAGAATTTGCTGAATACCAACAAATTCCAGTTTCTCGGTGAGTTTGCTAATCGCAACCTAACGATTCTGTGTAGTTAAAGCGGGGGCAGCTCTTGAGGGCAACGCACCTTGCAAAGTGCAGCCAGGTAAAACCGCAAAGCCGAAAGAGCACGCCTAGAGAGGTCTTGGGGAGGTGGCTTGCCTTGCGGGAGCAAGGCACTCAAACCCTCCCCAAGTCGCCTCTTTGGTTACTTTCTTGGCGAAACAAGAAAGTAACGCCGTCGGCAGACATAACAAGGTAATGGACGGTACCGGCTAACGACAATTTCGGAAAACGGATTCCTCGGCTTCGCAGCATCCGCTGCTCCGCTGGGAATGACAAGGAGGGAACGCGCCGGCAAATGGGAATTTGACAGACAGTTATCATTGTGCGCTCTGTATTCTTCAAGCCATCACCTGTGCCAGTTTTTCCAGCGCCGCTTCCCGGCGGCGATACACCGAGGACTGCTCCACCCCCAGCTCCTGGCACAAAACCTGCACATTCCCCTTGGCAGGGTGAACAAACAATCGCTCCGCCACCAACCGTTCCTCCGGGGTCAGCACCTGCATCGCCTGCTCCAGATTCTGCACACGCTGCCGCAGTCCGTCCAGCTCCCCCAGCCGCTGAATTACCAACTTCTTTTTGTCCATAAAACCCCTCCTCAGTAATTGAGAATTGCATGTTAAAATGCTTGTCATATTTCCATTTATTAAAATTTGAGAATTATTTTCAATTCATAATCACATCAGCGTGTCCTGTCTTGCCTGGAGCCAGCTGCGCTTCACCGCGCAGGGCAGCACACACAGATCCCGGGGACACAAACAGCCGTCGCAGGGATTTTTGCGCAGATACCCACGCAGCCGGTGGGGCTGGGGGTAATACACCCCGCCGATGGGCAGACCGATAGGCTTCTGCTCCACCTTCTCCATCTGCGCCCTGACGGAAAAGCGCATGTCCTCCCACTTTGCCTTGTACCACTGCCGCCAAGGGCCGCAGTCTTTGTTGTCGCAGGCTCTGGGGTCAGGGACCCTTGTGCAGCGCATGCAGGGACTAATGTTCACATTCATAACCGTTCCTCCTGTCCTCCTGCCACCACTTGAGAATGGTGGCGCTTTTGTCAATGACTTTGGCGTTTTTCTCTTTAATAAAATTTTCCACCTTTGTCCTGTACAGGGCATAATCCTCAACACCCATCTTCTCCATCAATTCCGTGGCTGCATGTAATGGAATAAAATCATCATTTTTATCCATGGATGAATAGGTGGGTGCAGCCGCTGCCGACGGCAGCCCGGTCCCGGAGACCGGATTACCTTCCTCTACCTTAGATTCACTTACCTTAGATTCACTTACCTTATCTTCCCTTACCTTACCTTCTCTTACCTTACCTTCTCTTACCTTAGGATTCCTTTTGGATTCCAGTTTCTCCCTGCGAACGTCCAACAAACATTTCGTTCCCTTTAACAGCTGGGTGCTGTAACATCGATTTTCATTTATGTACAGTTTTGCTGCAATCTCCGGGTATCTGGGTGGCTTTAACCTGTCTGTTTTCAGACTGTTCGCCACCAGCCAATGTTTTATGACCATCACGCCGCCGAAGTCCAGCAAAAACCCCTTGTCCACCAGCATCTGTAACTCCCTGGGCGGTCTGCGGAGCTTCCGGGCGATCTGCTTTGGACCGTTGAGAAAGCCATCATCATCGGCTTGCATACCTAAATGAAAATACAGCGCCTGTACCCCCACCGGCATGTCCAAAAACGCATCGCTTTCTACCACGGCCGTATGAAACATTCTTCTTTCTGCCACTTTCTCCTCCTTTGTGATTAAAAATTAAGAATTATCTGCAGCGAAACAAATCCCCATTTAGCGGTGAGTTTGCTGGTTAGAAATCGTAGGGGAGACGCACCGAGAAACAGGAATATATAGGTTTTGGGTTAATTCTTAATTCTCAATTCTTAATTCCCTTCCGCATCTGTGGCACAAACGCCGCCCCCTTACGAACACCTCACCGCCGCACCGGACGCACCACCCCCAAGGGGGCAACCCGTTCCAGTCCACCAGCCCCATGGGCCGCCAAAGGAGAACCGTCCTGTTTATCGTACCGAAATTCTGATATCCTACCATAAAACCCCTCCGTAGCAATTGAGAATTGAAAGTTGATAATTATTTGTCATATTCCGATTTGTCGTGCAGTAGTGTAGGTCGGGGGCTTGCCCCCGCCGACGATATTGCATGCATTTGTGCGGTGGGGGCAAGCCCCCGCCCTACGCTGTATTGCAAACAACTGCCCGATAAACAAGAATTTCGCGGTTTCCGGTTAATTTTCATCTTTCAATTCTTAGTTCCCCAAACTTATCTCTTGACAAGTACACGTTTGCGTACTATTATGGTTGTATAACCCACTGCCAGTACGCAATACAGTGCTTTCGATGGGTATTATAGTACGCCTATGCGTACTTGTCAATACCATTAGTGCGTGTTTGCGTACTTTTGGCAGAACAGACAAACAGGGGGAAATAAATATGTGCAATTTGTACGACCGCATCAAAGACGCCTGCGCCCAGCGCAATCTGACCGTCAGCGCCATGTGCCTGCAGCTTGGCATGAGCAAAAGCGTCATGTCCGACCTGCACTCCGGACGGAAAAAGACCCTGTCGGCAGACACTCTGGGCAAGATTGCGCAGTTTCTGCAGGTGTCGGCAGACAGCCTGCTGGGTAAACCCCAGCAGGACGTGCTGGATGAGGTGGACATTGCATTTTACGGAGAATTTAAGGAGCTGGATGCGGCGCAGAAGGAGGTTGTGCGGGACATGGTACGCCTGATGCGCCGGCGACAAGAGGAGTAAGCGGTGTTTGAACTAAAGGATTTTTACGACTATTGCCGGGAGAACAAGGTGGATGTAATTCCCTTTACCGGCATGCCCCACCCGGGGGCGACCCTCCGGGACCGGGACAGATACGCGGTGTTTCTGGACTTTTCCCAAATCCAAAGCACCCGGCTTTTGCGTGGAATCTGCAGCCATGAAATGAGCCACGCCGCCACCGGGGCGCTGCACAAGGTGGCAAGTCCCTTTGAGGTGGTGGAGCGCAGCGAATACCGGGCAAACCGTTATTTTGCCCAGCATTCTCTGACGGCGGAGGTCTTCCGGGAGGCGTTCCGGGGGGGATATACGGAGCTGTGGCAGCTTGCGGAGTATTTTGATCTGCCGGAAAAGGACATAAAAAACGCCCTGACCTACTGGTCAGAGCGCCGGGGCATCCAATTTAATTAAGAATTGAGAATTGTCCGTAAACCGGCAACTTCCTGTTTGCCGGGCCGTTGCTTGCAATGCAGCGTAGGGCGGGGGCAAGCTGTACAGTGTAGTAACATAGTACACAGGTGTGTAAAGACATGGTACACAGTTTTATAGTACAATAAAGGCATCAAAAACAGATGAAGGAGTGCTGTAAGATGCCGTGGGAGTGTAGAACTGTGGAAAACCAAAGAAGAGAA
>JAZOMH010000045.1:0-3016 GCA_045653785.1 Faecousia sp. | reverse complement strand
GAGGTGGAGGATCACAAGATCACCGTTATCGGCCCCGAGATCGACCAGATCGAGGTTGGCTCCAAGATCTCCCTTTCCTACACCGTGGATGTTGCCGGCAAGGCTATGCAGCCCGACTTCGAGTCCGTTATGGAGCGTAAGTTCCATGCTTACCTGAACTGCATCGAGGGCGTTATGCACACCGGTCAGCGCGATATGATCCGTATCCGTATCAGCAAGGCTGACTTCGAGGCAGGCTTCAAGTTCGCACATCTGGGCGAGGTTCTGTACGCCAAGATCAAGAGCGAGTTCGAGGCAGTTGTGGACAAGTGCCAGGTAACCATCGTTGTGGACGCTGAGCAGAACAAGGAGCTGCGCGCTCAGGCTAACGATGTGTTTGCTAAGCGTGATGACCGTCTGGCTTCCATGACCGACGAAAGTGTTCCCGTTTACTACACCTGTATCATGTGTCAGGCCTTCTCCCCCAGCCACGTTTGTATCGTTACTCCCGAGCGTCTGGGTCTGTGTGGTGCTGTGTCTTGGCTGGATGCTAAGGCTACCAAGGAGCTGGATCCCGAGGGTCCCTGCCAGATCGTTCCCAAGGAGCGCTGCATCGACGAAGAGCTGGGTCGTTACGAGGACGTGGATGAGGCCATTGAGAAGTACTCTCACGGTGCTCTGGAGCATATCACTCTGTACTCCCTGTTCCAGGATCCCATGACCTCCTGTGGCTGCTTCGAGTGTATCTGTGGTGTCGAGCCCTGCTCCATGGGCGTGGTTATTACCACCCGTGAGCACGCCGGCATGACACCTCTGGGCATGAGCTTCTCCGACATGGCTTCCATGACCGGCGGCGGTGTTCAGACTCCCGGCTTCATGGGTCACGGTAAGCAGTTCATCTTCTCCAAGAAGTTCATCAAGGCAGAGGGCGGCCCGGGCCGTATCGTCTGGATGCCCAAGGAGCTGAAGGATCAGGTTCGTGAGAAGCTGGATGCTGTAGCTCTGGAGATGTACGGTGTTGAGAACTTCACCGACATGATCGCGGATGAAACCGTCTGCACCGAGGATCCCGAGCAGCTGCTGGAGTTCCTGGGCGAGGTGGGTCACCCCGTTCTGGGCATGGAACCCTTCGATATGTAAGCCCAGAGCCCCCGCTGGCAATTCGTGTACAGTGCAAGACTCATCGTAATTGCTTTCGCTGGATTCGTTACATCAATAAAGAATAAAAAGACCGTCCTTCCGGACGGTCTTTTTATCACCAAAAATCGGCATATTCCTGTTTATCGAGCAATTCCTGTAGGGGCATGCAGAAGGTGAATTGCCCCAGGGGGGCAAGAGAGGCCACCCTGGGGTGTCGCACGTCCGCTCAATAATTTTTACAAAAATTATTGGGATTTCCGTTGGCGATGTGATTTTGTTTTACAAAATCACCGGACGACCAATGGTCGCCCCTACGATGTTGTGCGATAAACCGCTCGTCAAATCGGAATTTGAACATAATTCTTGCCAAGGTGGCTATGGTGGGGTATAATGGTGCTGTAGATATAAAGGAGGTTTTTCATGAAACGTTTTTTGAAAAATTACGGCTTCATTACCTGTATGCTGATCGGCATTGTGGCCGGCTGTATTGTAGGCGCTCTCTGGCCTGCGGTAAAGGACGCAAACGGTGAGATCCTTCAGCAGGGCGCACGGGTACTGGAACCCCTGGGCACTGTGTTTATCAATCTGATGTTCTGTATCGTAGTACCTATGGTCTTCTGCTCCATCTGCTCTGCTATTGCCAATATGGACAGCATGAAAAAGGCGGGCAAGATTATGGGCGCAACGGTGGCTACCTTCCTGGTTACCGCTGCCATCGCCGCAGTCATCATGTACATCACCTGCCGGATCTTCCCTCTGGTCCAAGGTCAGTATAATGCAGTGGAGGGTGAAGTTAGTCAGCCCCTGGGCGTTGCGGACCTGATTATTAACTTCTTCACAAAGCCCGATTTTCTTGAGCTTTGGAGCCGTCGGGCGATCCTGCCTTTGATCGTCTTTGCCATTCTGTGCGGCTTTGGCATCCAGATGGCAGGGGGTAAGGAGACTATGACCGCCAGGCTTCTGGCCGACATTACCGATTGCATCATGAAGGTGGTCAAGCTTATCAGCTACTACGCCCCCATCGGCTTCTTCGGCTTCTTCGCATACCTGGTGGCTACCTATGGTCCCGATCTCATCGGCGACTACGGGCGCACGCTGATCATCTACTATGTACTGAGCTTCGCCTACATGTTTATTTTCTTCCCCATTTACGCCCGGTTTGGCGGCGGCAAGGGCGCTGTGAAGCTGATGTTCAGCAAGCTGTTTAAGCCCGCCGCTGTTTCCTTCGGCACTTGCTCCAGCGTAGCTACCATTCCCACCAACATGGAAGCTGCCCAGGAGACCGGCATCAGCAAGGATATTTCCGACATCGTTCTGCCCCTGGGCGCAACCATGCACATGGACGGCTCTTCTATGGGCGCGATCATCAAGGTGGCGTTCCTGTTCGGTATCTTTGGCAAGGATTTTACCACCGGCGAGGCCATTCTGGCCATCATTGTGGCGGTGTTCTCCAGCGTTGCCATGTCCGGTATTCCCGGAGGCGGCGGCACCGGCGACCTGGTGCTTTGCACCATGTTCTTCCCGGATCAGCTGGCCATTGCATACCCCATTTCCATCGCCCTGGCAAACCTGATCGACCCCCCCGCAACCATGGTCAACGCTGCAGGCGATTATGTGGTCAGCTATATTGTTGCCCGGTTTGTTGACGGCAAGGACTGGCTGCAGAAAAAGCTTCACCCGGAAAATAAAGAATAATGCATCCCCACTGGCGGGCGGTCGTTGACTGCCCGCCTTTCATATTCCTGTTTATTGAACAGTTGGGTAGGCGCACCATCCAAAGGCCCCCTTGTGTAAAGGGTGGTGCTCCGCGCAGCGAATCAGAGATACAAATGCTTGCCGGTGGCAAGCATACCTCTGCAAATGCTGTCAGCCGAACAGGCTGACTGGGGGATTGTCC
>JAZOMH010000044.1:0-98720 GCA_045653785.1 Faecousia sp. | reverse complement strand
GTATGGATTCTGCCCAGGTTACAGCCGGCGGCATCATGACAAAGGAATTTGACGCAACCACCATGGAAAGCCGTCTGGTATCCGGCTTGTATGCCTGCGGGGAAGTGCTGGATATTGACGGCGACTGTGGAGGTTATAACTTACAATGGGCATGGAGCTCCGGCCATCTGGCCGGCAGCCATGCAGGAGGAAATACATGATCAGATTACGGGACATTCCTTTACCCCCGGAGCACAATGCACACCAGCTCCAGTTTGAAGCAGCCCAGATGCTGCACATCTCCGTTTCCAAAATCCGTCATCTGCGGATTGTCCGCCGCAGTGTGGATGCCCGGAAAAAGCCGGATATCAAAATTATCTATACAATCGATGTGGCTGTGGACGGCAACGAAAAGCGTCTTTTGAAGCAGAGCGGCTGCAAAAAGGCTACCATTGCTCCTGTTTCCTATTATAAGGCAGCCAAACATGTTCCCATGCCTGAGAAACGTCCTGTTGTGGTGGGTTTTGGCCCGGCAGGTATGTTTGCGGCGCTGGTGCTGGCATTGGCAGGTTTGCGGCCCTTGGTTCTGGAACGGGGCGAGGATGCGGCATCCCGAAATGAGAAGGTGGAAAAGTTTTTCACCACAGGACAGCTGGATGTTCGCAGTAATGTGCAGTTCGGCGAGGGCGGCGCAGGCACATTTTCCGACGGTAAGCTGAATACCGGTGTGAATAATCCCCGGATTGGCTGGATTTTAGAACAGATGGTAGCAGCCGGCGCAGGTGAGGAGATTCTGTTCGATGCCAAACCTCATGTGGGTACAGATGTGCTGCTGACTGTGGTGCAGAATATCCGTCAAAGGATCATATCGCTGGGCGGAGAGGTGCGCTTTTGCAGCCAGGTAACGGGTGTCCGGGTGGAAAATGGCTGTATCTCCGGTTTGGAGATTAACGGTCAGGAGCATCTATCCTGCCACAATGTGATCCTTGCCATCGGGCACAGCGCAAGAGATACGTTTTCTATGCTTCTGGATGCGGGGATGGCTATGGAGCCGAAGCCCTTCTCCATGGGCGTGCGTATTGAGCATAAGCAGTCCGCTGTGGATAAAGCCCAGTATGGCAAGGCGGATCCTGTTCTGCCCCCGGCGGATTATAAGCTGGTAAAGCATCTGGAGAGCGAGACGGTATACACCTTCTGTATGTGTCCCGGCGGGTATGTGGTAGCTGCTGCGTCTGAAGAGGGCGGTGTGGTTACCAACGGCATGAGCTATGCGGACCGGGCAGGTGAGAATGCTAACGCGGCGTTGTTGGTAACGTTGAATCCCAGAGATTTTCCCTATGAAGGGCCTTTGGGCGGTGTCTGTTGGCAGCGCCAGATTGAGGAAGCGGCATTTGCCGCAGGCGGTGGCACATACTGCGCCCCTGCGCAGCGCGTTGCGGATTTTCTTACGGGGCGGAAAAGCTCGGCAGCAGGCACAATTCAACCCACATACCGTCCCGGTGTGGTGTGGACAGATCTGCATGAGATCCTGCCGGAAAAGATTACAGGGGCTCTTGAAAAGGCGATTCCTATGCTGGATGGAAACCTGAAGGGATTTGCAGATCCGGATGCGGTGCTGACTGCACCGGAGACCCGCAGTTCCTCTCCTGTCCGAATACTTCGGGGAGAGGATAAGCAATCTGCTTGCATTAAGGGCATATACCCTGCGGGGGAAGGCGCTGGCTATGCCGGTGGTATTATGTCCGCTGCAATAGACGGTATGCTTTGTGCTGAGGCGCTGATGGAATGCATGGGCAGAGATTGACAATGGAATATAAAGATGGGGAAGGCAGGGCGCGATTTGCTCTGCCTTCCCCATTATAAAATCATATCCAGGGTTCGATATACGGTAGCACAATGGCTATAAGTATGGTTTGCAATGCCAGTATGACCGGTATGCCCAGAGTGAATTTTAGATGCAGGGTTTTATGCCGTACAAGATACATCCCACCAAGGCAGCCCAGGCTGCCGCCCAATGCTGCTACGCCCATTAGGGTCGCTTCCGGGATACGGCGCTTATTTTTCTTTGCCAAATGCTTGTCCAAAAGCATAAGCAGGAAACCAAGCGCATTCATTATTAACAGGTAAATGAATAACAGCTTCATAGGAAGCTCCTTTCTGGAGGGATGACAGTGAAAAAAATGTGGGTCATTTTGGCGCTAAGCTTGCTCTTGGCAGGCTGCGGGTCGCAGCAAACCTTTGAAACGGTGGACGATGTACAGGCAGCCCCGGTGATGGCGCAGATGCAGAGGATCAGCCTTGCGCTGCCCAAGGAGGCGGCTGTGCCCGCTATGGAAAACGACAATGGGGAGAAACTGTACCTGTGCAACGGCTATACTGTGGCAGTACAGACTATGGAGGCCGGAGACCTTGACAGGACGCTGCGACAGCTTACCGGGTTTAAACGGGATCAGCTCACCCTAATGCAGACGGAACAGGCGGGGATCAAACGCTACGACTGCGTGTGGAGTACCGCGGGCGAGGGAGAAGACCAGGTGTGTCGTGCTGCGGTGCTGGATGACGGCAGCTACCACTATGCGGTTACGGTTATGGCAGAGTTTTCTGCCGCCGGTGAACTCACAGAAACCTGGCGGACGATACTGAACTCCGTTTCCCTCAGTACTGATTGATCGCTTCCAGACACAGGGCTTTGCATTGCTCTGCCACAGCAGGCGGGTAAAGAATCTTCGCCTTGCTGCCGAAGCCGATGACCCAGCTTAAGAACATGGGAGACACAGCTACATTTACAGTAAAGTTGAAGTGTTGATCCCCGTCGGGGATCAGCATGACATTTCTGCCAAACCGGTCAATGACAGTGTTGATAAGGTCCCGGTGGAAACGCATTTTCACCTGGACGGTATCACCGGAATACATGTGGAACAGCCGATTGCCATGCTCGATCAGAGCCTTTCCGGTAAGCTCGGGGCACGGGACTCGCTTTTGTTCTGTCAGGTCGATGTGGGTCATTCGGTCCACACGGTAGGATGTAATACCATGGCGGTCAGAGAAAGCAAGCAAATAACAGTTTTCGTTATCCTGGCAAAGTCCGTAGGGACTTGCCAGGTATTCTTTTTCTCTGTAGCGGCGCTGACCTTTTATATCCCAGTCAAAATACCGGAAGCTGATCTGCAGATTCCGGGTAATAGCATCCTGAATGGTATCCACGTTAATAAGAATGGTTTCGTTCATACTCTTGATCCGGTCAGAGACCAGAATACTGCGGCGCATAAGATTACCGTCGTATTCATTGCATTGCTTGCAGAGCTTTTCCACCAGTTCCCGGGATTTCTTTTCTGTCAGATAGCGGCTGGATAAAACCGCGTCGATCAGCAGCTTCAGCTCCGAAAGCTGGAAGCTTCTGGGGGAGGCGAGGAAATAGCCGCCGTTTTTGCCGGGAACAGAAACGATGTCCATGCCGAAATTCTGCAATGCCTCAATATCGGAATAGATTGTTTTTCTGTCGCAGGTGATATTGTGCTGCATATTCAGCATGGAGATCAGTTCCGAAGCCTTGACCGGGTGACGCTCATGGGAATTCTTCTCCAGGTAATCCATAATGTACAAAATCCGGGGCTTTTGGTTATCCTTCTTAGGCATGTCTGCACCTCCTGATTATTTGTGGATATTATAGCATTTTTCCGTTGCTAATGGAATAGAGAAATTGATTTTTCTCGGATTATATGATAATGTATAGGGCAAAGGAGTGAAAAGCAATGCTTTATGTTGGATGTCATCTTTCCGCAAGCGGCGGAAATTTAGAAATGGTGAAAACGGCACAGTCCATCGGTGCCAACACCTTTGCGTTTTTTACCCGTAATCCCAGGGGGAGCAAAGCGAAAAAGGAAGACCCTGTGGATTGTGAAAAGGCGGTACAAGCCCTTAAAGATGCTGATTTTGGTGCGCTTGTGGCCCATGGCGCTTATACCATGAATCTTTGCACTGCCGAGGCAGGCGCCCGAGCCTTTGCCGCAGAGATCCTTTGCGATGATCTGCGCCGGATGGCAGCGCTCCCAGGCAATTATTACAATTTCCATCCGGGCAGCCATGTGGGCCAGGGGACAGAAACGGGTATTTCCCAGATTTGTGACGCTCTTAAGCAGGCGATGGCACCGGGATATCCGGTTACGGTGCTGCTGGAAACCATGGCAGGAAAGGGCAGCGAGATCGGCGGCCGTTTTGAGGAATTGAGAGCTATTATGGACGGTGTTGGCAGCGACAATGTCGGTGTTTGCCTGGATACCTGCCATGTGCACGATGCCGGCTATGACATTGTCAATGATCTTGACGGCGTTCTGGCGGAATTTGACCGGATCATTGGTCTTGATAAGCTCAAGGCCTTGCACCTGAACGATTCCAAGAATCCCTTTGCCAGCCATAAGGACAGACATGAACTGCTGGGAGAGGGAAATCTGGGTATTGAAACTTTTCGGTCGGTGGTGAATCACCCGGTGCTGAAAAAGCTGCCCATGATTCTGGAAACCCCCAACGAGCTTCCCGGCTACGCCCGGGAGATCGCCCTTCTGCGGGAGTTGGAAGCGTAGATACCATAACGTAAGGAGGTGGCGGCATGGATTTCGTTACCGCGTTTTTGAATGCTGACCCGGTTTACGGCAATATGTTTAACGCGATCCTGCGTTGGGTCGCCCCTATATTGACGGCGGTGCTTCTGCTGAGGTGCTTTAAGCCGTTGATGACTTTCCGCCGTGAGCCTGAGATCTGGGCATGGCTGTGCCTTTCCAACGGAAAAAAACTGCCCATTACCCACTGGGAAAATGTTATCGGAAGATCCAAGCGCAGCGATATTATTGTGGATTTTCCCACGGTTTCCAGAAACCACTGCGTTTTGACCCGCTACGATGACGGAAGCTGGACAGTTGCTGATGCGGACTCCAAGGATGGCACTTTTGTCAACGGTAAACGGGTGCGGATTCGTGCGCTGAAGCCGGAGGATATTATTACCATCGGCGGTGTTGAGATGTCTGTGCTTCCTATTTCCCAAAAGCAGGAACAGCGTCTGGCGCAGCTGCGGACCAAGGCTTCCTCTGTGCTGACCAGCTTTGTCAATGTGCTGCTGCTGTCTGTGTTTCAGCTTTTGTGTTGCATGGCGTTTTTGCTTGGAGGCAGTGTTGAGACAGCCCAGAATGTTATCGTGGGCTTCGGCGGTATTATGGTGATGCAGTGGCTGTTGCTGTTATTTTATATTTGTATCCGCAGGACTTCCTTTGAATTGGAGACTGTTGCCTTTTTTCTGTGTACCATGGGTATGTCGGTGATCGCCACCGTTGCTCCGGCAGAGACTGTTAAACAGCTGATTGCCATTGGTTTGGGTCTTTCGCTGTTCTTGACTGTTGGCTGGTCGTTGCGGGATATGGACAGGGCAAAGGTATTCCGTTACATTGCTGCTGTGGCAGGTATCGGATTTTTGCTTATAACTTTGGTGTTTGGCAAGGAATATTACGGCGCGAAGAACTGGCTGGTGATCGGACCGCTGTCTTTGCAGCCGTCGGAGCTTACCAAGGTTTGTTTTGTATATGTAGGCGCTTCTGCCATGGAGCAGATTATGACAAAGCGGAATCTGTTTCTGTTTATTACCTATTCCGTGGTGATCTGCGGATGCCTTGCACTGATGAACGACTTCGGTACAGCGCTGATCTTCTTTTGCGCCTTTTTGGTTATTGCTTATATGCGCTCCGGTAATGTGGGTACCATCGCGCTTGCCTGTACAAGCCTTGGCTTTGCGGGCGTTGTTGCTTTAAAGATCGCACCCCATGCCCTGCGTAGATTTTCCTCCTGGCGGCATATCTGGGAGGTACCTCTGGACGGCGGCTATCAGCAGACAAGATCTCTCATGTGCATGGCCTCCGGCGGACTTTTGGGTCTGGGCGCAGGCAAGGGGTGGATGAAAAACGTGTTTGCGGCGGATTCGGATGTGGCGGTTGCTACTGTTTGTGAGGAGTGGGGGCTGATTATGCTGATCCTGGCGGTACTGAGTATCGTGGCACTGTCGGTATTTTGCGTCCGCAGCGCAGCGGTGGGCCGCAGCAGCTTCTTTACCATCGGTGCCTGTACCGCAGCCAGCATTATGGTGGTGCAGGTGATTCTGAATGCCCTGGGTACGGTGGACGTTCTGCCTTTGACCGGTGTTACATTCCCGTTCCTGTCTAATGGCGGCTCCAGTATGATCTGTTCCTGGGGACTGTTGGCGTTTATGAAGGCGGCAGATACACGGCAGAACGCCAGTTTTGCTGTACGGCTGCCCAGGATAGGAGGCGAAGCGGATGAATAGAGTTGCAGGACGGGCGGGAATTGCCATTGTGCTGGTGCTGCTGCTTCTGGCAGGCTTTATGTTCTTCCTGTGCGAATATGTTTTCTCCGCAGGAGATTGGGTGATCTTTGCCGGCTCACCTCATGTATATAACGGCGGTAATATCGGCTGCGGCACAGTAACGGACCGAAACGGCACATTGCTGCTGGATATGAGCGGCTCCAGGGACTACGCCGATCAGGAGACAGTCCGGATGTCCACAGTACATTGGCTGGGGGACAGAAGGGGCAATATCAGCGCGCCGGCGCTGTCCACCTACGCGTCGGAGCTGGCGGGGTTTGACCTTCTGAACGGCGTGTATTCCTATGCTGGGGAGGGCGGCGTTGCGGAACTGACACTGTCGGCGCAACTGCAAACCACTGCGTTAGAGGCTCTGGGGAACCGGAAGGGAACGGTGGGCATTTATAATTATAAGACAGGTGAATTGCTTTGCGCGGTTACCACGCCTACCTATGATCCGGATAACCCTCCGCAGATCACCGACGAGAACAGGGAAGAATTGGAGGGTATCTACTATAATCGGTTCGTGCAATCCGGATATGTTCCCGGTTCTATATTTAAGATTGTAACCCTGGCTGCCGCCATTGAAACGATACCAAATGTAACTGAGCAGACCTTTGTCTGCCGGGGAAGCTGCAAGATCGGCAACACAAAGATCATCTGTGATGGCACCCATTGGGAGCAGGATCTGAAAACTGCTTTCCGCAATTCCTGCAACTGCGCTTTCGCGGAGCTTGCCTTACAGCTTGGGGCGGAGACCCTCACCCGGTATGTGGAACAGTTTGGTATCACGAAGCCTGTCAGCTTTGACGGTGTTACCACAGCAGAGGGTAATTTTGATCTGTCGGATGCGGAGGACTCAGATCTGGCATGGAGCAGCGTGGGGCAGTATACAGATATTGTAAATCCCTGTGCCTTTTTGACTTTTGTGGGGGCTATCGGAGGGGGAGGAAAGGGTGTGCAACCCTACCTGGTCCAGAGAATCACCTCCGGTGGAATCAACAGCTACAGCGCCCGTAAGCACAGCGGCGAGCGGATCATGTCTGCTGCTACCGCGGATACCCTTCGGGAGTATATGGGATTTAATGTTACGGATAAGTACGGAAGCCATAATTTTCCGGGGCTGACTGTGTGTGCCAAAACCGGTACAGCGGAGGTGGGCGGCGATAAAAAGCCCAACGCCATGATCGCCGGATTTGTGGCGGATGAGGAATACCCGTTAGCGTTTGTGATCGCTGTGGAGGATGGTGGCTACGGTAGCGAGATCTGTGTGCCGATTCTGTCTAAAGTGCTGGCCGCCTGCAAGGCTGAAATGGACGCTTAAATGACTGTTGTGCGGATTGACCAAAAAGGAATAGAAGAAAATTTCGGAATTGTGTATTTTTGTGGTTGACAAATGTGCGCGTATGAGATACAATATCTCCAACGTTGGATCCTTTCCCGTGAGGGATCGGCAAAAACAAATCGTACAAATGAAATGGAGAACGATGTTATGAAAAAGATTTTGGCATTTACTTTGGCTGCCATGATGGTAGTCGGTGTGTTCGCCGGTTGTGCTCCCTCCCAGCAGGGTGGCGAGAGCGCTGGCACTGGCGATGGCGAGATCGTGATCGGCATGTCCGGCCCTCTGACCGGTGGTGCTGCAGTTTACGGTGTTGCTGTTCAGAACTCCGCACAGATGGCTGTTGATGAGATCAACGCTGCCGGCGGCTTTAACGGTTATCAGCTGAAGCTGATCGCTACTGACGACCAACACGATGCAACCAAGGTTGCTACCAACTATGCTAACCTGATGAATCAGGGCATGCAGGTTTCCCTGGGCACTGTTACCACTGCTCCTGGTCTGGAGTTCAAGACCCTGGCGAAGGAAGACAATGTTTTCTTCCTGACCCCCTCTGCTCGCGGCGATGATATCCCCGAGTTCGCCAACGGTTTCCAGATGTGCTTTGCTGACGGCAACCAGGGCGCTGTTGCTGCTGACTACGTCAACAATGCAGGCCTGACCAAGATCGGTGTGTTCTATCGTTCCGATGACAGCTACTCCGACGGCATTTACAAGCAGTTCAAGGAGAACCTGGACACCTCTATCGAAGTCGTTGAGACCAGCTTCACTGATGCTACCTCCACCGACTTCTCTACCCAGATCTCTCAGCTGAAGGAATGCAGCTTTATCTTCATGCCCATCTACTACCAGCCCGCTGCTGTGTTCATGGAGCAGGCTAAGGCTCTGATTCCCGCTGAGGCTACTTACTACGGCTGCGACGGCTTTGATGGCCTGGCCGGTCAGATCGATCTGTCCACCATTCCTCAGGAAGTTTCCATGCTGAGCCACTTCGATGCTACTGCTACCGAAGGCAAGGCTGCTGACTTCGTTAAGAAGTACACCGAGAAGTACAATGCTGAGACTCTGAACCAGTTCGGCGCGTCTGCTTACGACTGTGTCTACGCCATCTACGGCGCAATGAAGGAACTGGTCGAAGAGGGTAAGGAGATCACTCCCGAAACTTCTGCTTCCGATCTGTGCGATATGCTGAAGGACAAGTTCGTCAACGGCTACAGCTTGGCTGAAGGCGCTACCGGCACCGACATTAAGTGGAACCAGGACGGCACCGTTGATAAGGGCGCTGTTAAGTACAACTTGAAGTAATTCAATAATAACAATTTGCCGGCGTGCGAATCGCCGGCAAATTGTCCGTTCACGGGTTTTACAATTGAGGAACGGTACTTCTGTTTATAAAGGTAGATTGTATGAAATTGTTAGAAACATTACTAAACGGCCTTAGCTCCGGCAGTACATACGCTATGATCGCACTGGGCTATACCATGGTTTACGGTATTGCGAAAATGCTGAACTTTGCCCATGGTGATGTCATCATGGTTGGCGGCTATACGCTGTATGTTACCGCAATCACCATGGGTATGAACCCTCTGCTGGCGCTGTTGATTGCTGTTATTTGCTGTATGGTGCTGGGTATTTCCATCGAAAAGCTGGCATACAGACCCTTGCGTGGAGCATCTCCTCTGGCTGTGCTGATTACGGCCATTGGTATGAGTTATCTGCTGCAATCTCTGGCACAGATCATTTTCGGTTCTGCCGATCAGATGGTACGGCTGTTTGATTTGGGACAGATTTCCATTGGTTCGTTCCAGATTTCTGTCTATACCATTATCACGTTGGTCTGCTCGGCTGGAATTATGATCGCTCTGAGCATGTTTGTAAAATATACACGCATCGGACGGGCGATGATCGCTGTGTCCGAGGATAAGAGCGCTGCGCAGCTTATGGGCATTAATGTCAACTGGATCATAACCATTACATTTGCCATCGGCTCTGCGTTGGCAGCATTTGCCGGATTCTTCATGGTACTGAAGTCTCCTCCGGTGAACAGCACCCTGGGTGCTATGCCAGGTATCAAGGCTTTTACCGCTGCGGTTATCGGCGGTATCGGCTCTATCCCCGGTGCGATGCTGGGCGGTATTCTGATGGGGCTTGTTGAGGCATTTGCGCAGACAACTCCTGCTGTTGCACCGTTTACGGTTGCCATCGAGTTCTCTATCCTGATCGTGATCCTGCTGGTGCGTCCCTCCGGTATTTTGGGTAAAAAGAGGAGGGAGAAGGTATGATAAAGCTGAAAAATGTTAAATGGAAGCAATATATTGTTTACATACTGCTTCTTGCTGCAACCTGCTATTTTGGCTTCTTTGGTTTGCAGAAAAGCCTGAACCGCTCCACCACGATCCTTCTTGAAAAGGTAGCGGTTGCAATGATGCTTGCAATTTCGCTGAACCTTGTTGTGGGATTCCTGGGCGAGTTGTCTCTGGGCCATGCCGGATTTATGTGTGTTGGCGCATATCTGGGCGCCAAGACCGCCGGTATGCTGACCGCCGCTATGGGTCCTGGAAATGAAATCGTTATATTGCTGATCAGCTTGGCGGTAGGTGGTGCTGCCGCTGCTGTTTGCGGCGTGATTATCGGCCTGCCGGCACTTCGCCTGCGAGGCGACTATCTGGCGATCGTTACGCTGGCATTCGGCGAGATTGTAAGATCTGTATTTGAGAACCTGCCCGACGAAATGTTTGGCGGAAGCCTTGGACAGGCCGCAGTTCGCTTTGAACGGCACTATCTGTTTATTATTGGCTTTGTTTTGGTCGTTATTACGCTGGCTGTGATCGAGAATTTTATTCGCTCCAAGCATGGTCGCGCGGTTACATCCATCCGCGACAGCGAGATTGCTGCCCGGGCAACCGGCATCAATGTTACCAAGTATAAGCTAATGGTCTTTACCATTTCTGCTTTCTTCGCCGGTATCGCCGGTGTCCTGTTCTCCTTCAGCCAGAGTAAGGTTTATCCCACCACATTTGATTATAACTACTCCATTGAAATACTGGTCATGGTGGTTCTTGGCGGCATGGGCAGCCTGCACGGCAGCCTAATCGCAGCTGTACTGATTACCTACTTGAACGAGGAGCTGCAGATCGTTCTGACCGGCGATCTGGCAGTTCTGCGTGGCTTGATGTATGCGCTGGTGATGATCCTGCTGGTGATTTACAGAAATGCACCCGGACTGAAGGGCTTCCGTGAGAAGTGGAGCATGAAGAACTTCCTGTCAAGACTCAGGAAACATGACCCCGCTAAGATTCATGATGATGAAGCAAAGTGGGATCGTGTACCTACCAAGATCATGGTGGATGAGGTTTTGTCTGTGGATGTTCAGTCCCAATCTCCCTATACACCGGATAAGCAGTGGAAGGAGGAGAAGTAAATGTCTGAGGTTGTTTTGAAAATTGAGGATCTCGGCATTTCCTTTGGCGGCTTGAAGGCTGTTCAGAATCTGAATCTGGAAATTCGTGAGAAGCAATTGTACGGTCTGGTGGGTCCTAACGGTGCAGGCAAAACAACGGTGTTCAACATGATCACCGGCGTATATAAGCCTACCACCGGCGCATTCTACCTTAACGGTGAGAATCTGACCGGTAAAAGTCAGGAGATCATCAACCATAAGGGGATTGCCCGTACATTCCAGAATATCCGTTTGTTTAACAACATGACGGTGATCCGTAATGTTATGGTGGGACTTCATAATCAGCCGGAGTACAAATGCGGCATTTTCACAAGTATGTTCCGTCTGCCCAAGCATTTCAAGGTTGAGAAGGCTATGCGCCAGCGGGCAAAGGAAATTCTGGAAGTTGTCGGACTGCTGGAAGAACGCAACAATCTGGCCTGCAACTTACCCTACGGTAAGCAGAGAAAACTGGAAATTGCGAGAGCCTTGGCAACAAAACCGAAGCTTTTGTGTCTGGATGAGCCTGCGGCCGGTATGAATCCCCACGAGACGCAGGAGCTGATGGATATTATTCGTCTGATCCGTGAGCAGTTCAATGTTACCATTTTGCTGATCGAACATGATATGAAATTTGTTTCCGGTTTGTGCGATGAGCTGACGGTATTGAATTTTGGTACCACTCTGGTGCAGGGTGAGACAAAGGCAGCGCTGCAGGATCCCGAAGTGATCAAGGCCTATATCGGAGGTTAACGCTATGGCATTGCTGGAAGTTAATAATCTGGAAGTTTACTATGGCGTGATCTGCGCGCTGAAGGGCATCAGCTTTGAGGTAAATGAGGGTGAGATCGTGTCTTTGATCGGCGCCAACGGTGCCGGTAAGACCACCATGATGCAAAGCGTGGTGGGCATCATCCCCAAAAAATCCGGAAGCGTTATTTTTGACGGCAAGGATATCACAAAGACGCCCTGCCATAAAATTGTACAACTGGGCATGACTCAGGTGCCGGAGGGCCGCCGTATTTTCCAAGAGCTGTCTGTGTATGAGAATCTGATGATGGGTGCTTATACTGTGGGCAATCAGCAACAGTTCAAGGAAGATTTGGAGTACGTATTCAATCTCTTCCCCCGGCTGGCGGAGCGGCGCAATCAGATTGCGGGTACGCTTTCCGGCGGTGAGCAGCAGATGCTGGCCATGAGTCGTGCGCTTATGATCCGTCCCAAGCTTCTGATGCTGGATGAGCCCTCCATGGGTTTGGCACCCATCCTTGTGGATCAGATCTTTGATATCATCAAGGAACTCCACGCCGCAGGCACGACCATTCTCTTGGTTGAGCAGAACGCCAGCAAGGCGCTGGAAATTGCTGACCGTGCCTATGTTCTGGAAACCGGATCTATTACCTTGAGCGGCACCGGTGCAGAACTGGCTAAGAGCGACGACGTTCGCAAGGCATATCTTGGCGGTTAAATTTATAACACCTCCTGCATACAATCGTGCAGGGGGTGTTTTTTTTATGTGCCGACAGAATCAACTTTGGGGTTGTATGCTTCTGTCCTTCGGTATCGGATTGCTGATTGGGTTGTGGCTGGAGGGTGGATTTTGGTGCCATTGCTTCAGTTTTTGTATTATATTTGCCGGTTGCGGGGTGGCAAGAAAAAAATAAGCATATACTTGTCCGCATCTGAATACAATGCAGTAGAAAAGGAGTGATTTGCATGGAAGCGCAGTTTAATACAATATCGATTCCTTGCCTGCATACATTGTCCCGGCAGACCCAATACCTGGAACAGACCCAGGAGGCCAGATTGACGGACGATATGCCGGACATCGGCAGGGTGCTTGGCAGTTGGGGACAGGTGGTGATCCGTTCAAAACAGTGGAACAGCGGTAGCGTGGTCGTTTCCGGTGGGGTACTGGTGTGGACGCTCTATGCCCCTGAAGAAGAGGGACTACCCCAGGTGGTGGAAAGCTGGCTGCCGCTGCAGACCAAACTGGACATTCCGGAGACCCAGCGGGACGGCTCTATATGCGTTCTGCCTGTGCTTCGCAGCGTAGACGCCCGTTCTTTATCTGCCAGGAAACTGATGGTCCGGGCTGCGGTGGCGTTTTGCGTGGAGGCAGCTGTCCCGGAAAATGTTGAAATCAGCATGCCGGATAAACTTCCGGAGGATATCCGGGTCTTGAAGAATACATATCCCATGTGGATTCCAAAGGAAGCCGGAGAAAAGGCATTCCAGATTGAGGAGGTACTCAGTCTCCCTGCCTCTGCCGCCGGAATCAGCAAGCTCGTTCGTTATACCCTTACCCCGGAACTGCTGGAAATGAAAGTGGTTACGGATAAACTTGTCATTCGGGGTGTTGCAAACTTGTCTGTGCTGTATCTGGATGCAAATGGACAACTGCAGAAATGGGAGATGGAATTGCCTTTCTCCCAGTATGCGGATCTGGATCGGGATTACGATTCTCAAGCGGATGCCCGGATATGGCTGGCACTGACCGGATTAGAGTTGGAGCAGGGTGAAGAAGAAAATCTGAATCTCCGGGCGGGAATCACCGCGCAGTACGTTCTTGGGGAGCAGACGATGGTGGAGCTTGCGGAAGATGCATACAGCCCAATACGGCAGATAACACCTTATATTTCCCGGGTCATGCTTCCGGTGGTACTGGATGACAGGAAGATGAATATTGAACCGGAGACTGTTGTTCCCCAGGATGGCTTGCAGCCGGTGGATGTGAGTTTTTACAGCGATATTCCCAAATTGCACAGAAACGGCGATCAGATCACTGCAGATATGAGTGGGTACTTTCAAACATTGGGCTATGATCAAAATGGACAGCTGCAGAGCGGGCAGTATCGTTGGGAGGAAAGCTGTCAGATGGATGCAGATCCGGATGCGGATGTGGATATGTGGATTAGCCGGATTGGTAAGACCCAGCAGAGCATTGGCGGAAATGGAAGCGTCAGCGCGGATATGATGCTTCATGTTCAAACCGGTGCGGCGCGGGGCATTCCGGTAATGACCGATATGACTGTGGGGGATATCATCCCTCCGGATCCGAACCGTCCCAGTCTGATTCTGCGGCGGGCAGGAGAGGACAGTCTCTGGCAGATCGCCAAGCAGACAGGATCTACTGTAGAAGCGATCCAAAAGGCAAATGGGCTGGAAGACCAGCCCGCAGCAGACCAAATGTTGTTGATACCAGTATCCTGATATAATATACCGCCGCTGCGTGGGAGATACGCAGCGGCGGTTTTGGCGGTTGTCGCATTCGGGGAGAATGACCACCGCTTATACAATATCCGGTCTATGAAGGAAGAAACAAGGAAAAAGTGTCGAACATGAAGATTATTTTGACTTGTTTTCCCGGTGTTTTGGTGTTATAATAAAATGAATAATTTTGTACAGAAGGTGCATGTATTATGACAAAAATCGACATTTACTCCGGTTTTCTGGGGGCAGGAAAAACGACCCTTATCAAGAAAATGATCGCCGAGAGCTACCGGGGTCAAAAACTGGTACTGATCGAAAATGAGTTTGGTCAAATCGGTATTGACGGTGGCTTTTTGCAGGATTCCGGTATCAATATCACCGAGATGAACTCCGGCTGCATTTGCTGCAGTTTGGTAGGTGATTTTGGCAAGGCACTGACAGAAGTGATCGAAAAATATGACCCTGACCGGATTGTAATCGAACCCTCCGGCGTGGGCAAACTGTCCGATGTGATCGCGGCTGTTCAGAAGGTAACGAATGACGAGGTTACTTTGGGTTACACCGTTGCTGTGGTTGATGCCGGCAAGGTCAAGGTGTATATGAAGAACTTTGGCGAGTTTTACAACAACCAGGTGGAAACCGCATCTACAATCATCCTTTCCAGAACCGATGACATCCCCCAGCAGAAGCTGGACAATGCGGTTGCTATGCTTCGTGAGCATAACAGCCACGCAACAATTGTTACCACACCCTGGGATCAGCTCTCCGGTGCGCAGTTGATTGAAGCAATGGAGGGAAAGGCGTCTCTGGCTTATGAACTGGCACAGTTGGAGCATGAGCACCACCATAATCACGACCATGGCGAGCATTGCTGCTGCGGCCATGAGTATGACCACGAGCATCACCATCATCACGATCACGATGAACATTGCTGCTGCGGCCATGAGCACGACCACGAGCATCACCATCATCAGGATCACGATGAACATTGCTGCTGCGGCCATGAGCACGACCACGAGCATCACCATCATCACGATCACGATGAACATTGCTGCTGCGGCCATGAGCACGACCATGAGCACCACCATCACGACCATGGCGAGCATTGCAGTTGCGGTCATGACCATGACCATCATCACCATCATGCCGACGAGGTGTTTACCTCCTGGGGTGCGGAAACAGCCGCAAAGTTTACTGCTCAGCAAATCGGAGATGCACTGCACAAGCTGGATTCCCGGGAGTACGGCTTTATTCTCCGGGCAAAGGGCATCGTTGCCGCCCAGGATGGCAGTTGGATCCACTTTGACTATGTCCCCGGCGAGCATAATGTCCGCACTGGCAGTGCCGCGGTTACCGGTAAGCTTTGCGTTATCGGTTCAGACCTGGACGAGCATGATATTGCGGAATTGTTTGGAGTGTAAAAAATGATCCAGATCCCTGTATATGTGTTTACCGGCTTCCTGGATTCCGGTAAGACCAAATTTATCCAGGAAACCCTGGAAGATCCCAGATTCAACGCCGGCGAACGAACGCTTCTTCTGGTGTTTGAAGAAGGTGAGGAAGAATACGATATTTCTGCCTATCCTCATCAAAATGTCTATCTAGAGGTGCTTGACCAGGAAACGGTTACCACAAAGGAACTGCAGGCTCTGCAGAAAAAATACAAAGCCCAGAGGGTGGTTGCGGAACTGAACGGTATGCAGCTGGTTGGCGACCTTTACAGTCGCTTCCCTGATGGATGGGTCGTTGCCCAGGAGGTCATGTTTGCCGACGGCACCACCATATTGGCATATAATGCCAATATGCGGAATCTGGTGATGGACAAGCTGGTGGGCGGTCAGATGGTGGTATTCAACCGTTTGCAGCCCGGGGAGGACACCCAGGCACTGCACAAACTGGCAAGAGCCGCCAACCGCAGAATTGATATTCTATATGACTATACCGACGGCTCTACGGCTTTTGATGACCAGCAGGACCCGCTGCCCTTTGATGTTAATGCACCGATCATTATGGTCAATGATGAAGATTATGCTTTGTGGTACCGGGATGTAACGGAGGAAGCTCAGAAGTACGATGGCAAAACCGTTTCCTTTAAGGGTCAGGTGGCGATGCTCCGCCGCAGCAGCAAGGAGGATATGTTTGCCCCAGGCAGATTTGTTATGACCTGCTGCGCCGATGATATCCAATTTTGCGGTATCCCTTGCCGCTACCCCGGCGCATCCAAGCTGGAAAGCCGGTGCTGGGTTGCGGTAACGGCAAAAATTACAGCTGAAAGACATCCTCTGTACAAGGGTGAACTCGGACCGGTGCTGACAGCCATTCGTGTTGAAAAAGCCGAACCTGCCGCAGAGGATGTGGCAACATTTTAAGCAAGAAAGGAGCCGCGTATGTATCAGCCTCTTGCAGATCTTTTGCGTCCTCAAACGCTGGATGAGGTTTTTGGACAGGAGCATATCCTGGGTAAAGGCGCTGTGCTGCGGCGGCTTGTGGATTCCGGGAATATTCCCAACATGATTTTTTACGGGCCCAGCGGCACCGGGAAGACCACTGTTGCCAATATTATCGCCAAACAGACCAACCGGACGCTGTATCAGCTTAACGCCACCACCGCATCCACAGCGGATATTAAAAATATCGTGGCACAGCTGGACACCTTTATGGCCCCCAACGGGATTTTGTTGTATTTGGATGAGATCCAGTCGTTTAATAAAAAACAGCAGCAGTCTCTTTTGGAGTATATCGAGAACGGCAAGATCACCCTGATTGCCTCCACAACAGAGAATCCCTATTTTTATGTGTTTAACGCCATCCTCAGCCGTTCTACTGTGTTTGAATTTAAGCAGATTTCTGCCCAGGCCGCTCTGCAGGCTGTGAAGCGAGCGGTTTCATTCCTGGAGCAGAGGACAGCGTTGAGGGCACAGCCGGAGGAGGGCGCTCTTGAGTATATTGCCGGTGCATGCGGCGGCGATCTGCGTAAGGCAATGAACGCCGTAGAAGTAATGTTCTCAGCAGGTGTTCCGGAAGGGGATAAGCTGATCCTTTCCCTGGAAGATGCCAAGGCAGTTACCCAAAAAAGTGCCTTGCGGGCAGATCGGGACGGAGATAATTTCTACGATCTTTTATCTGCCCTGCAAAAGAGTATCCGGGGCTCCGATCCCGATGCGGCGGTGCATTACCTTGCCCGCCTGTTGGAGGCAGGGCAGATGCAGGCAGCCTGCCGTCGCCTAATGGTGATCGCGGCTGAGGATGTGGGTCTAGCCTATCCTATGATTATTGCCATCGTTAATGCCTGTGTGGATATGGCACTGAAACTGGGAATGCCTGAGGCTCGGATTCCTCTTGGAGATGCGGCTGTGCTGATGGCCACCTCTCCTAAATCCAACACCGGTCATGTGGCGTTGGATATGGCGTTGGAGGATGTGCGAAAGGGGAAGGGGGTAGATTTTCCCCGACACCTTCAGAATGTTCATGCGGATACCTATACCCAGGAGCGGGAGCAGGGCTATAAATACCCCCATAATTACCCCAATCGCTGGGTAGAACAGCAGTATCTGCCCGATAATCTGGCAGGGACAAAGTACTATGTTTACGGCGACAACAGGCTGGAACAGTCTGCGAAGCAGTATTGGGATGCCATTAAGGGGGAGAACTGACATGGACATTCGTTTGGGCGACACCTTGACAATGAAGAAGCCTCATCCCTGCGGCGAAAAGAGCTGGAAGGTTTTGCGCGTAGGCGCGGATTTCCGGTTGCGCTGTCTGGGGTGTGGCCATGAGGTGATGATCCCCAGAATCAAGGCAGAAAAAAATATTCGCTCAGTTGAGCGTGCGCTATCGACAGAAACAAGCGGCAGATGAGAAATTCATCTGCCGCATTTTTTGTTTACGGGGATGCCTGTGCAGAAGCGCTTGTGGACAGGCCGATTCTTGCGGCAAAGGCCGGTCCCGGTTTTGACGGGATTCTTTGAGCGGTAGGGATATACTGAAGGCAAGCCAATACACGGGAGGTGCAAAATGACGGTATACGCGGATGTGGTTTGCCTTTTAGATTTTCTGATCGATTATTTGCTGCTTCTCGGCACAAACCGACTATGCGGTTATCCGGCGGAGTGGAAACGGACAGCGGTTGCCGCCGCGGTAGGTGGTGTGTACAGCGGACTGTGCCTTATGCCGGGGCTTTCCTTCCTGGGAAGCACGATATGGCGCATCGTTGTCCTTGGGATTTTGGCGTGGATTGCCTTTGGCTTTTCCCGAAGCGCCCTGCGACGGTGCGTGGTGTTTGTGATTTTAAGTATGGCCCTTGGCGGAATAGCGTTGGGCCTGGGAAACAAAGCTGCGTTCTCCATTCCGTTGAGTGCGGCTGTGATTTCTATTATGTGTTTTGTGGGCTTCCGGGATAGGATCGGTACAGTATCTTATTTGCCGGTGGAACTGGTTTACGGAGATATTTGTCTGCGTCTTACAGCGTTGGAGGATACGGGAAATGCGCTGCGGGATCCAGTTACCGGAAGGCCGGTGCTGGTGGTGGATGCGGAGGTTGCGCATAAATTGACGGGACTGACACAACAGCAGCTTCGCAGTCCGGTAAGTTCTATGGCGCAGGCACGGATACCTGGTTTGCGGCTGATCCCCTACCGGGCAGTGGGGCAACCGTCGGGACTGTTGTTGGCGCTGCGAATTCCGGAGGTGAGGATCGGAAAATGGAAAGGAAGCTCCTTGGTTGCGTTCGCACCGGATGGGCTGAGCAGGGAAGGGGCATATCAAGCACTGACAGGAGGAATGGTATGACAGCAAAATTGATCGCATTTTTGGCTAGGATTGGATTCATCAGATCGGAAGAGGTTTATTACATAGGCGGCAGTGATGTACTGCCGCCACCACTGAAAGGGACTGATGAACAGAAGGCGCTGGAAAAACTGGAACAGGGGGATGAAGAGGCAAAGCAGCTTTTGATCGAGCGGAATCTGCGACTGGTGGTATTTATTGCCAGACGGTTTGAAAATACCGGTGTAAATCTTGAGGATCTGATCTCCATTGGTACAATTGGACTTATCAAAGCCATCAGCACCTATCGGCGGGACAAGAATATCAAGCTTGCCACCTATGCCTCCCGCTGTATTGAAAATGAAATACTAATGCACATCCGAAAAATATCCAATCAAAAAACAGAGATTTCCCTGGATGAACCAATTAACATGGATTATGACGGGAATGAGCTGCTTTTGTCGGATATACTGGGGACGGACGAGGATATGATCCTGCGACCCATGGAGGATGATGTGGATCTGTGTCTGCTGCGGCAGGCAGTGAGGGAGCTTCCTGAGCGGGAACGGGAGATTATCGTGATGCGATTCGGTCTGGAAGGACGCCAGGAGCTGACACAGAAGGAAGTGGCGCAAAAAATGGGAATATCTCAGTCCTACATCTCCAGGTTAGAAAAGAGAATCATGCTCCGTCTTCGCAAGGAAATACTGCGACAAACAAGCTGTGTTTGAAAATTACGCCGCGCCACTTGCAATTTATGGAATCCTTTGATATAATCGATACAAAAGTATATCGATATACTTTTGTATCGATTTAAAGGAGTGGTTCATCATGCGCAAAGAAATATCCAAGGCTGTATTGAAACGACTTCCCGGATATCTGGCTTACCTTAAAAGTATTCCGGATGGATCAACACCGTATATTTCTGCTACAGCCCTGGCCAATGCGCTGGGAATGGGCGAGGTGCAGGTGCGAAAGGATTTGGCTCAGGTGTCCGACGGTGGCCGTCCCAAGATCGGTTATCTGCGGGAGAGTCTGATTGAAGATATCAGCCAGTTTTTGGGCTATGACAACACTACAGATGCCATCCTTGTTGGCGCTGGCAAACTGGGACAGGCGCTGCTGGGTTACAGCGGCTTCAGTGCTTACGGCCTGAATATTTTGGCTGCCTTTGATCAGGTACCCGCAGCGGAGAAGTCTGCGGAGGGAAAGCCTATCTATCCCATGGAGCAGATGGAATCCTTTTGCCGTACCAACAAGGTCCTTATGGGAATTATTACTGTACCTTCTAAACACGCGCAGGATGTTTGCAATCGTCTTATCCAGTGCGGCATTAAGGCGGTATGGAACTTTGCGCCTACCCATCTGGATGTGCCCACCGGGATCCTGGTGCAGAACGAGAATATGGCAACCTCTCTTGCGGTGCTGTCTATGCATTTGCAGGCACAGATGAAGGATAATAAATGATGCAGTACAGGATTCTTGGAAGAACGGGACTTAAGATATCCCGAATGGGCTTTGGTGGCATACCGATTCAGCGGATCGATGCGGAGGGCACAAAAAAGCTGCTTCACAAACTCCACGAATCGGGTGTCAATTATATTGATACCGCCCGTGGTTACACAGTCAGCGAAGAGTATATTGGTTACGCGTTAGAAGGAATCCGCGAGGATTTTATCCTGGCTACCAAAAGTATGGCCCGGACAAAGGAAGCCATGGCCGCGGACATTGATATTAGTCTGAAAAATCTGCGGACAGACTATATTGACCTGTATCAGATCCACAATCCTACCCCGGCAGAGCTGGAACAGGTCCAGGCACCCGGCGGAGCACTGGAAGCGCTGCAGGAGGCGAAGGCAGCAGGGAAGATCGGACATATCGGTATCACGTTGCATCCGGTGGAGTTGTTTACCAAGGCTGTAGACTTAGACTGGGTGGAGACAATCATGTTTCCCTATAACCTGGTGGAAACCCAGGCTGAGGAACTGATCCGCACCTGCGCGGAGCGCAATATCGGTTTTATCGATATGAAGCCATTGGCGGGCGGTGCCATTGATGACGCAACCCTGGCTTTGCGCTTTATTGTGAACAATCCGGATGTAACGCTTGTAATCCCCGGAATGGCGACGGAAACGGAGGCGGAAGAGAATCTGGCGGCTGTGGAAAATGCTGAGCCCCTGACTGAGGAAGAGTGGGAAAAGATCCGCTCCATCCGGGAAGGTCTGGGAACCCAGTTCTGCCGTCGATGTAACTACTGCACCCCCTGTACAGCAGGAATCACTATCTATTCTCAGTTCCTGTTTGAAGGGTATTACAGCCGTTACGGTCTGAAGGACTGGGCATATCAGCGATACCATGCCCAGAACAAAAAAGCATCTGATTGTATCGAATGCGGTGTCTGTGAAAGCCGTTGCCCCTACAATCTGCCCATCCGCGAAATGATGAAACGTGTGGATAACCTGTTTGGAAAATAACAAAAGGCCCCGGTACACTGCCGTGTACCGGTACCTTTTGTTATTTACTGGGTTTGAAGCTGTCCTTCAGGCTGACGCTGCGGTTGAATACCAAGTGTTCCGGAGAACTGTCCTTGCTATCCGGGCAGAAGTAGCCAAGACGCATGAACTGGTAGGAAGCGGGAGCTTTAGCATTCTTAAGGCTCATCCCCACCTTACAGCCGGTGAGGACCTCCAGAGAATTGGGGTTCAGACAAGCAAGAAAGTCCTTGCCTGCGGCGTCGGGATCGGGATCATCAAACAAATTGCTGTACTGACGGACCTCTGCATCTGCACAGTTGTCTGCATCTACCCAGTGGATGGTTGCGCCCTTGACCTTGCGGCCATCGGCAGGGTCACCGCCACGGGAGTTGGGGTCGTAGGTTGCCAGAACCTCAACCACATTACCCTCATCATCGGTTACACAGCCGGTGCAGGTGATGAGGTAAGCGCCTTTCAACCGGCACTCCGGTCCGTTAGGGTAAAGACGCTTGTACTTAGGCACAGGCTCTGCAAGGAAGTCGTCGCTCTCAATCCACAGATTCCGGGAGAAGGTAACCTGACGGGTACCGGCCTCGGGATCGTTGGGGTTGTTTTCTACATCAAAGACCTCGGACTGACCTTCGGGATAGTTGGTAATCGTCAGCTTGATAGGCTTCAGAACTGCCATAACTCTCTGGGCGGTCTCATTCAGATCCTCCCGCAGGCAGTACTCCAGGAAACCAAACTCAATGGTATTGGGAGATTTGGCAACGCCCACGCGGTCGCAGAAGTTGCGGATAGCGGCAGGGGTGTAGCCACGGCGGCGCAGACCGCAGAGGGTGGGCATCCGGGGATCGTCCCAACCGGAAACGTAGCCGTTCTCCACCAGGGCTCTCAGCTTGCGTTTGGACAGCACGGTGTGGTCAATGCCCAGACGGGCAAACTCGATCTGCCGGGGATGATGGGGGACAGAAACATTCTCTACCACCCAGTTGTACAGGGGACGGTGATTCTCAAATTCCAAAGAACACAGGCTGTGGGTGATGCCCTCCAGGGCGTCCTGAATTGGGTGGGCAAAATCGTACATGGGATAAATGCACCACTTATCTCCCTGACGGTGATGGTGCATATGACGAATACCGTAGATCACCGGGTCACGCATATTGAAGTTGCCGGAGGCAAGGTCGATCTTGGCGCGGAGGGTGTACTTGTTGTCCTCGAATTCGCCGGCACGCATCCGGGCGAACAGATCCAGGCTCTCTTCAATGGGGCGATCCCGGAAGGGGGAGGTGGCAGGGGTGGTCAGGTCACCACGCATTTCTTTAGCCTGTTCCGGGGTCAGCTCACACACATAAGCCAGACCCTTCTTGATTAGTTCTACTGCATATTCATAGTCCTTCTCAAAATAATCGGAGCCGTAATAGAAACGGTCACCCCAGTCAAAGCCCAGCCAGTGAATATCCTCCTTAATGGCTTCCACAAACTCCACATCCTCTTTAGTGGGGTTGGTGTCGTCCATACGCAGATTGCAAAGACCGCCAAACTTCTCGGCAGTGCCGAAGTCGATAATCAGTGCTTTGCAGTGGCCAATGTGCAGATAGCCGTTAGGCTCAGGGGGAAACCGGGTATGCACAGTCTGACCTGCATAGCGCCCGCCTTCTGCAATATCTTCCTCAATAAAGGTATGGATGAAATTTTTGCTCTCAGTAATTTCAGCCATCTTCCTCATCCTCTCTGTTTGCAAAATTTGCAAATATTATAACCTATTGTGTTCATTTTTGCAACTGGAAAACAGGAATATTCTGCAAGATTCTAAACAGTTGTGAATTTTAGAAAAACAATCAAAGAAAATTAAAAATTCCTGTTGTCAATTTGCGTAACTTATTATAAAATAGAATCCGTTAGAGAGGAGTGGTTTCGTTGTCTGAGATCAAATATAAGCGCATCCTGCTGAAGATCAGTGGAGAAGCCTTGGGACAGAAAACTGCGCAAGGCGATGGCTTTGGCCTGGACTTTACCAAGATTAATGAAGTATGTACTTCCATTAAGGCCTGTGTAGATATGGGTGTACAGGTTGGCCTTGTGATCGGCGGCGGTAATTTCTGGCGCGGTGTGAAGAACGGCGAGGGGCAAATGCAGCGCTCTCATGCGGATGCCATGGGTATGCTGGCAACTGTGATGAATGCCATTGCTGTGGCGGATGCGCTGGAAGAGCACGGTATGGAAGCCCGGGTACTTACAGCAGTCGAGATCCATAAATTTGCTGAGTACTTTACCAGAGATACAGCTAACCGTTACTTGAATGAGGGCAAGGTGGTCCTGTTTGCCGCAGGTACCGGCAATCCCTATTTCTCCACCGACACCGGTGCGGTGCTGCGTGGCGTGGAAATCGAGGCAGACGCAATTCTAATGGCGAAGAATATCGATGGTATCTACTCTGCAGATCCCAAGAAGGCCCCCACGGCTGTGAAATATGACCATTTAACCTACAATGAGGTCCTGGAAAAGGGACTTAAGGCAACAGATACCACCGCTATGGCATTGGCTATGGACAACGATGTTCCTATGGTTTGCTTTGGCCTTGCTGAGGATAACAGCATTATTCGTGTGGTCCGGGGTGAAAAGATCGGAACCACCGTCAGTAATTAATTTTTAGGAGGATTATAACATGAGCGTAGATTTTGCCGATTACAGCAGAAGAATGGAGAAGGCCCTGGATCATCTGGCAGAGGAGTTTGGCGCTGTCCGCGCAGGCCGTGCCAACGCAAAGGTTCTGGACCGTATTACAGTAGAATACTATGGCAGTGAGACTCCTTTGAACGGTGTTGCTACCATTTCTTCCCCCGATGCCCGTACCCTGGTGATCCAGCCCTGGGACACCAACCTGCTCAAGGAGATTCAGAAAGCGATCCAGGCTAGCGATTTGGGTATCAATCCCCAGAACGATGGCAAGGTGGTTCGCCTGATTTTCCCTCAGCTGACTGAGGAGCGCCGCAAGGAGCTGACCAAGCAGGTTAAAAAGTATGCTGAGGATGCCAAGGTTGCGATGCGGAACATCCGCAGAGACGGCATGGACTATGTAAAGAAACTGAAGAAAGACTCCCAGATCACGGAGGACGAGCAGAAGAAGGCAGAGAAGGATCTGCAGGATCTTCTGGATAAGTACACTAAGAAAGCAGACGAAGCCTTAGCCGGTAAGGAAAAGGAACTGATGTCCATTTAATATCATTGGGGGCGCTTGCGCCCCCAATATGCTACTATACAGAGGTGTTTTCTATGGCACATCCTACACAGGAAAACAATGCAATTCCAGCACCACGCCACATTGCCATCATCATGGACGGTAACGGTCGCTGGGCAAAAAAGCGTGGTTTGCCCAGAACAGCAGGCCATGCCGCCGGTGCGGAGACGTTTCGCAAGATTGCCAACTATTGCCGCACCCTTGGGGTGGAATATCTGACGGTTTATGCCTTTTCCACCGAGAATTGGAAGCGCTCCGCCGAGGAGGTGGGGGCGATTATGAAGCTGTTGGGTAACTACCTCCGGGAGGCTTTGCAGGATATGGAGAAGAACCATGTCCGGTTCCGTTTTTTCGGTGATCTTACCCGGTTGAGTCCGGAACTTCGGAAGCTTTGCCTGGATGCGGAGGCCCGGTCTGCCGGTTTTGGGGATGTACAGGTGAATTTCTGCCTGAATTATGGCGGCAGGGATGAGATCGTGAAAGCTTCCCAGGCGTTTGCCCGGGATGTGGCTGATGGAAAGTATTCCCCGGATGATCTGACAGAAGAACTCCTTTCCGGCTATCTCTATTCCCGGGATGTGCCGGATCCGGAGCTGATCGTTCGTCCTTCCGGAGAGATGCGTACCAGCAATTTCCTGCTGTGGCAGTCTGCGTACTCGGAGTATGTATTCATGGATGTGCTTTGGCCGGACTTCGGACCTGCTGATCTGGATGCGGCCATTGAGGAATTCCACCGGCGCAATCGTCGGTTCGGAGGTGTGTAGAGATGAAAACCCGTGTGATCGCGGCGGTACTGCTTCTGCCGTTGCTGCTGATTGTGGTGCTTGCTGCGCCCAAATTTATAACCGCCATTTTATTTGGCCTTATGGCAGCGATTGCTGCCTATGAGCTTTTGAAGGGGACGGGCATTGTAAAGGACATGCGCCTGGTACTTTGTTCTATGGCCTCCGCTTTTTGGTGTGTTCTTTGGTGCGGTCTGGGAATCGGTTATGCTTGGCTGATGCTGGGTATACTGATATTCTGGGTGCTGCTGTTTAGCCAGATGATGCTCTCTCGAATGAAACTGCAATTTACTAAGATTGCTGCCTGCTTTGCCGCAGGCCTGCTGATCCCCTTCCTGCTGGCATCCCTTGTGCGGATCCATAGCTGGGGCGCAGGCAGGTTATATATTCTGATTCCCTTTGTGATCGCCTTTCTGTCCGACACCGGCGCGTATTTTGCAGGTTTGAAGTTTGGCAAACACAAGCTGGCTCCTGTGATTAGCCCCAAGAAAACTGTGGAAGGCGTTGTTGGCGGCGTTGTCGGCGCAGTGATCGGTATGGTGATTTACTGCCTGGTGCTGAATGCGCTTTTCCGGATTCAGACCAAGTACATTTTTGCGGTTCTTTACGGTATTTTGGGTTCTGCCGGCGCTGTATTCGGTGATTTGTGCTTCAGCGTCATCAAGCGGCAGACAGAAATTAAGGATTACGGCAATCTGATTCCCGGTCATGGTGGAATTTTGGACCGTTTTGACTCTATGATGATAGTGGGGCCTTTGGTGGAGATTCTTCTGCTTCTGCTGCCCCTTGTGGTGTAAGTTATGGTGAAATGTGTAAGTATTTTAGGCTCAACCGGTTCTATCGGCCGTCAAAGCCTGGATGTTATTGACAATCTGAATATTCCTGTTTGCGCGTTGACTGCCGGCACCAATGCGGAGCGTATGGCCCAGCAGTGCCGGAAATATCGCCCGGAGCTGGCGGTTATGGCAACGGAAACAGCCGCGCAGGAGCTTTCTGGAATGATTTCCGATCTTTCCACCCAGATCGCTTGGGGTGAGGAGGGCTTGATCCGGGCAGCGACCATGGAAAAGGCGGACTGTGTGATTACCGCGGTGGTGGGAATGGTCGGATTGAAGCCTACACTTGCAGCAATTCGGGCAAAGAAGCGGATTGGTCTTGCCAATAAGGAAACTCTGGTCTGTGCCGGTGAACTGGTTATGGCGGAAGCGAAGAAATACGGTACAGAAATTATCCCCGTGGATTCGGAGCATTCCGCTATTTTCCAATGCCTGATGGGCATGCATCATCCACGGGAGATCAAGCGTCTTATTCTGACCTGTTCCGGTGGACCATTTTTTGGCATGAGCCTTGGGGAATTGGGAAAGGTTACCAAAGCGGATGCACTGCGCCACCCTAACTGGAAAATGGGAGAGAAAATTACCATTGACTGCGCCACGTTGATGAATAAGGGCCTGGAAGTGATCGAAGCTATGCGGCTTTATGACCTTCCTCTGGAGCAGGTGGATGTGGTGATCCACCGGCAAAGCATTGTCCACAGCCTGGTTGAGTTTGTGGATGGTGCAGTAATGGCGCAGCTGGGAAGTCCCGATATGCGTCTGCCTATCCAGCTTGCCATGACCTACCCGGAGCGCACAGCGTGTCCGGCAGATCCCCTGGATCTGACAAAATGCGGAGCGCTTACCTTTACAGAGCCGGACACAGAAACATTTCCGTGCCTCGCTTTGGCACGGGTTTGCGCCAAGGCTGGTGGAACAGCCTGTCCGGTGATGAACGGCGCCAACGAGGAGGCGGTTGCCCAATTCCTCCGTGGACAGATCGGCTTCTATGATATTTATAACCGGGTGTCCAAAGCGGTTGATACTGTCCCCTTTATCCGGGAACCTTCTCTTGAGCAGATCCTGGAAGCGGACAGACTTGCCCGGCTGGCAGTGAAATCCTAGCTTGATCGCAATGGATGATGGGTTTATGCAATCTTTAATGAAACGGAGATAACTATGAGCATTATTTTTGCCGTTCTGCTTTTTAGCTTTTTGATCTTTGTCCATGAGTTGGGGCACTTTGCCGCGGCGAAGCTGTCAGGTGTGCAGGTCAATGAGTTTGCCATATTTATGGGCCCTGCTATTTTCAAAAAGCAGGTCGGTGAGACCCTGTATTCCATTCGATGTATTCCCATCGGCGGCTATTGTGCCATGGAGGGGGAGGATTCTGCTTCAGATAACCCCCATTCCTTTGGTGTGGCAAAATGGTGGAAACGGCTGATAATTCTGATTGCCGGCGCGGCGATGAATTTTGTGGTGGGCGTGTTGATCATGCTGATCGTGTATATGCCTGCGAAACAGTTCGTTGTTCCGGTTATCGAAAGCTTTGAGCCTTACAGCACTGTTGACGGTGTGCATGGCCTGCAGGTAGGGGATGAAATTCTGGAATTGGACGGGGAAAAGATCTATGTCCAGTCGGATTTTTCTATGTTTCTTTCCATGAATCCGGGAGATACCCACGACCTGGTGGTCCGGCGTAACGGCAGCAAGGTGGTACTGAATGACTTTTTGATGGAAAGACATCCGGTAACCGATGCCCAGGGGAATGAGCAAATGCTGTTCGGTATGAATTTTAGCCTCGTGGAGGCAGATCTGGGCCAAAAAATTCACTACGCCTGGAATACTTCTCTCAATACCGTTCGTTCTGTGCGTCTGAGCCTGCAAATGCTGCTGACCGGCAAGGCGGGGCTGCAGGATATGTCCGGCCCTGTGGGAATTGTGCAGATTATGACTCAGACAGCGGAGGCATCTGAATCTGCCGGGGATGCGGTACGGAATATGTTATATTTCGGTGGCTTTATCGCCATCAACCTGGCGGTAATGAACCTTTTGCCTGTCCCTGCCTTGGATGGAGGAAGAGTGGTTGCGCTGCTGCTGACCACAGCAGTGGAAGCGGCTACAAAGAAAAAGATTGATCCCAAATACGAGGGCTATATCCACGCGGCAGGCATGGTGTTGCTGTTGGGCTTAATGGCTGTGATTATGTTTAAGGATATTTTTCTAATTTTTAAGGGGTGATCCCATGACACGACAGATCAATGTAGGCGGTGTGCGGATCGGCGGCGGTGCGCCGGTGGCAATCCAGTCTATGCTGAATACCAGGACAACAGATGTGGAAGGTTCACTGAAACAAATTAAGCAACTGGCAACTGCCGGCTGCCAGATTGTTCGTCTTGCGGTGCCTAACATGGCAGCGGCAGAGACCTTTTCCCAGATTTGCAAGCAGTCTCCCCTGCCTTTGGTGGCAGATATTCATTTTGACTATAAGCTTGCCATCGCGGCTGCTGAGGGCGGTGCGTCTAAGATTCGGATCAACCCGGGCAATATCGGCGGGGACGATCGGGTGGAAGCGGTGGTTGCCGCCTGTAAGGAACGGAATATCCCTATCCGCATTGGCGTTAACGGCGGCAGTCTTGATAAAAAATTGCTGGAAAAGTACGGCCATCCCACAGCGGAGGCACTGGTGGAAAGTGCTTTTGAGCATCTGGAACTGCTGGAGAAATGCGGCTTCTATGATACCTGCGTGTCTATGAAGTCCTCCACAGTGCCTACCATGGTAGCGGCTGCCCGGCTGTTCCGGCAGAAGTGCGATTACCCGTTGCATATCGGTGTAACGGAAACCGGGCCGGTGCGTATGGGCCTTATGAAATCCGCCATGGGCATTGGTGCGCTTCTGTTGGACGGCATCGGTGATACCATTCGTGTGAGCCTGACAGACGACCCTGTGGAAGAGGTTTATGCCGCAAAGGACATTTTGAAGGCTGCCGGATTGCGTAAGGATGGGGTTAATATCATTTCCTGTCCCACCTGCGGCCGTACCCAGATCGATCTGATCGGTCTTGTAAACCGAGTGGATGAAGCACTGAAGGATTGCGAAAAGCCCATTACCGTAGCGGTTATGGGATGTATCGTTAACGGCCCCGGGGAAGCCCGGGAGGCGGATATCGGCATTGCCGGCGGTGATGGCTGCGGTATGCTGTTTGAAAAAGGTGTACAGGTGGAAAAGCTTCCCTACGAGGAGCTTCTGCCGGCACTGCTAAAGAGAATCGACCAGATGTAAGGAGTATTATGCATCAAAAGATAGGCTTTTTTGAAATGTTTGCCCAGTATCAGCCACCGGAGCCGCTGTATTCCATGCTTTCCGGCGGTGTGATTCTGGACGCGGAAATTGACAAATCTGCCCGCAGGATCTCAGTGCGGCTGCATAGTGATACATATATTCCGCTGCGGCATCTGCATACGGCAGCGGATGAAATTAGTGTGCTCTATGGTGTTGGCACCATTGTGATTAATGCGGTGCATCCGGCGGATCAGTTGTCTTGTATTGAGCCTGACGAGTTGATGAATCTATTTGTTTCTGCCAATTCCATGACCCGAGGTTCTCTCGCGGGCGCAACCTGGGATTGGGAAGACAATAAGCTTACCATAGGTCTTAAAGCTAACGGAAAGAATTTGCTGTTGGAGCAAGTACCAGCTGTAAAGCGAGCCTTGAAGGAGCGGTTTTGTGCCGATGTGGAGGTGGAGATCTGCTGTGGCGCAAATCTTGAGGGACAGGCTTTGTTTGATGCTATGGCGAAACTACGGGCAGAGGCTATTGAGAATTTGCCCAAGGTTGTGCCTGTGGAAAAGGCCGCTCCTGCTGCCGAACAGAGCGATGCGATTCTCGGTAAGAGCTTCAATGGTCCTGCGGATCCCATTCGCAGTCTGAATCTGGACAGCGGCGTGGTGGTCATTGAGGGCCGTGTGTTCAATGTGGACAACCGGGAGTATACAAAGGGCAACGCTTGGATCATTAACTTTGACATGACGGACAACACCTCCTCTATCCGTGTCAGCCGGTATATGGAAAACAAACTGGCAAAGCCTCTGCTCGAAAGCATTAAAGCTGGAAGTATCGTAAAGGTACGGGGCAAGGTGATTTTTGATAACCACGCCGGGGAAATGGTGGTGCGTCCAATATCTATTATTCCCGGGTCCATGCCCAAGCGGCAGGATACTGCTCTGGGAGAGAAGCGCGTGGAGCTGCATCTGCATACATCCATGAGCAACATGGATGCCCTGACCAATACCAAAGCCGCCATCAAGCAGGCAGCTGCCTGGGGACACCGTGCCATTGCCATTACCGACCACGGCTGCGTCCAGTCCTTTACGGACGCACTGCATACTGTGGAGGATTGGGCAGGCGCGCCGAAGGTTGCGGGCACGGATGAGGATATTAAGGTCCTCTACGGCTGCGAGGGCTATTACATTAACGATGTGGATGACCGGGTGTCTGTCCGGGGAGCACAGAAATTGCCGCTTACCGGTGAATATGTGGCGTTTGATTTGGAAACTACCGGTCTTTATGCACGACGGGATCAGATCATCGAGATTGGCGCTGTGCGCATGAAGGATGGGCAGGAAATTGACCGGTTCCAGACGTTTGTGAATCCGGGGATGCCTCTGGAAAAACGCACTGTGGATCTGACCGGTATTACAGATCAGATGCTTGCAGATGCGCCTTCTATCGAGAAAGCCCTGCCGGAATTTTTGGAGTTTGTGGGCGGAAGTGTGCTGGTTGCTCATAATGCGGATTTTGATACTACCTTTATTCGTACTGCCTGCCGGAAGCAGGGGCGTGATTACCAGCTGACCTCTGTGGATACGCTGACGATTTCCCAGAATCTTCTGACAGCACTGAATAAATTCTCCCTGGATGTGGTTGCGAAGTACTTTGGTTTGGAGGACTTCAACCATCACCGGGCGGGGGATGACGCGCTGATCTGCGGCAAAATTATGGGTGCGTTGATTCCGCTGCTGAAGGAACTGGGCGCGGAGGATATCCAGGATATTAACCGTGTGATCGCCCCTATGCGTCCTGCTCACCGACAGCAGGGGATGCGCTGCCAGCATATTGTGTTGTTTGCCAAGAATCAGTTGGGACTGCGGAATCTGTACCGGCTGATCTCCGAATCCAATCTGTTATTCTTCAAGAAGTTTCCCCGTATCTTTAAGTCTGAGCTTTTGAAATACCGGGAGGGACTGATTATCGGCTCTGCCTGCGAGAACAACGAACTGTTCCAGGCGGTAGTCAATGACCGGGATGATGAAGAACTGTGCCGCCTTGCGGAGTTCTATGATTATCTGGAAGTCCAGCCTATCTGCAACAACCGCTTTATGCTCACCCCCAAGAAAGAAGGGGAGGAGCCTATGGCGTTGGACGAAGAGGAGCTGCGCAGCTTTAACCGCAGGATTGTGGCGCTGGGCGAGAAAATGAACAAGATGGTGGTAGCCACCGGAGATGTGCATTTCCTCAATCCTGAGGACGAGATATTTCGCCGCATTCTGCTGTCCACCAAGAATCTGGACGAGGGCGGCGAGGGCACACCCCTCTACTTCCGTACCACTGATGAAATGCTGGAGGAATTCTCCTACCTGGGACAGGAGAAAGCACGCCAGATCGTAATTACTAACCCTAATATTATCACCGATATGTGCGAAACTGTCCGTCCTGTGCCCCATAATCTGTTTGCACCTTCTATTGAGAATTCCGTAGAAGATCTGAAGTCGTTGGTTTACGGCAAATTCCATCGGCTTTACGGTGAGAATCCCCCGGAATTGATGGTCAAGCGAGTGGAAACGGAACTCAACGACATTATCAACTGTCACTATGATGTGATTTATATGTCCGCCCAGAAGCTGGTGCAAAACTCTCTGGAAAACGGCTATCTGGTTGGCTCCCGTGGCTCTGTGGGTTCATCCATTGTGGCTTACTTATCGGGCATAACAGAGGTCAATTCCTTCCCACCCCATTACCGTTGCCCTAACCCGGAGTGTAAATACACCACCTTTGATACTCCGCAAGGGTATGAGTGCGGCGCGGACCTTCCGGATGCAGCTTGTCCCAAATGCGGCACCCCGTTTGCCAAGGAAGGCTTCAACATTCCCTTTGAAACGTTCTTGGGCTTCGGCGGCGACAAAGTACCGGATATTGATCTGAACTTCTCCGGTGAATACCAGGCAAGAGCCCATGCCTACTGTACGGAAATGTTTGGAAGATCCCATGTTTTCCGTGCGGGAACAGTGGGAACAGTGGCAGAAAAGACCGCTTTCGGCTATGTGAAGAAGTATCTGGAGGAGCGGGGAGAAACTGCTTCCAATGCAGAGAAAGCCCGGCTTGCCACCGGCTGGGTAGGTGTGCGCCGTACCACCGGTCAGCACCCGGGAGGCCTGGTGGTTATTCCTCAGGAAAACGAGATCTGGGACTTCTGTCCGGTGCAGCATCCTGCGGACGATCCCAATTCCGATCAGATCACCACCCATTTTGAATATCACTCCATGGAAGAAAATCTTCTGAAGCTGGACATGCTGGGCCATGATGACCCCACCATGATTCGCATGATGGAGGATATGACCGGCGTGGATGCTAAGACCATTCCCCTGGATGATAAGGCAACTATGTCCATCTTTACATCCTCCAAAGTTCTTGGTTATGAGGATGACCCTATTTTGGGCCCCACCGGCGCGGTGGCAGTGCCGGAATTCAACACCCGGTTTACCCGTGGTGTGCTTTTGGATACCAAACCGGAAAAGTTTGACTTCCTGGTTCGTATTTCCGGTTATACCCACGGCACAGATGTGTGGTTGGGCAATGCCAAGGATCTGATCGTTTCCGGTAAGGCACGGGTGGACCAAACCATCGGCTGTCGTGATGATATTATGATCTATCTGATCTCCTGCGGCATTCCGGAGAAGCGTGCTTTTAAGATCATGGAGGCGGTCCGTAAGGGAAAAGGCTTGCCGGACGGAGCGGAACAGGAGATGACCGATGCAGGCGTTCCCGACTGGTATATTGGCTCCTGTAAGAAGATCAAATATCTGTTCCCCAAGGCCCATGCGGTTGCCTATGTTATGATGGCATTCCGGATTGCTTGGTTCAAGGTCAATCATCCCCTGGCATTTTATGCGGCTTATTTCTACCGTCGCAGCCAGAAGGGCGGTTTTGACGCGGTGCTGATGACCAACGGGCTGGAATCGGTAAAAGCAAATATTAAGGCTATTGACGAAAATGAAAACGCCACCGATAAGGACCAGGATCTGCTGACCACTTTGGAAGTGGTCTATGAGTTTTATCTCCGGGGTCTGGATTTCCTGCCTTTGGATATTTATAAGTCCCATGCGACTAAGTTTATGATCGAGGACGGAAAGATCCGACCGCCCTTTGTGGCGATTTCCGGACTGGGCGAAAGCGCTGCCTGGGACCTGGTCCACGGCAGAGAGGGAAAAAAATTCCTGTCTATTGAGGAGGTCTCTCTTGCCTGCCCTAAGGTTTCCAAGACCCATATGCAGATGCTGAAGGATGCAGGCGCGTTCGGCAGCCTGCCTGAGACAAACCAGGTGAGCCTGTTCTAGGAGGTTTTGCTATGCAGGATATTGGTATGCAGTTTCATATTCATTGCAAGGAAGGTGATGTGGGACGCTACTGTTTTCTGCCGGGTGATCCGGGCAGATGTGAAGCGATCGCTGCCTATTTTGATGACCCTGTGCATATGGGCATGAACCGGGAGTACAACATCTATACAGGAAAACTGCTGGGGCAGAAGGTGTCTGTCTGCTCCACCGGCATCGGCGGACCTTCTGCGGCTATTGCCATGGAGGAACTCAGCGCCATTGGTGCGGACACATTTATCCGTATCGGCACTTGCGGCGGCATTGCCATGGATGTGCTGCCTGGGGATGTGGTGGTGGCTACCGGTGCTGTCCGGTTTGAGCATACTTCTTTGGAGTATGCGCCTCTTGAGTTTCCCGCAGTACCGGATTTCTCTGTTGCCGCTGCTTTGAAAGCAGCAGGTGAGGACTTAGGCTACCAGGTGCATACCGGCGTGGTCCAGTGTAAAGATTCCTTCTACGGCCAGCATTCTCCGGAGAAATCACCGGTGTCTTATGAGCTGCTGCAGAAGTGGGAGAGCTGGAAACGACTGGGTGTAAAAGCCAGCGAAATGGAATCTGCCGCACTGTTCGTTGTGGCGGCTGCCCTGGGGGTTCGCTGCGGAAGCTGCTTCCATGCGGTGTGGAACCAGGAGCGGGAAAAGGCAGGTCTTGTCCAGCCTATGACGGAGGACACCTCCGGTGCGATCAAGGTGGGCATTGAAGCAATGAAGCGCCTTATTGCCGCAGATATGAAATGATAAAAAGTGCATCCTTCAGTTGGAAGGATGCACTTTACTCTTTAGAGGCATTTGAGACAGGATCACGGCAACAAAAACCAGTACACAGCCGACTGCTTCCCAAGGGGTCATAGTTTCTTTTAGGATCATTGCGCCGAAGACTACGGCAAAGACGGATTCCAGACTCATAATCAGCGAGGCGGTGGTAGGTTCCAGATCCTTCTGCCCAAGAATTTGCAGCGAATAGGCAGCGCCCATGGACAGGAAACCGGCGTGTGCCAGCGGCAGCCAGCAGACGGCTATGCCGGACCAGGTGGGTGTTTCGAAAAATGCCATCACCAAAGCAGAAAGGACAGCACATACAAGCGCCTGGATAGCGTTGAGCCGCAGGGAATCTACATCCGGTGCGAACTTGTCCACCAAAATAATTTGGGTGGCAAACATGAATGCGCAGCAAAGGGTAAGAAGATCTCCGACGCTGATTTGGGTAACGCCCACACAGCTCAAACAGTACAGGCCAGCTACAGCCAGACCCACGCTGATGGGCACCATGACAGTAGGCTTCTTTTTCAGAAAAATACCGAACACCGGTACAATTATGATGTACATTGCGGTAAGAAAGCCGGATTTTCCCGCATCGGTATCCACCAGACCCACCTGCTGCAGGTTGCAGGCAAGAAACAGTGGGATTCCGCACAGCAGGCCGGCTTTCCACAGCTTGGGATTAGCCCAGCGCTTCCGGGAATTCAGCCCGTCCTTTTTGAATCGGTCGGAAATCATAATTACAGGAAGCAGACCGATCACAGCCAGAAAGCAGCGAACAGCTTGAAAAGTAAAGGGACCAATATGGTCCATGCCAATGCTTTGAGACACAAAGGCGGAACCCCAAATAACCGTGGCTAACAGGAGAAATACACAGCCACGCAGTTGTTTTTTCATAATCATCACCTTACATACTCTAGCATAAACACATGTTGTTTGCAAGGGCGATGATTGCATTTTAAAAGAATTGTGGTATACTAAAGAAAAACTGTAGTGGAGGTAGCTATGGAGGATAAGAATAAGCTCAGACAGCGCTCTGAAATTCCCGTGGAGGACACTTGGGCAGTTGAAGATTTGTACCCCACAGACGAAGCATGGGAAGCGGAGCTTGCAACCCTGGAGGCAGACAAGCAGACCCTTTGCGGCTATGCGGGCCGCCTGGGTGAAAGTGGTAAGACGCTGTATGATTATCTGTTTGCTGCAGAGCAGACAAATGTAAAGGCCAATCGCCTTGCCCACTACTGTATGCGTAAAGGCGACGAGGATACACGCAGAGCGGAGTATCAGGCGATGACCGGTAAATTCATTGCGGTGGCGGTAGCTATGGATACGGTTACCAGCTTTGAAACGCCGGAGATTATGCAGATTTCGGACGAGACCCTGAATGAATTCTATGCCCAATGTCCCAAGCTTGAGCGGTATCGCCGTATGCTTACCAATCTGCGCCGTAAAAGGGAACATGTTCTTTCTCCGGCAGAAGAAAAGCTGCTGGCAGCAACTGGGGAGATGGCGCAGGCACCGGATAAGATCTACGGTATGCTCACCGATGCGGATATGAAATTTGAGGACGCAGTGGATGCGGAGGGAAATAAGCACACACTGAGCCAGGCCACCTTTGTTACCTGCCAGGAAAGCACCGATCGTCAGCTGCGCAAAAGCGCCTACGAAAATCTTTACGAGGGCTTTTCTAAATTCAAAAACACCGCTGCCAGCCTGCTGGATGCCCAGAATAAGCAGCTGAAATTCTATGCTCAAGCCCGTAAATACGCAAATGCCTTTGAGGCTTCCCTGGATTCTACCAATGTTCCCACATCTGTGTATCTGAATTTGATTGATACGGTACACAAGAATCTGGATAAGCTTCATCGCTATGTGCGGCTGCGTAAGAAGCTGCTGGGTGTTGACGAACTGCATTTTTATGACATTTATGCACCCCTTGTGAAGGATGTGGATAAGAAGATTCCCTTTGCCCAGGCGAAGGAAGCGGTCTATGAATCCCTGGCTCCCTTGGGGGATGAGTACAGGGCGATCCTGCGCCAGGGCTTTGAAAACCGCTGGATCGATGTTTACCCAAATGAGGGTAAGCGCAGCGGGGCATATTCTGCCGGCGCTAAGGTCCACCCCTATGTGCTTCTGAACCATACCGACAACCTGGACAGCCAGTTTACCCTTGCCCATGAAATGGGACACGCCCTCCATTCCTACCTGTCCAACAAGCACCAAAACCCGGTGGACGCCGGCTATGTGATCTTTGTGGCAGAGGTGGCCTCCACTTGTAATGAAGCCTTGCTGATGGAGTACCTGCTGGCAAGGACCACGGACAAGAAGGAACGGGCATATCTGATCAACCATTTCCTGGATCAGTTCAAGGGTACGCTGTTCCGCCAGACTATGTTCGCGGAATTTGAACTGAACATCGGTAAGATGGTCTCCCAGGGTCAAACCCTTACAGCTGACGCCTTGTGCTCAGAGTACCGCAAACTGAATGAGCAGTATTACGGTCCGGATATGGTGGTGGACGACCGGATCGCAGTGGAGTGGGCACGGATTCCCCATTTCTATTACGATTACTATGTGTTCCAGTACGCCACCGGCTATTCCGCTGCCATCGCCCTGTCCCGCAGGATCCTGGCAGAAGGGGAGAGTGCGGTGAAGGATTATCTGGAATTCCTGTCCGGCGGCTGCTCAAAGAGCCCCATCGACCTTTTGAAGGGTGCTGGGGTGGATATGACCACAGCCGAGCCTGTGGAGCAGGCTCTGGCGCTGTTCGATGAGTTACTTGACGAGATGGAAAAATTGATGGAGGATTAACCATGGCGGAGCTGTTTATTCCTACGCTGCACACCTTTGCTATGAAGAATATATTTACCGGCTCATGCGGCGATTTTCGTTTTCGCATCGAACCCAATGCGGTAAAATGCGAAACTAATCCCAAAGAAGTGGATATGGATAAAAGCAGTATCCAGGCGGAGTTCTGGCATGGTCCTTTCTGTTATGAGAAAAGCGAAATGGAGGGCAAGCAGACCTTCCCCATGAGCGAGGAAGGCCGCTTATCCATGAAATCCTGGCTGGAAGAGAATATCTAATGAAAGTGCGTGCCTGTGGCACGCACTTTCTTGCAAAATAATTAAATATTACTGTGAGCATTTCCCTAACTTGTGCGTCTAATAAGTGGAAGAAGGAGGTGGAGCGGATGAACGGTTCTGCGGAAGCATACCGGCAATTTTTGGAAGGGGACGACAGCGCCCTGGAAAACATCATAAGTACATACGCCGGGGGCTTGATTCTGTATCTGAATACCTTTATCAAGGATATTCATGTTGCTGAGGAACTGACAGAAGAAGTTTTTGTAAAGCTGGTTCTGAAAAGACCCCGGCTGCTAAAAGAGCATGCCTTCAAGACTTGGCTGTACACGATCGCCGGAAATGCAGCAAGAGATCACCTGCGCAGAAGAAAAAACAGGCTCATTTCCCTTGAGGAATGTGCCCAACTCGCAGATTGGGAATTGTTGGAGAGAAGCTGCATACAACGTGAGGACAAGCGTCTGCTTCACAGAGCCATGGGGAAGCTGAAAAGGGAATATCAGCAGATCCTGTGGCTGATCTACTTCGAGGACTTCTCCCACAGAGAGGCGGCAGCAGCCCTTGGAAAGACCCTGCACAACACCCAGGTGCTGGCATCCCGGGCGAGAAAGGCACTGAAGGACAAAATGCTGGAGGAGGGATATGTTTATGAAGAACAGTGAAGAAATGGCACGCTCGGTTCTGACCCGGGCAAAGGAAGAAAAGGAAAAACAGAGCCGTATCCGAAAAGGCATTATCGGCACAGCAGCGGTACTTTGCGTCGCAGCGCTGGTAGCACTGGGAAGCGCAGAATTTTGGTTGCCACAGTCGGACACCCCGGCGCTGTCAACAGATGGAATCGTACAGAATACAAGTAAGTCCAGGCTATCGGTCTTTTCTGTCAGCGCTGCGGAATACAAAACCATGATCAATGAGGTAAACATTCCCCAAGGAATCATCCGTGTCCGGGATGTTTCTGACAATAACGAGGTTGAGAAGGTGTTTATCCGGCGGGAAATATTGGAGGAAGGGGAGATACTGGGGGAGAAAGCCCGGTTTTCCAGCCGACAGCTTTGGGAAGATGATGATGCAATGGTCATGATGGCCTATGCAGAACGGTTAATGGTTTTTCCGGATGACTTCGAGGAGGTTGCTGATTTTTTAGTAACCGCAAAAAACAGCAGTGCATTCTGCATTGCAAATCCGGATAGAAATCTAAATAGCGGAGAATTCGAGCGGGGAATTGAGATCGAGTGGTATCTTTCCCAGACAGAGATTGATATGTTGTGTGCAGATCCGGATACGAAGCTGTCGGCGTTTGAGGATGTCATCACCCTTACTGTGAAATTTAAGGATGGCAGTACAGAATTGGTCATCATCGATGTAGATGTTGACGATGAAGGAACTGTCTATATGACCCACCGTGGTTCATAACAATAGATTCCGCAATTAAACCGGGCATTTTGCCCGGTTTAATTGCGTATAAACCGACAAAAACCATTGACAAAAACGGCTTTTGTGGTAAAATAACGAAGATAATGCAAAGGCAATGCGGAAGCCAAGCAGTCTGTAGGCACCAGAAGCGAGAGGGAAGCGGTGAAAGCCCTCTGCCGAAATGCTGTAAGCCACTTCCAAGCAGCCCGGGATGACCGGGACGGGTGCTCCCGTTACAGGGCAGCTAAGATGTCCCTTCGGGATAAATTAGGGTGGTACCGCGAACTACTTCGCCCCTATGTGTGGGCGAGGTTTATTTTTTTTGTAAATTATTTATGGAGGTAATTCCAAATGGCTAAGAAAGCATACGGCGTCAATGAACTGCGTGAGATGTTTTTGTCCTTCTTTGAAAGCAAGGACCATCTGCGTCTGCCCAGCTTCTCTTTGATCCCCCAGAACGATGCATCCCTGCTGCTGATCAACTCCGGCATGGCGCCCATGAAGCCCTACTTTAAGGGCGAGGTGGAGCCGCCCCGCCGCAGAGTCTGTACCTGCCAGAAGTGCATCCGTACCGGCGATATCGAGAATATCGGTAAGACTGCCCGCCACGGCACTTATTTTGAGATGCTGGGCAACTTCTCCTTTGGCGACTACTTCAAGCATGAGGCAATCGCCTGGTGCTGGGAGTTTCTGACCAAGGTGGTGGGCCTGGAAGAGGACCGCCTGTATCCCTCTATCTACGAGAACGACGAGGAAGCTTTTGAGATCTGGAACAAGGAGATTGGGGTAGCTGCTGACCGCATCTTCCGTTTCGGCAAGGAGGACAACTTCTGGGAGCATGGCTCCGGTCCCTGCGGCCCCTGCAGTGAGGTCTACTATGACCGTGGCGAAAAGTACGGCTGCGGCAGCCCTGACTGTAAGGTGGGCTGTGAGTGCGACCGCTACATGGAAGTGTGGAACAACGTGTTCTCCCAGTTTGATAACGACGGCCAGGGCAACTACACCGAGTTGGTTCAGAAGAACATTGATACCGGCATGGGCCTGGAGCGTCTGGCGGTTGTCTGTCAGGATGTGAACAGCCTGTTCGATGTTGATACGGTCATGAACATCACCAATCATGTTACCGCCATTACCGGCGCTTCCTACGGACAGAGCACCAAGACTGATGTGAGCCTGCGAGTGATTACCGACCACATCCGTGCTTCTACCTTTATGATTGCCGACGGCGTACAGCCCACCAACGAGGGCCGTGGCTATGTGCTGCGCCGCCTGCTGCGCCGCGCTGCCCGTCATGGCAAGCTGCTGGGCGTGAATAAGCCTTTCCTGTTTGAGGTTGTTAAGACCGTTATTAAGGAAAATGCAAGCCACTACAGCTATCTGAACGAGCGTGCGGAGCATGTGGTCCGAGTGGTGAAAAACGAAGAAGAGAATTTTGCCCGCACCATTGATACTGGTATGCGGATCTTTGGAGAAAAGCTGGCTGAGCATAAGGCAAAGGGTGAGACTGTGTTCTCCGGCGAGGACGCGTTCCTGTTGGCAGATACCTACGGTTTCCCCATTGACCTGACTGTGGAAATGCTGGAAGAAGAGGGCATGACCGTGGATATGGAGCGGTTCACTGCCTGCCGTGAGGAGCAGCGTGTCCGCGCCCGTGAAGCCCGTAAGGCACTGGGCGACCTGGGGTGGGCAGGTATCGACTTCGGCTCCGAGGTTACCGCTACCCAGTTTGTGGGCTATGATGTAAACAACTGCGAGGCGAAGGTCACTGCCGTTTGCGTAGGTGAGGAAGTAACCGGTTCTATCACCGGCGGCGAAAAGGGTGTTGTGGTCCTGGATAAGACCCCCTTCTATGCGGAAATGGGCGGTCAGGCTGCGGACCACGGCGTGCTGATGATGGGCGATTGCCGCTTTGCTGTTACCGATGTCCAGAAGGATAAGGGCGGAAGATACCTGCACACCGGCGTTATGCAGAGCGGTGCGCTGAAGGTTGACGATGTGGTTTGCGCTTCTATTGATGTGGAGCGCCGTAAGGCAATCATGCGTGCCCACTCAGCCACCCACCTGCTGCAGAAGGCGCTGAAGAGCGTCCTGGGCGACCATGTACACCAGGCCGGTTCTCTGGTTGAACCCGACCGTCTGCGTTTTGACTTCAGTCACTATTCCGCGGTTACTCCCGAGGAACTGGCAAAGGTGGATGCTATTGTTCAGTCTGCGGTCCTGGAGGGATACACCGTGGATGTACGGGAAATGCCCATTGAAGAAGCAAAGGCCATGGGCGCAATGGCACTGTTCAGCGAGAAGTACGGTGATACTGTCCGCGTGGTAAACATGGGCGGATATTCTGTGGAGCTTTGCGGCGGTACCCACATGGATAATACCGCAAAGGTCGGTCCCTTCCGGATCGAGAGCGAGGGCAGCGTTGCCTCCGGTGTGCGTCGTATCGAGGCAATCACCGGTAAGGCATGCCTTGCTGAGATGGAGCTTGCCCGTCAACGCGTATACAATGCCTGCGCTATTCTGAAGACCAAGCCTGCGGAACTGGCAAGCAAGCTGGAAAGCCAGATCGAAGAGATCAAGAATCTTAAGAAGTCCATTGAATCCTTTAAAGCGCGGGAAACTGCCGGTGAGGCTGACCGGTTCCTGTTCGGTGCCAGAAATATCAGTGGTCTGCATGTGATCACTGCCAATGTACCCGATGCTGATGCAGGCAAGCTGCGTCAGATGGGCGATACCCTGCGGGATAAGGCTGCTGATGTGGTAGCGGTTCTTTCCTCTGTCAATGACGGCAAGATCACCTTCCTGGCTGTGTGCGGCAAGGATGCAGTGGCTAAGGGTGTGAAAGCCGGCGAGCTTGTGAAGCTTGTGTGTACTGTCTGCGGCGGAAGCGGCGGTGGTAAGCCCGACTCCGCTATGGGCGGCGGCAAGGATGTGAATAAGATCGACGATGCCTTAGCACAGGTAGACGATTTTGTAACCGCTAAAGTGCAGTAATTTATGATAAAGGCGCTGCCGGAAGGTGGCGCCTTTTTACAATTCAAAGGGGGGATGGTTGTGCGGATTCTGACGTGGTTTACCATCGGTTTTGCCGTTGCCTGCGGTGTAGGAATATGGTTGGTAACAGGTTTGTTTCTTGTGCTGCTAGGGGTATTTGCGTTGGCGGCAGCCATTGGACTGTTTTTTGTTCGCAGCTGGCTTTCCAGGATCATAGCGGTGGTGCTCGTTGGCTTTTGTGTCGGCACGCTCTGGCTATTTGCCTATGACAGCGTATATTTAGGCGATGCGCGGGCAAAGGACGGGCAGATCGTTGCGGCAGAAGCGGTGGTTACGGATTATAGCTTTGAGACCGATTTTGGTGTAGCGGCAGATGCCCGAATGGTTATAGATTCCCGCCATTTTAAGGTGCGGTTATACCTACCGGAGGGGGACGCATTAACACCGGGGGATGTGGTTAAGGGAGAGTTCCGTCTGCGCTTGACCACCTGGGGTGCGATCCAGGCACAGACTCACCATCAAGGGGATGGGATCTTCCTGCTGGCGTATCTTTCAGAGGACGCCGCTGTAGAGCATGGAGACAGTAGAGGACTGCGGTATATTGGTGCGCAGCTTCGTCACCGGATCACCGGGATTCTGGATGCGGCGTTTCCGGAAGATACTGGGGCTTTTGCCCGTGCTTTGCTGCTGGGCGACAGTACAAAGCTTACTTACGCGCAGGATACGGCCTTTAAGATCAGCGGTATCCGTCATGTGATCGCGGTATCCGGTCTGCATATATCCATACTGTTCTCCTTCATGTGTATGTTCTTGGGGCGACACCCGGTTCGCTTGACTCTGATCGGCATTCCGATCTTATTGCTGTTTACTGCAGTTGCTGGATTTACACCGTCGGTGGTCCGGGCCTGTATTATGCAGATCCTTATCATTGTTGCTGATCTGATCAACAGGGAATACGACCCTCCCTCGGCGCTGGCCTTTGCGGCGTTGGTCATGCTTGTTGTCAATCCAATGACCATTACCTCTGTCAGCTTCCAGCTTTCTGTAGGCTGCCTTGCGGGGATCCTGCTGTTTTATCAACCTGTATACAACTATTTCCTCAAGAAAATGAAAGACCCTAAGGGGAAGAGTGTAGGCGCAAGGGTTTTGCGTTGGTGCGCATCGTCCCTGGCGATCAGTCTTAGTACCATGATCGTTACAACACCCTTGTCTGCTTACTATTTTGAAACGGTCAGTATCGTAGGTCCTGTTACCAATCTTTTAACTTTGTGGGTAGTTTCGTTTATCTTCTACGGACTTGTACTGGTTTGTGTTCTGGGCAGCTTTTGGTTTGCCGGAGCGAAAATTATTGCGTGGATGATTTCCTGGCCGATCCGATATGTTGCCGCAGCGGCGAAGCTGCTGTCTTCCAGTGTGTTTTCAGCGGTTTATACCTGCAGCATTTATATCGTGCTTTGGCTTGTGTTTTGTTATGTTCTGCTGGCGGTTTTTGCCATGACACGCAAAAAATCCCCTGCAATTTTGGTAAGTGCAATCACAGTTGGTCTGGTTGTGAGCGTAGCCGCTTCGTGGAGTGAACCCAGATTGGACAATTACCGTGTTACGGTGCTGGACGTGGGACAGGGGCAGTGTATCCTGTGGCAATGCGCCGGGGAAAATTACCTGGTAGACTGTGGGGGAGACAGTGGCGAAAATGCTGCCAATTCTGCGGTGCAGCTTTTGTTGTCCCAGGGAATCACAAAACTTGATGGTCTGATCCTTACCCATTACGATGACGATCACGCAGCAGGCGTAGTGCATCTGCTTACCCGAATTGATACAGATGCCTTATATATACCGGATATTGATCCGGATAGTAAGCTCCGCAGCCATCTGCAATCTGACTATGCCGATGAAATAAGGCTAATTACAGAAAGTACGGTAATCAAAGCTGCTGGCGGTAGGGTAAATCTTTATACAACACCGAATACTACCGAAGATAACGAAAGCAGTATGTGTATCTTGTTTCAGACGGAAAACTGTGATATACTGATTACCGGAGACCGGGGGTTAGCCGGAGAACGGGCGCTGTTGGAAAATGTGGTGCTTCCGGACCTGGAAATATTGGTGGCAGGACACCACGGCTCCAAGCATTCCACTGGTGTGGAATTGCTCCATGCAACCACCCCGGAGATTGCGGTGATCTGCGTGGGTAAGGACAATTATTACGGCCATCCGGCCCAGGAGCTTCTTGACCGATTGAAGCTTTACGGCTGTAGTATCTGGCGTACAGATCTGGATCATACGATCATTTTCAGGGGGTGAGGACCATGGCAAAGGAACAGGCCCAGCAGGCATTTGCACAGTTGAAGGCGGCGCTGAAGGAAAAGCGAACAGAGCGATTGTATGTCTTTCACGGTGAGGAAACTTTTCTTCTGCACCACTATCTGGAGCGGATGAAGAAACTACTGGTGGACGAACTGACTGAATCCTTTAACTACCATAAGCTGACAAAAGAGAACTTTGATATGATGGTCCTCGCGGACGCTGTGGAAAGCCTGCCTATGATGGCGGAAAACACCTTTGTTTGGGTAGACGATATCGATATTTTCAAACTCCCCGAGGTGGACAGAACGAGACTTGCGGAGCTGCTGGCGGATATCCCAGAGTACTGCACAGTGGTATTCACTTTCGAAACAGTAACCTGGAAACCGGATAAGCGGCTGAAAAAGCTTTGGGATGCCGTTAACAGTAACGGACAGATCGTGGAATTCCCCAAACAGGAATACCGGGATTTGATAGCATGGATCATTCGCCACTTTGCTGCAAATAAGAAGCGCATTGCACCGGAGCTGTGCAGCTATCTAATCGATCTTACCGGTGGAACCATGACAGCTCTGGCAGGGGAGATATCCAAGATCTGTGCCTATTCCTCCGCTGAGAATATTGTAAAAAGCGACATTGACGCGGTTACCGAACCGGTGATGGATGCGGTGGTATTCCAGATGACTGACTTGCTTGGCGCAGGAAAGCACGGTGCTGCTCTGCAGAAATTGGACCAGCTTCTTAAAATGCAGGAGGAACCGCTGGCAATTCTGGGTGCGGTAGGGGCATTGTTTCGGAGAGTGGGTACGGCAAGAATGCTGTTGGATAACGGCAAGGGCGTTGCGGAACTGTCCCGCCTTACCGGACTTAAGGATTACCCTGCCCGGAAAACCATGGATACGGCCAGGAGGTTCTCTGCTGAGTTCTGTGCCTTTGCGGCAGAGTTGGTCATGCTGACTGATTACCAGATGAAAACCTCCTATGATGACGCTGAACGGCTTCTGGAAGTGATGGTTGTGCGACTTGCACAGGAGGCGCGCAATGGTTAGTATCCGGGAAGCAATCGTTGTAGAGGGTCGGTACGACAAGAATACCCTGTCCCAGATCGTAGATGCGCCGATCTTTCAGACAGACGGTTTTCAGATTATGAACGACCCCCGGCAGCTTGCGCTGCTGCGGACCGTGGCGCATCGGCGCGGTCTGATTGTTTTTACAGATCCTGACGGCGCCGGTTTTGTGATCCGCAATTATCTGAAAGGCGCAATTCCTGCTGCTCATTTGAAGCACGCCTATATCCCGGATATTCCGGGCAAGGAGAAAAGAAAGCGCGCCCCCGGCAAGGAGGGGAAGCTCGGGGTGGAGGGGATGACCCCGGAGGTGATCCTGGACTGTCTGCGCCGTGCAGGTGCTACCTTTGAAGATGATCTGCCGCAGCCGCGCAAAGGTCAGGTCACCAAAACCGATTTGTTCTTTATGGGCTTGTCCGGCTCACCGGATAGTAAAGCAAAGCGGCTTGCCTTACTGAGAATGCTGGATCTGCCTGAACACATGAGCAGCAATGCCATGCTGCAGGCGCTAAATCTGTTATATGACCGGGATGAACTATACAGACTGGTAGATACATTATATTCGGAGAATTGACATGATCGACATTTCTGTCAAAAATTTAACAAAGTTCTTTGTCATCGGGGAAAACCTTCTGGAAGGGCTCTCTTTTGAGATCCAGGAGGGAGAATGTGTTGCCATTCTTGGTAGAAACGGATGTGGGAAAACTACTTTGTTTAATATTCTCACCGGTCAGATGGACTATGATGATGGGGAAGTCTTTGTCAACCCCCATAAGCGCCTGGGGCTGATTTCCCAGATTCCCAGATTTCCCGATGGGTTTACTGTGGAGGATGTGCTTCGCAGCGCCTTTGCGCCGTTGGTGAGCATCCGCAAGAGAATGGATGCCCTTGAATTGGAAATGGCGAACGGCGCAACAAAGGAGCAGCTTGCAAAGTATGACGATCTTTCCAACCGGTATCAGTCTGGTGGCGGCTACGAAATGGATGTGCAGGTGGACAAGATCTGCAACGGTCTTGGGATCACGCCCGGGCAGCGCAGTCAGGAGTTTTCCAGTCTTTCCGGCGGCGAAAAAACAAGGATGAATCTCGCCAGGCTTTTGCTGGAAAAGACCGATATTTTGCTTCTGGATGAGCCTACCAACCATCTGGATCTTCGCAGCGTAGAGTGGCTGGAGGAATACATCAACAGCTTTAAGGGAACGGTATTAACCATCTCCCATGGCCGTTATTTCTTGGATAGGGTGGCGGACCGTGTCATTGAGATTACCGATGGCCGCGCTGAACTGTATTCAGGAAATTACTCTTTCTACATCGATGAGAAACAGGCGCGGTTTGACTTGCAAATGAAGCAGTATGAGCAGGAGCAGGCGAAACTGAAGCAGTTGGGTTATACTGTAGAACGTATGAAAGGGTGGGGCATCAACAACCGCACCCTTTACCGCCGTGCTATGTCCATCCAGCACCGGATGGAACGGATCGAAAAGACGAAACGCCCAACCAAGGAAAAGACAATGAAGGCAACCTTTGGCGAAAAGGAATTCTCCGGAGATATGGTCTTTGAAATGAAAAATGTTGCAAAGGCTTTTGGGGAACGGACACTTTTCTCGGATGTGGAACTGAAGGTAGAAGGCGGCGAGAGAATTGCCCTGCTGGGAGATAACGGTACGGGCAAATCCACCTTTATCAAATGTCTGCTGGGTGACGAGGATTGCCAGGGTAAGATACGGTTTGGACCTACTGTGAAGTGGGGATATTTGCCTCAGATTATCCATTTTGACCACCCGGAGCGGAGCTTGTACGATACCATGCTCTACGAAAAGGATTGTACTCCCCAGATGGCCCGTGACAGACTGGGCGCGTTCCTGTTTCAGGGGGAGGATGTGTTCAAACGGGTAGGAGACCTGTCCGGAGGGGAGCAATCCCGGCTGCGGCTGTGCATGCTCATGGATGAAAAGATCAACTTGCTTATTCTGGACGAGCCTACCAACCATCTGGATATTGCATCCCGGGAATGGGTGGAAGCAGCCATTGAGGAATTTGAGGGTGTACTTCTGTTCGTGTCCCATGACCGTTATTTTATTGAGAAGTTCGCCGATAGGATCTGGCATCTTGAGAATGGAAAGATCCAGGATTTTAAGTGTTCCTATAGTAAATACCGCGCCATATTGGAACATGAGGCGATGCAGAAGGTCCCCGCAGCGGTAACTCCGAAACCCAAGAAAGAAAAACCCAAGGGCGGCACGAAGGATACAGAAAAGTTAGTGCGCCGTCTGGAACGGGAGATTGAAAAACAGGAGAAACTGATCGCAGAAATGGATGTGGCGATTGAGGCTGCGGTAGCGGATTACCAGGAACTAACCAGGCTTTTGCAGGAAAAAGAAACAGCCGAAGCAGTGCTTCTGGATCTGATGGAGCAGTGGGAGAATGCGCAGCAGTAACGGTTGACACCGGCTGCTGCTTGACCTATAATAGGCAAAGATAAGAAAAGGAGTGGTTTTCCATGAGTAGTTCCTGTAACGGAAATTGTTCTTCTTGCGGCAGCGATTGCGCTGATCGCAAGGCGGAGAGCTTGCTGGCAGAGCTGAATCCCAAAGCAAGTGTTAAAAAAGTAATTGCGGTCGTTTCCGGCAAAGGCGGTGTTGGCAAATCTACTGTCACCTCTATGCTGGCGGTGGCTATGGCACGGAAGGGCAAGCGTGTGGCGGTTCTGGATGCGGATATTACCGGTCCTTCCGCACCTACGGCGTTCGGTGTAAATGAATGTGCCGGTGCATCTGAGGATGGCATTAACCCCGCGGTTACCACCACTGGAATCCAGGTCATGTCCATCAATCTGCTGCTGGATAATAACACAGACCCTGTGGTCTGGCGCGGTCCTGTAATCGCCGGCGCTGTGAAGCAGTTCTGGACCGATGTGATCTGGGATGATGTTGACTATATGTTTGTGGACATGCCCCCCGGAACCGGCGATGTGCCCCTGACAGTGTTTCAGAGTCTCCCTGTAGACGGTGTGGTGATCGTAACCAGTCCCCAGGATCTGGTCTCTATGATTGTGGCTAAGGCTGTGAAGATGGCAAATATGATGCACATTCCCGTATTGGGGTTTGTGGAGAACTACAGCTATCTGGAATGCCCTGACTGCGGCAAACGGATTCAGGTGTTTGGCGAGAGCCGCCTGGACGAAGTGGCAGAGGCGTTTAACCTGCCTGTTCTGGCAAGACTTCCCATTGATCCCATGGTTGCCCAGAGCTACGACAGCGGCATGATGGAAACTGTCAATACCGACGGTGTCAACGATGTGATCGCCGCCATTGAAAACGCACAATAATATTAAGCCCCAATCCGTTGCCGGATTGGGGCTTAAATTATAGGGTCAATATAATGGGGATAAACCGTTCGCCGGTGGCAGAAACCACCTCGATTTTGATGGTAGTTCCGGCCTTTCCGTAATCGGTGTTGGTAAGATTCTTAATCATATTGATTTTGCCCAGTTCGTAAGATCTGGGAACACCGGTCATAGCCGTTCCGCTGAACAGCTCCCGATGGATTACGGTTTCCTTGCCGCTTTGTTTTGCAATCACATTTATTACCGCCAGGGGGTAATTGGATTCTACAGAGGCACTTTGCAGACTGGCAAGGTCCTTACAGTCGCCAACTACGGTGACCTCTGCCTTGTCGTATTCCTTTTGTCCGATAAATTCCGCTGTTGTAACTGGGATGAAGTGTTCCTTAAACAGCTTGTCGAAAGAAAATTTTCCGTCCAAGCGGCCGCTGTAGTTCAGAATATTTCCCTGGTCGTCGGTACGCTGCCATGCGTCGCCGCCGGCTCGCTGATCCTGGATAAGGATGTAGCTGTTTTCACCGTCGATGCTGCCGTCGGGGAGATATTCTACATGAGCATCCTCGATGGCCATCATGGCGTGGTTGTCAGAGCTTGTTGTCAGCGCGTCGGCCGCCTTCACCTGGGCATAGGATTCCAGCATAACCTTCTTGCCGTTTTGTTCTACAATCTTGAGGGTTGGCAAATAGTTGAAATCCTGGATGTTGGCATCATATGTATAGCTTCCAACAGGAATGTAACCGTTTTTGATTACCATTGTTTTGGGATAAAAGCCGCCGGTAATGCTGTTGCATACCGTGGACCATGCCCACAGAACAGCATCCGCACAGGAAATACCCAGATCGGTTTTTAGTTTATTGACGCTGTCCGGGTATTCAAATACACCGGTTTCCTGGTTGTAGTATTCCATGAACTGGAACAGACCGGCGCTGGCATTGGAATACAGAATGCCTGCATAGATATTACCTGGTTCGAATTTAAACTGCTTGTTGCTGACAGGACCGGACTTGTAGTATTCGTAAGAAACATTGGTATACCACTGGATGGACAGAATATCCCGCATAGCCCGTACGGCGGTTTGCCGCAGCTGATCGGTGTCCGGCGTCTGCGGGAAGGTATAGTCCGGGTAGGACATAGGCTGTGGAACGCTTTCTACGGAGCCGGCTCCGGTGCAGGCTCCGGCGCACAGCATCAGTGAAACGATCAAAAGAATTGCCAGGAGGCGTTTCATAGGTTCACGACCCTTCTAAATTATTGCTTTTATCATATCATTTTCCGTAAAAATGTCAAATTAAAATCCTGCATCCGCGGATGCAGGATTCGTTATCAGAACAACAGGCAGATCAGATACCAGAGAACTACCAGCACGATCATAATGGGGATATAAGCGACCAATGCAGCGCTGGTGATAGAAATGACCCCAACACCGATTGATTGCAGCCCCATGACCAGGCCGCTGAGAATAGCGGTGGTCAGTACGGCCTTTGTAACCTGCTTACCAATGACGGTGGCGAAAAAGAAGGTATACAACCCCCCAATGATGGGGTTGACCGTTGCTAGCAGCGCACCAACCACCAGCTTCAGCGCACCGGTGAGCAGCAGTATTACTAGCAGACCCAGTAAAACCGCGGGAGCGTAGGTTACGATGCCCTCGGGCAGATAGGTTGCAAACAGCCAGACTACAACCAGGTGCATTAAGTAGGCTACTACTACGGTCAAGCAGCGGAAAAAGACCCAGCCCAGGATGCTCTTACCCCTGGGCAGCCAACCGTCAGCCAGGTTCACCAGGAACGACAGAATAATCATGCTCAGAATCTCAGAGCAAATAACGGTATAGTGAGCACCAGCAAAGGAGAACAGCACCATCTGATCGCCGGAAATGGTTACGAAGGGCAGGGGGGCGATAAAGCTGCTAAGCTGTGCGCCGGTACTGCTAAGAACTACGGTAAGCGCATAAATAAAAACGATGCCGATAGCGGAAGATACCGCCGTGTTCAGCACGGAGCGCCTGCCAAATACAAAACGACCGAACAGACTCAGCAGTAATGTACCCACCAGCAGAATCAAGGCGGCTTTCCAGAATGAATTCAGATCAAAACCAAAGGAGTTGAAATAAGAAATAACAGATTCCATAAGAGCCTCCGAAAAAACGGGAGTTGAACGGAAACAGCCGCCATTGCTGGCGGCTGTAACTGTGTAAGGGAAGTATAATTACTTCATCTCTGCGTCGGCGCCAGCCTCCTTCAGCTCGGCAACCATCTTCTCTGCATCTTCCTTGGAAACAGCTTCCTTCAGGGTCTTGGGGCAGTTGTCAACTAGATCCTTAGCGTCCTTCAGGCCCAGGCCGGTAACAGCGCGGACAACCTTGATGACATTCAGCTTGGAAGCACCGGCATCCTTCAGGATGACATCGAACTCGGTCTTCTCCTCAGCAGCCTCAGCAGCACCGCCGGCAGCGGGAGCAGCAACAGCAGCAGCAGCGGCAGAAACGCCGAAAACTTCCTCCAGAGTGTGAACCAGTTCAGCCAGCTCCAGAACGGCCAGACCATTTACTTCTTCAACGACAGCAGTGACTTTTTCACTAGCCATTGTAATATCCTCCTAAAATAAGTGATTTTTGTATTTGTTTACGTGTGATTAGGCCTCGGGAGCCTCAGTGGTCTCAGCTGCAGGGGCCTCAGCAGCGGGAGCTTCCTCAGCAGGAGCCTCCTCGGCAGCAGGAGCAGCGGCAGCGGGGACGAAACCCTCTTCCAGCTTGATACGAGCCTGATCCAGGACAAATGCAAGGCTGGAAATGGGAGCCAGGAAAGTACCCAGGACAGAAGCAACCAGGGCATTCTTGCTGGGAAGTTCGCCGAAACCGTTCAGCTCTGCTGCGGACAGCACGCTGCCTTCGACGACACCACCCTTGATAGTCAGGGGCAGCTTGTTCTTCTTGGCGAACTCGCAAACGACGCGAGCGGGAGCAATGGGATCGCCTGTGGTGCTGGCCATTGCGGTAGTACCGTTGAGAACCTCATCGAAGTCGTAACCGATTTCCTTGGTTGCGAAACGGGTCAGAGTGTTCTTAACAACGGAGTACTCAACACCGGCATCACGGAACTGCTTACGCAGGTCGGTATCCTGAGCGACGGTGATACCCTTGTAGTCAACAAAGACGATGGAAGTGGCTTCCTTGATCTTTGCGGACAGGGCCTCAACGACAGCCTTTTTGCTCTCAAGAACCTTTGCGTTGGGCATGTGTTTCACCTCCGAAAAAAATGTCTTCCTGCCAAAAGACAGGAAGACACGCAGAAATCATATCAGCGCACCTCGGCAGGATTTATGGTCGAAACCACCTGCTGTCTTTGGCAACTTAGATATATTATCAGTTATGTAAAGAAATGTCAAGCATTATTTTGCATTTTCTCGATCTTTTCTTCAAGTTCTGCAATTTTCTTGTTCTGTTCCCGGAGCTGTCTTGCCTTGATCTCGTAGTCCAGGTCCAGGTCAGAACACATGCTGCGGGTAGCAACGGTCAGCAGCAGAAGACTGATGCAGCCGCTTACATAGTAACAGGCTTTAATAAATGCTTCGGCAAAATCCTTGTTAGCCAGCTCCAGCATGCACAGTACGGTGAAAACAATGTTGATAATAGCCAGGATAAAGATAAAAATGGAAAGCTTTTTTGCGGTGGAATACATCTTAATAACCTCTCTTGCATTTTTTACTTCATTGTAGCATCCCGGTAGAACGCCGTCAAGAAATTATTTCAATTTCCTATTGACAAGATTGGTTTAATGAGTTAAACTAAATGCGAGGTTTAACCTGTTAAACTTTACGGAGGTGCTGATGATGGATGTTCCGAAGATATTTGAAAGTGAGTATCGGTTCTGTTTGATCCTGTGGGAGCATGAACCGGTGAATAGTACAAAGCTGGCGACCTTGTGCAGGGAACAGCTTGGTTGGTCCAAGGCAACTACCTATACGGTGATCCGCCGTCTGGCGGAACGAGGGGTTTTGAAAAACGAGAACGCAACGGTATCTTCTTTGGTGTCTAAAGAAGTTGTGCAGGAATCGGAACTGGAGGAACTGGTGGAGCGGACCTTTGAAGGCTCCATCCCCGCGTTCATCGCTGCTTTTTCCCGGAGCAAGAAGCTGACAGCACAGGAGGTCGCCCAACTGCAGGAATTGATCGATAACTATAAGGGGTGATCAACATGGCAAAACGGTTATTGGTGATATTTACACTTGCGGCGTTGCTGCTTGCCGGCTGCGGCGGACGAGGGGAGATCAAAGAAGAAAATCTCCCCGGAAAACACCTTGAGCACTATGATACCTTGACCGCCCTCTACGGCAAGCGGAAAATGGAAACCCTGAATGCCCTGGGCATGGATGCCAACGATGTGGAAATGGTCAATGAGAATAGAGATATTTATAATATTCACAGGCCGGAGGAAATCGCCGGTGTAAGTCTGGAAACGATTCTGTATTTTACGGACTCGCTCCTTGGACAGGTGAACTGTGAAAAGTCTTACAGCTATCCGGACGAAATGGAGCAGGCAATTACCGATGCCATGCAGATTGCCGAAGCCCTTGCGCAGAAGCTGGGCAAGCCCCATGCCGTAGACACTTGGAACGATCATTATGAGGAAGAATACCATATAGAAATGGATGAGGAGCTTCCAGCTTATCAGAGTGCTGATCAGATTCGCGGCTTCCTGGAAGGCGGCCTGGGTGGAACAATCATGCAATGGAACATGACCTCCGTTGCCTGCCCGGAGGTAAAGAAATGGATCAGCCGGTTTAGCCCGGAGGATATCCGCCACGAGCATAGTATTCGATTCTATGTAAGGAGAGACCGGGAAGAAATCGTGGTTGGTATCAATTACTGAGATTTGAGGGATGATATATGAAAAGTGTATTTTTTAGCTTTTTAAGTGTCAGCCTGTCGGGCAGCTTGATCCTGTGCCTGGTGATGGGTCTGCGCCTGCTGTTCAAAAAAGCCCCAAAGGCGCTGATTTGTGTACTCTGGGCGTTGGCAATCGTCAGACTGTTGCTGCCGTTCCAGATCGAGACCAGCTTCAGCCTGCGGCCGGATACGCCGGTCTTTTCCGTCAGCACGCCAAGTACTGCGGAACAGAACGTTGGGCAGACAGTGGAGATCACTAATAATACCCTGTCCATTCCCATGACCCGGGAGACGGAGGACAGGGTGGACCTGTGGCAGATATGCAGTTGGGCCTGGGCAGTCGGTGTGGCGGTGATGCTGCTGTACACGCTGATCTCCTATCTGGGGCTGAAGCGCCGTCTTGCCAATGCCGTACCCTTGGAAAACAAAGTGTTTGCCAGTGAAAAGCTGGATTCTGCCATCCTCCTGGGTTATTTCAACCCTAAAATCTACCTTCCTTCCACTATTGACGATGAGGATAGGGAACTGGTAGTTGCCCATGAGCGTGCCCATCTGCAGCGGGGCGACAACTGGCTGAAACTCTTTGGGTTTATCAGTCTGGCGTTCCATTGGTTCAATCCTTTGGTTTGGGCTGCCTACCTGCTGCTGTGCCGGGATGTGGAGGATGCCTGCGACCAGCAGGTGATCGGAAAGCTGGACACAGAAGGGAAGAAGCGGTATTCCGCCGCCCTGCTGTCCTGCGGAAGCCAGAAACGAAGCCTTTCCGTCTGCCCTGTGGCGTTCGGTGAGATCAGCGTCCGGCAGCGAATCAAAAATGTCCTCAGCTACCGCAAGCCTACCCTATGGATCTGTATTTTTGCCATGGTGGCGGTCGTGGTTGCGGCGGTGTTCTTTATGACAGACCCGGTGCAAAAGCATCCACCCTACTTTGAAACCATGTCATCCATGATCGGAAAAAGTGTTGGTGAAACCTGCCAGGCACTGGGCATTTCTGAGGACCAACTGGAAACCTATGGGGATCGGGACCGTATATTCGAAACACCCATCTATGTATCCTACCAGGGGATGACCTTCCGCCTTCGGCTCTTGTGTGGCGAATATTCTGAGGGAGTTATGACCGTATATGCCTTTGAGTATTGCGCGCTGTATGACCCGGAGGAAGCACAACTGGAGGCCGATCTGGTAGGGCTGAGCCGACACCTGTGGAAATGTTTTGGTGAGACCGACCAATCCATAGCTGCCGCCAAAAAGGAACCGGAGCTGCTTTCCTATATCAGTAAGAAAACCATCCGCCGGACAGTAAATGATTATGTGGCAGAAGATGTTCGTACAGCCATCCTTAGCGAGCATTGGGATGTTACACAGGATGTTTCCTCAAAAGCAAAGAAATCTATAGATGCCTTTTGTGATTTTTGGTATGATTACATTAAGGAGCATACGACATACAGCGGTGATGTGCCAATAGAGTATACACCGATGACCGAATACAGGACCCATCATATAACCCTTAGCTTTGTTGTTCGCTACGGCTTGGTGTCGGACCGCAGTGTACAGGAATTAGATAAGATAGGTATATCTTTGCGGTATGGGTTACACACCACAAAGGATAAGATCCCCACCTATGTGGCAGCCCATATTGAGGAGCAGAATTGGTGGGATAAGTTCCTAAATTGGTTAAAATAAATAAAACAGTATCGAAACCTTTGTTGATTATACCTAGTATACAAATTGACCAAACTGTGCTATGATATGTACAGAAGGATAAGAAAGGATGATGCCAAATGAGAATGTTAAAGCTTGAGCAGTACAGCTTGTTTGGTATCCCTGCGGGCTAAGTATACGCAGATAATTGATCCGGCGCATAAGCTGTACTGTAAAGCAGACAGCTTATGCGCCGTTCGTTTTAAAAGGAGGTCATGGTATGTTAGTCTTAAAAGGTGCGTTTCCTATTGAGGATGGCGCGATTCATGGCCCGAGAGGTAAGTACTACCTGCCGGTGTTTGGCGGCGGTGGAAAGACATTGACCAAGGGCGGCACTATTGCACTGGTATCCGCGGTCCTTGCGGTTATTGTGCTCATTCTGGCAACGGCGAATTATTTCAGCAAAGATAATACCCTGACTCCTATCGATTATGAGCATTTCCTTGGTATGACCCGAGCTGCCGTGGCTGAAAAACTGGAAATTGAGCAGGAAGATATGCAATATGTATCCAATGGGGCGTACAGGCTGCCCCATACGATTACCATTGCGGGAATTAATTATCCCGTCATGCTGCACTTTGAGGAACAGGAAGGTCTGCTCAACGGTTATTCCCTTTCTGTTGCATACAGCGCAGACAACGAAAGCGCAGCGGATAATGTTCAAAATCTCTTAAAAGCATTGGGATATGGCGGTATTACAGTGGATGATGTTTCCTTTGATCAGCCTGTGCAGATCACAAGATCCTGGGATCTTACTCCCGGCGAAAGATATTATAATTCTGTGCGCACCTATCTGGACCACTTGAATGAAAGTGAGCATTGGGAAGGTAGGGTAGCGGGACTTTTGGCGGTGCCGGCCCACTGGTACAGAGATCTGGATATAAACTATGATCCGGAAACGAATGAGTTGTCTGTCGTTTTGAAATTTAGCGCACAGCCCCGGCGTTCCGGGGTGTTGGACCATTAATTTGAAGGAGCGTGAAACCAATGAAAAAGTTTAACAGGGAAGGCCCTGGTAATCAATTTGACGACGCTGCCAGAAATGCTTATGAGGCAGCTATGGACGGCGACCAGGAGCAACACAACAAGGGCGTACAGATATATGAACGTCCCCATCTGTGGGATGAGGAACAGCCCTGTTCCATTGCCGATACCCCCACGGACAATTTTGTCCCAACCCCCACCATCAGCACCGGCGACGGCTTCCGCTCTTTCAGCCCACTGAAAAAGACCCTGGTAATCATAGGCGCTGTCCTGGCAGCGGCATTGATCCTGGTGTGCGCCGTTACATTCTTCGCAGACTACGTTGTTTCCCCTTATAGATAGTGTTCAATCAGTAATCCGTAAGTTTTTTATGTAAGAAAGGAGTGTCATTATGGGTTACCCGTACTTTAATCCCCCTACCACGCAGAAGGTCAACAAAATCGAAGAAGGCAATTTCTTTGTACCCACCCTGGGCGTGTTGCCCTCCTCCGTAACCGAGGAGTACACCCCCGCAAAGGCAAAGGTAAGGAAGATTGTCAAAACAGCAATTTACATCGCCGCCGCTGTGGCATTTGTAATCATGGGAATCCTGGTGATCTCCGATCATTACAAACTACCTCTCGGCTAAAACAAAACTCCCTGATGCCGAACCACCAGGTAGTTTTTATAACGCCGATTAAGCGTACTTGGTAGTATTGACCTTAACACCGGGGCCCATGGTGGAAACCACGGTGCAGGAGCGGATATACTGACCCTTGGCAGCTGCGGGCTTAGCCTTGACAACTGCATTCATCAGAGTATCCATGTTCTCGGTCAGCTTCTCAGCGCCGAAGGAAACCTTGCCGATGGGGCAGTGGATGATGTTGGTCTTGTCCAGACGGTACTCGACCTTACCGGCCTTGATTTCCTGAACAGCAGCGCCAACGTTGGGGGACACGGTGCCAGCCTTGGGGCAGGGCATCAGGCCCTTGGGACCCAAAACCTTGCCCAAGCGACCAACAAGGCCCATCATGTCGGGAGAAGCAACAACAACATCGAACTCAAACCAGTTCTCCTTGGTGATCTTCTCAACCAGCTCCATGCCGCCAACATAGTCAGCGCCGGCAGCCTGAGCCTCGTCAACCTTAGCGTCCTTAGCGAAGACCAGAACGCGGGCAGTCTTACCGGTGCCGTTGGGCAGAACAACAGCGCCGCGGACCTGCTGGTCAGCGTGACGGGAGTCAACGCCCAACTTGATGTGCAGCTCGACAGTCTCGTCGAACTTTGCGGAAGCACCCTTCACAACCAGATCCAGGGCCTCAGCGGGATCATACTGAACAGCGCGGTCAATCAGCTTCGCGCTCTCCTTATACTTTTTACCTCTAAACACTTGTTATATCCTCCTTAAAGTGGTGATGCGGAAAAATCCTCCCACATTTCCGGGAAAGTCCCGGACAGAAAAGTTATTAGTCAACAACGACAACGCCCATGGAACGGCAAGTGCCGGCAACCTGGCGCTCAGCAGCCTCGAGAGAATTGACATTCAGATCGGGCATTTTTGTCTTAGCGATCTCAGTAACCTGAGCCTTGGTGATCTGACCAACCTTGGTCTTGTTGGGAACACCGGAGCCCTTCTCCAGACCGATTGCCTTCATAACCAGCAGGGGAGTCGGAGGGGTCTTAGTAATAAAGGTAAAGCTGCGGTCTGCGTAAACAGTGATAACAACGGGAATCTTGTAGCCCTCCATGTTCTGGGTACGGGCATTGAACTCCTTGATGAAAGCAGCGATGTTAACACCGTGCTGACCCAGTGCGGGACCAACAGGGGGGGATGCAGTAGCCTTTGCGGCCTGAATCTGAAGCTTGATAATACCAGTGACTTTCTGTGCCATAATAAGCACCTCCTGAATAAAATGTGGTAATATGCGGCTTTGCGCATTTCTTGCGGGGCATTTGCCCCTCCCACCGTTTCGACCGGAAGTCCGGTTGATGCGTTTATGGGGTTGTAACCTCTACCTGATCGAGTTCAAACTCGACGGAGGTTTCGCGTCCGAACATGGTAACTACCACGCTGACGCTGTTCTTGTCGACCTCGATGGATTCCACCACGCCGGTGAAGGAACTGAACGGACCGTCAAGGATACGCACGGAATCGCCAACATTGTAGTTGACAACGATCTCACGCTTCTCAACGCCCATTTCGTAAACTTCATCCTCGGTCAGGGGAATGGGGTCTTCTCCGGAAGGACCCACAAAGCCGGCCACACCGCGGACACCTCTTATGGCGTGCCAGGTGTTGTCGCTGTAGACCATCTTGCCAAATACATAACCGGGGTACAGCTTGCGGTCGTAAGTCTTGCTCACGCCGGCGTCTGTGATCTCCGTAACGGTCTCCATGGGAATGGAGATGGCCAGAATCTGCTCCTGCAGATTGCGGCTTTGCACAGTCTTTTCGATGGTAGCCTTGACGGTATTCTCATAACCGGAGTAGGTATGGACTACATACCACTTTGCAGCTTCTGCCATGGCTTGTCTCCTCTTACTTGCCGAGGTTGATCAGGGCATCGATGCCCACACGAGCCACGAAGTCGAACAGCCAGATGAATACGCCGACGACGAGAACGCACGCCACGACGATCAGGGTGTTCTTCAGTACCTGCTGAGGGGTGGGCCACACGACCTTCTTCAGCTCACTACGGAGCTCACGGAAGTATCTGCAGATGCCGCCCCAGGCTCTTGCGAACCAATTTGCTTTCTTAGCTTCTGCCATGTGCGGTCCTCCTTACTTCGTCTCGTTGTGAACGGTGTGCTTTCTGCAGAATCTGCAGTACTTCTTCATTTCGAGACGATCGGGATCATTCTTCTTGTTCTTCATGGTGTTGTAGTTTCTCTGCTTGCACTCGGAGCATCTCAAAGTGACTTTAACGCGCATAACGGCACCTCCTTAAATTTGCCTCCCTGTATCACTCCGGCTATGGAAAAATTTAGTAAGCGGTCAACTACAATCACCGCCCCGGAGCTGAAATGGGCATGCAAAATAGCCCGTTTCACAGGTAAAAACCATTCTACCACAGTAAAATGTATTCGTCAACAACTTTTTTCTTTCTTTTTTTCTTTTTCTGGTTTATAATGGGGGTACAGTAAATTAGTGGAGGAACAATACCATGAGAGTAATGGGCGTGGACTATGGCGATGCCCGGACAGGGGTTGCTGTTTCGGATCTGCTTTGCAGCATTGTTGGCACTACAACGGTGATCCACAGCAGAAATCCGGAGAAAACCGCAGGGGAAATTGCCCGCATCGCAGCACAGAGCGATGTGGGGGAGCTTGTCCTGGGGTTGCCTAAGAATATGGACGGCTCTGAAGGTCCCAGAGCTCAGCTGTGCCGGGAGTTTGCAAAGCTTCTGGAGGAAAAGACCGGTCTGCCGGTGAAGCTTTGGGATGAACGCAGGACTACAGTGGAGGCCCATAATATCCTTTCGGAGCATAACTACCACGGGAAAAAACGGAAAAATACGGTGGATGCGGTAGCGGCGGCTTTGATCCTGGAGGGTTATTTGGCCTTTCGTGGGCGATAAAACAGCTCCCGTGTGCCGGTGAAGAGCAGCAAGAACCCAAAAAGCTTTTTGATAAGGGAAATATCCAGTCCTCTGCTGAACACGGAGAAAACGGCGGCGGTGAAGCACCCGCATAGAATGGCAGGCAGTAACTGTTTTATATTTACATTTCCTTGTTTCCAGCGAAAGAATGTGGAAATTACAGCCGATGGGATAAAGAAAAGCAGGTTAATGATCCGCGCTACCGGGTGAGGAATGTTCAGCACCAGCGTCAGCCACAGCATCAGAAGGCTGCCGCCGCCAACACCGATCCCGGACAAGAATCCAAACAGGCTGCCCAGAAACAGCATCATCGGTAAGCTTTCTAGCATAAATATCGCACCCCACCCCATAGGATCAGAATCCCCAGGAGTTTGTGCAGCCATGTGGTGGGGATCTTTTTGCCCAGTAGTCCTGCCAGTATACCGCCTGCGGTGCTTCCAAGCAGATAAGGAATGACGATATTCCAGGGGATGGTATCCTGCTGTGGTGAAAGTCCCAGGGAAATAAAACAAACAGGTAGAATGATGGATACGGAAGCAGGGAAGATATTCTCTTCTTCTATTGGGGTTAGCCATGTGAGCAAAGGGACTAACACCATGCCGCCACCGGCCCCGAAAAGGCCGTTGATAGCACCGGCACCCAGCCCGGCGAGGCAACTGCCGGTAATCTTTTTCTTCAGCAATAAAAACACCTCCTATGGAAATTTTCTCCACAAGAGGTGTTTTTATACTATATTTATATTTTGGATCCGATCAGGCAGCGGACAGGACCATATCCATGCGCAGCTTGGAGGTATTCTTCAGCTCGGTGGTTACAGGCTCCAGGATGCCGTTGTACCACTCCTCCTGGTCAGCAGTGCGGATGTCGTTCTCAATCATAAAGTCACGGTAGGTTGTTTCATCAGCGCCTACATAGTACATGACATGATAGCCAAACTCGGTCTCAATCACGCCGGTGTCGCCGGCCTTGCGCTCGGGATCGATGGCCCAGTTGCGGAACTCCGAAACGTAGTTGGAATCCTGGTGGATATCCTCGAACAGGCCACCTTCCTCGGCGGAGGTGTCGTCGCTGTGTTCCTTGACCAACGCAATAAAGCTTTCCTCGGTCTTTTCACCCTCAGTCCAGGTTTTCAGGTAACCCTCAGCCTCGGTCTTGGCGGCAGCCTTTTCCTCGTCAGAGTAGACCGTCTCGCCGGTTGCCTCGTCTTCAGTACCGCCTTCAAACTCAACCAGCAGATGGCGAACATTGGCCAGCGGCTCCTTGTTCTCATCCTTGCCGGCAAAGTATACCACATAGTAGCCAGCCAGCTCGGTGGTCTCGTTGCCCTCTTCATCGGTGGTGGTAACATTGTTTGCAACAGCAGCGATCTCACCCACCTTGCGCTCGTCAGCGGCCAGCCACTCGGCCAAAGCAGTGCCGATCTCGGTATGAAGCATATCGGTGGCATCGTTTACGGATACCTGGCTGTTCTCATTGACCTTAACTTCCTTGGATTTTTCCTTCAGCTCATCCAGAGTAGTAGCGGTGGTCAGTTCCTTAACAGCAGCTTCAAGTGCAGCTTTTCCGGCAGCCTTCTCCTCATCGGTGTAAATCATCTCGCCAGTCTCCTCATCCTCTTTGCCGCCCTCGATAAACTCGGTGTACAGCAGATAGCAGGAGCTGTAGTTGTAGGAATTGTAGTTGTTGTAACGGGTGGATTCATACTCACGCAGGGCAGCGTTGTCGTAGGTGAGGGAATCGTTGTGTGCATTGTAGAATGCGGCGGCAATTGCGGAGCGTTCAGCATACTGCTTATAAGTATCCATGGAAGCACCGTAGCCGTACATAGCACTCAGGTACTTGTTGACATTACTGTAGCCATACAGCTTTGCATAGGTTTCAAGGCTGGTGTAAGTGCTTTCCAGAGCAGTGCGCTCATCCTCAGGCAGTTCAAAATTCTCTTTGACAGCCATATCGTACAGGGCGAAGTCGTTCTTTGCCTGCTCAACAGCGCTCTCCAGGAAATAATCGGCCCAGGTCTTATTGGTTTCGCTGTCGTAGATCTGGGTGTTCATAGGCTTAGTGGTGTCAAAACCCATCATGCCAAGATACATATCAGTGTATGATGTGTACTGCTCGTACATTTCGTTGTAGAACTTATTGAAGGACTCTATCAAATAGTAGTTCATTTCAACAGAGTTCAGCTCTCTGTCACCCACAGACACAGCAATGGTGCTCTTTTCTGCTATGCCGCTCTGTTTAACAGCACGGACACCCACGATGGCCAATGCTACACACAGGATCAGCGCCATTGCAGCAACAAAGGAGATTGTATAGATTTTCAGCTTCTTGTCTTCTGCCTGCTGCTGTCTCTGCTTCTGGCTGAGAATATCAGCGGCCTGCTCCTTGCGGATTCTTTTCTTATCGGATGCGCTCATTTAATACATTCCTCTCATATAACGTAGCATAATGCGTAGAGATCTAACGCATAGACCAAGACATTATAACTGATAATTTGATAACTTTCAAGAGGTTTTCATCCTCTTTTGTTGTAATTATGAAAAAGTTTACAATTTTAAATATAGAAACGCGGAGAGCCAAAGCTCTCCGCGCCTACCCGCTATAGCCGTAACACGTCCGATTATGACCTGCACGAAATGGCAGGTGGGTTGCCGCTCCTGGCCTTAGCTGCTCCCAACGTCCACCGTACGTCAATGCGCAGGCGGGAGGTCTGCAATCCGGGCAGGAAGTCTAACATCCCTATAAAATGATGTGGGTCCAACAGGACGCGCCACGCACAAAGCAGGCAGAGGATACGGTTTTATTCGTCGTCCTCTTCATCATAGAGTTCATCCATAATGAGAGAATAGACGGCCTCCAGCTCCTGGTCATCCTCAATAGCACTAAGGATCGGTTCGCCGTCCTCGTCCACGGATTTCAGAATACTGACCTCCAGATCTTCACCTTCGTCCGCATTGGCGGGGGTTACTGCAAGATAGGTCTGTCCGTTGTATTCCAGGGTAGAAAGAACCTCCAGCTCATACTCGGTGCCATCCTCATCTATGATAGTCATAAAATCAGAACCGTATTCATTGGACATAACATTACCTCCAATCGATTTCTTTCCTTTATTCTAAGGGATTATTCCTGCAAAATCAAGTGGAAATCGTTGCTGCTGTGGCAAAGGAACGGTCCTGGCATCTTTTTTTCGGAATTAACGATTTATTTATAAAATAATACTTTCGTTTTTTGATTGGGTATGCTATAATGATATGAGTAATACTATGCATATATGCGTATTTAGAAAAAATGTTAACCAAGCTCGCCTTTAGCGGGACTACTGGAGGGAATACACTATGGCAAAGGATAATAACAATAAGCATCAGCGTCAGGACTGGAGACTTCATTGGTCCATGGATTTGCTGTATAAGGTCTGGCTGGCTGTGTTTGCGGCGATCAAAATCGCCATTGGCGCGGCGGCAACGGTTTTGCTGATCTGCTTTGTGTGCGTGTTTGTGTTTGTTGGTGTGTTGGGCGATTATCTGGAGACGGATATCTTACCTTCTGCCGGTCTGGTTCTGGAAAACTACGAGATGGATGCACCGTCTACTGTGTACAGTGTAACCTCTGACGGACAGATCAAGATTGAGCAGGAACTGTATGCCAGCACCGACTGGAAGAAGGCTGAATATGAGGAGATCCCTGCGGCGTTGATCAATGCCGCCGTGGCTATTGAGGACAAGCGCTTTTATGAGCACCAGGGCGTTGACTGGTTTACTACCATTAAAGCGTTTGCGAATATGTTTTTTGGAAATGAAACAGTTGGTGGTTCCAGTATTACCCAACAGCTGATCAAGAATATTACCGGCGAGGACAGCGTTACTGTACAGCGAAAGGTGTTGGAATTTTTCCGAGCTACCCTTGTGGAAAAGAATTACGATAAAAAAGTCATTATTGAGGAATACCTGAACTCCATCTACCTGGGCCAGGGCTGCCGTGGTGTTAAGAGCGCGGCGGAAGCTTATTTCGGCAAGGAACTACAGATGCTGACGGTTGCGGAATGTGCAAGTCTCATTAGTATTACCAACAACCCCTCGTTGTTCGATCCCTACAGTGATAAGGAATTCACCTATGCCGGTGAAACAATGAACGGAAGACAGAGAAACCGCCATCGTCAGCTGTTGGTACTTGGCGAGCTTTTGAACCAGGGGTATATCACCCGTGAGGTATATGACGAGGCTGTAGCCCAGGAACTGGTGCTCAGAAGCTCTATTCCTGAGCAGGAGCAGTGGGTAGTGTGTACCAATGAGCAGTGCGGATACGAAGGTATTCGCAAGACCTATACCCAGGAAGGAAACGGCATCAAGTGTCCCAAGTGCGGCACAGTTCCCGAAGAGATCGACAATGCTTCCCAGGACGTGTATTCCTACTTTGTGGATGTGGTCATCCAGGATGTTGCCAAGGCAATGGCAAAGCAGGATGGCATTGAGGAGTGGAACGACTCCGTCTGGGAAGCTTATCTGGACCGGATCAGCCGCGGTGGCTACCATATTTACTCTACCATTGATACTACGGTCCAGGCGCAGGTTGACAGCATTTATAAGGATCTGAGCAAAATTCCCAAGACCCGCAGTGCGCAGCAGCTTCAGTCTGCGATTGTGGTTATCAATAACGAGACCGGCGATATTGTGGCAATGGCTGGTGGCGTTGGTGATGAGAAGGCCCACTTCGGGCAGAACCGTGCCACTAAATCCAAGCTGCAGTCCGGTTCTTCCATTAAGCCTATTACTATCTATGCCCCGGGCTTTGAGCAGGGCACCATTACCCCTGCTACTGTCATCAAGGACCTGCCCATCACTTACGATGACGGCGCATGGCCTCGGAACGATGACCGCAGATATGACTATTCCTATACCATCTACGGTGGCGTCACCAGCTCTGTTAACGCGGTGGCGGCCAACACCCTGTCCAAGATCGGTACCAGCTATGGTTATGAATTCGCCAAGGATTCCTTTGGAATTTCTACCTTGATGGAATCTGACCTGCAATTTTCTTCTCTTGCTTTGGGTGCTCAGTATTATGGTGTAACCGTCCGTGATATGGCAAACGCTTTTGCCACATTTGCCAATGAGGGCACTTACCGCAACGGCAGGACCTGGACCAAGGTTTATGACAGCAAGGGCAATCTGGTGCTCTCCAACACCCAGGAGTCCAGAGAGATCCTTAGTGAAAAGTCTGTCAACTATATGAACTACTGTCTGACAAACGCAGTCAACAGCGGTACTGGTGGTGGCGCGGCGATTTCCGGCATCAGCGTTGCCGGTAAGACCGGTTCTACCTCCAGCTTCCGTGATCGCTGGTTCTGTGGCTACACCGGTTACTATACCGCAGCCGTATGGTGCGGCTACGACCAGCCGGAGACCATCAATCTGGTCGGCGGTAGCTATAACCCTGCCTCCCGCCTGTGGAACAATGTTATGGCACCTTTGCACAAGGGCCTGAAAAATGTCGCACTGTACGATTCCGGGAAAATGCGGTCTGTTTCTATTTGCCTGGATTCCGGAAAGATTGCAACAGACGCCTGCAAGAATGACCCCAGAGGCGGCCGTGTAGAGACTGTTTCGGTATATCCCGAGGATGTACCAACTGCCAGCTGCGATAAGCATGTGGCTATGGAATACTGTTCTGTTGGCAGTGCTGTGGCCAATGAATACTGCAAGCATTATGCCTCTGTGGATAAGAGTGTGGAGATCAAGCCTACGGCGCTTGTGAAGTTGAAAAAATCGGAGATCGATGAGATCATTGCCGCTGCCAACTATGGCTTGGCCAGCACATTCCTGCGGGATGACTATGTATATCTGATTACGGATGATGGTAAGGATGGTAGTTTTAAGGGTTTCAGTAATTCCATCAACAGCGGTATAAGTTCAGCTTATAAGGTGTGTACTGTTCACACTAAGGAAGGTTGGGAACAGATCCGGGACACACAGCCGCCCGCAACTCAGAATTCCTCCACACCTACAACGCCCAATGAAACGGGTAGCTCTGCACCTACGGAAGCAACCACACCAAAGTTGTCTACCGGAAACTCTCGAAACACAAACCCTTGATATAAGGAGATATAAATGATTTGGATTTCCGATGAATGGAAGGATTATGAGGTCCTGGACACGTCCAATGGAGAACGGCTGGAACGGTGGGGGAAGTACCTGCTGGTCCGTCCGGATCCCCAGGTGATCTGGGACACACCACATGCAGATCCGGGCTGGAAAAAATATGATGCACGTTATATTCGTTCCAACAGCGGTGGTGGGAAGTGGTCTGACCATAACCTGCCGGAACGCTGGCAGATACGCTATAAGGATTATCTGACATTTAATGTTAAGCCCATGAACTTTAAGCATACCGGTGTGTTTCCGGAGCAGGCTGCCAACTGGGACTTTATCCGCGATAAGGTGGCTTCTGCCGGTCGACCGGTCAGGGTTCTGAATTTGTTTGCCTATTCCGGAGGTGCCACATTGGCGGCTGCTGCCGGCGGCGCGGAGGTTTACCATGTGGATGCCTCTAAGGGTATGGTGGCATGGGCAAAGGAAAACGCAAAGTCCTCCGGATTGGCTGATAAACCAATCCACTGGATTGTGGATGACTGCGGCAAGTTTATACAGCGGGAGATCCGCCGTGGACGTCGCTATGACGGCATCATCATGGATCCACCCAGCTACGGTCGGGGACCCAGTGGCGAGATTTGGAAAATGGAGACCAGCTTCTATCCGTTTCTGTTGGAAACTGCTAAGCTACTCACCGATAATCCTTTGTTTGTTATTATTAATTCATACACAACTGGCCTGGCACCCTCGGCGGTTGGATATGCCTCTGACATTGTTTTTGGCGGTGTTTGTGGCGGAAAAACTGCGGTGGGTGAGCTTGGTCTTCCTGTTCGCTCAACCGGATTGATGCTGCCCTGCGGTGCAGCCGGGAGATGGACACCCTAAATGGGAGGAATTAAATTGCAAAAGGCAATCCAAGTTGAACATTTGGCGTACAGCTACCCCGGTGGGGAAGATGGTCAGGATGTTCTGGTTTTTGAGGATATGAATCTGTCTGTTGACGCAGGCAGTTTTGTGGCAATCCTTGGCAGCAACGGTTGGGGAAAATCTACCCTAGCCAAGCATTTTAATTCCATATTGCTTCCCTGTGGCGGTAAGGTATATGTCTGTGGTATGGACACCGCAGATGGAGAACAGCTTATATCCATTCGCCGCAATGTTGGCATGGTGTTCCAGAATCCGGACAACCAGATCGTTGCCAATGTGGTGGAAGAGGATGTTGCCTTTGGCCCGGAGAATCTGGGAGTAGCCAGTCCTGTGATCCGTCAGCGTGTGGATAACGCGCTGAAACAGGTGGGAATGTACGGATACCGGGACCACGCGCCCCATCTTTTGTCCGGTGGTCAAAAGCAGCGGGTGGCGATTGCCGGTATTATCGCCATAGAGCCTAAGTGCATTGTTTTGGATGAACCTACGGCAATGCTCGATCCTAAGGGCCGCCGCGAGGTGATGGAAACGATTACTACGCTTAATAAGGAAAAGGGGATCACGGTAGTTTTGATTACCCATCATATGGATGAGGCTGCCAGAGCCCAGCGGGTGGTGGTACTTAGCAAGGGACAGGTGGCTGCTGACGGCACACCACGGGAAGTGTTTTCCCGGGTAGAGCTCCTGCACAGCATCCGTTTGGCTGCACCGGAAACGGTGGAACTTTGCAATGAACTAAATCGGTACGGCTTCGCACTGCCCTTGGACAGGCTCAGCGCGGAGGAATGTGCGCAGGCACTTTATGAGCAGATAAAGGCTTGACGGAGGATAGAAAAAGTGGCACCAATTTTGCAGGTTAAAAACCTACATCACATATACAGCGCCGGTACGCCATTTGAGCATACTGCGCTGGAGAATGTGTCGTTCAGCATAGAACGGGGAGAGTTTATTGGAATTATTGGCCATACCGGGTCCGGAAAATCTACGCTGATCCAGCATTTGAACGGCTTGCTTAAGCCCACACAAGGCAGCGTGCTTTTGGACGGACAGGATATTTGGTCGGATAAAAAACTCACCCGTCAAAGCCGTTTTCGGGTAGGTCTGGTTTTTCAGTATCCGGAGTACCAGCTGTTTGAGGAAACGGTTTACAAGGATATTGCTTTCGGTCCGAAGAATATGGGACTGAAGCCTGAGGAGATTGACCGCCGTGTTCGGGAGGCGGCTGGTTTTGTCGGAATTACTGAGGAACAACTTCAGGTCTCTCCTTTTGATCTGTCCGGCGGACAGAAGCGTAGGGTCGCAATTGCCGGTGTGATTGCTATGGAACCGGATGTACTGATTCTGGATGAGCCTACAGCCGGTCTGGACCCGGAAGGCAGAGAGGATATTCTTAAAAATATCGATGCCTACAGAAAGGCAATGAATGCGACCATTATTATGGTGAGCCATTCTATGTCGGATGTGGCGCGGCTTACAGACCGCCTATTGGTTATGAACGGGGCAAAGCTGACTATGGACGGCACACCGGAGCAGGTGTTTTCCAGAGCAGATGAGCTTCTGGAAATGGGGCTGGATATTCCGGATATTACCAGAGTATTTCTGGAACTGAATCGGCTTGGTGTTGATGTGCCTCGTGTATATACCGTGACGCAGGCAGTAAAGGTCCTTACCTCTTTGCGGGGAGGGAATGCCAATGCTTAAAGATATCACACTGGGTCAATATTTCCCGGGGAATTCTCCTGTGCACCGTCTGGACCCCAGAACGAAGATCCTGGTTCTGGTGGTGTATATTGTTGCGCTCTTTACGGCTGCTTCCTGGGCTTCCTATGCTGTGGTATTTGCATTTTTAGCCACAGCGATTGCTGTATCAAAGATTCCTTTGAAATCTTTGCTCCATGGTATGAAGCCGCTGATGTTTATTCTTGTTTTTACGGGAATATTGAATGTGTTTTTCACAACTGGCGAGAAGATTTTGGTTCAATTCTGGGTGATACGTGTCTACTGGGAAGGTCTGGTGCGGGCGTTCTTTATGGTCATCCGCATTCTTATGCTGATCTGCGGTACATTCCTGCTGACCTACACCACTTCTCCCATTTCTCTGACCGACGGTTTGGAATCCCTCTTAGGGCCGCTGAAGAAAATCCGTGTTCCCGTGCATGAACTGTCTATGATGATGTGCATAGCGCTTCGGTTTATCCCTACGCTCATCGAGGAAACGGACAAGATCATGTCTGCCCAGAAGGCAAGGGGAGCGGATTTTGAAAGTGGGAATATTCTGCAGCGAGTGAAGGCTCTTGTACCGATTCTGGTACCGTTATTTATCAGCGCATTCCGCCGTGCGGATGAATTGGCGACCGCCATGGAATGCCGCTGCTACCAGGGGGGCGACGGGCGCACAAAAATGAAGCTGCTGCGTTATAAATTGCGGGATTATAAGACCTTTGGGCTTTGCGTAGTGCTGGCTGCGGCGGTGATTACCTTGCGCGGCTTTGGTCTGTGAGGTGTTTATGCGGAATATTGCTTTGTTTTTGACCTATGAGGGAACTGCATACCATGGCTGGCAGATGCAGAAAAATTTGGCAACCGTACAGCAGACTTTGGAAAAGGCAATTAGTATGCTCGTGGGGCATGATGTCCATGTAACGGGCTGTGGCCGCACTGATGCGGGTGTTCACGCTAAATGCTATGTGGCTAACTTCCGTACCGTGTCAACGATCCCGGTGGACAGACTGCCCTATGCTCTTAATACGCACTTGCCTGCGGATGTAGTGGTTACGAAAGCCTTTGATGTCCATGAGGATTTTAATGCGATAGGCTCTTGCGCCCGGAAGGAGTACACCTATGTGATCTACAATTCCAGGGTGCGGGATCCCTTTTATGTGAATCGGGCATGGTTTTATCCCCGACACCTGGATGAGAAGATCATGCAGGAGGCGGCAGATCAGTTTGTGGGTACCCATGACTTTGCTGCGGTCCGTTCTGTGGGAACGGATGTAAAATCTACGGTCCGCACTGTATATTATTATAATGTGGAACGCAAAGGTAATCTGATTTATTTGAGAGTTTGCGCCAACGGCTTTCTGTACAATATGGCCCGCGCTATGGCGGGAACTGTTGTTTATGCAGCGGAGGGAAAAATCAAGCCTGCAGAGATCGGACGAATCCTGGATTCCGGAAACCGTACTGCTGCCGGACCTACTGTACCGCCCGGTGGGTTGTATATGACGCATCTGTGGTATGATGATGGCATCCAAATTTTTGAATGTCCTGATAATTCATAATTTGTTTTTCTTTTTTCGGAGAATATATGCTATATTGTCCGGAAGAAAGGTAGTGATTGAGTATGCAGCCGAAATTGTGTACGAAATGTAAGAAGAATATGGCCGTGGTTTTCATTACTAAGATCGAAAACGGCGTTACTATGAACGAAGGCTATTGCCTGAAATGTGCCCGCAGCCTGGGAATTCCCCAAATTGAATCCGCTGTAAAGCAGATGGGGTTTTCGGACGAGGATCTGGATAATCTGACAGACGAAATGAGCAGCATGTTCGGCCAGATGGACGAAAATGGTGAACATGACGACGAGGTGGACAGCCAGACTGCAACTTTCCCCATGCTGAACCAGCTTTTTGGAGGTAATATGCCGACAAAAAGGGAAGAACCCGGTAATGACGGAAAAGGTGCGGAACAGGAAACCGCCAAGAAAAAGGCCAAGAAACATAAGTTTCTGGATACCTACTGCATGAACCTTACAGGTCGCGCAAGAGAGGGAAAATTGGATAAGGTCATCGGTAGAGATGTGGAGACCGAGCGGGTGATTCAGATTCTGAACCGCCGCCAGAAGAACAACCCCTGTCTGATTGGCGAGCCCGGTGTTGGCAAGACGGCTATTGCAGAGGGCCTTGCCCAGCGGATTGCAGCCGGGGATGTACCCTACAAACTTCGTGACAAGGAAGTATTTCTCCTGGATTTGACTGCGTTGGTTGCAGGCACCCAGTTCCGGGGGCAGTTTGAGAGCCGTATGAAGAGCCTGGTCAGTGAGATCCGGGAGAATGGAAACATTATCCTTGTGATTGACGAGGTCCACAATCTTGTGGGCGCAGGGGATGCGGAAGGCTCTATGAATGCGGCGAATATTTTAAAGCCTGCCCTGTCCCGTGGTGAGATCCAGGTAATCGGCGCTACAACCTTTAATGAGTATCGCAAGCATATTGAGAAGGATGCGGCACTGGAACGGCGTTTCCAGCCGGTTTCCGTGGCAGAGCCTACCATTGAGGAGGCCAGCCAGATCATGCAGGGAATTGCCAAGGCTTATGCGGAATTCCACGGGGTTACGATCTCTCCGGAGATAGCCCATCAGTGCGTTGTTCTGTCTGAAAGATATATTACCGACCGGTTCCTTCCGGATAAGGCCATCGACCTTTTGGATGAGGCCTGTTCTGATGTAAATCTGCAATGTAAGGAAATATCCTTACTCGCGGAAAAGAAAAAGGAACGGGATGATTACGAACTGGAGCTGAAAATGCTTACGGATGACACCGAGAATGAGCATTATGAGCGTCTTGCTGTGATTCGCAGTAAGCTGTGTCAGATTGCTGCGGAAATTGAGCGTCTGGAGCAGATTCCCGCGCCCGCTGTTACCATGGAGAATCTTGCCCGAATCATTGAGCTTTGGACCAAGATACCTGCGTCCAAGATCAAAGCCCAGGAGTATTTACAGATTAAGGGTCTTTCTGACCGTTTGCGTGAGCATATTGTTGGTCAGGATGAAGCGGTGGACGCGGTTTCCAGGGCCATCCGCAGAAACCGTGTGGGTATCAGTCCTAAGAAACGACCGGTTTCCTTTATCTTTGTCGGTCCTACAGGCGTGGGTAAGACGGAACTGGTGAAGCGCCTTGCGGATGATTTGTTCAACAGTGTAGATTCGCTGATCCGGCTGGATATGTCGGAATATATGGAAAAGCATACGGTTTCCAAACTGATCGGATCACCTCCTGGCTATGTTGGTTACGATGAAGCCGGACAACTTACGGAGAAGATCCGCCGCAGACCCTACAGTGTGGTGCTGTTTGATGAGATCGAGAAGGCCCATCCGGACGTGCTGAATGTGCTTTTGCAGGTCTTGGACGATGGCAGAATCACCGATGCTCAGGACAGAGTGGTGAATTTTGAAAATACCATCATTATCATGACCTCCAATGCCGGCTCTGAGGGTAGGGTTGGCGGCCTGGGGTTTGGCAGAAGCGACCAGGATATGGTTAAGGACAAAACAATGAAGGCCTTGCAGGAGTTTTTGCGCCCGGAGTTTATCAACCGTGTGGATGAAATTATCACCTTTAACCATCTGACGGAAGAGAACTTTCTTGGAATTGCAGATATTATGCTCTCTGAACTGCGGCATAGCCTTAGCCTTCGTGGGCTGCAGATTACCTGGACACCTGCAGTTCGTGAAAAATTGGTCAAGGATGCTTTTTCTGTTACCTACGGCGCCCGGAATCTGCGCCGTACCATTCAGAAGGAACTGGAAGATCCAATTTCTGAAAAGATCATTGAATCCTTTGAATCACCAATCAGCGCAATTGCGCTGGATGTGATGGATGACAGCATAGCTATCCATGTAAACTAAAGTGCAAGGCGACACCAATGGTGTCGCCTTGTTTCTTACAGGTCGAATTTTCTGGTCAGCTTGTCGGATACCTTCCATGCGGCATCCTCGACCTTGCTGGCAGCCTGTGCCGCCAATCTTCTGGTAGGGTTGGTGCGGGACATCATCATTATGCCGACAGCGCCTGCCGTTGCACCGATACCCATTGTTACAGCCCAGCCTTTTATGCCCATGACATTTCCTCCTTTAGCGAAACGACGGTTATTCCGTCTGATAACAGTATTCCCTTGTGTAAAAAAATCACCCGAGGAAAGGTTTCTCTCTTTTCACAAGGAAAAAATTGTGCTATAATCATAAAAAAGCACGAATCGGGGTGTTTTTATGTCTGTTGATAAATTGCAGGAAAAGATCAGAAAGATGAAAAATCCGCTTATTTTGGACCTTGGTGTGCTGCCTGAGCATATTCCACCCCAGCTGCTTGAACAGACGGGAAATTATTCTGAAGCATACGGCGTTTTTTGCAAGGAGTTGCTTGCCGGGTTGAAAGCACATGTTCCCGCTGTACGACTTCATTTCGGAGAATTCGCGCTAATGGGCGGTTTAGGTGTAGAAATCTTGCGGGATGTTTTGTCCCATGCAAAAGCCCAGGGATATTATGTCTTATTGGATGGTATCGATACCCTTTCGCCTATAAGTGCGGAGCGTAATGCCCATTGGCTGTTTGGAGAAGGTGTTTATTGGGAATTTGATGGATTGATCCTATCGGCGTATGCAGGCAGTGATGTTATGCGACCGTATATCGATAGAATGGAGGCTTCCGGCAAGGATCTTTTCGTGGTAGCCAGAACATCCAATAAAACTGCAATTGAGATTCAGGATCTGCTGTCCGGTTCCCGTTTAGCCCATATGGCAATGGCGGATATTGTAAACCGTTATGCACCGCCATTTGTTGGTAAATGCGGTTATTCCTCTGTCGGGCTTGTAGCTGGCGCATCTTCTGCAGAGAGCTTGCGAACACTTCGCCCTAAATTCAAGAACCTATTTTTCCTGCTTGACGGATTCGATTATCCCAATGCCAACGCTAAAAACTGTAGCTTTGCTTTTGATAAATTGGGCCATGGTGCTGCAGCTTGCGCGGGTACCTCAATTACTGCTGCCTGGCAGGAAGAAAAAGAGCCTGAGGACTATGTTGCCTGTGCCGTCCGTTCTGCAGAACGATTAAAGAGGAATCTGGGCCGCTATATTACGGTTTTATAAATATGTAACCGGGGCTTTGCCCCGGTTTTATTTAGTACCAGTGCCATTGTGTGTGCCGCCTGCAGCGTCAGTTCCGTTCATGTGATCAGTACCGGTTGTTGCATTGGTGTCTTCGGTGTACATCGGCATACTAGAATCTACAGATGGGTCAGGAATGTTGGTTTCAATGGTGGGCAGCATGGTATTACCGGTACTTGGGGTAGTCGTGGGGGCAGCGGTAGTTGGTGTGCTTGTTTCGGCATTGTTTCTTCTGCCACAAGCGGTAAGGGAAACAATGAGCACAACACCTAAAAATAATACAAGTATTTTTTTCATAATAACTCTCCTGTATATAGAATACGATAGTAGTATGTCCAATATTTCGGTTTCTACACGCCATAACACTAAAAGTGAGATAAATATTTTGTTAATTTTTGCAGAAAATCAAATTTTGTCGTTGCTATTTGGGGCAAGTTCGAGTATAATTACTGAGAATAAAATGGAAAAGGGGTCAATTTCTATGAAAAGGCTGACTGTTAATAAAAATGCTGAGTGCATGGCTTGCCTGGAATGTGTCCGTGCTTGCTCCACTGCGTTCTATAAAGAGTTTAATGAGGATCTATCCTGCATCCGTATTACGGCGAAGGGAAGCGGCGCTAAGCCCATGACCTGCATTCAGTGCGGCAAATGCATGAAGGCTTGCGAAGCCGGTGCCATTACCCAGAATCCCAAGACCGGCGTTTACATGATTAACAAGAAGACCTGCACCTCCTGCGGCAAGTGTGTTGAGGCGTGTCCTATGAAGGTTATGGTCCTGCCGGAGGGTGGTACTACCAGCAAGTGTATCTCTTGCGGTATCTGCGTTAAGGTTTGCCCTATGGAGATTTTGGAGATCGTAGAAAAGTAAGATTATCCTACCAATGACGGCAAACGATTTCCGCGTGCGTGCCCGAATTTTCCGATAATACGCTTGTTGTCGGGGAATAGATGAAATAAAGATCGATTATTGGAGGTACCTCATTGCTATGAAAGAGGGGAAAACACCCATGTCCTGGAAGGTCAAGCTTTTGATCGTTCTGGGGTGCATTTTAGCGTTGCTGCTTGTTGGCGTACTGGGATTGTATATTTGGACAGACAGTATTCTGGATGATATCAACAGAATTGATCCCAGTGAGGAAACGTATTCTGACGAGATGCTTGAGAGTTTGCTTGGTAACCAGGAAACCATGGAAACAGACCCTGTGGTACAGCAGGCGCAAACTATTCTGAGTTCTAAAAATGTAATAAATATTTTGCTGGTAGGCCAGGATCGCCGCAGTAATGAGGGTGCACGCATGCACTCCGACGCTATGATCCTTTGCACGATCAATACAGTGAAGAAGACGCTTACCATGACATCCTTTATGCGTGATATGTGGGTCTATATTCCTGACCATTATAATGAACGCATTAATGTTCCTTATATGGTTGGCGGCTTTGATCTGCTGAATAAGACCTTGGATTATAATTTCGGCGTATCTGCTGATTACAATGTGGAGATCGACTTTTCCGGTTTCATGGGTGCCATTGATGCCATTGGCGGCATTGACATTGAGCTTACAGCTGCTGAGGCAAAATACTTGAATCGTCGCGGTAACTGGGATGTTGAAGAAAATTTCAATTGGGATTTAAAGGAGGGCGTGAATCACCTTACCGGATCTCAGGCACTGGCTTATTCCAGAATTCGTGCTATCGGCGATGACTTTGCCCGGACGAACCGTCAGAGAACGGTCCTCATGGAGCTTGTTAATACTGCTAAAAAGTTGGGTGCCACTGAGGTTTACAGCTTGATCCGTGAAGTGATCCCTATGATTTCAACGGATATGTCCAATACGGAGATCATGGGTCTGGCTATGGCTTTGCTGCCTATGCTCTCAGAGGTGGAGATCGTGTCCCAGCGGATTCCTATGGATGGCGAATATTACTTTGCGACAAAGAGCAGCGGTGCACATGTGATTGAACTGACTGAAGATAATTTTGCAACCAATAAGCAGCTTCTCATAGAAGCAATGAAGGAAGACTGATTAAAAATTCTGCCGTGAATTCACGGCAGAATTTTTTTGTAAGTTACAGAAAATTACTATCTGTAATAATTGCATATCTGTGGAAAATATGATATAGTATATGAGATCATACACCCGGAGGCGTTTATGATGGAAAAAATACAATTACAGCAGAAAATTACTGCATTTTTACCGGATATAGAGGTAGTTTTTTCGGAATCCATGGCAAGGCACACTTCATTTCGCATTGGTGGTCCTGCCGAAATCATGGTTTTCCCGAAATCCACTGAGGAACTGTCCAGAACACTAAAAGCGTCCAAGTTATTGGACATTAAAACGGTTATACTGGGAGCAGGAACCAATGTTCTGGCACCGGACGAGGGCGTAAGCGGAATGGTGATCTGTTTGAAGGATTGCCTGGACGGCATGGAGATTCTGTCCGGGAATAGGATCCGTGTCTTCGCCGGTGTGACCATGGCAAGAGCTGCTGTATTTGCGGCAAACCATGGTCTGGGTGGGATGGAATTTGCCCATGGCATACCTGGAACTGTGGGTGGCGGCGTTTATATGAATGCCGGTGCTTACGGTGGTACCATCGATCAGATATGTGCGAGCGTTGATGTTATGACCATGGACGGAGAAGTGAAAACGATCGATGCATTGGAAATGGGTTTCTCTTACAGGCACAGCCGTATTGAAGAGGAACAGCTGATTGTTGTCAGCGCGGTCTTTGCACTGCAACCGAAACCGGAGGAACAGATTCGCTCTGTGATGCAGGAACTGATGGGGAAACGGCGTGCTTCACAGCCATTGGATCTTCCGTCGGCAGGGTCTGCTTTTAAGCGTCCCGTAGGCGGTTATGCCGCTGCACTTATTGACCAGGCAGGCTTGAAGGGACTGCAGGTTGGTGGCGCTGCCGTATCTGAAAAACATGCGGGGTTTGTTGTAAATCTTGGCGGTGCAACGGCAGAGGATGTTAAACAGCTTCTTGCGAAAGTTTCTGATAAAGTGTTTGATGCTTTCGGGATTCGGTTGGAGCCAGAAGTGAGGATTTGGTCAAAATGAAGGGAGGGAAGTCTGTGGCTGTTTCGTTTTCCGGAAATGTTAAAACTGAGATTTGCCGCAATTTCCCGCAGAAACGTTGCTGTGCCTTGGCGCAATGTTTTGGAATATTGCTTTTTTGCAATAATTTTAACGACGAGGGTATTCGCATTATTACAGAGAGCCGTGAATTTGCGCAGATCCTGCCCAAATTATTTAAAAAGGCGTTTGGCATTGGCTTTGATGTAATGCCGGAAACAGATACTCCCGGCAAGATGATTTTTCAGATCCATCAGCGCGATAAGATTGCTGTTGTGATGCATGCCTATGGCTTTGACCCTGCGGACACTCTGTCGCTGCATATTAACCTGCCTATGGTGGAGGACGATTGCTGCAAAGTTTCTTTTTTGCGTGGTGCTTTCCTGGCAGGTGGATCGGTAACAGATCCGGCAAAGGGCTACCATCTGGAGCTTGCAACGACCCACCATAGTGTTGCCAGGGAGGCATACACCTTTGTTCAGGAGGTGTTGAGGTTTTATCCTAAGACCGCGCCCAGGAATGGCGGACAGGTGCTGTATCTGAAGAATAGTGAACTGATCTCGGACTTTCTTACATTTTTAGGAGCTCCGATTGCCGCAATGGGAATCATGGAGGCTCGCCTGGAAAAGGAACTGAACAACAAAGTGACCCGCCGCTGTAACTGTGATGATGCCAATACCTCCAAGGTAGTAGAGGCTGCGCAGGAGCATCTTGCTGCGATTCGCACCCTGGAACAGAGGGGGCTTTTGGAAAGTTTGCCTTTGAAGCTGAAGCAGGCGGCGCTGGCGCGAATAGAAAACCCTGAGAATTCCCTGACGGAGCTTGCGGCTATGATGGAGCCGCCGATCACAAAACCTGCCATGAACCATCGCTTAAAAAAGCTGGTACTGTTGGCAAAGGAGACAGAAAGATGAGTTTTGTACATTTGCATGTCCACTCTGAATACAGCCTCCTGGATGGCGCGTGCCGTATTGGTGCCATGATGGACCGGGTCAAGGAACTGGGACAGGATGCCGTTGCATTGACGGACCATGGTGTTATGTACGGCTGCATTGATTTTTACAAGGCAGCAAAGGCCGCGGGTGTGAAACCGATCATCGGCTGCGAGGTTTATGTGGCACCCCGTACCATGGCAGACCGTGTTTATAAGGTGGATGACAATAACTATCACCTGGTGTTGCTGTGCAAGGATCGAAAAGGCTACGAGAACCTTTGCCTGCTGGTATCCGAAGCCTTCACCAACGGCTTTTACGGGAAACCCAGGGTAGACCTCCAGCTGTTGGAAAAATACCACGATGGCTTGATCGCCCTAAGTGCTTGTCTTGCAGGCGCCATTCCTCAGCGGCTAATGGATGAGGATTATGAGGCGGCAAAGGAATATGCGCTGAAGCTTGCTGGAATTTTTGGAGAGGATAACTTCTACCTGGAGCTGCAGGATCATGGCATTGAGGAGCAGCGGGCGGTAAATCAGGGGATTCTGCGCCTTTCCCGGGAGACAGGACTTCCCCTGGTGGTTACCAACGATGCCCACTATCTGCGTCGGGAGGATGCAAAAATGCACGATGTGCTACTGTGTATCCAGACAGGGAAGACTGTTGATACCCCCGGTCGCATGAAGTTTCAAACGGAAGAGTTTTATCTTAAGAGCGAGGAAGAGCTGCGTCAGCTGTTTCCTAACTGCGATGAAGCACTTGAAAATACTGCAAAGATAGCCCAGCGCTGTAATGTAGAATTTGAATTCAATCAGTATCACTTGCCGTCCTTCCCAGTGCCGGAAGGCTATACCAACGAAGAATATTTCCGGAAGCTCTGTATGGATGGTTTCCGGGAGCGGTACCAGAACCCACCGGAGAGCTATCTGGAACGGCTGGAGTATGAGATCGGCGTGATTAGCCGCATGGGCTATGTGAACTATTATCTGATCGTCTGGGATTTTATTCGCTTTGCGAAGGAATCCGGAATTCCTGTAGGTCCCGGACGTGGTTCCGGTGCGGCTTCTATTGTAGCTTACTGTATGCACATTACAGAAGTAGACCCCATGAAGTATGCGCTGATCTTTGAACGTTTTTTGAATCCGGAACGTGTCAGTATGCCCGACTTCGATACGGACTTCTGCCAGGAACGCCGGGGTGAGGTCATCGATTATGTGGTGCAGAAGTACGGTGCAGACCATGTGGCACAGATCGCAACCTTTGGCACTATGGCTGCCCGGGGCGCTATCCGGGACGTTGGCCGGGTTCTGAACTTCTCTTATGCGGAGACGGATGTAGTGGCGAAACTTGTGCCTACCATGCCGCTGCATATTACCCTGAAAGAGGCGTTGAATGTTTCGCCAAAACTCAAGGAAATGTACGATGTAGACGAGCGTGTTCGTCTGTTAATCGATACAGCTATGAGCCTTGAGGGAATGCCTAGAAATACATCTACCCATGCCGCGGGTGTTGTGATCACAGCAGATCCTGTGTGCAGCTATGTACCCTTGTCCCGCAACGATGATACTATCGTTACCCAGTACACCATGACCACCATTGAGGAACTGGGGCTTCTGAAAATGGACTTCCTGGGGTTAAGAAATCTGACTGTAATCGAGGATGCTGAGCAGCAGATTCGTAAATTTAACCCGGATTTCAATATTGATCTGGTGCCGGACAATGATCCTGAGACCTTTGCCATGCTTGCAGAAGGTAAGACCCAGGGCGTATTCCAGTTGGAGTCCGCAGGTATTACCGGTGTGTGTGTGAACATGAAGCCCACATCCATCGAAGATATGACAGCGATTGTGGCGTTGTACCGTCCGGGACCTATGGATTCCATTCCTATGTTTATCGCAAACAAGCTGGATCCTAAAAAAATCACCTATAAAACACCGCTTTTGGAGCCTATTCTGCGGGTCACCTACGGCTGTATTGTCTACCAGGAGCAGGTGATCGAGATATTCCGTTCTCTGGGTGGCTACACCATGGGACAGGCAGACAATATTCGCCGTGCAATTTCCAAAAAGAAGATGAAGGTTATCGAGCAGGAACGGAAGGTCTTTGTTTACGGCGATGCGGAGCAGGGGATTTCCGGCGCAATGGCAAAAGGTGTCAGTGAAGCTGCGGCACAGTCCATCTATGATGAGATCGTTGCTTTTGCGAACTATGCCTTTAATAAGGCTCACGCGGTGTGCTATGCAGTGGTTTCCTACCAGACTGCCTATCTGAAATGTCATTATCCCAAACAGTACATGGCAGCGCTTATGACATCGGTTCTGGATTCGGCTACCAAGATATCCGGTTACATTGCGGAATGCAAAGAGCTTGGGATCCCCACGCTGCCACCGGATATCAACCATTCCGATGACCACTTTACGGTGGAAGGAGATGGAATTCGTTTTGGTTTGGGCGCAGTGAAAAATGTGGGACGGGGACTGATCCGTGCCATGGTAAAGATCCGGGAAAAAGACGGTCCTTTCCGCAGTCTGGAAGATTTCATTCAGCGGATGGGCGAAAACGAGCTCAATAAGCGGGCAGTCGAGAATTTTATCAAGTGTGGTGCTATGGATTGTTTTGGTTACCACCGTAGCGAGCTGCTGGCTGTGTATGAAAATATGATGGATAGCATTGCCCAGTCCCGAAAGAAGAATCTGGATGGGCAGATGGGCATGTTCGCTATGGTGCAGGAAGAGGATCAGGCGGTATCTATTCCTATTCCGAAACTGCCGGAAATGCAAAAGGCGGAGCTGATGCTTATGGAGAAGGAAACCACAGGTATCTATTTGTCCGGTCATCCTATGGATGATTACCGGCATTTGCTTCGCGGGACCCATGTAGTGAGCATTGGCGCACTGATGGATGAGGAAAGCGCCTATCAGGACGATCAAATAATCAGCGTCGCCGGTGTGATACAGAGCATTAAGATGAAAACCACACGAAACAACTCTATGATGGCCTATGTAACTGTGGAAGATGATACGGCATCGGTTGAGATGCTGGCGTTTTCTAATGTACTGAGCCAGTACGGAGGTTACTTGCGGGAGAATGAACCTGTGGTGATTACCGGCCGCCTGTCTATCCGTGAGGAAAAAGAACCCCAGATTGTTATTAACCGCGCAAGGCCAATGTCAGATTTCTCGCAAAATAATGAAACATCCCCGCAGCCGCCTGTCAGCGGAACACTGTACCTTAAGCTTCCTTCAGAGGAAGGGATCGTGTTTAGAAAGGTAAAGGCGATTCTGAATATGTTCCCGGGTAAGAATCCTGCGGTTGTATACTTTGCGGATACAAAACTGCGCCGTGGAACGCAGTGCGCTCTGGATGCACGGATGCTGGAGGAACTGGAACGGTTGTTGGGGAAAGAAAATGTGGTAGTAAAGTAACTATCTTTTTACCGCTGTTTATGGTATATTGATACGGAGGAGGTGCTGCTGTGAAAAGGAAGGCAAAATTGATGATCTTACTGCTCGGGGCAGTACTGATATTAACTGGATGCTCCATGCGTACCGTCGAAGACATGTATCAACTGCCCAAGCGTTCTGATGATTTTAACCACTTGCAGGCGGCAATGGATTCAGCAATGTCAGGCTTGGAATATTGCGCGCCTTTGACCGGTGAAAACCGTCAGACCGTACAGATGGCAGATCTTGACGGCGATGGCATGGCGGAGTATCTCCTGTTTGCAAAGGGCACCCAGGAAATGCCGCTTCGTATCCTCGTTTTCCGGGATGTGGATGGCACATATGTCAATACCGCTACGGTAAGCTGTAACGGAACTGCTTTTGACCAGGTGGAATATGTGAATATGGATAGTCGCGGCGGTGTCGAGATCGTCGTAGGCCGTCAGATAAGCGATCAGGTGATCCGTTCAGCATCTGTTTATACCCTTTTGGACGATGAATTGGTACAGCTGGTATCGGTGAATTATTCCAAATTGCTCACCACGGATCTGGACGGGGACAGTTTATCGGAGTTGTTCCTGCTGCGTCCCGGGGAAACAGATACGGACAGTGGCGTTGCTGAGCTTTACGGCATAAAAAATGGTTCTATGGAGCGCTATAACGAGGTGCCCATGTCCCAGCCGGCGGACAAGCTTAAGCGTATCATTGTGGGTAAGCTTGATGGTGGTAAAACGGCTGTCTTTACTGCCAGTGCTGCAGGTGATACGGCATTGGTTACAGATGTTTTTACGATTCTGGATGGAAAAATGGTCAATGTTGCTTTCTCTAATGAATCCGGGACTGGCGTAAAAACCTTGCGTAACTACTATATTTACGCCGATGATATTGATAATGACGGTCTTGTGGAATTACCTAACTTGATCACTATGAAACCGCTGCCGGGCATGCTGCGCGCAGACGAACACCATTTGATCCGATGGTATTCTATGACCACGGATGGTGTTGAGGTGGACAAAATGTACACCTACCATAATTTTATTGGTGGTTGGTACATGCAGCTGGATGCCCAGTGGGCGCAAAGGATCACAGTTACCAACAGCGGTAATGTGTACGAGTTTTCTGTGTGGGATCCGGAGTATAAAACCAACAGCAAGTTGCTGTCGCTGTATATCTTCTCCGGTCAGAACAGGGAAGAACAAAGTGTTGCAGAAGGCCGGTTTGTTCTCTACAGGACAGAATCTGTTATCTATTCCGCTTATCTGGAGGATTATGCCCAGGATTACCAACTGACCCAGGAAAATGTGGTATATAGTTTCCGTATGATCCAGCAGGACTGGAAAACAGGAGAAACATAAGAGGGTGTTAAGAATGAAAAAAGTTTTGATTCTTGAAGATGAAGTCAATATCCGCAGTTTTGTGGTTATCAATTTGAAGCGTGCAGGTTACGATGCCATTGAAGCAGGGAACGGACAGGAAGCGCTGGACAGGCTTCGTGAGCACCCGGACATTGGTGTGGCGATCCTGGATATTATGCTGCCTGACATTGATGGCTTTGAGGTTTGCCGTCGAATCCGGGCGACCAGTAAGCAGATCGGTATTATTATGCTTACAGCAAGGACCCAGGAAATGGACAAGGTTACCGGCCTTATGACAGGTGCAGATGACTATGTTACCAAGCCTTTCTCTCCTGCGGAACTGACTGCCCGTATCGATGCGCTGTACCGCCGTATCGGTGGGGATACCGGCATAAACAGCGAGCTGTTGTCCCAGGGTCCCTTTGTGATGAATACCCGCAACCATACATTAGAGAAGTCAGGTAACCGTGTCCGCCTTACCCAGGTGGAATACTCTATCCTGAAGCTGTTTATGCAGAATCCGGGCAGAGCTCTGTCCCGTGAGGAGATTCTGTCTGCGGTATGGGGACGGGATTATGAGGGCGAACTGAAGATCGTGGATGTAAATATCCGCCGCCTTCGTATCAAGATCGAGGATGATACTGCCAATCCTACCTATATCACCACAGTATGGGGATTTGGCTATAAGTGGGGCGCATGATGGGGAGCAAGAAGCCTGTGCTGCGGGTCAAAGGACTAAGGAATCGATGGCTTATCAATACAGTCAGTGTTCTGTGCGCATTGGGGCTTGTTTGTGTTTTGGTGGTAACAGCGGTGTTTGCTGCGTATTACTATTCCGGTATGGAATCGGACATGCGTTACCGGGCCAGAAGCACTACAGAGTTCTTTGCGGACTATCTGAACCAGAACTATAATGCTTACTACCAGTCCTGTATTACCTATGCACAGACATTTGAGGATAAAAATGATCTGGAACTTCAGTTTATCAATGCACAGGGGGTGATCGTCGCTTCCTCTCACGGAAGCTGGTCCGGTCAATCGCCTACAACCTCTGACATTAGTAAGGCTATGGCCAATCGGGTGATCGAGCCCTATGTGGGTGTGAATCCAGGGACTGGTGAGAGGATCATGGCGGTGTCAAGTCCGATGATCTACAGTAACGGAGAAGTGATTGGTGTACTGCGGTATGTAACCTCCACAGCTGTTATGGATAGACAGATTGCCCATATTGCACTGATTTCCTTGCTGGTACTGCTATTGGTTCTTGCGGTGGTTCTTGTGAGCAGTAACTATTATATCCACTCCATATTGGTGCCTCTTGGCGAGATTGTGGACAAGGCGAAAAAGATTACTAATGGCAGTTATGGTGCCCAGATCCAGACCCAGTATGATGATGAGATCGGCGAATTAGCAGATACCATCAATGAAATGTCTATTAAAATCAATCAAAACGAAAAAATGCAGGCGGAATTCATCTCCTCTTTGTCTCATGAATTGAGAACGCCTTTGACGGCCATTACCGGCTGGAGTGAAACGCTTTTGAGCAGCGACGATCTGGCACCGGATGCCCGCAGGGGAATGAAGATCATTCACCGTGAGGCAGGGAGACTGACAGATATGGTTCTGGAATTGCTGGACTTTACCCGAATTCAGGACGGCAGAATGACCTTGAATATTGAACTGACGGATATTCGCGCGGAATTTGAGGATACGATTTATATGTACGGAAGTCGTTTGTCCCAGGAGGGAATTAAGATCTCCTATGCGGATTCCGATGAGGATATTCTGGAAATACCCTGTGACCCCAAGCGTCTGCGGCAGGTGTTTTTAAATATTTTGGATAATGCCGCCAAGCATGGCTCGGAAGGTAAGCAGATCGATGCGGCTATGTTCTCTGAGAACGATAGCATCGTTGTTACAATTCGGGACTACGGCCCCGGTATTCCGGAGGATGAATTGCCTCTGGTGAAGAAAAAATTCTACAAAGGAAGCTCTAAGGCCCGTGGCTCCGGTATTGGATTGGCAGTTTGCGATGAAATTGTGCAGATGCACGGCGGCAAGCTGGAACTGTCCAACGCTGAAGGCGGCGGTACGTTGGTCACTATTGTGCTTCCGACTTAAGGATGAACCAGCATGAAAACAAAGCAACTCAATCAAGAAAAATTTAAAACAATGATCGGTGGACAGGCTCTCATCGAGGGCATTATGATGCGCGGTCCCAAGCTGGACGCTGTGGTAACACGGGGGAGGGATGGGCTGGTGGTAGAAACCACACCCCGCAAGATCCGCCCGAAGAAGTCCTTTTTAAGCCTGCCGTTTATCCGTGGCGCGGTCAATTTCTTTGACGCGCAGGTGGTGGGTGTTAAGGCACTGATGCGTTCGGCAGATCTGTCCCCTGAGGAAAGCCAGGAGAAAGCGTCAAAATTGGATGCATGGCTGGAACAGAAGCTTGGACAGAAAAAGTTTCAGGATTTTCTCGTGGGCACAGCGGTGGCGCTGGGTATGGGCATGTCTGTCCTGCTGTTCTTCCTGCTGCCCAATATTATCAGCAGCTTCTTTGATAAATGGATCGACAGTAATCTGATAAGAAACCTCATCGAGGGACTGGTACGGATCACGATTTTTATGGTGTATATGCTGCTGGTCTCCCGGATGAAGGAGATGAAGCGTGTGTTTGCATATCATGGGGCAGAGCATAAAACAATCCGCTGTTACGAGGCTGGCTTGCCTCTTACTGTGGAGAATGTGCGCGTCCAGAGCCGGAAACATCCCCGGTGTGGGACCAGCTTCCTGTTTGTGGTGCTTTTGCTGTCGATTCTGGTTTTCTCTGTGGCATCTTCTTTGCTGCTAACTGTTGTGCCGGGGTTGGAGGCCTTGAGAGGCAGCTTTCTGTATACGCTTATCATGTTTGGTTTCAAATTGCTGCTTTTGCCCCTGGTGGTAGCCGTCAGCTATGAGATCAACCGCCTTGTGGGGCGGTACGACAATCCCCTTACCCGAATTATGACTGCGCCGGGCCAGTGGTTCCAGAACTTTACCACTGTCGAGCCGGACGACAGTATGATCGAAGTGGGTATTGCGGCGCTGGAAGCGGTTCTTCCCGAGAAAGAGGGGGAGGACCTGTGGTAAAGAAACTGTCCCAGCTTTATCTGGAGGCACGCAGGGCTCTTTCTGTTCAGGATGACCTGCAGACCGCAGGACAGCAGGCACGGAACCTGCTATGCAGGATCACAGGCAAAACCCCGGAAGGACTGATTAAGGATCTGGAGATGTATGCTACTGAGGCGGTCTGCACTCAAATGGAGGATGCGGTCAACCGTGTCCTGGCAGGGGAACCTTTGGCCTATGTGCTGGGGGAATGGGATTTCTACGGTATGACCCTGCAAGTGAACAGGGGGGTGCTGATCCCCAGAGATGATACCTGTGCGGTCACAGATCTTGCAATTAAAAAAGCCCTGTTTCTTGACAGCAGTCCGAGAATCCTGGATTTGTGCACAGGGTCGGGATGCATCGGTTTGGCGATCGCTCATAGGGTGAAGGATGCCCGGGTAACCTTGGCAGATATATCCCAGGACGCCATGGCAACCGCTAAAAAGAATATTGCACTGCAAAAGCTTGGCGGCAGAGTTTCCTGTGTAAAAGCTGACGCTCTGGACAAGCCGGCAAGCTTTCTCGGAAAATTCGATATGATTGTATCCAACCCCCCATACGTTACCACGGAGGAAATGGAGCAGTTGCCCCCTAGTGTTAAGGACTTTGAACCGCATCTTGCGCTTCATGGCGGTTCTGACGGCCTGGATTTTTATCGGTCTATTGCACAAAACTATGCCGAAGCGCTGAAGCCCGGCGGTTATTTGTGCTTTGAATTTGGTATGGGTCAGGGAAACGATGTTTGCCGGATCCTGGAGGAAAGTGGGTATACCATACTGGAGCGTTCCAGGGATTATAATGATAGAGAAAGGGCAGTACTTGCCCAATTTGGCAGGAAGGATGTTTAATATGGCTACAAGAAAGACAGTTTATGACGCACCCACCCCCGCATCTGATAAGAAAAAGGCTCTGCAGACTGCGCTGGCACAGATTGAGAAGAATTTTGGCAAAGGCACTGTTATGCGCCTGGGAGATCGTCCTGAAATGAATGTGGATGCCATCCCCACCGGTTCTCTTGCTTTGGATGCGGCACTGGGCATCGGCGGTGTTCCCAAGGGACGCATTATTGAGATCTATGGTCCGGAATCCTCCGGTAAGACAACTTTGGCGCTGCACATCCTGGCGGAGACACAGAAGATGGGCGGCGAGGTTGCCTTTGTAGACGCGGAGCATGCTCTGGATCCTGTGTACGCAGCGGCTTTGGGCGTTGACACAGATAATATGCTGGTTTCCCAGCCGGACACCGGTGAGCAGGCATTGGAGATCACCGATGCCCTGGTCCGCTCCGGCGCAGTGGATGCGGTTGTGGTTGACTCCGTTGCAGCCCTGGTTCCCAAACAGGAAATCGAGGGCGAGATGGGCGATACCTTTGTTGGCCTGCAGGCGCGTCTGATGTCCCAGGCTCTTCGCAAGCTGGCAGGTACTATTTCTAAAACCAACTGTGTGGTTATTTTTATCAATCAGCTTCGTATGAAGATCGGCGTGATGTACGGTAACCCCGAGACCACCACCGGTGGCAATGCACTGAAATTCTATTCCTCTGTGCGGCTGGATGTCCGTCGTGTAGAATCCATTAAGGAAGGCGGCAATGTGATCGGTAACAAAACCCGCGTTAAGGTGGTCAAGAATAAGGTTGCGCCTCCTTTCCGTGAGGCATACTTTGACATTATGTACGGTCAAGGTATCAGCAAGTGGGGCGAGTTGGTAGATCTGGCAGTCCAGATGGAGATTGTTCAGAAAAGTGGCAGCTGGTTCAGCATGGGCGATGAGCGCATCGGACAGGGAAAGGATAGCGTCAAGGCATTCCTGTTGGCAAACCCGGATGTTGCCGAGCAGGTGGAGGTACAGGTTCGCGCCAATCTGATCCAGGGCAATGCTGCCCGTGAGACCGCAAAGGCGGCTGAGCGCCCTGTAGCGGTAAGCGCTGACGATTTTAACGATGAGGATTGATTCACTCTCTACCCGACCGGATCGGACGGGTAGGTACACAATTCGCTTTAATAATGATACAGTTATGCGCCTGTACCGGCAGACGGTGGAGGATTTTGGACTATACCTGGGTATGGAACTGACAGAGGATGAGCTGGAAAATCTCCGTACCGCAGCAGGCGCAATGTCTGCCAAAATGCGCGCTGTCAGAATCGTAGCGGCCTCCAGTGTCTCTAAAGACGATCTGGAACAGCGTCTGATCCATAAGGGTGAAAATCCCAAACAGGCAAGAGAGGCTGTGCAATGGATGGAACAGCTTTCCCTTGTGGATGATAGAAAAACCGCCGAGCAGATCGTTGCCCGGTGTGTTCATAAGGGTTATGGTCTTTCCCGCGCCAAACAAGCGCTGTATGAAAAGCGGATTCCCAAGGAGCTTTGGGACGAAGCGCTTGCGGAGTATCCCGACCAGAGCGATGCGATCCTTTCATTTCTGCAAACGAGAATTAGTCAGAGCAGTAATCCAAAGGAGCTGCGTAAGGCAGTAGACGCGTTAATTCGCAGGGGACATAGTTATGCACAGATTCGACGGGGGATCGATGCCCTGTCTATAGATTCGGAGGATCTTCCAGAGGAGTAATATGGCAAATATTGGTTTTATATCACTTGGTTGTGCCAAAAACCAGGTGGATTGCGAACGCATGATGTACCGGGTCCAGGAAGCGGGCCATGTGGTTTGTGCGGATGTGGTAGGCTGCGATGTGGTGGTGATTAACACCTGCGGCTTCATTGATTCAGCAAAGTCTGAAGCGATTGACTTTATTCTGCGTATGGGACAGCTGAAGGCAGAGGGGCTGATCGGTAAGATTCTGGTTACCGGATGTCTCTCCCAGCGCTATCAGCAGCAGATTCCCCAGGAGATGCCGGAGGTGGATGGCATTTTGGGAACCGGCAGCTATACCCAAATTGTTCCCGCGATTGAAAAGCTTCTTGCAGGCCGTGAGGTTGCGGACTTTGGCGCAATCGATGCGCCGGAGGAGGAAACAGGAAGAGTACTGACTACCCCGGAGCATTACGCTTACATAAAGATTGCTGAGGGATGCGACAATCACTGTGCTTATTGTGTGATTCCGTCGCTCAGGGGGCGTTTCCGTAGCAGAGCTATGGATGATGTGCTGTACGAAGCAAGGCTTCTTGCGGACAGCGGCGTGAAGGAGCTGATCGTCGTTGCCCAGGATACCAGCCGTTATGGTACGGATCTGCCGGGGCATAAGCGGCTCTTGCCGGAGCTCCTGGAGAAGCTTTGTGAAATTGAGAAGCTTCAGTGGATTCGCATTCACTATGTCTATCCCGACGAGATCGACGATGATCTGATCAATGTGATTGCAGCACAGCCTAAGATTGTGAAATATCTGGACATCCCTATTCAGCATTGCAACAGTAAGATTCTCAAGCTGATGAACAGAAGGGGGGACGGCGCGTATTTGCGTGATCTTTTTGCTAAGCTTCGCCGAAGAATCCCCGGTCTGGTGCTCCGTACCAGCGTGATTACCGGTCTGCCCGGTGAGGGAGAGGAAGAGTTTACAGAACTGTGTGAATTCTTGAAGGAAATGCGGCTTGAAAGAGTGGGTGCATTCCCGTTTTCACCGGAGGAGGGGACACCTGCTGCTGAAATGGAGCATCCCGACGAGGAAGTGGCCCAGCAACGTGCGCAAATGATCGAAACCATTCAGTCCCGGATTATGGACGACTATAATGAAGCGATGATCGGCAAAACGCTTTCGGTGCTTGTGGATGGTTTTGACGAGGAATATGAGCAGTTTTACGGACGTACCTTTGCTGATTCCCCGGATATTGACGGCAGAGTCTGGATCGCTTCTGAGGAATCTATCCCGGAAGGTGAATTTGTTCAGGTTTGTATTGACGGCCTTGTAGACGGTGATCTGTCCGGTTATTTTGTGGAGGAATGAGCATGACTACAGCAAGTAAAATTACAATGATCCGTATGGCGTTTATCCCCCTTCTCATTGTATTTATGTATGTCAGCGGCGGTGTAGCAGGGCACTGGGCCTTGTGGGCTGCTTTGGCAGTGTTTGTGTTAGCAAGCCTGACCGATTATGCGGATGGCTACATTGCCAGAAAGTATGATCAGATAAGCGATTTTGGTAAATTTCTGGACCCTCTTGCGGATAAGCTGCTGACCATTGCGGCTATGACGGTTTTCTGCGAATGGGGCATTTTCCCCGCATGGGCATTGGTGATTGTGCTGACCCGTGAGTTCGCAGTTACCGGCCTTCGGCTTGTGGCGGTGGGTAAAGGCACAGTGATCGCTGCGGGCTGGAGTGGGAAAGTAAAGACTGCCAGTACCATGGTTGGGCTATGTGTGATGATGGCATTCCCACAATTTCCGGTGCTTAACGGCATCATCATTGGTGTTGTGGTGATTACCACGGTATATTCCGGTGTGGAGTATTTCTGCCAGAACTGGAATTGCCTTTGGGGATAATATTCGATTACGCTTGAGGTGTTTATGAACGAAAAGGAAGTTGGCGAGATCCGACGCAGAGTTCGTCGGGATCGCAGTAATATGACCACAGTTTACGGCTGTTATGTGAATGCAGACAAGCAGATTATTTCCAGCTTTAGCCAGAGTGTTGGGTTGATGCCGGAGAATGAAGCGGAGAAGTATTTTGGCGTTTTGAAGCGTACACTCTCCGGCGGACTGGGTAAGAATCTCATCGATATTACATTCTCCACAGCACAGGTTGCAGGCAGTCCTGAGCATAAGTTTCTTATGGATTTGCGGAGTTGTTCCCTTGGAGATGAGAATTTGCGCAGACAGCTTTTTGAGAAGATCATTGAGACTGTCTCTTATGACGACAATTATGTGATCCTGGTGGGCTGCGACAGCTATGATGTGCCCTTTAAGAGCAAGGATGACACCGTGCAGCAGGATGCCTCAGGTGACGTCTACAAGTATTTGCTTTGTGCTGTATGTCCGGTGAAGCAGTCAAAACCCGGTCTGCGCTATATGGCGGAGGAAAAGACGTTCCACGACGGTGGCATTACCCAGGTTGTCAGCGCACCGGAGTTAGGTTTTTTGTTTCCTGCATTTGATGACAGAAGCGCTAATATTTATGGCGCAATGTTCTATACCCGCAATATTAAGGACACAAACCAGGCGTTTGTAGATGCGCTTTTTAATGTGCAGGCCCCCAAGCCCGCGGCAGAGCAGAAGAAATCCTTTGAGGCTTTGCTGACTACTGCGTTGGATAAGGAGTGCAGCCTTGAAGTGGTACAAAACGTCCACGATCAGCTTTGTCAATGCATCGATTTGCACAAGCAGAGTGGAGACAAGGATCCACTGTTAATCTCAAAAGAGCAGGTGAAAACAGCACTGAAATCCAGTGGTGTGTCGGAATCCCGGGTGGCGAAATTCAGTGTTGATTTTGACGAGGCCTTTGGCTTTGAAGCCCAGCTTCACCCGAAGAATATTATTGATAATAAGAAGTTCTCAATAACAACGCCGGATGTCTCCATTAAGGTAAATCCGGAGCGCAGCGACCTGATTGAGACCAGAGTGATCGGTGGCGTAAAATACATCTTGATCTGCGCGGATGAGAATGTTGAAGTAAACGGTGTGAATATCAATATCTTGGACAAGCAGGAGAGTTGTGTATAATTATTTGCGGAAAGATCTGCAAAGAGGAGGTATATATTATGGCATCTAACAGACGAGCGAGACACCATGTGGATTTTCGCAGCAGTTGGGTAGCCACAGCAGCGCTGTTTGCCGGTGTGGGTTTTTTCCTGTACTGTGTATATTATTTTGGTTTTACCAATCTTTTGGATTGCAATATCGGACAGATTCTCTTTTACATGCTTCTGCCCATGGCGGTGCTTGCTGCTGTTGTGGTAGTTCTGCGCGTAATGCAGTACGACTCCATGCAGCTTTTAAGCCTGTTGGCAGGCGCTTATAGCGTCTTGATGCTGCTGGGTAGCTTTTCTTATGGGAATTGGATTCATACCATTATTGCTGTTGTGTGGTATTTGGTATTGCTTGCCCTGAGTGCATTGATGCTGACAGGAAATTTGGCAGATAATAAGATTCTGGCAGGGGCCTTTTTGGTAACGGCAGTAGTACGATTCCTGGTTGTGGATATTGTCAAATATATCCTGACCCTCTCGTTAATTACATTTGTTCAGGAGGCCGCAGCGCTTTGCGGACTGATTGCATTCGGTTTTGTCGCCATGTGTTTTCGGCCGATTCCTATAAAACGGTCATAAAAATTACCGGCCTAAGCACAACGCTTAGGCCGGTAAAATTATGTGATTATTTCTTGCCTTGTGCCAGGGAGATAATAATATCCGCGCAGTTTTCTACGCCAAGAGTGCTGCTGTTCAGACAGATATCATAGTTATGTGCTGCACCCCAGGTTCTGCCGGTATAGTGGTGGTAGTTTACACGGCGGCGCTTGTCTTTTTCCTGAAGACGTGCAGAGGGGCTCTTTTCGGATTCGCCATAAAGACGAACGATACGGTCAGCACGAAAGTCTTTGTCTGCATGGATAAAGGCGTGCAGGCAGTCCTCACGGTCCTTCAAAATATAGTCTGCGTTCCTGCCGACAATGACACAGGGACCTTTCTCAGCAAGCTGCAAGATCACATTGCACTGAACATTCCACAGAAAATCGGCGGTAGTCATACCGTGCATCACATTCGGGACTGTCTGATGTGCAAAGGCATAGGAGAAGATGCTGTTGCCGGGGGCGTGTTCACCATGCTCCTCTATGTAATGCTTTGCAAAACCGGATTCCAGAGCAATATGTTCCACTAAATCCTTATCATAGAAGGGGATTCCCAGTTTCTCGGCTACAAGATGGCCGATTGTTCTGCCACCGCTGCCAAATTCTCTACTGATTGTAATGATTTTCTTTTCCATATAGAACCCTCCTTTGGATTACTCTTTACAGAAATATTATAACAATCCACCGGGAATATGTCAATGGTACACAGTGCGTTGCGGAATAGCCACAAAATACTAGACTGCCCCGGATTGTGCGGCTACACAACCTGGGGCAGTCTATCAAAATGCCTTCTATTATTCGATGTACATGGCAAATATCCGCTGTCCGCGGGTGCCCACAACAATGGTGTTTTCAAAAATAGCAGGGGAGGCCTCAATATTAGAACCCAGGGAAAGGGTGCTCAGCACCTCACCTGTAGTGCCGTTCATCAGCGTTACCCGTCCTGCGGAATCACAGATCACAATATAAGCCTTACCATCTTCTGTGTATACAGCAGCTGGGGAACTCCAGCAGTAGTTACTCATAGTCTTTTCCCAAACCACCTCACCGGTTTCTGTGTTCAGTGCAACCAGAATGCCTTCCCAGGGCTGAGGTGCTTTTGAGATGGAGTATACAATCAGACCCTCCAGCTCTGTACCTTTTTTGCCCAGAATTGGGGAGGAAAGAATACCGCCGGAAACATCCTTGTCATAGTAAATTCCGTTGTATTCCTTTACCCAGATCACTTCGCCGTTCTGTGCATCCAATTTGTAAATATAAGAGGTGCCCTGGTTGAATTCCATGGAGGTGGCGGTATAAATATAGCCCTTGCCGTCCTTACCCCATTCAAATACAGGGGTTGCATTTACATCGTCCTTCGTGTCGAAGGCCCAGACCAGCGCCATGGTGTTCAGATCAACACAGTAGAACATGCCGCCGTTGTCACCCAGATACAGATAGCCGCCCACCGCCACACAACTGCACTCGTAGCCCTTCGTGCGGCCCGCGGTGGTGTCGTAGCGGACTTTAACAGTCTCCTCCGGGTTAACGGAAATGGTTCCTTCCACAGGGTCATATGCGGTGTTTAGTTTGATGGTATAAAGCAGGCCGCTTTCACCGGGCCAGATCAAGGTGTCCGTCTCGGCATCAACCAGCGGTGCCGAATCAAAAGCAAACCAGGTTTTCCTCAGAGCAAAACCGTCGGAGCCGCTGCGTTCGTGGATGATAGAACCGGTGATCAAGTCGATGATGTACATTCTGGGGATTTTACCGTCTACCACATCGCCGGAGCCGACATACATCAAGGGATATCCTCTGGGATCCAAGGAACCTGCACCCTTGAAGTTCATACCCACCCACAACGGATCACGGGTATAGGTTCCGTCGTCCAGATCGTAGAAATAGATATAGCCGTCCAGGGTGGCATAAATGACCTCTACAAGATTATCTTTTTGCTTCTTGGAGTCCTTAAGATTCATGATCGCCTTAGTTTCCTTGTCCCAACGGACGATCAGGGGTTGCCCGGTCCAGCCGCTTCCGGTCCAACCGTTATGAGAGCCAATATCTGCTTTCCACTTTTCGGAAAGTACCTGCTTCTCTACCTTGGCGGTGCCGTAGGTTGCGCCGGAGCGGTAGTTGTCTCCACGGAAGGTGGTGATGCCTTCCATTGCAGTAAAATCTTCGGCTTTGCCAAAGCTGATAGCGTCAGCCCGATTAAAGTTTTCCACAATAGAGCCGTGCTCAATAATCTCCCATTTTACACCCCAGTTGGACGGATCACTGTTTTGAGACTTCTCTGGCACAAAGGTGGGTTCCGGAACGGTAGGAGGTACAGTTGTGGCCTCCGTAGTAGCTTCTGTAGTTGCCTCTGTAGTTACTTCTGTTGTAGCAGAGGCAGAGGGGGGAGTGTTCTGGGGGATTTCGTTCATAATGCTGTATTGCTGATAGCACAGCAGTGCGCAGACCAGAACGATGGCGGTTGCCACATACAACATACCCAAAATTAGCTTCATTGAACCTGTACGTGTGCTGGACCGGATGCTGACCACAGTAAATACAATGGAGCATAAAGTGAGCGCAGCAAGAATTGCCACCATCACAATCAGGGCAGGCTTTAAGAACAGCATTTCACCGATGCTGACTGCCCCCTCCGTCGCGGCGTATGCCCCAGAAGACAAGGCAGGCAGAAGAAGTAGTATAGATAATACTGTATTGATTCTTTTCATTACGCACCTCCGTAATGTGTTGATATGTAAAATATTATAGCACTATGGCACGAAACAAGCAAGCCAAAAGGGGTATGAATGAAAAAATTCCTGTATCTTCAAGGATTGCAGGAGGAGTGAATTTGTGATATACTCAAACAATAACAAAACAAGGAGTGGACTATGGATAAGATCGTTGAAACCCTGGCGGAGGAGTTGGGACGGAAAAGAGAGCATGTAAGCAATGTAATAACTCTTTTGGACGAGGGAAATACCATTCCTTTTATTGCCAGATACCGCAAGGAAATGCATGGCGCGATGGATGATACTGCCCTTCGCACTCTGGAAACAAGACTGAATTATCTGCGCAATCTTGATCAGCGCAAGAAGGAGGTCTGCAATTCTATTGAAGGTCAGGGAAAACTGACCCAGGAGCTTGTGGATGCAATTCAAAATGCAGTAACCCTTGCAGAGGTTGAGGACCTTTACCGTCCCTATAAACAGAAACGCCGCACAAGGGCGACTGTGGCTAAGGAGAAGGGCCTGGAGCCTCTTGCACTTGCGATTTTTGCCCAGACAGGCGAGGATCCTGCGTCTCTGGCGCAGGATTACATCGATCCCGAAAAGGATGTTCACACCCTGGAGGATGCTTTGGCAGGCGCTTCGGATATTATAGCGGAAATGATCTCCGATGATGCTGACATTCGGAAAGCTCTGCGACTGAAAATGGAGCGCATGGCTGTGATCTCCGTGCAGGCAACTGATCCGGAAACTGACAGTGTTTACAGGCTTTACTACGATTTTAAGAGCCCGGTTACCAGGCTGATGAATCATCAGATTTTGGCTATCAACAGGGGAGAGAAGGAAGAATTTCTCAAAGTTTCTGTTGCACTGCCCGGTGCGGAGGGACAGGCTCTGGTTTGCCGTGGCGCACTAAAGCCCGGCGGTACGGTATCTGCCTTTGTGCGAGCCGCGGCGGAAGATGCTTATACTCGGTTGATCGCCCCCAGTGCGGAGCGGGAGCTTCGCAGCACGTTGACCGATCGTGCGGCTGAATCGGCCATTGGTAATTTTGCATTAAATCTGAAACCTCTGTTGATGCAGCCCCCTGTCAAGGGCTTTATAACCATGGGTCTTGACCCCGGATACCGTAATGGCTGTAAGGTTGCAGTGGTAGATGAAACGGGATGTGCTCTGGATACCAACGTTGTCTATCCTACTTTCTCTGAGAGAAAAAAGGAAGAAGCGATTGAAATCCTATCCCGTATGATCCGTAAGCACAATGTTCGTCATATTGCCATCGGTAACGGTACAGCTTCCCGGGAGACGGAAGCTATGACCGTGGAAATGATCCGCAATCTTCCCGGTGTCAGCTATATGATCGTTAACGAAGCAGGCGCATCCGTATATTCCGCATCGAAACTGGCAGCAGAGGAATTTCCGGACTATGATGTAAACCTCCGCAGCGCAGTGTCCATTGCCCGCCGTCTCCAGGACCCTCTGGCAGAGCTTGTAAAGATTGATCCCAAAGCCATTGGCGTGGGCCAGTACCAGCATGATATGCCCCAGAAACGGTTGGACGAAGCCCTGGGCGGCGTTGTAGAGGATTGCGTTAACGGTGTGGGTGTTGACTTAAATACTGCGTCTGTCAGCCTGCTGCAGCAGGTGTCCGGTCTGACCTCCGCCATCGCAAAGAATATCGTTGCCTACCGGGAAGAAAACGGTGCGTTTACTTCCAGATCCCAGCTGAAAAAAGTTCCCAAGCTGGGACCCAAGGCATTCCAGCAGTGTGCGGGTTTCCTGCGTGTTCCGGAGAGTAAAGAAATTTTGGACAATACCGGTGTCCATCCGGAGACCTATGACGCTGCAGGGAAGCTGCTTGCCCTGTGTGGTTATGATAAGGGTGCCGTGAAATCCGGGGAACTGTCAGAGCTTATGGACCGCATTGAGCGCTACGGTGAGGAGAGGTTAGCGGAGGGCTGTGGTATTGGTGTACCTACACTCCGGGACGTAGCGAAAGAGCTGCTGAAGCCCGGCAGAGACCCCCGGGATGAGCTGCCTGCTCCCATCCTTCGGACCGATGTGCTGGAAATGAAGGATCTGAAGCCCGGTATGGTTCTGTCCGGTACGGTTCGGAATGTGATCGATTTCGGCGTGTTTGTGGATATTGGTGTTCACCAGGACGGACTTGTGCATATCTCCCAGGTGTGCAACCGCAGGGTCAGACACCCCTCTGAGGTTGTTAAGGTCGGGGATGTGGTAAAGGTCAGTGTCCTGGAAGTGGACGAGAAAAGAAAGCGCATCAGTATGACTATGAAGAATATCCCCACAGATTAGGTAATCACAAAAAACACCTCCTTTGGACGAATTGCCCAAGGGAGGTGTTTTCAATTAAGGATTAGCAGCTGAGTTCCTGTTCGTCAGTCTGCTGTACATCATTTGCTTCGGTGGGAATATCTTGGGCAATCGAATTATTCTGCTTAATACGCTGAACTGTATTTGCCACAAAGCGGTAGGCGCCAACTACGCAAAGGATCAAACCCATGCCCAGATCTTTCAGATATGCCAGTAAAATATCAGTCTCCTCAAAAAACAGGTACGCGCTTCTGACGGCCTCAGGAAAGGTGACTGTATAACCGATCTCGCCATTGGCATACCAGTCCTGGTAGGCATTGTATACATCCAAAGAAAGGCATAGATACCATGCAATAATCATAACGGCAACAGCAGCAGCAATTGAGATTATGATGCCCTTCAGGCTCTCTGCTTTTGCAAATATTGTATAGCCCTTAATTGAACAAACTACACCGACGAGACCGCTGATACCTGCAAGAAATCCTACTTGGTAAAGGATAAACCACAAGACACCGCCAACAAGAGAAAATAGTAACGCACCGACAGTTCCCGCTAAAACATTTTCTTTTTCCGGTATAGTATTCGTGTTGCTTGTCATAATAACAACTCCTTTCAGTGGATAGTTATATTATAAAAGGCGGTGTAAAATTTGTCAACTTGTGTATAGCTGATCACTGAAGTGTTGGCTAAACGCCTGGATCGATGAAGCAAAGATGAAAACACTACCGCTATTGGAACCCTCGGCTTCGTTTTTGGGGGGAATAAAAGCCATCAACCTGGCGCAGCGAGCAATGCTCATCCGCATTGCATTTAGACGGGTTTGCTTCAACGCTAACGGATGACTACCAAAAGAAAAGACCGCCCTTGCGGGCGGCTTTTTCTTTTGGTGGAGCCGAGGGGAATCGAACCCCTGTCCGAAAGCAACTTGGAAAGAACTTCTCCGGGCGCAGTTTGTTATTTACATTCCCTCAGCCGGACGGGAACAAACACCCTTCCGGAATCAGTAGCTTCATGATGCGTGGTATGGGCAAAGCTTACCATACGCACGGTCTCCACACAAATCACACCCGAGCCCGGCCCGTGGACCTTCCGGGGCGGATGGGCGCCTAATTAGGCAGCCAGAGCAACAGTATTGTTGTCAGTTAATTTTAAAAGGTACCCGTTTTATCGTGGTCAGGCGCCACGGCTCGCTTATCCGGCCTCACTACCCCCGTCGAAACCAGTACGGCCCCGTGTAGGGTGGGGGATTACCCCCACCGGAGTTTTTAGAATCTTCCGTAAGGATCGGGCAGCTTCTTCAGCTCAGCCAAAGCAGCACCATTGACCTCCACGGTGATGGAAGCGATCTTCTGCTCCTGAATAGGGCGATCCTGCATGCCGGTACGGGTCTTGGCAATGGCGTCGACCACATCCATG
>JAZOMH010000043.1:0-3296 GCA_045653785.1 Faecousia sp. | reverse complement strand
TGGAAAATATGGTGTGGATGGAGTGGCCTTTTTGACTCCCTTCCGCCATAAGACCGAAACCTCTGTAGATGCGATGAACGCACGCTTGCAGGCGCTGGTGAATCCGCCGGCTCTGGGAAAAGCAGAAGCTGTCTATGGAGAGCTTCGTTTCCGTGTGGGCGATAAGGTCATGCAGATCAAGAACTATGAGCAGGTCAACAATGGCGATGTGGGCTACATTCAATCCATCACCGGTGAGGAGAATGATGCCACTGTGGTAATTGACTTTGGCGACGGAAGGATCATGGAGTATGAGAATGATCAGCTGAAAATGCTGGATCTCGGATATGCTTCCACGATTCATAAGTCTCAGGGTGCACAGTACAAGTCCGTCATTATGAATCTGCAATGTGCACACGCAATTATGCTGATTCGTGCCATTGTGTACACAGCTATCACGCGTGCACGACTTCGCTTATCTATTGTGGGCGAACGAAAGGCTTTGTGCCGGGCCATCCGGAACACCAAAGCAGACCAACGTGGTACCCGCCTTGCGCGGAGAATTCAAGACTTCTTATAGTAGAAAGGAATTATTACTATGGCAACTACATTGGAACAGTATTACCAGACCAAGCAGCAGCTGACTGCAAAAATCGCAGACGGCACGATGAACGTCGACCAGCTTTTGGGTTATCAGGAGCTGCTGTACCGTATCTCCGTACTGGAGAGCTGCATGAACTTCGTGAAAACTGCGCCCATCACCACTAACATGGCGATGATGAGCTATCACTACAAGGTTGTGGATGCTCTCTTTACCTGTTTGGTTCAGGAACGCCAGTTCGGCATTCCGGCTGATGACATGCTGAAGAATCAGCGGGCCACAGCACTGAGCAATCTGCAGACGGTGATCAATTCCTTCCGGAAACAGTTCCAGAGCTTCCAGCCCACGACACCTGAAGCTTATCGCGCTGCGGTTGGTAAGATGATCAATACCATCTTGCCGGCTTGGCTTCAGTACCGGTTCACCTACATCCCGTTTGGTTAAGAGGTGATAGTATGAATCAGAACAGTATTCCGAATTCTATGACTTCTGTCCTCAATACTATCAACAAGGTGGATGGTTTTGATCCGACTCCTTTGGCGGTCGAGTATATGGATCTGACCACACAGGAGAAACGTAAGCGCCTTCCTGTTATGGCTCAGCTGGCTTGGTTCCGACTGAAGTATCCTGAAGGCAAGATTGCTATTAGTGTGGAGGCAGTGAAAGATTACTTCGTAGCCGCTGCACGGGTGTATGTCAGCTACAAAGATCCGGTGGAGTGTTACCTTGCGGAGGCAACGGCTTCCCGTAAATACGACCCTCTGAAGCCTACAGTTTCACCCCGCGAGTGGGCCCAGACAGCTGCTGTTGGTATTGCACTGAGAAATGCCGGATTTGGTCTCCAGTTTGGCGCTGCCGGAGATGATTTTGAGAGCGATGTTCCTGATGAGCTGGGTGCAGGTAGCCAAATTCCTGCATCTTCTGCACCTGCAGGCGCACCTCAGGGCAAGGCAAACACTTCCCAGACCGAAATCACCGAAACACATACAGCTGTGCCGGCGCCGGATCCGGAACCCGAAGTGGTTGAACTGACACCGGACCAGCGCTTCCAGCAGGCTTGTGCCATTGTTAGCCCCATCAAGAAGCACAACGGTAAAACCTTGGGCGAGATACTGACAATGGAACCTCGCGCAATTAACTGGCTTGCAACCAAGTTCAGCGGTGACGAAACCATTAAGGCTGCTGCAGAGTTCATTTGTACCTACTCTATGGAGCAGGCAACTGCATAAGCTGCTTATCATTAGGGGGATGCACAAAGCATCCCCCGGAAAGGAGGCTGCATGGTCGAAATTCATATAACCGATATTATCCCTCTGATCGGCATTCCTTACCCCAAAAACGGAAAACCGGTATACAACATCCCTTGTCCCTGCTGTGACGATGATCCCTATAAGAAGCATCTGAACATAAACCTGAATAAGGATGTGTTCTGTTGCCCCAGGTGTCATTTCAGTGGCGGCGTATTTGATTTGTATTCCTATTATTCTGGAGTGGATCGTAAAAAGGCGCGAGCAGTGCTGATGGAAAAGCTTGGTCTGAAGGATAGCGGCTTAACCCATGAAGGCAGCAATAAAAAGCGGGATCAGCGAACAATTACCAGACCCATTCTGCAGGATATCGAATTACCCTTGACGGATATAGATTCGAGGCACGAAACCTATGCGGCCTTGCTGGGCAAACTGTCACTGGCTTCGGATCACCGGGAGAACTTGTTATCAAGAGGTCTTTCCGATGAAGTGATTTGTGCTAACGGATATAAAACGATGCCCGTGGTAGGCTTTTCTGCTCTTGCAAAGCAGCTTCATGAGGAAGGCTACTACCTAGGCGGTGTCCCTGGCTTTTATCACACCAAGGATGGAAGATGGACACTCGCTCAGGAACGTCGAGGTATTCTTATCCCGGTAAGAGATCCGGACGGGAAAATACAGGGACTGCAGATCCGCCTTGACAATGTCAGGAAGGGCAAGTTCCGTTGGATTTCCAGTATCGGAAAGCGGGATGGTTGTAAGGCTGAGGGTTGGACCCATACGATCGGAAAGCCTACCCAAACGGTATTGCTGACAGAAGGTCCTCTTAAGGCAGATGTAATCAACTCACTTACAGGCCTTACTGTTGTTGCGGTGCCCGGGGTTAACTCCTTGAAGTACCTGAAACATACACTGAAGCATCTGCAAGAAAACGGTACGACAAAGATTATGACCTGTTTCGATATGGACTATCTGAAGAACCCTCATGTTTGTGAAGGCTATAACAATCTTGCAAATGTGCTTTGTGAGGTCGGTATTGAGTACGGTACCTATCTTTGGGATCCCATATTTAAGGGACTGGACGATTATGTTTTGCATTGCCGTAAGCAAGGAACTCTATGACATCTAAGAAAGGGTGGAGCCGCACGATGCGGTCTCCACTCTTTTTTTGTACGCATTTTCAAAAATTATGAGTATAACCGTTGCAAATACTCATTCTCAACGGTGTAATACAACAGAAACATTAATTAGGAGGATACACTATGTTAATCGCAATTGACCACGGGAACCATGCTTGTAAGAGCGTCCACTTTAACTTCGTCTCAGGCTTGGCACAGCACTCCGTGCGGCCGCCCATGGCAGATGAGGTCCTGGAGTACAACGGAGAGTTCTGGACTTTGTCCGGCCAGCGGCTTCCTTACCGCAGGGACAAGACCCGGGATGAAAGCTTCTTCATTCTGACCCTGTTT
>JAZOMH010000042.1:0-15891 GCA_045653785.1 Faecousia sp. | reverse complement strand
ATATTGACTCCGGCGCCAAAGTGGCCGGCGGTTGGGCGGCCAACGGCGGCAACCTTTATTGTACGAATGATTATTCAAAAGCCATCGTAAATAACGGTGAGATTACGGACGGTTTTGCCACCGGCAACGGCGGTAATATTTTCGTCGATAGTGCGATCTTGAAGGTTAATGGCGGTGAGATCTCCGGCGGCTCCGCACAGAACTATGACAATATCTATCTTGCTGATCAGGCAGAGATGACTATGACCGCGGGTACTGTTTACGGTACAAACGGTGCCGCTGACAAAGACGGCGATGCCATCGGAGTGAGCAATTCCACCCTGCGTCTGAGCGGTACAGCCAATGTCCTGCGTAACGACGGTCAGTGGGGCGGTTTGATTGATATTGCTTCCAACGGTAGTAAGCTGTACATTCTCGATAGCTGGACCGGTGAGGCAGGCTTTAGTGTCTCTGAGGACGCTGTACCTGCTAATTCCTACGGCATTGCGCTTCCCGAGGATGAGAGCACGGTACTTGTCCAATGCGGTACTGAGGATGACGAAACCTTTACCAAGGGTGGTAATGTGAACGGTACGCTGTACTATTCCAACAGCGAGGGCTATCCTCTGGTCATGTCCAAGAATGCTGACGGCACTCTGTGGATCACCGGCACGAAGGTTACCACCGATGCGGGTGAACAGTGGGTGTTCGATGCCAGCGAGGCTCTTACCGCCGGAATTGAGGCAACTGTTGAGTTATTTGCGGACAATACTGAGCTTGCTCTGGACAATAACGCTCTGACCCTGGATCTGAATGGCAATGACGTTACCTTGTCCGGTACTGGCACCCTGTCTGCTATCGATACTGCCAACGACAATTTTAAGGACTTTGGCGTGATCTCCTTTGCTGACGGCGAGAATAATATCATCTATGAAACAGATGTAACCGTGATCGATGAGACCACCGGCGAAAGCAAGCGGTATCTTGCAGTTACCGATCAGGCTGGCAACGTTTCCTGCCACCGGGTCAAGGTAACCCTGGTCAATCTGGGTCTGAAGACTTCCATTAATAAACTGGAAGACATCGGTTACTACTACCAGGCAAAGTATCAGTTCGACGATTATCTGAAGGATAATTGCGTGGATAATTTCGGTGTTATCACCAGCCTTGTAGATATGCCCGGTGATGATTTTGATATTACTGAGGACGTCTGGACAGAAATTGAGGTTGGCAATGATAGCTTTGCTGCCGGCGTGATAACAAACAGTGGTTTGATCAGCAAATTCCTCATCACTGGCAGTGATGCTGCAACCAATGCATCTAATGGCGACATGGATGTCTATGTCAATCCTTACATCACTGTCAATGTTGGTAATAACGATACTATTGTGGTGGTAGCAGATGTTGAAAATGTTGGTACCGACCAGGGCTTCGGCATGAGCCTGAAGGACGTTATGATGGCTGTGGATGATATGATGGACGATGCTGTGTACAATATGTCCGATAAGACTAAGGAGATGCTGTATACCTTCTACAGCACATGGGAGGATGCATGCTTTGGTCAGTGGGCAGACGTACTGCCTAACATGAAGGACGAACCTGTGCAGGTTCCTTTGTCCTAAGCAAAGCAGCTAAGAATGAACGAGGTGAATGAAATGAAAGAAACGTATGTTTCTCCCAATGTGGAGTTGTTTCAACTGACCGCAGCTGAGCGGATTGCCAGTGAGCTCGAGCCAGGTCAGATCCCCGGTACGAACACTGTTGAGCTTCCCTTTGATTCCAACGATTTGACTACGGGCGAAGGCGTTGTTGTCGTCCCTATTCTTGGTAACCAATAAGATATACACCTAATTATAAAACGGCTCTGCGGCAAAACCGCAGAGCCGTTTTTCCTTTGCGTCTTGTCAAATTCCAGTTTATCGGGCAGTTGCTTGCAATGCAGCGTAGGGCGGGGGCTTGCCCCCGCCCTACACTACTAACCGATAAATCGAAATTTGACGGATGAACTTAAACCTTTACCTTACGGCCTGGCAAAAAAGACATGGCATATAAAAAGCCCTCGGGATGCTCCCAAAGGAGCTTCCCAAGGGCTTCTATTACACATTGGTTATTTAACCAGCAGCTCTGCAATCTGGATGCAGTTGGTTGCAGCACCCTTACGGACCTGGTCACCGCAGCACCACAGGCTGATTCCGCAATCGTCGGTCAGATCCTTGCGGATACGGCCTACGAAAACGATGTCCTGGTCAGTGGTGTCCAGGGGCATGGGGTAGACCTTGTTTGCCAGGTCATCTACCAGCTTGCAGCCGGGGGCCTCAGCGATGGTCTTACGTACATCCTCCACGGACACGGGCTTGCCAAAATGGCAGCTGACGGAGATGGAGTGGCTGCGGACAACAGGAACACGGACACAGGTACAGGTAACCTTCAGTTCGGGTAGGTGCATGATCTTCCGACCCTCGTTCTGCATCTTCATTTCCTCGCTGGTGTAGCCCTCGTACTGTTCGCCGCCGATCTGGGGGATCAGATTAAATGCAATCTGGTAGGGGAAGATCTTAGGCGCGTAGCTTTCGCCCTTTGCTAGTGCTTCCACCTCACCCATCAGTTCAATAGGGCCGCCGGCACCGGCACCGGACACAGCCTGGTAGGTGGAGGTGGTCATGGTGCGGATAGGGGAGAGCTTGTTCAGCGCGTTCACAGCGGTCATGGTGATGATGGTGGAGCAGTTGGGGTTGGAGATGATACCGTTGTGCCACTTTACATCGTCGGGGTTGACCTCGGGAACCACCAGAGGCACCTTGGGATCCAGACGGAAGGCAGAGGAGTTATCCACAAACACCGCACCAGCCTTGACGATGGCGGGGGCAAACTTTTCGGCAATATCATTCTCGGCAGCGCCCAGAACGATGTCAACGCCCTCAAATGCATCCTCTCGGGCTTCCCGGATCACCACGTCTTCGCCCTTGAACTTCAGGGTCTTGCCTGCGCTGCGGGCGCTGGCCAGGGGGATCAAAGTGCCCACAGGGAAATCCCGCTCCTGCAGGATCTTAATCATTTCCTGCCCCACAGCGCCGGTAGCGCCCAAGACTGCTACAGTGTAAAGCTTTTTCATATTCTTAACCTCCAAATTACTTGATAAAGCTATTGTACAGGACGCGGATAGCGTCGGCAAAATCCTTGTTATCCACGCCGAAGATAATGTTCAATTCGTCCGGTCCCTGGTTGATCATACGGATGTTAATGCCCGCCTCGCCCAAGGCGTTGAAGATCCGTCCGGAAACGCCGGGACGGAATGCCATGCGGTGTCCCACGGCTGCGATGATGGAGATGTTGTCCAAGACCTCCAGGTTGTCGGGCTGGACCTCCTCCTGGATCTGCGATAGGACACGGTAAAGCTTCGGGCCTACGGTTTCGGTCTGCACCACCAGGGAAACATTATCGATACCGTTGGGAACAAAGTCCACGGAGATCCGATTGCGCTCCAGAACGGACAGAACCTTCCGTAACACACCAACCTCACTGGTCATACCACGCTTAAACATGGTAATGATGGAGAAATCCTTTTTGCCGGTAATACCTGTAATCACACGGTTGGGATCGGTCTCTTCCTCAAAGCTTTCCTGGATAAATGTACCGCGGTCATTGGGGGCATTGGTGTTGCGGATATTTACGGGAATACCCTTCTCGCGCACAGGCATAATGGTGCCTTCATGCAGTACCTGGGCACCGGCATAGCTTAGCTCCCGAAGTTCATCATATGTAACCTCAGGGATGGGCTGGGGATCGTCGACGATCCGGGGGTCAGCCATAAGAATGCCGGAAACATCGGTCCAGTTTTCGTAGACATCTGCGTCCAGTGCGGCAGCAGCCAGAGCGCCGGTAATATCACTACCGCCACGGGTGAAGGTGCGGATCCGTCCGTCGGGCATTGCGCCGTAGAAACCGGGTATCACGATACCCTTGCCGCTGCCCAGTTTTTTCAGGGCGGGGTAGGAAACTTCTTTGTTTACAGTACCGTCCAGATTAAACTGGATCCAATCGGCAGCATCCACAAAATCAAAGCCCAGGAATGCGGCCATCAGCTTGGCGGAGAAATATTCACCACGGCTGGCCAGTTCGTCCTCGGTAACATCCTTGGCATCCAGCCGCTTCTTCAGGTCTGCAAATTCGCTTTCCAGGTCTACTTTCAGGCCAAGCTCGTCTCGGATCTCCACATAACGGGAGGTAATCATATCAAATACCGGGTCGCAGGCTACACCGTACTTGGTGTGGGCGTGGCACAGATACAGCAGATCTGTCAGCTTGTGGTCTCCGGCGCCCCGCTTACCGGCGGCGGATACGATGACAACTTTCCGCTCCGGATCAGCAAGGACAATATCTCTGACTTTGCGGTACTGTCCGGCATCTGCCATAGAGGAACCGCCAAATTTCGTAACTTTCAACATGGTGATTTACCTTCTTTCATCCAAAGGATCATTCCACAGGAAGGGCAGCGATAAAGGTTCCGGGGTGATCTGCCAGCCACCTGTGCATCTCCTCCACGGCCACAGGCTTGGTTACAATTGCCTCACCCCAGATTTCCTGCTTGTTTTCTTCCAGCCAGGCATCCTTATCACCCCGGACATAGAACCGGCGCTGTACGCTGTTGTCAGCGGTAAGCTTCTGACCGTAGGGGCTGTAGAAGCCCTTGCCCTGGAGCACGTCGGCACAGTCCTGTACCACATTATACGCAGTGGGGTAGCGGCCTGCTCCCTGACCGTAGAAGCTCATGCGGCCGGAAGCGCTGCCAATCAAGGTAATCAAATTGTAGTTTGCAGGCACGGCGGCCTCCGGCTGGCCCTGCTTGAACAGGGTGGGCTGCACAAAGGCTGCCAGCTTACCATCTTCCATAATGCCGGTGGATACCAGCTTGCAAACATAGCCTCTTTCGGTGAAGTTTGCCACGTCACCGGCGGTGATATGGCGGATACCGGCAGCAGGGACGCTGTTGTGATCCAGGCTGACACCAAAGCCAATGTTGGAGGAAAGGATCAGCTTGTGCCAGGTGTCAATGCCGTCCACGTCGGTGGTGGGGTTGGCCTCGGCATAGCCCAGAGCCTGTGCCTGGGAAAGGGCTTCGTCATAGCCCAGGCCCAGACGGGTCATGGAATCAAGGATATAGTTACAGGTGCCGTTCATAATGCCGCCTACCTGCTCAATGGTCTGAATCCGGCGGGCGCGCTCCAGCTCGGACAGCCAGCCGATACCGCCGCCCACGGCAGCGGTGCAGCGGAAGCAAACACCCTTTTCCTTTGCCAGGGGGATCAGTTCGTCATAAAAACTTGCCACCAGGGCCTTGTTGGAGGTTACCACATGTTTGCCTGCCTCAATGGCAGCACGGACAAACTCATAAGCCGGGTGCAGACCGCCCATGGCCTCGACGATGGTATCGATGGTGTCGTCAGCCAGAACGGACTGAAAATCCTTTGTAACCTCTGCGTCGGGAAGACTGACTTCTTCCAGACATACAACCTTTGCCACCTGCATATCGTCCCGTTCAGCGGTAAGATCGTACACACCTCTGCCTACGACGCCGAAACCAAGCAGACCAATTTTCATGTTTTATTTCCTCCTGTCATCGCAATCTGCGGAAAACAAATACTTCCACAGGAAAATACTTGCATTTTCATAAAAAACAGTATATCATATACCCACTGAAAATGCAATATGCCAAAAAAACAAGGTAGCACCCGGAATGCCCGGGGAATTTTGTGCAGTTGGCGAAGAAAAGTGAGGAATCATTATGCTATATTACTCTACCCGGTCTAATGAGATTACTGTTGACAGTGCCCAGGCGGTGTTGAACGGTCTGGCAGCCGACGGCGGTTTGTATGTGCCCTGCCGTCTGCCGGAAATGGATGTGCAGGCTTGCCTGCAGGAAAGCACCATGGAAATGGCTGCCCGAATCATCGGCGCTATGCTGCCGGATGTTCCGGATATGCCGGAACTGGTGGCTAAGGCCTATACCGGAAAGTTTGAGACAGAGGAACTGACCCCCACGGTGGACACCGGTAAGTTTACGGTTCTGGAACTGTTCCGCGGCCCTACTTCCGCGTTTAAGGATGTGGCGCTATGTATGCTGCCCCAGCTGCTGACCAAAGCAAAGACCGTCAAGGGGATGCAGGAGGACATTATGATCCTCACCGCTACCTCCGGAGATACCGGCAAGGCAGCCCTGGCAGGCTTCCAGGATGTGGATGGGGTGCGGATTTGCGTCTTCTACCCCCAGGGAGGTGTGTCCAAGGTCCAGCGCGCCCAGATGGTTACCCAGGAGGGCAACAATGTGGCTGTCTGTGCTGTGGAGGGTAACTTTGACGATGCCCAGACCGGCGTGAAGAAAATTTTTGCCGCCGGCGTAGATGGCAGACTTCCCGGTGGCAACGGCAACCGCCTGTCTACCGCTAACTCTATCAATATTGGCCGTCTGGCACCCCAGATTACTTACTACTTTAAGGCGTATGCCGATCTGATGAAGCGCGGTCAGATCAAGTTTGGTGATGAGGTCAACTTCAGCGTCCCCACCGGTAACTTCGGCGATATTCTGGCAGGTTACCTTGCCAAGAAAATGGGCCTGCCCGTGGGCAGACTGATCTGCGCCTCCAACGCCAACAATGTGTTGACTGACTTTATCAACACCGGCAGATATGACCGCCGCAGACCCCTGCATAAGACCATCTCCCCATCCATGGACATTCTGGTTTCCTCCAATCTGGAGCGGCTGCTGTACTTTATGTCCGGGGATGCGCCTCTGGTGAAGTTCCTCATGGAAAAGCTGAACACCGAGGGCTACTACGATGTACCGGAATTTATGCAGTCTGCCATTGCTGAGGAATTCTGGGCAGGCTACTGTGATGATGCCGGTGCCCGGGAGGTGATCGGTCGGGTGTGGAAGGACCAGGGCTATCTGTGCGATACCCACACCGCTTCCGGCTGGGCTGTGGCAGAGCAGTATCAGGAAAAGACCGGAGATATGCGTCCCATGGTGGTGCTGTCTACCGCTTCTCCCTATAAGTTCCCGGCAGCGGTACTGTCGGCATTGGAGAACAGCAGCGAGCCTGACGAATTTAAGCAGATGGAGCGTCTTTGCCAGCTTACCGGCGTGCCGGTTCCCGGCAATCTGCAGGGTTTGCAGGAAAAGCCCGAGCGGCATACCGGTGTTATCGAAAAGGATAAAATGCTCAGCTACGTTATGGGCCTGTAAATTGGGAAAGTCTCGGGATCCAACGGATTCCGGGGCTTTTATTTAAGAAAAACTTAAGGGTTTAACTGCTTCCTTTTTGCATAGAAAATGCTATAATGTCTGCCGTAGAGGAGGAAGAATTATGTCGTTTTTTGAATTGATGCTTCGGGTGTTGGATTCTGACATGCCGACACCCGGTTTATATGGCTGGTTTCATCTGCTGTGGTTAGGAATTACCGTTGCAACGGCGGTGGCGCTGTGCCTGTGGCACAAGAAAAAACCAGCCAACAGGGAGTGGAAAATCACCCTTGGGGCGGCGATTACGGTGATCGTCCTGGAAGTATATAAGCAGATCAATTACAGCTTTTCTTACACCGACGGCATTGCCTTTTCCTACCAGTGGTATGCGTTTCCTTTCCAGTTCTGCTCCACGCCCATGTATGTGGGATTGCTGGCAGGACTGCTGAAAAAGGGAAAGGTAGCAGATGCATTGTATGGTTATCTGGCGACATTTTCTGTGTTTGCCGGCGTGTGCGTGATGATCTATCCCGGAGATGTATTTGTGGGTACCATCGGCATCAATATCCAGACCATGATCTGTCACGGCTCTATGATCTTCGTGGGCGTGTACCTGCTTTATACCGGCAGAGTGAAATTGGAACACAAAACGGTACTTAAGGGTGCGGCGGTGTTTGCGGTGTGCGTAACCATGGCTGTGGTGATGAACGAAGTAGCATATTTTACGGGACTTTTGGAAAGTCACACCTTTAATATGTTCTTCATCAGCCCCCATTGCGCTCCATCTCTGCCGGTGTATTCCCTGGTGCAGGGTGTGGTGCCGTTCCCTTGGTGTCTGGTAATTTATATCGCTGCCTTTACTTTGGCATCCTGGATCATCCTGTTGATCGCTATGGGTATCAAAAAACTGGCGGTCAGACAAAAAGTAGAGCAAACTGTATAAGATAACACCGGAGCATTGCATTGCTCCGGTGTTTTGATTTTATTATTCTTGTTCTACCATTTCTTCCTTCAATTCACTGCGGCGGATGAGGAAGCGACGAATGGCAAACAGCCCGGCAATACAGGCAACGCATGCCACATTGCTCCATGGATCATCATGGGAGAGAATTACATGGCGGGTGATGGCTACGGTCAGCACTTCCAGGATGCTTGCGGGGGTGGTATCGATGAGCATACGCACAAATTCCAGACCCACAACAATGGTCAGAACATTGTGCAGGTAGTTACTGATGTCGGTCAGATAATCAGCAGTGGTGAACATGTTGAAAAGCTCAATGCCCAGGGCTGCAATCAGCACCAAAATGGTAATGGCAGCGATGCACCGCTCAATGGTGTGCAAGATCCTGCGGAAAACGTGTTCCACCCGGTGGTCCCGCCTTTCCAGTTTGTTAATTCGCTCCTGTAACTGGGGGTCGTGTTTTGTGTTTGTTTTATGCACGGCTCCGTCCTCCTTATAATCATGGGACCATTATATCGTAAAAATGGTAAAAATGGAAGATTATTTATGGAAATGCTGCTGCATTTCTTTTTGGGTCTGGTCCAGTTCCTGGCGCAGTTCCCTGGCAGGCAGGCGCAAAACACCGCTTCGCAAGGCGCTGAGCTGCACAAGAGAGTCAGAGGTAGCCACCTTCACATCATAGTTGCTGCCAATCTGATCCACCAGGGCTTCAATATAAGCATCGCCGGTCTCGTTTTCCTTGGTGTAGACCACCTGGATGTTGTGAAAGGTCAGTTTCTCCCCGGGATTTCCCTTGACCTTATAGCCATCAAAGACCACCACCAGCCAGCATTTTTTAAAACCGGCGTAACTGGACAGTCGGTCGCAAAGCTGCCGCCGGGCGGCATCCAGATCTTCCTTGGCGATAGCGGAAAGGTCTTCCCAGGCGAAGATGATGTTATAGCCGTCCACGATCAAGGCAGTCTGCCGGGGTGGACGGATGGTCAGCTTTTCTCCGGCGGGGCGGTTTTCCGGGGCGGTGTACTGGGGACGTTTGATAGGACCGAATTCCCGGTCCATAATTGCTTCCAATTCCCTGTCATCTATGTGGAGATTCCGGGTTAAAAGCACAGGGGCTTCCTGGCTCTGGAGCTTCCAGCCACTGTCCAGGTGCATATACTCCCGGACCTTATTCCACTTGACGGTAACACCGGCACCGTGGTCGCAGAATACGCTGTCCGGTGTATTTTCCAGATCTGCTTCCGGGTCGTAAGCGATTTCGGAGATCACCCGTTCCGGATCGTGGCAAGGGGCGTAGCCGTGGAGTGTGATCTGCATTTGCCCCTGGCCCTGGGTGTAGCCGGCTACCTGGTCGGCATAATCCTTCAGTTCCGCTGCGGGGATCAAACCGGTAAGTGTGGAAAAATCACCCACCGATTCCGGGGAATCAAATTCTCCGCTCATGGCACGGATGTCTGTGATTGCCCTGCCTATAACGGGGGTAGGGACACGCAGGGTAAATGCGTACCAAGGCTCCAGAAGTACAGATTTTGCCTGCATCAGTCCCTGGCGAATCGCCCGGTAGGTGGCTTGGCGGAAATCACCGCCCTCGGTGTGCTTCACATGCGCCCTGCCGATGAGCAATGTCAGTTTCATGTCAGTAATGGGTGCTCCGGTAAGGACACCTAAATGTACCTTTTCGGAAAGGTGGGTCATAATGAGCTTTTGGTAAGCCCTGTCCAGAATATCCGTAGAGCAGACGCTGTCAAATATCAGACCGCTGCCCTGAGGAAGGGGTTCTAACAGCAGGTGGACCTCGGCATAATGGCGCAGAGGTTCAAAATGTCCCACGCCCTCTACAGGCTCTGCAATAGTTTCCTTATAGAAAATACGCCCGGTATCCAGGGAAACATCCATGCCGAACCGCTGGGCAATGACACTTTTTATGACCTCCAGCTGTACCTTGCCCATGATCCGGATGTGGATCTGCTTCAGCCGCTCATCCCAGTAGATTTGCAGTTGGGGATCTTCCTCCTCCAGCTGCCGCAGCTTTTGTACGGCAACCACAGGATCACAGCCCTGGGGCAATACCACCCGGTAGGACATGATGGGTTGCGTCAGCGGCGCGGAGCAGACGCTTTCCGTTCCCAGTCCTTGTCCCACGTAGGTGGAAGAAAGACCGGTAACCGCGCAGACCTGTCCTGCGCAAACCGTTTCCGGGGCTGTAAACTTCTCGCCGGAATACAGACGAAGCTGGATGACCTTTTCCTCCAGATTATCCCCGGAAGGGGTGTTATAGGACAGAGGGGTGCGTACCTGCAAGCTGCCGCCGGTGATCTTGAGCCATGTCAGCCGGTTGCCCTGCGGATCCCGGGAAATTTTGTAGACCCTGGCACCAAAAACTTCGGGATAGGTGGGCAAGGGCGCATACCGGTCCAGTATGTCCACCAGCGTGTCCACACCTTCCAGCTTCAGCGCAGAGCCGAAGCAGCAGGGGAACAGCTTGCGGTCTTGTGTCAGTTGGCAGATGTGCCGGTCAGCTATGCTGTCGGTCTCCAGAAATTGTTCCAGAAGCTTTTCGTCGCACATGGCGACGCTTTCGGCAAGCGTGTCGGGCTGCTGGCAGAAATCTACACAGCCCGGGGACAATTGCCGCTGTAGCTGCGCAAGCAATTCTTCCCGGCTTTTGCCGGGAAGATCAGTTTTGTTGACAAACAGGACAACTGGCACATGATACCGTTCCAAAAGCCCCCACAGAGTAAGGGTGTGGGCCTGGATGCCGTCAGTTGCGCTGATGACCAGCACAGCGCAGTCCAAAATGGGCATGACCCGTTCTGCCTCGGCGGCAAAATCCCCGTGGCCGGGGGTGTCCACCAGGGTAATATTCCGTTGCGGGGTATCCAAAAGCGCCTGCTTGGAGAAAATGGTAATACCTCTTGCCCGTTCCAGGTCGTGGGTATCCAGGAAAGCATCCCTGTGATCTACCCTGCCAAGGGTGCGACGGGCACCGGTACAGTACAGCAGGGCCTCGGAAAGGGTGGTTTTGCCTGCGTCTACATGGGCAAAAATGCCCAGAATCAAATCTTTTTTCATTTGGTGGTCAGATTCTTGTTGTTTTTCGGCTTTTTCTGCTGGTTCATCCATACCTTCATCACAATGCTGTGGGGCAGGAGCTTTACCAGCCGTACCTGGTTGCGTACCGGCAGGCCGTGGACAGAGTAGTCCTTCTTCGTGGTATACAGATCCTTAAGACCTGTGGCGACCACATCGGAAGCCTCCCAAAGGTGGTTGTAGTACTGTACCTTGCCCCCGTTGGTGGTAAGGGCGTGATTGAAAAACTCTGTTTTTACCCAGCCGGGGTTCATAGCCATAACACGGATACCCCGGAGCTCCAGCTCCGCATTCAGCGCCCGTGTGTAGCTGAGCACAAATGCCTTGGTGGCACCGTAAGTGGTGATATAGGGGACAGGCTGGAAGGCGGAAAGACTGTCCAGCTGCAGGATGTGGCTGCCGGAAGTCATGTAGGGCAGGGTCAGCCGGGTCATAGCCACCAGCGCCCGGCAATTCAGATCGATCATTCGCAAGTCCTCTTCCAGAGGAATTTGATCGTAATCGCCAAATTTACCGAAGCCTGCGGCGTTGACCAGCAGTTTTACATTGGGCTTTTCCTGCTCCAAAAGGGCTTTATAGGTGTTAAAGCTGCCGGGGTTACACAGGTCCAGACAAACAGGCCGGACGGGTACGCTGACCTGCTGCCCCAGGTCTTCCAAAGCGGATTGCCTGCGGGCAATGACCCAGATCTGGTCTACCTGTACATACTGGGAAAGCTGCAGCACGAACTGCTTACCCATACCGGAGCTGGCACCGGTTACAACAGCGATATTCATAGGCTGTCCTCCAGGTTAAAGAATTTTTTTGCGGCGGTAATCAATGCGTCGGGGGTGTTGGCAAGATATTCGTCGTGGACAAGATCCAAAAGGAATTTCATGCACTCGCCAATATGGGGGCCGGGTTCAACGCCCAAAGCCAGAACGTCTCTGCCGTTAATGGCAAGATCCTTGACACGCAAACAGGCTCCCTCTTGGGCGATTTCGTCGAGAAGTGCCTCCACCATGGAAAACAGAGGTGTTTCGTCGTCTACGCCTTTGCTGGAAAAGTCGGCTTTCTGCAATGCCAGAAGCAGCCGGGTATTTTCCTCGCCGTAGCTTGCCAATCGGCGGCGCAGAAGCTTTTTGTCCGGCTCGAAGGGTGTCATGTGATGCTCGACAAGGAATACCACCTGCTCCCGCAGGGCGTTGGGGGCATGAAGCCGCTGCAGCAGCGCGTCTGCCATCATCGCGCCCTCTTTGGCGTGGCCATAGAAATGCCCTCTGCCGTTTTCGTCCCGGGTGAAGACTGCGGGCTTTGCCACGTCATGAAGCAGCGCGGCCAGCCGCAGAGGCAGATCCCCGGGAACAGCTCCCACCACATTGGCGGTGTGGGTGTACACATCGTAAGCATGGTGAGGGGTGTGCTGCTGAAAATCCACTGTGGGTGCAAGCTCCGGAATCACCTGGGTGATGATCTTCTTATACCGGAGGAGATCCTGTGGGGTTACATGGGGGAGAAGCTTACATAACTCTGAGAAGATGCGTTCCTTTGCCAGGTTGTCCAGCAGGGGAGCAAGGTCGTTCATGGCTTCTTCGGTGGCATTATCCGGTTCCAGACCGAAACGGACCGCAAACCGCACACCCCGGAGGATCCGCAAAGCATCCTCCCGGAAACGGACGGTAGGTTCTCTTACGGCACGCAGAATACGCTTTTCCAGGTCTGCTCTGCCACCCCAGGGATCAATATATCCGTCAGCGGGGGAGTATGCCATGGCGTTTACGGTAAAATCCCGCCGGGCAAGATCGTCCTCGATATGGGTTACGAAATCCACCCAATCCGGGTGCCGGCTGTCAGAGTAGCCGCCTTCGGTGCGGAAGGTGGTGATCTCATAAACATGGTCTTCCAAAACCACCCCTACCGTTCCGTGTTTTTCTCCGTTACGGACCAGGCGGTGCCGTGCGAAAACCACAGCAGTTTGTTCCGGCGTGGCGCTGGTGCAAATGTCATAGTCCTGAGGCTCCAGTCCCAGCAGGGAATCCCGGACACAGCCGCCTACGGCGTAGGCACTGTAGCCTGCCTGTTCCAAAGCGTTCAGACAGTACCGTACCTCTTTTGGGAGGTACATGGGTTTGTCACGTGCTTCCTGCTCCAAAGTGCAAAGACCAGTGGCGGCGCATACCGCCATAGTGCCGTAGAACAGTCGGTTGCCGCTGCAAAGGGCAAGACAGCAGAAAAATAGGGAGCCGCAATCAAAGAATACATACCACTTCCGGCTGCCACTGCCGGCATCCAGGGTAGCACGGTGATACATCCAGATCATCAAAAAGACAGAGGCCAGCATCTGAAAACCGTAGATAAGGAACTGGGGCTCAGAGCTCCACATACGGTACTGACAGATTAGGTGCAGCATCAGATAAGAGGTTACACAGCTGTGCAGGACTGGGTGGGGGCGAGTGCCTGCATTACGGTTAATCCCCAGAAATACCAGGGCTGCAGCAGCCAGCAAGCCAAACAGAAAGGAAAGCGCCGCCATGGGGTCTTTTATGGTCAGAAGCTCATAAAAGTCCGTGATCAAAATACCCGCGGCAGCCACAAGGCAGCCGGCGGCTGCGGTAACGGAAGCGGGAAAAAGTTTTTTGTAGGCAGGGACACCGGTGATACGGCTTACAAGCAGAAAAAGGCTGAGAAGAAAGATTGCGCTGAGAATTAAAACAGCAGTTCCTGCAGGGTGTCCCTGGGTCAAAAGCCCACGAGGGTCTGTGGCTCCGGCGAACAGCCAGATGCCAAGCCCCAGCCCCAGACCGCCGGCGCCGATGCTGATGGGCAAAAGAAGCTGTTCAAAAGGTTGTTTTTTCATAGGTAGCAACTCCAAAAATGCATATTAAAATTATTATAACAGTATGTACGGCTGATTTCCAGTCTTTTTGGAAAATTTACACTTGTTTCCCAAATGTTTCGGGAGTATAATAGAAGGACACTGTCAGATACAGAGAATTTATACCCCGGAGGGATGTGCGTTATGCTTATTGGGATTTTTTCGTTGCTTTCGGCGCTGGCTGCCGGGGGTGTCTGTGCCGCGGCAGGCGGCTTTACCGGCTATGGTTGGCTGTGGATATTGCCTGTTGCGTTTGTAAGCAGCTTTTTGCTGCTGGCGGCCCTGTTCTTTCTGTTGTTGCTGCTCATGGCAAAGGCTGTGGATATGGAGAAGCCCCAGGAAGAAGACAGTCGGTTTTACAGATGGGTTATCACAAATCTCATCGATGCCCTGGTACCGCTGCTGCGGATTCATATTCATACAGAAGGCCTGGAACAGATCCCGAAGGAGGGCCGGTTCCTGCTGGTGTGCAACCACCTCCACGATACGGACCCTGTGGCGCTTCTGTGGGCGTTCCGGAAAAGCGGCCTTGCCTTTATCTCCAAACGGGAGGTAAGCGACATGTTCCTTGTGGGCCCGCTCCTGCACAAGATCTTGGGTCAGCCCATCAACCGGGAAAATGACAGAGAGGCGCTGAAGACCATTCTCAACTGTGTCCGTCTGCTCAAAGAAGACAAGGCTTCCGTTGGTGTATTCCCCGAAGGCTATGTAAGCAAGGAACATCTGCTGCACCCCTTCCGCAGCGGCGTATTCAAGATCGCCCAGAAGGCAAAGGTGCCTGTGGTGGTATGCACATTGCGAAATACCCATTATATCTACAAAAATATGCCAAAATGGAAGCCTACCCATGTGCATCTGCACCTGGTTGGTGTAATTCCCGCCCGGGAATTGGAGGGGGTTACCGCTGTTGAGGTTGCCCACCGGGTCCATACTATGATGGCCCAGGATCTTGGACCGGAGCTGGTGCTGCCGGATACCGAAGAAAATACTTGATTTATATTTGGTTTTCTGTATAATAGGCTTAACTGGAAATTTGGAGGAAAAACCATGAAAAACAGCGAAAAGACTTTGGATATGATTGTAAACCTCTGCAAAAACAGAGGCTTTGTGTATGCCGGTTCTGAGATCTACGGCGGCTTGGCAAACTCCTGGGACTACGGCCCTCTGGGTGTGGAGTTCAAGAATAACGTGAAGAAGGCATGGATGAAGAAGTTTGTCCAAGAATCCCCCTACAATGTGGGTCTGGATGCTGCTATCCTGATGAACCCCACCACCTGGGTAACCACCGGCCATGTGGGCTCCTTCTCCGATCCTCTGGTGGACTGCAAGGGCTGCGGCGCCCGGCATCGCGCCGATAAGCTGATCGAAGCCTCTGAGTCCGGCAAGGAAGTCAATGTGGACGCTATGAACACCACGGAAATGAGTGACTTTATTGCCCAGCATGAGGATGTGGTCTGCCCCAACTGCGGCAAGCACCATTTCACTTCCATCCGTAACTTCAACCTGATGTTCCAGACCAAGATCGGCGTTACCGAGGATTCCTCCTCCGTGTGCTATCTGCGTCCTGAGACTGCCCAGGGCATTTTCGTTAACTTCGCAAATATCCAGCGTACCACCCGGAAGAAACTGCCCTTTGGCGTATGCCAGGTGGGCAAGGCGTTCCGTAACGAGATCACACCCGGTAACTTCACCTTCCGTACCCGTGAGTTTGAGCAGATGGAGTGCGAGTTCTTCTGCAAGCCCGGTACTGACCTGGAGTGGTTTGCCTAC
>JAZOMH010000041.1:0-5594 GCA_045653785.1 Faecousia sp. | reverse complement strand
CTGGACAGTTCTCTGTGTTATGGCGTTGGTCTTGTTCATTGTAGGATTACAATAAGAAAGGAATCTATGGACGAGGAGAAATTAGAGCAAGCGTTCATTGCTTGGGTTAACAAAGAGGAGCGTATCGTGACTTTCCGGGATGCGGAAGGGTTTGAAAAGATTACATTCCGGTCTCAGGAGGATAAGTTGTCCTATGTATATAACCTTTGTGAGACTGGTTATCGGATCCTGTAAGGAGGTGCAGCGGTGGAAATACTTGTAGTTTTGTTTTTCGTGCTGTTCTTTGCGGTGCTGGCAAAGAATATTGCGCAGTTTTTTAAGAATGAAGCATCTCCCAGACTGACCGTGCCGGCCAAGATCGTGGATATGCGCAGGAAAACGCATCACCATCATTCGGGTGGTCATCATCACCACAGCCACACTTACCATGTCACCTTTGAGGTGGAAAGCGGTGATCGTATGGAGCTGAAGGTCTCCCGGAGTGAGTATGGTATGTTGGTAGTCGGAGATAGTGGCCGCGTTAGTTTTCAGGGCACCCGTTACTTGGGCTTTGAAAGAAAGTATGAGGTAGAAGAATGAAACTGTACATAAAGCAGAAGGTGTTCTCCTGGGGTGACAAGTTCACTGTCAAGGATGAAGCTGGCCGCGACCGTTATTATGTCGAAGGTGAGATCTTCACTTGGGGCAAGAAACTCCATGTTTACGATATGGCAGGCCGTGAGGTTGCTTTCATTAAGCAGGAGGTCTGGAGCTGGATGCCCAGATTCTATGTGTTTTGCGGCGATCGGCAGGTAGCCGAGATCAAGAAGGAGTTTACCTTCTTTTTCCCGAAGTACAGCATTGACGGCCTTGGCTGGGAGATTGATGGCAGCTTTATGGCCCATGAATATGAAATCACCAAGAATGGCTATCCCATTGTTTCCATCAGTAAAGAGTGGATGACCTGGGGCGATAGCTACGAGCTGAATATATCCAATCCCCAGGATGAGATCGTGGCACTGGCTGTGGTACTGACCATCGACTGCGTTATGGCCGCCCAGTCCTCTGCTGCGGCATCGGCCAATAACTAAGGGGGCAAGAGTGATGAAGTGTCCGTATTGCAATGTAGATATGCTGCCTGGATTCTTGAACTGCGGAAACACAATCTGGAGTGAAAGAAAGCATAAAATCAGTACGCTCCCCGGTGGGAAAGAAAAGTATGCGCTGCATTTGGAGGTTCCTATGCTATCTCCGCACCACATTGAGAGCCACTGTTGTCCAGCGTGTAAGAAGATCATTATTGATGCTTCCAACTATGAGAACAATTTAGACTGAATCATTACCGAGGTGACCGACATGAAATGTCCTTGTTGTGGAAAAGAAATGTATGCTGGATACATTCATAACGGGAATCAGCCTGTCCAGTGGATCCCTAATGGGAAGAAACCTTCAGCGTTCTCCTTTTCAACGAGCGCAGAAGGAGTCTCGCTGATAAATAAATTTGAACCGTTCAAGTCAAATGGGTATGTTGCGGAGGCACATTATTGCGCAAGCTGCAATCTTGTTGTGGCTCCGACGAGCAAAGTATAAATCTACGGGAGGGTGCTATGACAGCGAAGAAAAAGAAGTTCATATTCCTTGCTGTTGTGGCGGCCGTCTTGATAACGCTTGTTATTTGGATTGCATGGGGCAACACGGCGTTGGAACTGAACACTTATACAGTTACCAGCGCCCGGCTTCCGGAGATCTTTGATGGCTATCGGATTGCTCATGTTTCGGATCTGCACAACGCAGAAATGGGCGAAGATAATGAAAAACTTCTGACAATGCTCCGGGAAGCAGATCCGGATATGATCGCCATCACCGGTGATTTGATCGACTCTCGTAATACCAATGTTGAGATCGCACTACAGTTTGCGCAGGAAGCAATGAAGATCGCCCCCTGCTATTATGTAAGCGGTAACCACGAGGCTCGTGTAAATGAGTATGAGGAGCTGAAGACCGGACTGATATCTGCAGGCGTCATCATCTTAGAAGATACGCAAACTGAAATCAGTATAGAGGGGCAAACAATCACGCTGATTGGCGTCAACGACCCCAGTTTCCAGACTGATTACCTGTTCGGTGACTCGGAAACGGTTATGAACTCCAAGCTGACGGAACTTCATACGGACAGAGAAGCGTTTACCATCCTGCTGTCCCATAGACCGGAACTGTTTGACGCTTATGCAGAGCACGATGTTGACTTGGTCCTCAGCGGTCATGCTCACGGCGGTCAGTTCCGCCTGCCGTTTATCGGCGGTGTCGTGGCACCCAACCAGGGCTTGTTCCCTGAATACGACGCAGGCATCTATACCGATGGCAACACGAATATGCTTGTCAGCCGTGGAGTTGGCAACAGTATTTTGCCTTTCCGGATCAATAACCGCCCGGAAGTGATCTTAATTGAGCTACAGACCAAGTAAGGAGGTTGTGGTATGAATTGTCCTTATTGCAACAGAGAAATGGAAAAAGGCTATGTGGACCAAACGTCAGCATTTCTGCCTCTGGAATGGTATCCTGCAAAGCGCGAGGGCGGAATTTTAATCAGCAACAAGAGAAATATCAAACTTGCCACATTGAAAAGTGGAAGCCTTGTTATGCATCACTGTGCAACCTGTCGCAAGTTTGTCATCGATCAGAATGAAGTAGAAGCATGATTGGAGAAAACATATTGAAAGATAAGCGATGGAAATATAGAATTGGTGCCAGAAAAGCACCGGTAATTCTAACCTTTATCATGTTTGCAGCGTTCGGCGGACTTACCGCCTGGTTATTCAGCACAAACAACGGTGCGTTCATATTTACAGGGTTCTTTTCTGCCATCCTGTTGGCACTGGTAATAGCAACCTCGCACAGGCTTGCTTTCTTCAAGGTCTTGATTGGCAGGGATAGCTTCTACTATCAGACTGGGTCGAACAATGGTAAGCTCTACAAGTACTCTGAGGTTGAAAAAGCATGGATCAACTCTGGAGAAGCTCAAAATAGATCGGTACAGGATTATTGCAACATTGAAATCACCGATGGCCCGGTTATTCGCTTTCAGTTTTTTGATGCAGATGAAAGAGGCATTGAATATCTCATTAAACGGGTCGAAGATTCTGCGAACAAAGAACAAGCGGATCGCAGGAGCGAAAAAGCAGAATATACCATCGACGGGAAAGTGTTTGCTAAAACCAGAATAGTTGCCGGAGCAGTTCTTCTTGTTCTGGTAACCATTATTAGTGTAGTCATTATAAAGGCAACCGGGCACATTTACTTAGCCCTTCCGGGTGCTGTAATGGTACTTATAGGACTATTGTCCTTGGTCAACAGCAATTTGTATTATAAAATTCATATTGGAGAAACGGGCTTCGACTATCGTACAAATCCGTTTAATAGAAAGTATTTCGAGTACAGCGAAATCATAAGCTGCAGAAAAATCAAAAAGGTTGTGTACCACAGAACGCATATCGGCGATGCTGACCTGCCAAGCTACTTTTTCTTCTTTGAGTTTAAAGATACTAGTGGCAAAACACGGAAATTCCAGTTTGAGGACCCAATTCACGCACATGAGATTGATGTGTTGCAAAAACGCATAGAGAAGGCGGACAAACAATGATCGGAAATAAGATGGAAGAAAATTGGGCAGCCTTAACACCTGAAGAAAAGAAGATCCAGCTTTTCTTGAATCAGAAGCATACTCTGGATATGTTCCTTGAACGAGGTGCCATTTCACAGGCACAGTATGATAAGAGCCTCGGAGATCTCCGGGAGAAGATGGGAGTGAAATTATGAAATACGCAGCTGATTTTAGAAGTATTGCCCGGAATGCCCTGAAAGGCAAATGGGGCATCGCAGTTGTTGCCGGCCTGATCGCATCGCTATTAGGTGCCATCGGATCCAGCGGTCCGGAACTCAATGTGGAATTAAACGACGGCAATTTTAACGCAAGCCTGCAGATCTTTGGGCAGGATGTGGTTTCCTCCAATGCTGGCTTTGAATTCTGGCCTGTCATTGCTGGCATCGCTACCTATGTTGCCATCTTCGCCATTGTCTTTGGTATTGCTTTGTTTATTCTCGGCAGCATCGTAGAAGTCGGCTACATGAAGTTCAATTTGGATCTGGTGGATCGGCAGAAGGAAGCTGAGATTGGCACCATGTTCGGCTATTTCCAGTTTTGGAAGACGACTGCCTGCGCCAGACTGTTACAGGGCGTGTATGTTCTACTTTGGTCTTTGCTGTTCATCATTCCCGGCATTATTGCAGGCTATAGTTATGCTATGACAAGCTACATACTGGCAGAGAATCCGGAGCTGACTGCCAGCGAAGCAATTGAACGCTCCAAGCAGATGATGTCCGGTAACCGTTGGCGTCTGTTCTGTGTGCAGATCAGCTTCATCGGCTGGGATATTCTTAGTGCACTGCTGACCTTTGGCATTGGTAGCCTCTGGATCACACCCTACAAGCAGGCAGCAATCGCAGCCTTTTACCGGGAGATATCCGGCACGGAATACAAGTATGCCCAGCCTGAGCAGCCTCAGATTTAAGGAGGAACCGATATGGAACGAATTTGGAAACTTGCAGTATACATCTTTTGGATTGTAGCTTCTACGGCATTGATCCTTTTAGCCTATGTCCTTTCCGGGAATCAGTATAGTGCTTTTGCTGTTATTATGGTGTATGCCGGCTTGGCAGGATTGGCAATCGGCATCTTCGGCGGTTTTTATACCATTGTTTCCAACCGTACTGGATCCAAAGAATCAGAAGCGGAAGAACAAAAACAGGACTAAGATCCCAGGCGCTTAGTATTGAAAGCAAAAATTGAGGAACTGATAGTTCAAGCATAAGAAAAGTGCGTCGGGTTACCCCGGCGCACTTTCACTGTTGCCGATGTCAAAATAAGTGGTATTCTTTGGGTAGTTGCGGAAATGTTAATGCCTGTTGCTTGCAAGGATATGCCCATTCTTGTATAATTGCATCAAACAAAGGAGGCGTGCTTATGCTTTGTGATAATTTAAGAAAACTTCGTAGATCCAAGGGCCTATCACAAGAAGAGTTGGCAATTAAGCTTAATGTGGTAAGACAGACGATCTCAAAATGGGAGCAGGGTTCTTCTGTCCCGGATTCTGAAATGCTGCTACGTATAGCTGCTGAACTAGACACTACGGTCAATGTTCTTTTGGGTGACACAGTGGATGCGGAAGAAAGTCCCGATCTCAAAGCCATTGCGGCCAAGCTTGAGGTGTTGAACGAACAGTTTGCAAAGCGGAACGAGACACGGCGCAAGGTGTGGAGAGCAATCTTTATAGCCGTCGGTGTTTTGGCTTCGTTTTCCCTGATCCAAATGCTTATTAAAGTTGTTTGGCTGCAGACGGTCATAAATAGCGTTGGCAATTTCGGCGATGCAAGCACCTCTGTTATTGGCGGTGCAGATGGCCCCACCAGTATTCTCATAGCAACCGTGACCGCCAGATACGGAGTCATTGCTGTGGCGGTAATAGCTATCATTGTCGCGGTTGTAGGAGTATGCAAAACAAAACGCAACTAAATAGGAACACGGAAAAGTGCGTCGGGTTATCCCGGCGCACTTTTGC
>JAZOMH010000040.1:0-29860 GCA_045653785.1 Faecousia sp. | reverse complement strand
GGAAGATAGGTAACGCGAACACAAGAGAGCCAGGAGTAATCCTGGCTCTTATTTTATACAATGGGAACGGTGGACGGTCCACCTGTTTCCTGTTGCGGTACCCTGTGTGCGCCTTGGCGGGGGAGCGCCTGCGTTGCACACAGACCGCAGCCACTCGCTCGGGTCGCTGTATCCGCCACTGGCGGCGCTCCCCTTGCTCCCCATCCCGAACACAGAAGTTAAGCACATGTACGCCGACAATACTTGGCGGGCGACTGCCTGGGAAGATAGGTAACGCGAACACAAGAGGGCCAGGAGTAATCCTGGCTCTTATTTTTTCTACAATAGATGTTGGTGTCAGGCGTAATGCCTGACACCAACATGATTATAAGGCCTTTGTTTATTGGCGTGTGTTCATGACAATTATAAATTGCTTATGTCTGTCCCAAACAAAGGGTTTACGCTGTCAAAGCAAGGGGCTTTCAGAAGGCTGAGTATGCTGTCACAAATCAGTTTGATATTTTCTTTCTCGAAAACCGTGTCTTTGGATGTGTGGATCCGGTCCATATAATTGCCGATAAAAGGCTTGTGCTTTAACGCGGCCACGGCAACGCTCTTTTTAAAGCCAAACTGATCCGAGGGGTAGTAGAGCTTTTCTAATTTGGTAAATAAAATTGTTTTGGATTCTGTGGGACGGAAGCTTTCTTTCAGTAAATTTCCGTGGGTTTTTCGGGCATTTTTGGATGCGGCAATCAAAATTCTGTCGCCGTCAGATACACAGTCAAAGTTGATCAGCAGTTTGTCCTTCATCAGCTTTTTGTATTTGGAGCGGAAATAGGATGATCCGACCAGTCCCGATTCCTCGTGGTCAAAAAACACAAAGCAGACTTTTTGTCGCTCTGCTTCAGTCAGTGTGGCTAAAAGTTCGCACAGGACAATGACACCGGAGGTGTTGTCGTTGGCGGTGTGTTTGTTAGCGGGACCCGCGGTGAGCAGAAGCAGGAGACCAAAGTATGCAATCAGAGAGAGCCAGTAATGGACCCAGTAGTTATCTGTCAGCAGATTCAGCAGAAAGTTAAGAAGAAAGATCAAGCCGATCATAGGCAGCAGGATCAGCAGACTGTAGCCAATGGACAGCAGGGGCTTTTCCGGGACGATAAAATTGGGGAAGGGAAGTTGCGCACAGGTGTCATAGTGGGCGGTCAACATCACTTTTGCCTGGGTTATATCCCCAACAACGATGTTACGGCATTTGGGGAAAGCGCCTTCCTGTACCGTCAGCTGGGGGAAATGCATACGTAGGAGTTTTATAAATGCCAGCTTTTGTTGCGTGGTTTTCCTAACCTGATAGCTTTCCAATATCTGCCTGCTTAACGGTGTCATGAGACCCCTTCTTTCTATGTAATGCAGAAAGCCGGACATCAGCCCGGCTCTCTTTTATTTTTCGTATTTGCCCCTTTTCCTGCGAGGACGGTAAATGCTCAGGTACAGTCCGGCAAATACAGCGGCACAGGCAAGACTGATCTTCCAGCCCAGGGAAAACGCAGGGTTGTGATAGCGGAAGGTTACAGTGTGGCTGCCCTGGGACAGTAAGACACCAATCATGGCATCGCCGATCAGGATGATGTCGGCCTGCCGTCCGTCCACATAGGCGGTCCAGTTGCCATTCTGGGGGATGGAGGTGTAAAGGACACCGTCCCGATCACACTGGATAGTACCCTCTACCAAAGTGTTTTGGAAGGTGGTCAGTTCCAATGTGGATGCTGCCAGAGTGTCATACGCCTGGCGGAACAGAGTTTCGTCCAGGATACCGGTGTGCAGGGTGATAGATCCGTTTTCATCAGCCTTACAGGTCAGGTGGATCTCAATCACATCTCCCGGAACCACATCGCATACTGCCAGGGTCTGGGGGATGCTGTAGGTTTCGTCATACAGTTCCACACCGTTTTTCCAATAGGATGTTTTGTTTTTTTTGGACAAATCCAGAGAGGTACACACGAAGCCTGCCCGATCGGCAATATACTTATAAACGATCGTGCCGCCGGAATCCTTGCCGGTGGAGTAGCTGCAATAGCCGGTCTGGGACTGGTTTCTGATGGTAACATCTGTAGCCGAGATGGACAGGTTCTTTCCTGTAATTAAGGTCCACACATCCCCCTTGATGCCGGCAGCGGCGGAAAGAAGCTCGTTTTGGAAGGCCAGAGGATTTTCTCCTGTGGTAAAGTCCACATTGATAAGCTGGTTATTTGCCAGGAAGCCCAGGGGGAGGTAGGCGTTATTTTCCAGAAGATGCACATTTCCGTAGCTGTGCAAATCGTCAAAGTAGGCGTTTTCTTCCACCTTTCCCTGTCGTTCCAGCATATATTTCAAATTCAGAAACAGGTTGGAAACAGGGGAGCTTTCTTCAAAGCAGTAGCGGTTATAGGTGTTTTTTGCGCCGTAGCCCAGTGCTTTCAGAAATTCGGTAACCTTCACATTGGCAGAACTTGTAAAGGTGGAGATTCCGTTATAGCCATTAAGCGCACCGTCGTTGAGAGTTTGTGAATGGGTCGTCTCAGCCCGGAAAAACAAGTTATCTTTCTCCCGTTGATGCATATAGCGAATCATGGAAGCCGTATGCGTTGTACCCATAGGATAATTTTTAACAGTGGTTCCGGTGAACTGAACACCGAAGTTTACCAAATTCAGCGTAAGCTCCATGACGAAAACACCAAGGATCAGCCATCCGCTTACGCTTCTGCGGTACTTGCGGTCGGAAAGATACGAAGCCTTTTTCTCAGGATCTGCATCCTTGCGCAAGGGGGTGCGCAGAACGGAGTAGACCAGCACGCAGATAAACAGCAGCAAAAATACGCCGTTATACGCCCAGTAGATCATGTCTGTGCGATTGTCGCTGCACAGAGCAATACCGATTGCCAGAATTGCAGCAACAATTACCTGCCACAGCCGGAAACGGTTTCTAAGCAGCCAAGCCCGGTACGCCATATACAGCATCACAAAGCTGTAAAGGAAACTGAATCGGTAGGGGATCATGTTGGTAAAATGGAATCCGTGCCAAATATAGTCCAGCTGACGGATGATAAAGCTGAGATTAAAGAACAACAGGAGAAGTACACTGCAGATTTTGTCCCGCAGCTTGACCTGTTTGCAGGTGAGGAACAGAAAGGCCAGAATGTTGGTGCCGATGCCGCAGTAAAGATTGGGAAGTCCCTCTTTGAAGGTAAGTGTGAGAGCGCCGTTCATGTTGCCGGCGACCTGTCGCATAGCGTCAAACAGACCCTGCCAGGTGTTTTGGTCAGCAATATTGAGTTTAAAGCCTTCGGGGAATTTGTTGACACTGGACTGGGTGGTTTGCAGCGCGGCAAAAGCGGGCAGCTCCAGAAATGCGGTCATGCCGATGGCAATAGCGGAGTAAAGCGCCATGTAGCAAAGGTCTGCAAAAAGCTTTTTGAATCCTTCCCACCGGCAGATCTCATAACAAATGAAGATCAGGAATACGAAGACACAGGTAAACAGGCCGATATAATAATTGGACAGTACGGACAAGAACAGGGTAGAGATATACAGCAGGAATTTTCTGTGCTTAAGCACGGAAACAGTGCCCAGAGCCACCAGCGGCAACAGCGCAAAAGTGTCCAGCCACATAATATTCCACTGATACCCCAGCGCCCAGGCGCACAGGGCGTAAAAACAGCCGAAAACAGCAATGGAAAGATCGTTCTTATGAAAGATGTTTTTAAGGAAAAGGGCGAAAAACAGACCGGCAAGGCCCAGTTTTATGGGCGTAAGCAGAGAGAAATACTCTAAAAGCAAATTTTCCGGGACCAACACGCTCAGAAGATTCAAAGGGGAAGCCAGATAGTAGGCAATCAGACCAAGATAATCCATGCCCATGCCCACATTCCAGCTATACAGCAGGCTCTCCCCACTGAGCAGTGCCCTTCGGAAGGCGACAAAGAACGGATAGTACTGATGGTACATATCTGAATACAGCATGGATGTGGCACCGAAGGGCTCAAAACCCCGGACAATCATTACCGCAAATATACCCACTATCGGCAGCAAAAAGGCCAGCAGCGGGCAAAACCATTTTTTATAATAAAGGTGTGAAATTTTCATCTTTATCCCCCTGGAATATCTTGTATTCTAGTGTAGCATATTATTGCCCCGGGGTAAAGCAATTAAAGAAAAAAATAATAAAAAACCAGTTGGGTACAATCCGTAATGGAGTGTACCCAACTGTGAAATATAGGTTAGAGGATCAGACAGACCAGTCCGTTGGCACCTTCATTTACGATTCTGGTGAGACTGCCCCGGAATTTGCCCCGGACATCTTCCGGTGTCCGTACCAGTTTCGAGGTCAGTCCCTCTCGAATCATTTCGTAGACAGATTTGCCGAAAATGTTGCTTTCCCAAAGCTTTTCTGGGGCTTCGCCGGAAAGATAGGAGATCAGATCCTGGGACTGCTTTTCGTCCCCAACCATGGGGCTGATCTCCGTGTCAATGTCTACCCGCATCATGTGGATGGAGGGTGCGCCCGCCCGGAGCTTTACACCAAAAGCCCCGTTCTTGCGCAGAAGCTCCGGCTTTTCCAGCTTCATTTCCTCGGCTGTGGGCATCACGATTCCGTAGCCTGTAGCTTTGACAGAGGAGAGCGCGTCGGCAATCTTGTCATATTCCTGTTTGATGGCAGACAGCTCCGTCAGCAGCGCCAGCAGCTGAGCATCGTTTTGAATCTGCATGCCGGCCTTGTTACTGAGAATCTCATAAAAGAGAGTTTCCGGGAAGCCTAGGGCGCAGACAACTGTACCAGTGCCGAGATCAATGCTGCGAAGGGAGAAATCCAGTACCTGTTCCAATTCTTTTAGCTTGGACAGGTTTACCTCTGCCTGCGCCAGAGCGGAGATCTCCTCTGCCCGGCGAATCAACGCTTCGTAAAGGGCGGCCTTTACCGGGTGTTCCGGCTCCAGGGCATCCATCCACCGGGGCAGATGCACATGCAGCTGCTTCATGGGGAAGGCATAGAGAATCTGCTGCAAAAGCTGACTGATTCCCTGGGTGTCCATCGCCTGGCAGTCCGCCACCATAGGCTGAATGCCAGTTTTTTCATAAATGCTTTTGCGAACGCTTTCCGCAGCTTCACCGCCAGGTTCCCGGCTGTTGATGAGAATTAAAAAGGGCTTTCCTGTAGCCTGCATATCCGCGATGGCCTTCGCTTCCGCTGAGATGTAATCTTCTCTCGGGATGTCTGTGATGGTGCCGTCGGTGGTTACTACCAGACCCATGGAGCAATGCTCTTCCATGACCTTTTTTGTGCCTTTTTCCGCGGCTTCCGTCATGGGAATCTCGTAATCGTACCAGGGGGTTGTAACCATTCTTGGCTGTCCGTCCTCGTCGGCGCCTACAGCGCCGGCAACCATATAGCCCACGGAATCGATCAGCCGCACACGGAAACGGGTGGTGCCGTCAGGGGAGATCTCCACGGCTTCCTCGGGAATGAATTTTGGCTCACTGGTCATAATGGTCCTGCCCGAACCGCTCTGGGGCAGTTCATCCTTTGCGCGCTCTCTGCGGTACATGTCCTCAATATTGGGAATGACCAGCCCTTCCATGATCCGTTTGATAAGGGTGGATTTGCCGGTCCGCACCGGACCAACCACACCGATATAGATATTGCCGCCTGTTCGTGCCGCAATATCGGCGTAAATATTTTCCATAGCCAGCCTCCTTGTCCGGCAGGATGGGAAGCTCCTGCCACGGGTTTACCACAGAGTATGTCCTTGAAAGGACAAATAGAACAAGCCGGAAAAAGTTGATATTTTTAGCAAAATAGTATTTGACAAATGACACAAAAGCCTATATAATATCTAGGCACGACTATGAAGAGGGGGATTCTATGCGACTGGCACTGACTGAGATCATGCATACGCCCGGCGCATCGATTTCCTTTTCTGAAAGTGTAGATCTGAGCGATCTTCAATACGGTACCTGCTACCCAGTCAGCGAGCCTGTCTGTATCCAGGGCACTGTGCGTAACACCGCAGATGTGCTGGTGATGAAGGGCACGATCACTACCCGTATCCACGGCGTATGCGATCGCTGCGCGTCTGACTTCACCCAGGATGTGGAAATCCCCGTAGATGTGGTGTTGGTAGAGGAACTGTCTAATGAAGACAGCGAGGATGAGTGGGTATTCCCGCTGGAGGCAGATGCTGCGGATCTGGAGGAGATTGCACGGACTGTGTTTGTGCTGTATCTGGATTCTAAGCTGCTGTGCAAACCGGATTGTCAGGGACTTTGCTGCCGCTGCGGCAAGAATCTGAATGACGGTCCCTGTACCTGTGAAAAAGAGCTGGATCCCCGTTTTGCTGCTTTACGGCAGCTACTAGATAAGTAAGTAAGATGCTGTGAAAGCAGATTAACCAAGGAGGTGTCATCCATGGCTGTCCCTAAGTGTAAAGTGTCCAAGGCTCGTCGCGATAAGCGCCGCGGTTCCAACTGGAAGCTGGCTGCTCCCAGCGTAGCAGTTTGCTCCAAGTGTGGTGAGCCCGTCATGCCTCACAGAGCTTGCAAGGCTTGCGGCAACTACAATGGTCGTCAGGTTCTGGCTGCCAAGGCTGACTAAGGCAGGAAAACCATGAGGAAGGCGTTTTCGCCTTCCTCTTTTTCCTTATTTATCAGGCGCTTCTCCAAACGGATACTTGACAGACAGCGGTCCTTGAAAGGGATTTTTCTGTTTGATTTTTGATAAATTTGGTTTATAGTATAATTTGAAAGGAGTGATCGCCGTGGCGAAGCCTTTGGTTGCGATCGTGGGCCGCCCCAATGTGGGCAAGTCCATGCTGTTCAATAAGCTCACCGGTCACCGGACTTCCATCGTGGAAGATACCCCCGGTGTAACCCGGGACCGTATTTACGGCGAGTGTGAGTGGTGCGGACGGCAGTTTTCCCTGGTGGATACCGGTGGTATCGAGCCGGGCACGGACAGCGATATGCTGAAGTTTATGCGCCGTCAGGCGGAGATCGGTATTGAGCTGGCTGACTGTATCGTGATGGTTGCGGATGTTCGGACCGGTGTAACTGCTGCGGATGTGGATGTGGCTACCATGCTGCGTAAATCCGGAAAGCCTGTGGCTCTGGCGGTGAATAAATGCGATTCCGTTGGCCCTGTGAACCCGGATGTTTATGAATTCTATAGTCTGGGCATTGGCGATCTGTTTGAGGTTTCCGCCGTTCACGGACACGGTACCGGCGATCTGCTGGATTGGTGCCTGGAGAACATTCCCGAGGACGAGGGGGATGCGGAGGATGACGAGATCATCAAGGTTGCCATCGTGGGTAAGCCCAATGTGGGAAAATCCAGTCTGCTGAACCGAATTCTGGGCGAGGAACGGGTGATTGTATCTAACATTGCGGGTACTACCCGGGATGCTATTGACTCGGAATTTGAAAATGAGACAGGTAAATACTGCTTTATTGATACTGCCGGTATGCGCCGCAAGAGCAAGGTGGACGACATTATCGAAAAGTTCTCCAATATGCGTACGATCAATGCCATTGAACGGGCGGATGTGTGCCTGATCCTGGTGGATGCCAATGAGGGCGTAACGGAGCAGGATACCAAAATTGCCGGCCTTGTCCATGAGGCAGGTAAGGCGGCGATCATCGTTGTGAACAAGTGGGACGCGGTGGAGGATAAGGAAACCAACACTATGCGGGACAAGGAAGGGGATGTCCGTAACGGACTGAGCTATATGACCTATGCTCCTGTGGTGTTCCTGTCTGCGCTGACCGGTCAACGGGTGGACAAGCTGTTCTCTGTGATTCAGGAGGTCCACAAGCAGAACACCAGCCGCATTACCACCGGTGCGCTGAACAGCGTCCTTGCGGATGCTACCTCCCGTGTGCAGCCGCCTTCGGATAAGGGCCGCCGGCTGAAGATCTACTATATGACCCAGGCGGGCACCAAGCCTCCGCATTTTGTGATTTTCTGTAACGATGCCCGGTTGTTTCATTTCTCCTATCAGCGGTATCTGGAAAACCAGATCCGGGAAGTATTTGGCTTGAAAGGAACGCCGGTGCGGATCACCATTCGCCAGAAGGGCGACAAGGAGGACTAAACTGTGTGGATTTATGTCTTGATCACGGTTGTGATCGGCTATCTGTTGGGCAATCTGAACGGTGCAGTCTGTATGTCCCATCTGCTGGGGGATGATGTCCGCGCCCACGGCAGCGGCAACGCGGGCCTTACCAATTTTATCCGAAATTACGGCGCAGGCCGTTCCGCACTGGTCATTGTGATCGATGCGGGTAAGGCTGTAGTCGCCTGCCTGTTGGGCGGACTGCTGCCGGGGAAATATATTGGGTTCCAGGGCGGTGCGGCGCTGGGCGGCGCGGCGATAATGCTGGGCCATGTGTTTCCTGCGTTCCTGGGGTTCCGGGGCGGTAAGGGAATTTTAAGCGGCCTGTTTGTTGCCCTGGTCGTGGATTGGCGGATCGCTCTGTTGATCTTGGCGGTATTTGCGGTTGCTTATTTTGCCACCCAGTATGTGTCTCTCGGCTCTGTGTTGGCTGCCATTACCTTCGGGGTAGGCTTTATTATCCTGCACAATGATAATCTAACGGTGATGCTTTGCGGCTTGTTTATGAGTGCTTTGGCCACCTTTATGCACAGACAGAATATCCTGCGCCTTGTTAAAGGCCAGGAACGAAAAACAAACCTTTTCAAAAAGGGCAAGGAATAAATATAGGGGAGGGCTTCGCTGCCCTCCCTGTTTTGCCTGTTTTTCTGTGCAAAACAAAAAACGGCATTGCTTGAAGCAATGCCGTTATTGGTTGCAGGGATAATCAGACAGCCCGCTCAACCTTGTTAGAACGGAGGCATCTGGTACAAGCGTACACATGGCACGGAGTACCGTTCACAATGGCCTTGACCCGCTTTACATTGGGCTTCCAGGTTCTGTTGGAACGTCTGTGGGAGTGGGAAACCTTAATACCGAAGGCAACGCCCTTGCCACAATAATCACACTTCGCCATTCACTGCACCTCCTATCCGAAATGATAAACTCATACTGCGCCCAAACAGGCGCTTAGATATGATAGCAGAGTTTTACTTAAAATGCAAGTGTTTTTTTGGAAAAATTTTAGTTTTTTCAAAATAATGTTGATATTCCACAGCGATGCCAGTATAATGATTTGGTAAAATGAAGAAAATTAAGAGGTGAGACAGTATGTATGATGTCCACAGTATTCCCTTGACGACCCTGGTGGATGAATTTCATTTGGAGGTTGCCTACGCGGCTACGGATTATGAAAAGGACCGTTTGACCGTGGTGGATGTGGCACGTCCCGGTTTGCAGCTTGCGGGGTACTATGACCATTTTGAGCCCATGCGGCTTCAGGTGATGGGCAATGTGGAGATCAGTTACCTTCAGAAGCTGTCTGAGCAGGAACGTGCCATCACCTTTGACCGTCTGTTTTCCTACAAATTCCCGGCACTGCTGATTGCCCGGAATCTGCAGCCGGACCCTCAGTGTCTGGAGATGGCGAAGAAGCATAATGTAACCCTGCTGCGCAGTAAGGTGGCTACCAGCACCATTGTTTCCGATATTATCGCCTATCTGAAGGATGCTTTGGCACCGTCTATTACCCGTCATGGTGTATTGATGGAAGTTTACGGCGAGGGACTTCTGCTGCTGGGTGAGAGCGGTATCGGCAAAAGCGAGGCTGCCATTGAACTTTTGAAGCGTGGCCACCGGCTGATCGCGGACGATGCGGTGGAGATTCGCAAGATCTCCGAAAATGCCCTTGTAGGCAATGCCCCGGCGCTGATTCGCAACTATGTGGAGCTGCGGGGGATCGGCATTATCAATGTGGCAAAGCTGTTCGGTATGGGCGCTGTCAAGACGGAGAACGAGATTAATCTTGTGGTGAACATCGTCCCCTGGGACCAGCAGAAGGTCTATGACCGTCTGGGCCTGGAGGATCAGTATATGGAGCTTTTGGGCGTCCAGATCCCCATGAACACAATCCCCATCACCCCGGGCAGAAATCTGGCGGTGATTCTGGAGGTGGCGGCGATGAACAACCGCCAGCGGAAAATGGGTTATAACCCTGCCCGGGAGTTTACAGAGCACATGGACCGCCATTTTGCCCAGACACAGGAAGGAAGCCTGTAATGAAGGAATTTGCCATCGGCGTAAACGATGCGGGGCAGCGACTGGACCGGTTTCTGGCAAAGGCGGTACCCCTGTTGCCTGCATCCCTGGCACAAAAATATATCCGTATCAAGCGGATCAAGCGCAACGGCGCAAGAGTGGAGCGGGACACCCGGCTGGAAGCGGGGGATGTGCTGCAGCTCTACATTAATGATGAATTTTTCGATAAACCCCGGGAGGATAATGCGTATCTGACTGTGGCAGTGCCGAAGCTCAATATCGTATATGAGGATGAAAATATCCTCTTGGTGGATAAGCGACCGGGACTGGCAGTCCATCCCCATGACGGCGCGGAATACGGCAGGACACTGATCGATCACATCCAGGCATATCTGTACCAAAAGCGGGAATGGAGTCCCAGAGGGGAAAATGCCTTCACCCCGGCACTGTGCAACCGGATCGACCGGAATACTGGCGGTATCGTGATCGCAGCAAAGACCGCCGAGGCTCTGCGGGTCATGAACCAGAAGATCAAGGACCGGGAGATCGATAAGCGGTATCTTGCCATCGTGGAAGGAACGCCCAAGCCGGCAAAAGGAAGCCTGAAGGGGTATCTATTCAAGGATGCCAAGAAAAACAAGGTTTTCGTTACGGATACGCCCCAGCCCGGTGCAAAATCCTGCCAGACCAACTATGTTACTTTAGCAAGCAGACAGGGGCTGTCTCTGGTGGAATGTGAACTGATCACCGGCAGAACCCACCAGATCCGCGCCCAGTTTGCCCACGCAGGACACCCCCTTCTGGGCGACGGCAAGTACGGTAAGCTGGATAAGCGTTTCGACAGGAAATTTCAAGCTCTGTATTCCTACAAGCTGACTTTCTGTTTTACTACCGATGCCGGCAGTCTGGAATCACTCAACGACAGGAGCTTCCAGGTCAACGAAGTGGATTTTGCAAAAGAATATTTCCCGGACACAAAATACTAAGGGAACGGCAGTGCCGTTCCCTTTTTGTAATGAAAACAGTTGAGAAACACAAGCGCAGTCTGTATAATAAAACCAGATGATTTTAATGTCCTTTTAATCATTACCTGCTATCCTTTTCGTGTCCAAAAATGAAAAGGAGAGAACATTATGATTAAAAGATTCGCGTTTTACATTCTTTTGGTGGCAATGATTGCCTCTCTGAGCGTGGGATTTGCGGCCTGCGACCAGGACCGGGCAGAACCCACAACACAACCGGGATCTTCTGACAGCTTGGCAATGGACAGTCTGCCTGCTGACACAACACAGGCGCTTGTTGATGGGACAGCTGCGACAACACAGCCAGCTACAGATGCTGTTTCCGGAGCGACACCTGATGCAGATGAAACAGAGACATCTGCCAGCACACCTGCTGTAACAGCACCCATTGATCCATCCGCTGTTCAGGAAGGGTACGGTGCTGTGGACAGCGCGGACCCTCTGCTTGCGTCCATGGTCCGCATTGCCGCACGGCCGGATTTTCAATTCCGCAGTGATCTGACAAACAAGGAAACCGGAGAGGCTTCGCCTATCACAAATGATTATTATTTGTGTGCTTATAAAGTAACAAACAGTCAGTATGCGGAATTTGTAGCAGCCACTTCACACAAAGCCCCGAAATACTGGAAAAACGGAACTTATCCGGAAGGGAAAGGGGATCACCCGGTTCTGAATATTTCCTACAGTGATGCGGTTGCCTACTGCAACTGGATCTCTTCCAAATACGAGGACTGGACATTCCGTCTGCCTACGGAAGCAGAGTGGGAAAATGCGGCAACAGGTACATTCTATGGTGATCTGTCGGCAAAATATCCCGGCGGCGCAGCAAGACCCAGCTATGACCTAACAACGGGTAAGCTGACAACGACCTTCAATTTTAACGGTGTTATTGCTTCCAAGCTTCTTAGTGAGTACGGCGCAGATTACACAGTTAATTATGTCAAGGGTGATTTTGAGGGTACATCAGAAACACTGGGTGAATGTATTTCTATCAACCAAAACGGCGGCGTAACAAACTGGGCCAACCACGGAAAAGAAGCGCAGAAGGGATATTTCCTTCAGACGGATCTGTATGCAGCCATTAGTGCTGAGGGCGGCAACACAACGCCGGTGGGGTTCTATGCTCCCAATACCCTCGGGCTTTACGACATGGCCGGCAACTGCTGGGACCTTACATCCTCGATGATCGTCGCCCAGAACGGAGCTGAGAAGGGTGTGTCCTGCTATGCTGTCCGGGGCGGTTCCTGGTATGCCACAGCCCGAAGCTGCACAGTCTCCTATCGCGGTGAGGGTAGAAAGGACCACCCCTCTGCCACCATTGGCTTCCGTCTGGCGGCAGATTATACCCCTTAAACGAAATACAACACAGGCAGGTGAGAGAATGCGGATTCTTGTAGCAGAAGACGAAAAGGATTTAAACAGAATAATCGTAAAACGACTGCAAAAAGAGGGATACTGCGTCGATAGCTGCCTGGATGGCGAAGAAGCGCTGGTCTGCCTTGAAACAGGTGAGTTCGATACCGCGATCATGGATATTATGATGCCGGGAAGATCCGGACTTGATGTACTCCGGAGTATACGCAGCCGCGGAATTTCCACGCCGGTACTCCTGCTCACGGCAAAGGACACGGTGAAAGACAAGGTTGAGGGGCTTGACCTTGGTGCAGATGATTATATGATTAAACCCTTTGCTTTTGACGAATTGCTTGCACGGGTGCGGGTCATGATGCGCAAGGCTGTTGGCGGCTTGCAAAATCAATTCACAGTGGGGGATTTGGTGCTGGACGGTAAGCGACGGACGGTTTTGCGGGCTGGAAAAGAAATCGTATTGTCAGCCAGAGAATTCGATATTCTGGAATACCTGGTCAGAAATAAGAGCGTTGTGCTGTCCCGGGAGAAAATTGAAAACCATGTTTGGGGCTTGGAATATTCAGGAGGCACAAATATCGTCGATGTATATATCCGCTATCTGCGCAAGAAGGTTGACGAAGGCTTTTCCGGTAAGCTCATACATACCATCCGTGGTGTCGGTTATGTGGTCAGGTGCGATCTATGAAAAGAACGTTGAAATTTAAGATCGTTTTTTCGTTTACGGTGGTGTTGATCCTTGTGTCCGCTGTTGCGCTGGCGGTTCTCGACCATGCGGCAAGGGACATACTGATTAAGGATCAAAAAACGAATATCCAAATTGCGGTCAAGGAGTTCGCCAAGAAAATCTACGGCGAAAATGGGCAGCTGTTTGCTTCGGCCGGCGCGCATTTTTATGAGCGTGGTGTCTACAGACAGGTGTTTGACAGCGAGGGTACGCCGGTTCTGGGAGAGTCTCCGGCAGAATTACAGGGCATCTCCTTTAGTTTTGAAAATAATGCAGTCCGGGAGAAAAACGAGAAGGGTAACTTCTACCTGGAATATGACCTGTGCATTACGGTTGATGGCCGCACATGGTGGGTAAAAGGTATTGCACTGCTTAACGATGAAATATGTACAATAGAGGCTACGATCAAAAGCGGTATCGTGGTGGTCTGTATTTTGGTGGCAGTAGCCGTAATTGGCGCCTGTTTTATCATTAGCCGCGCCTTGGCGCCTGTTGAGAAAATCCGGAAAACAGCAAAACAGATTGCCCAGAGCTATGACCTGTCAAAACGCATTGGGTTAGGGAAGGAAAAAGATGAGATCGGTTTGCTGGCAAACACATTTGATGAAATGCTTGATAAACTGGAGCAGGCGTTTGCCCGTGAAAAACAATTCACCTCAGATGTTTCTCATGAACTGAGGACTCCGATCGCCGTTATCCTGTCCGAATGTGAGTACGCCAGATCCTGCGGTAAGACACAGGAGGAATACGCTGAGTCGATTGCGGTCATCAATCGGCAGGCAGACAGAATGCAAAAAATGGTATCGGAATTGCTCGCCATCTCAAGAATGGAAAGCAATACCAACAGAACTGAATTTGAGATGACGGACATCAGCGAGCTTCTTTCCTTTGTGTGTGATGAACAGGAGGAGATACAGAATCCCCGCATTGTACTGCACAGGCAGATTACGCCCGGAGTTGTTGCAAAGGCAGACAGGGAACTGCTGGCAAGGCTGTTTATCAATCTTATTGTGAATGCTTACCAGTACAGCAAAGAAACCGGAACCATCACGGTGTCGCTGGAAAAAACTGCGGAGAATATAGTATTTTCGGTTCGTGATACGGGAGTCGGTATCCCGGAGAAGGATCTTCCCATGATCTGGGATCGGTTTTACCGGGGGGATTACGCCAGAAGTGTTAACGAGCATAACAGCATGGGTCTGGGCCTGGCTCTGGTAAAGCGGATCGCACAGGAACATCGGGGCGATGTTTGCGTGGCAAGCAAACCGGGAGAGGGCAGTGAATTTGTGTTTTCTTTCCCGGTGGAATGATGAGAAGAGCGGCAGCGTTATCTAACGCTGCCGCTCATATTCTTATAATACTTCTGTGATCGTGCCGCCGCCGATAACCAGATCACCGTTGTACAAGACTACTGCCTGTCCGGTGGTGATGGCTCTCTGGGGCTGGTCAAATTCCACCCGGGCAAAGCCGTTTTCTTCCGGATACACCGTAGCGGGCTGCTCCGTGTGCCGGTAGCGGACCTTTGCCATTACGCGGATAGGCTCAGTCAACTGGGCGAAGGGGATCCAGTTCCAGTCATTGGCTCTAAGGACACTGCTGAAAAGGTCATCATTAGAACCGAGGATTACGGTGTTTTTCCCCATATCCTTGGCGCAGACGTACACCGGTTCGCCCATGGCAATACCCAGTCCCTTTCTCTGTCCGATGGTGTAGCCTACAGCACCGCTGTGCCTGCCTATCACATTTCCGGCTTTGTCAAGATAATCCCCCGAAGGATATGCCTTGCCGGTGTAGCGCTCCATAAACGCCTTATAATCCCCGTCGGGGATGAAGCAGATATCCTGACTGTCCCGTTTTCTGGCGTTAAGGAAGCCTTGTGCTTCCGCAATTTGCCGCACTTCCTCCTTGGTCATGGCACCGAGTGGGAATTTTGTGTGGGCAAGCTGATGCTGGGAAAGGCTTGCCAGGAAATAAGTCTGATCCTTTGCTCTGTCGCCGGCTCGGTAAAGTAAATACCGCCCGGTGTCTGGATCTTGCTCGATTTTGGCATAATGTCCGGTGGCAATATAGTCGCAGCCTGAATCCAGCGCCCTGCGCAGCAGTGCGTCAAATTTCAAGTGTCGGTTGCAGCTGACACAGGGATTGGGCGTACCGCCCTCCTCGTAGCACCGGATAAAGGGCTCTACTACCATGCACCGAAAGTCGTGGGTATGATCGAATACAGAAAAGGGAATACCCAATCGTTCAGCGACGCTGCGGGCATCGTCAACCCCGCAGGCCTGGGCTGTATCCCACAGCTGCATGGTTGCACCGCTGCAGTCATAGCCTGAGCGCAGCATTAAATAGGCGGCAACAGAACTGTCAACTCCGCCACTCATGGCGATCATGGCTTTTTTACCCAACATGGCACCCGACTCCTCTCTGAGAATGTGTCATAATTCTATCACACACACAGCCTAAAAGCAATCTGTATTCCCGGTGTAAATTCAGGAAAATAAATTTATGTAAACTAGCTGTCTATTTTATCAAACCAAAACCTGACAAAATATAGAAAAATATGGAAAAAAACGAACAAATATAGAAAATAAAAAGTAACAAAGTGTAATAAATCCGGAAAAGGGGGTTGCAAAACGTAACGCTGTTTGTTATAATGGCGGAGAAATGAACAGGAAGGAGAAACACCATTGACAAGAAGAATTATCTGTCTTTTCTTGGCAGCCGTGCTTGTGATGAGCATGGGCGCGATTTGTGCTTCTGCCGAATCCGGTCTGAGCTTCAGTGCAGAGGGCCTTCGGATTCTGAAGGCGGAAGAAGGCTTTAGCAGCAAGCCTTATTGGGATTATGCCCAATGGACGGTTGGTTACGGAACCAAGTGTCCCGATGATAAAGTAGAATATTACACACAGAACGGAATTTCGGAGGCCGAAGCGGAAGCGTTACTGCAGACCTACATAGCCCGTTTCCAGTCCGAGATCGAAAAGTTTATTACCAAAACAGGCATTACCCTGAATCAGAATCAGTTTGACGCACTGATCCTGTTTACCTTCAACTGCGGCTCTGCCTGGACCTACGACGCTAACGGCGGTCTGTATAATGCTATTGCCAGCGGTGCCACAGGAAATACCCTGATTGATGCCTTTACCCGGTGGTGCAACGCCGGCGGCCAGATCAAGACATTTCTTTTAAGACGCCGTCTTTGTGAGGCCAATATGTATCTCAACGGGGTCTATTCCAAGACAGTGCCGGATAATTTCGGTTATGTACTGTATGATCCCTGTGGCGGCACTGTCAGCCCCAATGTCCAGGGGTTTGACGCCAATTTGACCTCTGCGGTGAAACCTAAGCCTACATACCCCGGCTACACCTTCCAGGGTTGGTATACCGCCCGGGTAGGCGGTCAGCAGGTAACGGTTCTGGACGCTTCCGTGCGAAACGGTAGACTTTATGCCCACTGGGTGGATGGCGCAGGTAAGGATCCTGCACAGGATACCGCCGGCGGTGTTACCGTTACAGTAACTGCCAACGATGTAAATGTCCGCCAGGGCCCCGGCACTAATTATAAGGCGGTGGGGACTGCAAATAAGGGCGAACAGCTTGTAATCACAGAGACCGCCACCGGCACAGGTTATACCTGGGGTAAATTCTACGGCGGTTGGATCTGCCTGGACTATACCACCTACAGCGAGGCCTCCAAGCCTGAACCCGAGACCCCGGAAACCCCCTCTGTACCGGAAAATACCGGTAAGCGTACCGGCACAGTGAAGGTCAATGACCAGCTACGTGTCCGCAGCGGTCCCAGTACCGGCTACGAGGTTGTAGGCTATTTGAAAAACGGCGAGCGTGTGGAAATTCTGGAACAGAAGATTGCCGGCTCTATGGTTTGGGGCAAGATCTCCAATGGCTGGATCAGCCTGGATTATGTGGTGCTGGATCCTGTGGCAGAACAGACACCTCCCACTACCGAGCCTCCTGCCACTGAGCCTCCGGCTACAGAACCTCCGGCTACAGAACCTCCGGCTACCGAGCCTCCTGCCACCGAGCCGGAGAAGCCCCAGCAGCAGACCTGGACCGGTACAGTTAAGGTCAATGACCTGCTTCGTGTTCGCAGCGGTCCCAGCACTTCTACAAGCGTGGTAGGCTATCTGTCTCCTAACGAGCGTGTTACCATTACCGAACAGACTACCTCCGGAAGTATGACCTGGGGCAAAACCCCTAAGGGCTGGGTCAGCATGGATTATATCGTGTTGGATCAGCAGAGCGGCTCTGGTTCTTCCGGCAGCACTGCTCCCCAGAAGGTTACAGGAACGGTCAAGGTGAATGATTATCTCCGTGTCCGTACAGGTCCCGGCACCTCCTATGCCATTGCCGGTTACCTTTCTCCCAACGCAAAGGTGGAGATCACCGAGCAGAAGACTGTAGGCGGCACAGTTTGGGGAAAAACCGCCAAGGGCTGGATCAGCCTGGACTATGTGGTTCTGGATCAGCAAAGCACCGGATCTTCCGGCGGCAGCGCTTCTCAGCCGGTTACGAAAACAGTTACCGCTGACTGTCTGCGTGTCCGCAGCGCCGCAGGTACTTCCAACAAGATCGTTGGCTATCTGTACGAAGGTGCTAAGGTGCAGATTCTGGAAACCACCGTGGTAAACGGTACTACTTGGGGACGTACCTCCAAGGGTTGGATCAGCATGGACTATGTAAAATAAGAAAAATGACCTGTAGAGATACAGGTCATTTTTTTATCCTAACAAGAAATCCATAGCCAGCATCAGGCAAAAACCTATGAGCAAGGCATAGGTAACGCCCCGGGCGTCGTTGTGGTGTGTCTCGGGGATCATTTCGTCGCTAATTACATACAGCATGGTACCGCCTGCGAAGGCAAGGGCAAAAGGGAGAATAGCGGAGGAAATACTCACTGCGAAATAGCCCATCAGCGTTCCAATCACTTCGATCACACCGGTGGCAAGTGCACAGGCAAACGTGCGTCCCGGGCTCATACCGGCTGCCAGCATAGGTCCTATGATCACCATGCCCTCGGGGATGTTCTGCAGGGCGATACCCGCCGCAATGGTGAATGCCTGAGCGTTGTTGCCGCTGCCGAAGCCTACACCGGCTGCGATGCCCTCAGGCAGATTGTGGATACCGATGGCAAGAACGAACAGCAGGACTTTGTTCAGCTTGGCAGCTTGCTCCGGATGCGCCTCCTGGTCAGTACCGGACAGCCGGTGCAGATGAGGGACCAGTTTGTCCAGAATATTAAGAAATACCGCGCCACATAAGATACCTGCGATGGTAGTCAAAAGGGGGAGGTGTCCACCTTGCTCCAGAGAGGGAACGATCAGTCCGGTAACTGCAGCGCAGAGCATGACACCTGCGGCAAAGGCCAGTACGATATCGCTGAATTTATGAGATATTTTCTTAAAGATAAAGCCCAGAACGGAACCAATGACAGTAGCGCCGCCCACGCCCAGGGCTGTGAGTAAAACGATTTTCATTGCATCAACTCCTGACCCTTTAATTATAGAAGGCAGGCGACGGTTTGTCAATTTGTAAAAATCTGTTTTACAGGCGGAAAAAACTGTGTCAGCCCTTGCTTTTTCCTGTGTTTGCGGGTATAATAAATTGATTTATTATACTTATGAATGCAAGAGGTTTATGCCGTGTATTTAAAAAGTTTGGAAGTGCAGGGCTTTAAGTCCTTCCCTGATAAAACCGTGATCCGCTTTGGCGACGATATCACCGCCATTGTTGGCCCCAATGGATCCGGAAAATCCAATATTTCTGATGCCATTCTTTGGGTTATGGGTGAACAGAGCACCAAGACCCTCCGCGGCGCAAAAATGGAGGACGTGATCTTTGGCGGCACGCAGAAGCGTGCGGCTGTGGGATTTGCGGAAGCAACGCTTACCCTGGACAATACGGACCGGGCGCTGCCCTATGAGGCAGACGAGGTGATGGTAACCCGTCGGTATTACCGCAGCGGCGACAGCGAGTATTACATTAACCGTCAGTCTGCCCGTCTGCGGGATATCCATGAGATGTTCATGGACACCGGCCTGGGCCGTGAGGGTTATTCCAATATCGGACAGGGCAGAATCGATGAGATTTTGTCACTGAAAAGCGCAGACCGCCGTGAGATTTTTGAGGAGGCTGCCGGTATTTCCAAGTACCGCCACCGCAAAGAGGAAACGGAGCGCAAGCTTGCCCATACAGAAGACAATCTGCTGCGTATTGGCGATAAAGTTTCCGAGCTGGAACTGCAGCTGGAGCCTTTGAAGCAGCAGTCTGAAAAGGCAAAGCGCTATCTGGAAATGAAAGATGAACTTCAGGGCGTTGAAGTGGCTGTGTGGCTGGATACCCTGGATAAGCTGTCTGAGGCAGCCAAAAAGGCGGAAGCAGATCATGCAGACGCATCCCGTGTCCTGGAGCAGGCCCATGAGGAACTGGACAAGCTTTATGCCCAGTCGGAACAGCTGAGCGCTTCTCTGCGCCGCCGGGATGAGGAACTGGAAGATGCCCGGGTGCAGGTAAGTTTGCTGGATGCTACACATCAGCAGCTGGACGGTCAGCTGGCTGTGCTTAACGGCAATGTGCAGAACAATGAGGCGAATATTCGCCGTATTGAAGAAGAACTCCAGGGACAGGAGGACCGCAGCGGCGGTATCAGCGCCCAGTTGGAGCAGACAAAGCAGCGGATCGAGCAGATCGATACAGGTCTCGGGGAAAAGCGGCAGGCGCTGGATAGGCTGCAGCAGGAACTGTCTGCTATGACTGCCAGCGCCCAGGGTATTACCAAACAGTTTTTGGAGCTGCGTGCCGCCGAGAGTACACTGACCGCGGATATTGCGGGCAGGGAAGCGGATCTGCGGGGTCTGGAAGCCAGCCTGCAGGAAAATGCTGAGCGCATGGGGCAGCTGAAAGAGGACCTGGAGGCAGGTGCTACCCGGGAGACTGATGCCCGTAAGGACCTGGAGGAATGCCAGCGTCAGCTGCGCAAAGCCCAGGAAGAGGTTACTGCGTCCAATAATACCATTACCGGTTATTCTCTGCGGCAGGACACCCGCGTCAAGCGCCGGGATGAACTGAGCCAGCAGCTTCGGGAACTGAACGCAAAGCTGGACAGTGTCCAGGCAAAGACCCGGGTATTCCGGGCCATGGAGCGGGATTTTGAAAGCTATCAGAAATCCGTTCGTATGGTGATGCAGGAGTCTCAGCGTGGCGCGCTTCGCAATGTCCATGGCCCGGTTTCCAGGCTGATCCGGACAGAGGATGAATATACCGTTGCGGTGGAAATTGCTTTGGGCGGCGCTATGCAGCAGATTGTGGTGGATACCCAGGCGGATGCCAAGGCAGCCATTGCTTATCTGAAACGGACCGGCGGCGGTCGGGCAACATTCTTGCCTATTGGTGTTATCCAGGGAAAGGAACTGAGGGAAAACGGCCTGGAGCGATGCCACGGCTTTGTAGGTATTGCCTCCCGTCTTGTCAAAACAGAGCAGTGTTACCAGGGAATTGTAGAAAACCTGCTGGGCAGGATCGTTATTGTAGAGAATATTGACAATGCCATTGCTATGGCTAAGCAGTACCAGAATCGGTTTAAGATCGTAACCCTGGATGGCCAGGTGGTCAATCCCGGCGGTTCCATGACCGGTGGCTCTGTGAACAAGGAAGCGGGTATTCTCAGCCGGGCCAACGAGCTGGAAAAGCTTGCTGCTCAGGAAAAGGAACTGGAAAAGAAGCAGCTTTCCTGTGAGGAAGAGCTGCGTGAGGCCCAGCGGGCTGTGGACCAGGTAGAATTCCAGATTGCCGCTGCCAAGGATCAGCTCCGTGAGGCAGAGGACCAGGTGCTGCGGCTGCAGGGCCAGGAAAAGCAGCACGAGATCATGGTCCAGGCAATCACCGAGGCCATGGCATCTGCCCGCAGAGAGAAGGAAACGCTGGACACAAGAGACCGCCTTGACCGTGAGCGCAGCGCCGCGCACCAGGCAAAGATCCAGGTGTTCAACACCCAGCTGGAAAAAACCAGGGCGCAGATCACTGCGTTGGAGGGCAGTCAGCAGGATGCTTCCCAGACCATGGAGAAGATCACAGATCAGATGACCCAGCTGAAAACCCAAGAAGCTGCGTTGGCTGCGGAGAAGAACACCGCGGAAAACCACGTTGTTGATCTGCAGGCGCTGCGGAACGATATGGAAGGCGACCGGTCCAAAAAGCTGGTGCTGATCGATTCCATCCGGGCGGATATTGAACGACTTAACTCTGAGATCGCCCAGGTGCAGCAACGCCAGGTGGAGAATGCTGTCCAGGCAGAGCAGCAGCGTAAGGTGATGGAGGAAACTCTGGGCCAGCGAGCGGAAACAGAGGCGGCAAGAACCCGTACAGAACGGGAGGTCCAGGAGAAGAATAAGGATATTCTGAACATGGACCGGGCTTGCAGCCTTCTGGAGCAGAAGAAACTGACAGCATCCATGGAGGAAAAGCAGATCATCGATAAGCTTTGGGATTCTTACGAGCTGACCCCCGGTACCGCTGTGGATAAGCGGGGCGAAATCGAATCCGTTGCAGCGGGCAACCGCCGCATCGCCGAGCTGAAGCGAAAGATCTCCGGGTTGGGAACGCCCAATCTGGGCGCGATCGAGGAATATGCCCGGGTCAATGAGCGCTACACCTATCTGGTGTCCCAGCGGGATGATGTACTTAACTCCAAGCGGGAATTGGAGACCATTATCCGCAATATTACCCAGGAAATGACAACCATTTTCGTCACGGAGTTTAAAAAGATCAATGAACACTTCGGTGTTGTATTTGAGGAAATGTTTGGCGGCGGCAAGGGCCAGCTGGTGCTGGAAGATCCGGAGCAGCCGCTGACCTGCGGCATTGAAATCCGGGTACAACCTCCCGGAAAGCAGCTTAAGACCATCACACTGCTGTCCGGTGGCGAAAAGGCGTTTGTGGCAACGGCACTGTACTTTGCAATTTTGAAGGTCAGACCCACGCCCTTCTGTCTGCTGGACGAAATCGATGCGGCGCTGGATGACCGGAACGTAGAGCGTTTTGCCAACTATCTGCGCAATCTCAGTATCAACACCCAGTTTATCGTTATCACCCACCGCCGTGGCACTATGGAAGCATCGGATGTGCTCTACGGTGTTACTATGCAGGAGCAGGGCGTTTCCAAGCTCCTGCGGCTGGATCTGAATCAGATGGAGCAGCAGCTGGGTATTGTAGAATAAAGGAGTTTACATGGGATTTTTTGATAAGATCAAGGCAGGTCTTGCCAAGACTCGGGAAGCCATTGATAGTACCATTGGCAATGTGTTCTCCGGCTTCAGCGAGATCGACGATGACTTTTACGATGAGTTGGAAGAGTGCCTGATTCTTGCTGACCTGGGCGTGGAAACTGCGGTGAAGGCTGTGGAGAGCCTGCGCAAAGCTGTCCGGGAACAGCATCTTAAAACCACCGGGGATGCAAAAGCGGCACTGAAGGCCATCCTGGTGGATATGCTCAATGTGGGCAGCACTCAACTGGATATTCAGACCAAGCCTTCTGTGATTCTGGTGATCGGTGTTAACGGCGTCGGCAAGACAACCACCATCGGCAAACTGGCCGCTCAGCTTACAAAGCAGGGGAAAAACGTGCTTCTGGTGGCAGCGGATACCTTCCGCGCAGCGGCTGCCGATCAGCTGGAAGTTTGGGCAGAGCGTTCCGGAGCATCCCTGGTGCGTCAGCATGAGGGCGCGGATCCTGCGTCCGTGGTTTACGACGGCATCCAGTCTGCCAGGGCAAAGGGCGCGGATGTAATCATTGTGGATACCGCCGGCAGATTGCATAACAAGCAGAATCTAATGAACGAGCTGAACAAGATCCGCCGCATCGTGGACAGGGAACTGCCGGATGCTTCCAAGGAAGTGCTGTTGGTGTTAGATGGAACTACCGGCCAGAACGGTCTGATCCAGGCAAAGCAATTTAAGGAAATCGCCGGTGTTACCGCCATTGCACTGACAAAGCTGGACGGTACTGCCAAGGGCGGTATCGTGATCGCTGTGGCAGATGCCCTGCAGATTCCGGTGAAGTATGTTGGCGTTGGCGAACAGGTAGATGATCTGATGGCTTTTGAAGCCAGGGATTTTGTGGAGGCGCTGTTGTAATGAAGGTAGTTCTTGCAAGTAAAAACCGGCACAAGCTGGTGGAGATCAGTAAGATCACAGAAAAATTTGGCTTTGAGCTGGTTTTGCAGTCGGAATTGGGCGTGGATATCGATGTGGAGGAAACCGGTTCTACCTTTGAGGAGAATTCCTTTTTGAAGGCGGAAGCGGTGATGAAGGCCACCGGGCTTCCTGCATTGGCAGACGATTCCGGCATTGCGGTGGATGCGCTGAACGGCGAGCCCGGTATCTATTCTGCCCGGTATGGCTTTGACGAAAGCCTGGACGATTGGGGCAGACTGGAACTGCTTCTGAAAAATACCGAGCATGTACCCGATGGACAGCGACAGGCGCAGTTTGTTTGTGTCATTACCTTTGTAACCCCGGAGGGAGAGACCATCCAGGCCCGGGGCGAAATCCACGGAGAGCTGACCCGGGAGCCGGCAGGGGAGAATGGCTTCGGCTACGATCCCATTTTCTACTATCCGCCTTTGGGCAAGACAACAGCGGAATTGAGCCCGAAGGAAAAGAACCGTGTTTCCCATAGGGCAAATGCACTGAATCTTTTTTATGAGAAAATGAAGGAGGCAGGTTATGCTGACAAGTAAAGAGCGGGCGGAACTCAGAGCCATGGCAAATACTCTGGAAACGACCCTGATGGTTGGCAAGGGTGGCGTAACTGATGCGGTGATCGCCGAGGCGGAAAACCAGCTTACCGCCAGGGAATTGGTCAAGGGCAAGGTCCTGGAGGGCGCAATGATGCACCCCAGAGAGGTCAGTGATGCCATTTGCGAGGCCACCGGCGCCGACGGCGTTGCGGTAATCGGCACAAAGTTTGTAATCTACCGTTTCAGCGAAAAGCTGCAGCAGGAGCGCAATGAGACCGGTCGGGCAAAAAAGAAGGCGGCAACCGTTGCCAAGTCCAATCCTGTCCGTAAGGGCGCCCAGGCACGACGCCAGGCAGCTAAAAAGGTACGGGAGCAGCGGAACGAATATTTCCGTCAGCAGGCTATTGAGAAAGCAATCGAAAGGGACAGAGAAAGACAGCTCAGGGAAAAGCAGTAATTGAAACGGGAGGGAATGCCATGGAGCGAATCGGTATTTACGGCGGCACATTCAATCCACCCCATCTGGGGCATGCGCGGGCGGCGCAGCATGCCATCAGGCAGCTTCAGCTGGATAAGCTGTTGGTGATTCCATCCTGCATTTCGCCCCATAAGCAGTTGCCTGAGAATTCCGCTACTGCCCAGCAAAGATTGCAGATGCTGCAACTGTGTATGGGCGACATGACCGGCGTGGAGGTTTCGGATGTGGAGCTGCAGCGGGGCGGTGCCAGCTACACCTATGAAACGGTGGAGCAGCTTCGCCGGGAACATCCCGGGAAAGAACTGATTCTGTTCATGGGAACGGATATGTTCCTGTCCTTCCATACGTGGAAAAATCCTGCGCAGATAATACAAAACGCGGCTTTGGGCGTGTTTTACCGCGGGCAAAAGGATGAAATCAACGCTATCGCAAAGCAGAGAGAATTTTTGGAGTCCAAGGGTGCCCGGGTGTACCTGGTGGAAAACCCCGTAACAGTGATTTCCTCTACCGACCTGCGGCGGATGCTGTGGTTCCAATGCGCGGAGGATTTTATCGACTCCGGGGTTTTGGATTATATCCGCAGCAATCGGCTTTACGGAACAGACCGGGCGCTGATCGGTCTGAGCATGGAAGAGTTGGAGAAAACCGTGGTGCAGCTTTTGAAGCCCAGCCGGGTAGCCCACGTGCTTGGCTGCCGGGATACGGCAATAGCCCTTGCCAAGGTCTGGGGCGCTGACGAAACGGATGCGGCCAGAGCGGCGCTGCTGCATGATATTACAAAGGCGTTGGACGGTCCGCTTCAGTTGACTTTGTGCCATAGCTATGGTATAATCCTAGACAATTTTGCTGTTCAGAATCCCAAAACCCTCCATGCCCTTACAGGCAGCCTTGTGGCGCAGCGGATCTTTGGGGAGAACGGCGCGGTGGTCAGTGCGATTCGCAGCCATACCACCGGAAAAGCCAACATGAATACGCTTGAAAAGATCATTTATGTGGCAGACTATATGGAGCCCAACCGGGATTTTCCCGGTGTTGGGAAGCTTCGTCAGCTGGCATATACAGATCTGGACAGAGCGATGAAAACAGGTTTGGAAATGACACTGGCTATGCTGAAGGAACAGGGCAGAGATATCTCTGCTGAATCCATTGAAGCGCTGGCGTGGCTGGGAAACATCATATAAAAAGGAATGAGTGGTATGTTAACTGCAAAAGAGGTAGCCGTAGAGGTTACAAAGGCACTGGACAGCAAGAAGGGCGTAGATATTAAGCTGTTGAAGATCGGCGACATTTCCAGCTTGGCGGATTATTTTATCATCTGTACCGGTACTTCCAACACCCATGTCAAGACCCTGTGCGACCATGCGGAGTATGTCTTTGAACAGCTGGGTGAGCCTATGCTGGGAAGAGAAGGCCACCGGGGCAATTCCTGGGAACTGCTGGATTTTGGCAGCGTGGTGGTCCATGTGTTTACAGAGGAAGCAAGAGAGTTTTATTCTTTGGAGCGGCTGTGGGCGGGTGCGCAGCAGATCGATCTGACGGATATTATTCTTCCGGAATAAGAAAAGAGGTAGCGCAATGAATTACGATCATTCTGCCATAGAAAAAAAGTGGCATAAATATTGGGAGGAAAACAAGACCTTCCATACGGATGTGTGGGATTTTTCCAAGCCTAAGTACTATGTTTTGGATATGTTCCCCTACCCTTCCGGTGTGGGTCTGCACGCAGGCCATCCCGAGGGCTATACCGCAACGGATATTATGTCCCGTATGAAGCGGATGCAGGGCTATAATGTTCTGCATCCCATGGGCTATGATTCTTTCGGCCTGCCTGCGGAGCAGTATGCGGTATCTACCGGCAACCACCCTAACGGCTTTACCCAGGAGAATATCAAGACCTTCTCCAATCAGCTGAAGGAACTGGGCTTTGACTATGATTGGTCCAAGGTTATCGCCACCTCCGATCCTTCCTTCTACAAGTGGACCCAGTGGATCTTCAAGAAGCTCTGGGAGGCAGGCTATGCCAAGCGCGTGGAAATGCCTGTGAACTGGTGCGAGGAGCTTGGTACTGTTCTGAGTAACGATGAAGTCATCGACGGCAAGTCTGAGCGCGGCGGCTTCCCCGTGGTGAAGAAGAATATGATGCAGTGGGTCATTGACCAGCCTGCCTTCGCCGAAAAGCTGCTGGAGGGTCTGGAGGAGATCGACTGGCCGGAATCCACCAAGGAGATCCAGCGCAACTGGATCGGTAAGTCCACTGGCGTTGAGGTGGATTTTAAGCTGGTGGGCGGCGGTGAATTCTCCATCTATACCACCTGTATCGAAACCATCTACGGCATTACCTTTATGGTCCTGGCTCCCGACGGCAAGATCGTGCAGTCCCTTATGGACCGGGTGGAGAACAGGGACGAGGTCCAGGCGTACATTGATGAAGCTGTGAAAAAGAGCGACATGGACCGGACGCAGCTGAATAAGACCAAGTCCGGCTGCCCCTTGAAGGGCATTTATGCCATTAACCCGGTGAACGGCAAGGAAGTGCCTGTGTTTATCGGCGACTTCGTTCTGGCAAGCTACGGCACCGGTGCGGTTATGGCAGTTCCCAGCCATGACCAGAGAGACTTTGAGTACGCCCAGGTCCATAACATTCCCATGATCCAGGTTATCGAGGGCCGGGATGTGAGCGAGTGCGCCTTTGAAAAGCAGGATTACCTTGGCAAGGGCTGCAGGCTTATGAACTCTGAGGAGTTTACCGGTCTGACAGTGGAGGAAGCCAAGGAAGCCATCACCTGCAAGCTGGAGAAGGCGGGTGTGGCAAGAAGAAAGAATAACTACCACTTCCGTGAGTGGATCTTTGCCCGCCAGAGATACTGGGGCGAGCCTGTTCCCTGTGTGTACACAGAAGACGGCGAGACTGTGTTCCTGCCCGACGAAGAACTGCCCCTGGTCCTGCCGGAACTGGAGGATTACAAGGGCCGTAACGGCCAGGCACCCCTTGAAAATGCCACCGAATGGAAGCAGTACGACCAGGGCGGCGTAAAGGGCATCCGTGAGACCTCTACCATGCCCGGAAGCGCCGGTTCTTCCTGGTACTTTATGCGCTATATCGATCCTAACAACGAAAAGGAATTCTGTGATCCGGAGCTTTTGAAGCACTGGATGCCTGTTGACCTGTATGTGGGCGGTCCGGAGCATGCGGTGGGTCATCTGATCTATTCCCGTATCTGGAACCGTTTCCTCTACGACCAGGGACTGTCTCCTGTGAAAGAACCCTTCCGGAAGTTGGTCCACCAGGGCATGATCCTGGGTGAAAACGGTATCAAGATGGGTAAGCGTTTCCCGGAATTTGTGGTCAATCCCAGTGATGTGGTCCGTGAGTACGGCGCGGATACCCTGCGGCTTTATGAAATGTTCATGGGTCCCCTGGAGGTTTCCAAGCCCTGGAGCACTACCGCCGTTGCCGGTGCGAAGAAATTTATCAACCGTGTATGGAACTTCTTTACCGAAAGCGCAAATCTTACTGACAGTGACGATGGCAGGCTGACAAAGGTTTATCACCAGACAGTCAAGAAGGTAACGGCAGACTTTGAAGCTTTGGGCTTCAATACCGCCATTGCCCAGATGATGGTGTTTGTAAATGAGGTGTATAAGAACGGCACCTGTCCCAGAGAGTATGCCGAAGGCTTTATCAAAATGATTTCCTGCATTATTCCCCATGTGGGTGAGGAGATCTGGCAGATCATGGGCCATGACAACACCATCGCCTACGAAAGCTGGCCCACCTACAGCGAGGATAAGTGTAAGGACAGCCAGATCACCTTTGCTGTTCAGGTCAACGGTAAAATGCGCGGCACTGTGGTAATGGATGCCGACCTGGATAACGATACTGTTGTTAATAATGTGCTTGCTGACGAGAGAATTGCCAAGTTCCTGGAGAAGAACGGCGGTACTATTGTAAAGACCATTGTGGTGAAAAACAAGCTGGTCAATCTTATCGTTAAGTAAGGAAAAATGTATAATTGGGTGAAAATCCCGGAAAATGCCCTTGACAATTTTCGCAAATCGGCGTATAATACTATAGCCTGATGAGAGGGCCCTGAAAGCGTCCTGGAATTAGCCGGATGCCATCGGAGGGAGGGAAAACAATGTCTGAAATTCGCGTTAAGGAAAACGAATCTCTGGAGAGCGCCCTGCGCCGTTTTAAGCGGAGCTGCGCTAAGGAGGGCGTTATTGCCGAAGTTAAGAAGCGCGAGCATTATGTCAGCCCCAGCCTGAAGCGCAAGCAGAAGTCTGAAGCTGCCCGTAAGAACAAGAGAAAGTTTTATTAATTTCCCTTCGTTTTATTGCTCAAAATACTCCCGCAGACTTTTGTCTGCGGGAGTTCTTTTTTTGTGTGAATCAGCCAGCTGCAGGTTTATGGATAACTTCCCAAGGATGATCAACAGAGTTATTGACAGATTCTATGATGACCTGCTTCATTTCCTCGGTAATCTGTAGATCGCCAAACATCTGGAACAGATTGTTCCGCAGACGAACTGGGACCACATCGATGCCTACCTCGGTAATCTTTTCACCCATGAACTGTGCGTAGAAGCTGTAGGCAGCCATAAGTCTTCCGTAGTCGTTTAAATGGGTGTAGTCGCGGTAGATGTTGTCCAGGGGGAGGCCCAGGTTCCACAGCGAATACATAACCGCAGAGCCAGTACAGATTTTTTTGTCGTAGGTATCGTCGGGCAGGATAGACTTCACGTTACTGGTGATGCACTGCTCAAACTGAACATCTGCATTGAAGCCGTACTTCTGGATCAGATTCGCTTTGTAGCCTGCGGGGGCCTTCTGGTAGGGCCAGTCGGGCTCAAAGAACTTGTCCTCGTCCGGGTTTGCCCATGTCACATGCCAGATCAGGTTATAAGGCTGAGGCACATTTTTGTGGATGATCGCCTCCAATGTGCGGCGCTTAGCAAGATTCATATCCTCGGTCATGTCGCTCTTGGTAGGCTGCAGCACAACATAGTCCCAATTCTGATCCTGCAGTGCCATTTCAAGGCTTGCATCCTTGTATTTGAACCATTCACCGTCGGCGTTATAGTTGTAGTCGTATACATATTCGTTGTTTTCGGCGAAACTAACATGCTGGTTGATGGAGCAGCCACTGTAATACAGATATCCCAGCACTACATCCCCGTCATACTGATCCGAGAACACTTCCTTCAGGAGCCAAAAAGTATCGCCTGAATGGCTGTTACCCACAATAAGGATCTTCAAAACGCTTGCCTCCTCCGCTGTTTGTGTAGGACCGGGTTCAGTGGTAGTGGGAGTTGTTTCATTGCTGCCGCCTGCACACCCTACCAAACAACCAGTGAGCAGGAACGCACACAGCAGGA
>JAZOMH010000039.1:0-3083 GCA_045653785.1 Faecousia sp. | reverse complement strand
CAGCAGGTGCTCCTTGGTCTGAGCCATGGGGCCGTCGGTAGAAGCGATAACCAGGATAGCGCCGTCCATCTGAGCAGCGCCGGTGATCATGTTCTTGATATAGTCGGCGTGGCCGGGGCAGTCAACGTGAGCGTAGTGACGTGCATCGGTCTCGTACTCAACGTGAGCGGTGTTGATGGTGATACCACGCTCGCGCTCCTCGGGAGCCTTATCGATGGAAGCATAGTCCTCGAACTCGGCCTTGCCCTGCATAGCCAGGAACTTGGTGATTGCAGCGGTAGTGGTGGTCTTGCCGTGGTCAACGTGGCCGATAGTACCAATGTTGACGTGGGGCTTGGTTCTTTCAAATCTCTGCTTTGCCATTTGAAATTTCCTCCTAATGTGTGAATATTGTTAAATAAATTTTTGAATTACGGTTTTACGCACTCATACGGACATTGTACAACATATGCCGCACAAATACAAGAGAAATTTTTCGCATTTCTCCGCAGAGGGCAATCAGCCTCTGCTGCGCTCCTTGATAAGCTCCTCGGTCTTGGACTTGGGCAGCTCGGAGTTGTGGCTGGGCTCCATAGCGTAGTTACCGCGGCCCTGGGTCTTGGAACGCAGGTCGGTAGCATAGCCGAACATCTCAGCCAGAGGCACGTTGGCATCCACCTGGACAGCACCGGTACGGGTGATCTGGCCCAGGATGTTACCGCGGCGAGCGGTGATATCACCGATAACGGTGCCCATATACTCGTCGGGAACAGTAACGGAAACCTTCATGATGGGCTCCAGAATTGCGGGGTTGGCCTTCCTGCAGGCTTCCTTGAACGCCATGGAACCGGCGATCTTAAATGCCATTTCAGAGGAGTCGACCTCGTGGTAGGAACCGTCGAACAGGGTAACCTTCACGTCAACGACAGGGTAGCCGGCCATAACGCCTGCTTCCATAGCACCCTGGATACCGGCATCGACAGCGGGGATATATTCCTTGGGAATCGCGCCGCCGACAACAGCATTGACAAACTCGTAACCCTTGCCGGGCTCATTGGGCTCGACACGGATCTTGACATGACCGTACTGGCCCTTACCGCCGGACTGACGGGCATACTTGGTGTCCTGCTCCACTTCCTTACGGATGGTCTCCTTGTAGGAAACCTGAGGAGCACCAACGTTTGCTTCAACCTTGAACTCACGCAGCAGACGGTCAACAATGATCTCCAGGTGCAGCTCGCCCATGCCGGCGATGATGGTCTGACCGGTTTCATTGTTGGTGTAGGTGCGGAAGGTGGGGTCTTCTTCAGCCAGCTTAGCCAGGGCAATGCCCATCTTCTCCTGACCGGCCTTGGTCTTGGGCTCGATAGCGACCCCAATAACAGGCTCGGGGAAAACCATGGACTCCAGGATGATGGGATGATCCTCATCGCAGAAGGTATCACCGGTGGTGGTGTTCTTCACGCCAACAGCGGCGGCAATGTCGCCTGCGTAGACAATGTCGATATCCTCACGGTGATTGGAGTGCATCTGCAGGATACGGCCCAGACGCTCCTTGGTGCCCTTGGTGCAGTTCAGGACAGTGGTGCCCTTCTCCAGCGTACCGGAGTACACACGGAAGTAGCACAGCTTGCCAACATAGGGGTCGGTAGCGATCTTGAATGCCAGAGCGGAGAAAGGTGCTTCGTCAGAAGCGGGACGGAAATCCTCTTCCTCGGTCTCGGGGTTAACACCCTTAATGCCCTTCTTATCCAGGGGGCTGGGCATATAGTCAACCACGGCATCCAGAACCTGCTGCACGCCCTTATTCTTGTAGGAAGTACCGCAAACCACGGGAACCATCTCATTGGCGATGGTAGCCTCGCGGATGGTCTTCTTGATCAGCTCTACGGGGACTTCTTCCTCCATCAGAGCCAGTTCCATGATCTCGTCGGAGAAGTTTGCCAGAGCGTCCAGCAGCTTCTCACGGTACTCAGCAGCCAGGTCGGCCATATCCTCGGGGATCTCCTCCACACGGACATCCTTACCCATGTCATCATAGTAGACATTTGCCTTCATGTTGACCAGGTCGATGTTGCCCTTGAAGAAAGCCTCAGAGCCGATGGGCAGCTGGATGGGCACGGCGTTGCACTTCAGGCGCTCGTCGATCATAGTCAGAACGCGGTAGAAGTCAGCACCCATAATGTCCATCTTGTTCACGTAGATCATACGGGGGACACGATACTCGTCGGCCTGACGCCAGACGGTCTCGGTCTGGGGCTCGACACCGCCCTTGGCGCAAAGAACGGTAACAGCACCGTCCAGAACACGCAGAGAACGCTCAACCTCAACAGTGAAGTCAACGTGGCCCGGGGTGTCGATGATGTTCAGCCGGCAACCCTTCCAGAAGCAGGTGGTTGCGGCGGAAGTGATGGTAATACCACGCTCCTGCTCCTGCGCCATCCAGTCCATGGTGGCAGAGCCGTCATGGGTCTCACCGATCTTGTAGTTCTTACCGGTGTAGAACAGAATACGCTCGGAGGTGGTGGTCTTACCGGCATCGATGTGTGCCATGATGCCGAAGTTTCTGGTATTTTCCAGGGAATACTCTCTAGCCATAAAGTAGCTCCTTTATTACCAGCGGAAGTGGGCGAATGCCTTGTTGGCTTCTGCCATCTTGTGGACATCTTCACGCTTCTTCACAGCGGAGCCGGTGTTGTTAGCGGCATCCATCAGTTCAGCAGCGAGACGCTCGCGCATAGTGTTCTCACTACGGGCGCGGCTGTAAGTGGTGAGCCAACGCAGACCCAGGGTCTGACGGCGCTCAGGACGGACCTCGATGGGCACCTGGTAGGTGGGGCCACCGACACGGCGGGCCTTCAGCTCAACTGCGGGCATGACATTTTCCATAGCCTGCTGGAAGACCTCCAGACCGTTCTTACCGGTCTTTTCCTCGACGATTTCAAAGGCGCTGTAAACGACCTTCTGGGCCACACCCTTCTTGCCGTCGAGCATAACGCTGTTTACGAGCTTGGTAACCAGAACGGAATTATACTGAGGATCCGGCAGGACCTCTCTCTTGGGAACATTACCTCTTCTGGGCACTTTGCTTCCCTCCTTCATAT
>JAZOMH010000038.1:0-22070 GCA_045653785.1 Faecousia sp. | reverse complement strand
GCACAGCTTCATGAGGAACCGGAAGTTCCGAACTTCGGTGCTCCCGGTCGTGGGCCGCGACTGATCCCCGGCATGACACTGGCAATTGAGCCCATGGTCAATGCAGGCGTTTACGATGTGAAGATCCTGAAGGATCGCTGGACCACCGTAACCGCTGACGGAAAGCTGTCGGCACACTATGAAAATACTGTACTCATCACCGACGGGGAGCCGGAAATACTCACCGTCGCCGAAGGACTTTGATTATGGACCCTGATTTACAGGATTTAACAATTGCAGACGTGGTCGTTTCCACGGCCGGACACGATGCTGGCGCCCTGTTCTATGTGCTTGAAACAGATGGCGTGTGGCTGTCCCTGGCCAATGGAAAAGACCGAACGATTGAAAAACCCAAACGTAAAAAGAGCAAGCACACAAGAAAGGTCCTTCGCTCTGACACCAGAGTTGCCGCGAAGCTACGCAGCGGTGACAAGGTGCTCAACAGTGAATTACGAAGAGACTTGGCTTATATAAGCCGGGTGCTGCAAAGTAACAACCTAGGAGGTTAATGAGCTTTGGCAAAGGACGACGTAATCGAGATTGAGGGAATCGTAACTGATGCACTGCCGAACGCAATGTTCAATGTGGATATTGGCAATGGACACACCGTTCTGGCAAACATTTCCGGCAAGCTCCGTATGAATTTCATTAAGATCTTGCCCGGTGACAAGGTAACACTGCAAATGTCTCCTTATGATTTGACCAGAGGTCGAATCACCTGGAGAAGCAAGTAAGAACAAAGAGACATTTCTCTAATGGAGGTTCAACAGTATGAAGGTAAGACCGTCCGTTAAACCCATGTGCGAAAAATGTAAGATCATTAAGCGCAAGGGTCGCGTAATGGTAATTTGCGAAAACCCCAAGCATAAGCAGAGACAAGGCTAATAGGAGGTGCTGAAAGAATATGGCTCGTATTTCTGGTATTGACCTGCCCCGCGAGAAGCGGATTGAGGTCGCGCTGACTTATATCTACGGCATCGGACCTGCCCGTGCAGCTAAGGTTCTGGAGGCCACCGGTATCAACCCCGATACCCGCGTTAAGGACCTGACTGAGGACCAGGAGTCCCAGCTGCGTGAGGCTATTGAGCATAACTACACCATCGAGGGCGACCTTCGCCGTGAGACCGCTATGAACATCAAGCGGCTGAGCGAAATCGGTTGCTACCGTGGTCTGCGTCATCGCCGCGGCCTGCCTGTGCATGGCCAGCGCACCAAGACCAATGCTCGTACCCGTAAGGGTCCGAAGAAGACCATCGCTAACAAGAAGAAGTAAGGAGGGATATGTAACATGGCTAAGGCTACTAAGAAGGTTGTTAAGCGCCGCAGAGAGCGTAAGGTAGTTGAGAAGGGCGCGGTGCATATCCGTTCCTCTTTCAACAACACCATGGTTACCATCACTGACCTGGAAGGCAACGCCCTGAGCTGGGCTTCCTCCGGCGGTCTGGGCTTCCGTGGTTCCCGCAAGTCCACTCCCTTTGCTGCCCAGACTGCAGCAGAGACCGCAGCTAACGCTGCCAAGGAATACGGTCTGAAGACCGTCGAAGTTTACGTCAAGGGCCCCGGCCAGGGACGTGAGGCTGCTATCCGGGCTCTGCAGACCGCAGGTCTGGAAGTCGTAATGATTAAGGACGTAACACCCATTCCTCACAATGGCTGCCGTCCTCCCAAGAGACGTCGTGTCTGATTACGGAATAGGAGGAAATATCAATGGCTAAGAATATGCAGCCCGTACTGAAGCGTTGCAGAACGCTGGGCGTTTCCCCCGCCGCAATGGGTTATTCCAAGACTTCCAACAAGAACCCCGGCGGTCAGAGAAGAGCTAAGAAGTCTGAATATGCTGCTCAGCTGACTGAGAAGCAGAAGGTTAAGTTTGTTTACGGTATCCAGGAGAAGCAGTTCCGGAACTACTACGACAAGGCCACTCGCGCTGAGGGCAACACCGGTGAGGTATTGCTGACCTACGTGGAGCGCAGACTGGACAATGTCGTTTACCGCCTGGGCTTTGCCAACTCCCGCCGCCAGGCTCGCCAGCTGGTGAACCACGGTCACTTTACCGTAAATGGCAACCGTGTCAACATCCCCAGCTTCTTGGTGAAGCCCGGTGATGTGGTTGCTGTCTGTGAGAAGAGCGTTTCCAACGCTTTCTTCAAGGGCTTGAAGGAAGCTGACGCTTTCGTTGCTGCTCCCAAGTGGCTGGATCGCGACAAGAACAACCTTGTCGGCAAGGTCGTTGCTATGCCCACTCAGGCTGACATCGACTTCGAGATCGCTGTCCACCTGATCGTCGAGTTGTACTCCAGATAATCGACACCCTGATCGTTCGTATGTGCTTTTGTGGGTGCATTCTACACCCACACACTTCAAAAGGAGGGTTAAGATTCTATGGTAGAAATTGAAAAGCCTCGCATTACCTGTTTTGATTCCGCTGAGGATCCTTCTTACGGCAAGTATGTCGTAGAGCCTCTGGAGCGTGGTTATGGTATGACGCTGGGTAACTCCCTGCGTCGGATCATGCTGTCGAGCCTGCCCGGCTACGCTGCGACTTCCGTGAAGATCGCCGGCGTTCAGCATGAGTTTTCCACGATTCCCGGTGTAACGGAGGATGTTACCGAGATCGTGCTCAATGTGAAGCGGTTGATCCTGAAGCTGCACAGCCAGGGCGTCAAGACCGTTTACATTGACGCTGTCGGTCCCTGCGAAGTTACTGCCGGCGATATCAAGGCAGACGGCGAGGTTGAGATCCTGAACCCTGAGCTGCATATCTGCACTCTGGGCGCAGATGCAACCTTTAATATGGAGATCACCCTGTCTCAGGGCCGTGGCTATGTCCAGGCTGACAAGAACAAGACCGCTCAGACGGTTATCGGTGTGATTCCCATTGACTCCATTTATTCCCCTGTTAGCAAGGTGAATTATTCCGTGGAGCCCACTCGTGTCGGCGATAAGACCGATTTCGACAAGCTGACCCTTGAGGTCTGGACCGATTCCACCATCTCCGCCAAGGACGCTGTTTCCCTGGGTGCAAAGATCCTGTCTGACCACCTGACAGTGTTCACCAACCTGTCCGACACCGTCGGCACCGGTTCTACCGTGGTTGAGAAGGTGGCAAACAGCCCCGACACCAAGCTGTCTATGACAATCGACGAGCTGGACCTGTCCGTCCGTAGCTTCAACTGCCTGAAGCGCGCCAATATCAACACCGTGGCTGATCTGATCAGCAAGACCGGTGAGGATATGATGAAGGTGCGTAACATGGGCAAGAAGTCCCTGGACGAAGTGCAGAAGAAGCTGGAGATGATGGGTCTGTCCCTGGCCAGCGAAGATTCCGGCAGCAACTAATTCATCAGAGGAGGAAACGTTCATGTTCGGTACTCGTAAGCTGGGCAAGACCAGCGCACAGAGAAAAGCCATGCTGCGTCAGCAGGTTACCGACCTGCTTGCCAACGGCAAGATGGAGACCACCTTCTATCGCGCTAAGGAAGTGCAGCCCGTGGTTGAGAAGATGATTACCCTGGGCAAGAAGGGCGGCCTGTTCAATTACCGCAGAGCTATGGCTTATATCACCAAGGAAGATGTGGTGAAGAAGCTGTTTGACGAGATTGCTCCCAAGTACGCTGACCGTAACGGCGGCTACACCAGAGTAACTCGTACCGGCGCCCGCCGCGGCGATGCTGCTGAGATGGCAGTTATCGAGCTGGTGTAATCCGGCCATATAACAATACAAAAAGAGCGTACCGTTTTTCGGTGCGCTCTTTTTGCTTTTGAGGACAGATGGGAAATATGGGTGTTTCCCCGGCGGGGACAAGTGTTTTTGCCTGCCATAACACAATTTATGAAAATGACAAATTAGGCATTGAAATTGTTTCTTGTTTCGTGTATAATGTCCTTATTGTGGTGCGCAGCACCCGACCAATGGAAGGCAGTGCCTTCCCGAAAGGAGATCAATACATATGTACACAGCCAATTCTATCCGTAACATCTGCCTCCTGGGCCATAGTGGCAGCGGTAAGTCTGCCCTGGCGGAGAGCTTATTGTATATGACCGGTGTTATTGACCGCATGGGCAAGAACGCGGACGGAAATACAGTTTGCGACTACGATCCCGAAGAGGTCCGCCGCAACATCTCTATTTCCGCCTCTGTTGTTCCTCTGGAGTATAAGGGTGCTAAGATCAATTTGATCGATGCTCCCGGCAGCTTTGATTTCTCTGGCGCTGTGGTGGAGGCCCTCCGCGCCGCGGACGCAGCCATCCTGGTCTGCTCCGCCAAGGACGGTATCACCGTCGGTTTTGAGAAGGCATGGAAGTATTGCGAAGACCGGAATATGCCCCGTTTTATTTACATCTCCAAGGTGGACGAGGACAACTCCGACTATAACGCAACCTTCAACGCACTGCGAGAAAGGTACGGCAATAAGATTGCCCCTGTGGTCGTTCCCATCTGGGATGCTTCCCACAAGGTTACCGGCATCATCGACGTGCTGAATAAGCGCGCTTACGAGATGCAGAACCTGAAGCGGGTGGAGATCGAAGTTCCCGAGGGCAAGGAGGAGGTCATCACTGAGTTCAATGACGCGCTGAAGGAATCTGTTGCGGAGACCAGCGAGGAATTCATGGATAAGTTCTTCGGCGGTGAGGACTTCACCTATGCGGAAATGATCAAGGGTATGCACAAGGGCGTTCTGGACCACACCCTGTACCCCGTTCTGTGCGGTTCCGGTGTCAACTGCCTGGGCAGCCTGATGCTGATGGATCATATTATCGACCTGCTTCCCAATCCTGTGGAAGGCAACTACCACAAGGCCACCCTGGCTGACGGCAGCACCGAGGAGTTCGTTGTTTCTCCCGGCGGCGTCCCCTCTGCATTTGTGTGGAAGACCGTTTCTGATCAGTACGGCAAGTACTCCTATGTTAAGGTTCTGTCCGGTACGATTACCGCTGATACTGTTCTGGTCAATGCCCGTACCGGCGAGACAGAGAAGCTGGGCCGTCTGTACTCCATGTGCGGAAAGAAGGCCACCGAGGTCAAGGAATTGTCCTGCGGCGACATTGGTGCCATCGGCAAGATGGATAAGGTCAAGACCGGCGATACCCTGTGCGATCCCCGTAAGGTGGTCAGCCTGAAGGGGCTGCCCTATGCGCCTGCCTGCTACTCCATGGCCATTGCTCCCAAGACCAAGGGCCAGGAAGAAAAGGTTGCCGCAGGTCTGAACCGACTGAACGAGGAAGATCCGTCCTTCTCCTTCGTGAACAACGCAGAGACCAGACAGCAGGTGGACTCCGGTGGCGGCGATCAGCAGCTGGATGTGCTGGTTGCCAAGCTGAAGAGCCGTTTTGGTGTCGACGCTGTTCTCAGCCCCGCAAAGGTTGCCTACCGTGAGAAGATCAAGAAGAAGGTGGAGGCTCATGGCCGTCACAAGAAACAGACCGGCGGTTCCGGCCAGTTCGGTGATGTGTGGATCCGTTTTGAGCCCCAGGAAGAGCAGGATGAGCTGATTTTCGCTGAGGAAGTGTTCGGCGGCTCTGTTCCCAAGAACTTCTACCCCGCAGTTGAAAAGGGAATCCAGGAAGCTGTCCTGAAGGGACCCCTGGCCGGTTATCCCATGGTCGGTCTGAAGGCGGTGTTGTACGATGGCTCCTACCACCCTGTGGATTCCAACGAAATGGCATTTAAGCTGGCTGCTATCCTTGCTTTCAAGGAAGCAATGCCCAATGCTATGCCTACTCTGTTGGAGCCCATCGGCGCTCTGGCAGTCACCGTTCCCGAGAGCTATGTGGGCGATGTGATGGGCGACTTGAGCAAGCGTCGTGGACGTCCTCTGGGTATGACCCCTGATGCTGATGGTAATACCGTGGTTGAAGCAGAAGTTCCTATGGCTGAAATGGGCAACTATGCCATTGACCTGCGGGCTATGACCCAGGCCCGCGGCTCCTTCACTCTGGAGTTTGTCCGCTACGAGGAAGTTCCCAAGGCCAACCAGCAGAAGATCATCGACGAGGCCAAGAAGGACGAAGACTAATTGCATGAAGTTAAGCGGTGCAGTTTACAGGACTGCACCGCTTAAGTTTTGGTTCTATAAGGTAAGTGATGATCGAAAAAGTTCGTCAAGCAGGTTTTTGTGGAAAAAAACTACAACCTGTGCTATGATATACTAAAGACATATTCCTATTTCTCGGTGAGTTCCTGTAGGGGCGTGCATCGCACGTCCGCCCAATAATTTCTGTAAAAATTATTGGGATTTCCGCAGGAAATAATAAAAGGATCGCCGCTGGCGATGTGATTTTGTTTTACAAAATCACCGGACGACCAATGGTCGCCCCTACGATTTGTAACCAGCAAACTCACCGTCAAATCGGAATTTGAATGACTGTACGGAGGAACCCATATGCTTCCTGAGGCGTTTTTGAATCGAATGGAGCAACAGCTGGGGGAGGAATACCCGGCGTTTTTGGAGAACCTGGAGCGGCCCAGGGCAGTAGCCTTGCGTTTTAACCCCTTGAAGGGGAAGCAGCCGGATATGGATTTTGTAGGTGCGCCTGTCCCCTGGGAGCCTGCTGGTTATTATTATAACCCGGTTGCGCGCCCCGGTTTGCACCCTTACCATGAGGCTGGCGTATACTACTTACAGGAGGCCAGCGCTATGGCGCCGGTGGCGCTTCTGGATCCCCAACCGGGGGAGCGGATCTGTGATCTGTGCGCCGCCCCCGGCGGCAAGTCCACCCAGATCGCCGGCAGAATGGGTGGCCGGGGCTTCTTGCTGTGCAATGAGTTTAACCCCAAGCGGGCAAAGATTCTCAGCAGAAATATCGAGCGCCTGGGGGTTGCCAATGGGATGGTAACCAATGAGCATCCACAGCGGCTGGCTGATCGTTTCTCGGGTTTCTTTGATCGGGTACTCATCGATGCCCCTTGCTCCGGTGAGGGAATGTTCCGCAAGGAGGAGGCGGCGGTAACGGACTGGAGTCCGGAAACGGTGCAGATGTGTGCCCGGCGGCAGGCGGAGATCCTCCGCTCCGGCGCGGCTCTGGTGCGCCCCGGGGGACGGCTGGTGTACTCCACCTGCACCTTTGCCCCGGAGGAAAATGAGCAGGCGGTGGAACTGTTTTTGCGCGAGCATCCGGAATTTGTTCCCGAGACTGTGGATGGCCACTGGTTTATCCCGGGACCCAGCGGGTCTTTCCGGATGTGGCCGCATAAGCTTCTGGGTGAGGGGCATTTTGCGGCGGTACTGCGGAAAAACGGACAGGATGAGGAGGAACAGCCCACCCCTGCCGGTGATAAACTTCCTAAAGAGTGGCTACAGTTTGCCCGGCAGCTGGAAATCGCGCTGCCGGAGGGCAGGGCAATGCTCTTTGGTCAGAGCCTTTACTGGGTACCGGAGCAGATGCCGGATATTCGTGGTATCCGTGTTCTGCGTCCCGGTCTGGAGCTGGGCGAGATCAAAAAGAACCGCTTTGAGCCTGCCCATGCCCTGGCTTTGTGGCTTAGAAGTGCCAAAAGTGTACTGGATTTGCCTGCAGATTCGGCGCTTGTCAAGAGGTACATGCACGGAGAAACCATCCCCGCATCTTGCACAGGGTGGTGCCTTGTAACCGTTGACGGATTCTCTTTGGGTTGGGGAAAAGGGGACGGAAATGTACTTAAAAACCACTATCCAAAGGGTTTAAGGCGATAAACAGAGGAAAATTGTACTTTACATAACGCAATGTATGTGATATAATTTCCGAGTTAAATGAAATTTGCAAGGAGAGGATCTTCCTTGGCGAGATATGAAATCAAGGGCGGCAAGCCCTTATCCGGTGAGGTTACCATCAGCGGCGCGAAAAATGCCGTTGTGGCGATCTTGCCTGCTGCCATCCTGGTTCAGGGCAAGTGCCGCGTGGAAAATGTACCGGATATTTCTGATGTGCGGATTCTTCTGGCGATCCTGGAGGATATGGGTGCGCAGATCACCCGGGAAGAGCCGGGTACTGTGATATTGGACTGCACCAACATCACCAAAAAAGAACCGAACCCCGAGTTGGTCCGGCAGATGCGCGCCAGCTATTATCTTATGGGTGCGCTTTTAAGCCGGTTCGGCTGCGCCAATGTGGCACTTCCTGGTGGCTGCAACTTTGCGTCCCGGCCCATCGATCAGCATATCAAGGGCTTCCGGGCGTTGGGCGCGGAAGTGGAAGAAACAGAAGATTATGTGTATATGCGCCCGGGTATCAACGGCCTTTCCGGCAACCGCATCAGTCTGGATGTGGTCAGCGTGGGTGCTACGGTGAATATTATGATGGCCGCCACCCTGCTGCCTGGGCAGACGGTGATCGAGAATGCGGCGAAGGAGCCGCATATCGTTGACCTTGCCAACTTCCTCAATACCATGGGCGCCCGGATTTCCGGCGCAGGTACGGATACGGTGAAGATCCGGGGTGTGGAGCGCCTGCAGGGCGGTACATACGCCATTATTCCAGACCAGATTGAGGCAGGTACATACCTGGCAGCGGTAACCGCCGCCGGCGGCAATGTGCTGGTGAAAAACGTGATCCCCAAGCACATGGACTGCATCACTTCTAAGCTGGAGGAAATGGGTGCTAAGGTCATCAATTATGACGATTCCATCCGTATTCAGTCTGACGGCCATTTGCGGTATACCACCGTCAAGACCCGTCCCTATCCCGGCTTCCCTACGGATATGCAGGCGCAGATCTGTGTGTGCATGGCGTTGGCCGATGGTGTGAGCCGGCTGACGGAGAATGTGTACGAGACCCGGTTCTTCGGCTACTGCACAGAGCTGCAGGAAATGGGCGCGGACATTCTGATCAACGGCAAGACTGCTTTGGTTACCGGCTGTGAAAAACTCCGGGGCGCGGAAGTAGCTGCCCACGATCTTCGGGCAGGCGCGGCGCTGATTATTGCGGGTCTGGCCGCAGAGGGAAAGACCGTGATCCATAACGCCCACTTTGTGGAGCGTGGCTACGAGAATATTGTGGAAAAGCTTACCGCCATGGGTGCGGACATTGTTCATATCGACGATTAAAATAACAACTCCGAAGCAATTGCTTCGGAGTTGTTGGCTTATTCCCGGTACATGGGGGTGGACAGATATCGGTCGCCGGAGTCGGGGAAAAGGACCACAATGGTCTTTCCGGTATTCTCGGGGCGTTTAGCCAGGGTGATGGCTACGTGCAGCGCAGCGCCGGAGGAAATGCCCACCAGGATTCCTTCGCTGCGGCCCGTCATCCGTCCGGCGGCATATGCCTGCTCCTCGGTGACGGGAATGACTTCATCGTAGATCTGCTGATTCAATACTGTGGGGATGAAATTAGCACCGATGCCCTGCAGACCGTGGCTTCCGGACATACCCTTGGAAAGCAGGGGAGAGCCGGCGGGCTCTACCGCTATCACCCGGATTGCGGGGTTCTTCTCTTTCAGGTACTCGCCGGTACCGGTCAGTGTGCCGCCGGTGCCTACGCCTGCCACGAAAATGTCTACCTGGCCGTCGGTGTCCTGCCAGATCTCCGGGCCCGTAGAGGCTCTGTGGGCGGCGGCGTTGGCGGCGTTGTTGAACTGATCCGGGATGAAGCTGTTGGGAATCCGGGCGGCAAGCTCGTTGGCCTTGTCGATGGCGCCTTGCATACCTTTGGCACCTTCGGTAAGCACCAGCTCCGCACCAAAAGCAGACATGAGGAGCCTGCGCTCCATGCTCATGGAATCGGGCATAACGATCATCACCCGATAGCCCCGGCAGGCGGCGACGGAGGCAAGGCCGATGCCGGTGTTGCCGGAGGTGGGCTCGATAATGACACTGCCGGGTTTCAAAAGGCCTTTTTCCTCTGCGTCCAGGATCATGGACAGGGCCACCCGGTCCTTGACGGAGCCGGCGGGATTCCGGTATTCCAGCTTGGCAAGAAGCCTTGCGGACAGATTTTCTTTCTTAGCAATATTGGAAAGCTCCAGCAGGGGGGTGTTGCCCACCAGCTGCTGGGCAGATGTGTAAATGTTGCCCATGGGGATACCTCCAAGAATAGTATAGTCAAAATTATATAACGGCATCGTCTGGGTTGTCAATGGCGACGTTGACATTCCGGGCGCGGTGTGGTATAAAACAATAAAAACCAGCAGAGGTGGTATAGTATGGAGTTAATTGAACGCAGGATAGAAGGTGTTGTGGAGACCATTCTGGAAGACTATGGCTGCAACCGGGATATTGACAGGATGGAGCTGTCCCGTCAGCCGGATAAGGATTCTATCATCGATATTATTGAAAAGCTGCGCCGGATCGTGTTTCCCGGTTACTTCCGGGATAAAACCTACCGGATCTATAACGCAAGACATAACTTATCCATGCTCATTGAGGATGTTACCTTCAATCTGAACAGACAGATTGCGCTGGTATTCCGGGGCGAAGGAGAGGCAGAAGCCTCCGCGCAGGAGCGGGCGCAGGATGTTTGCCTGGAATTTTTACGGAGGATCCCCACGGTGCGCGCCATGGTGCAGACAGATCTGCAGGCAGCCTACGACGGCGACCCTGCGGCTACCGGCATGTCTGAGGTGATCTTCTCTTACCCCGGTCTGTTTGCCATTATGGTCTATCGGCTTGCTCATGAGCTGTATACGCTCAATGTACCTATGATCCCCCGAATCATGACGGAATATGCTCACAGCATTACCGGTATCGACATTCACCCCGGTGCCACCATCGGCAGATATTTCTTTATCGACCACGGAACCGGCATTGTTGTTGGCGAGACTACGGTAATCGGTGAGAATGTGAAGATATACCAGGGCGTTACCCTTGGCGGTCTTTCCACCCGGGGGGGTCAGAATCTCCGGGGCAAGCGCCGCCATCCCACTATTGAGGACAATGTTACCATCTATGCCAACGCCTCTATTCTGGGTGGCGAAACGGTGATCGGCAGGGGCTGCGTTATTGGCGCAAGTGCCTTTATCACCAAATCTGTACCTCCTTGCACCACCGTAAGCATGAAGCTTAACGAATTGCAGATGAAACCCCACGGCAACTGCGAGGGCTGCAAGAATTTCTAAACAAAAAGAGGACTGCCAACCGGCAGTCCTCTTTTGTAGTTTTATCAGTCCTCGAAGGTGAGGACGTCCTTGTAATGGTCCTTGAAGATGGCGTACACAGCTTCCAGGGTTGCCTCGTCTTCTACGGTGAGGTAATTTTCGTTTTCCTCATCCACGGGCTCGATCTCCAGGATCACAACCTCTGCGCTGTTCTCATCCACAGGCAGCAGTGCCAGGTATTCCTTGCCCTGGTACTCAATGCAGTCCATATACTCAAAGGTTGCCTCTTCGCCGTTTTCATCCACAAATGTGAGGATGTTGGATTCCTCTTCCTGCAGCAGTTCCTTATCTTCCATTATGCTCTTGCCTCCTTGACGATTTCTAAAGATTTCTTGCAAAGCTCGGTGATCTCATCCCACTTGCCGTTCTCGATCAGATCGGCGGTTACCATGTAGCTGCCGCCGCAGGCGCAGATCACAGGATTGGCGGCGTAGGCAGCCAGGTTCTTCAGGCTGACACCGCCGGTGGGCATGACCTTGAACATGGGGAAGGGGGCTGCCATGGCCTTGATCTTATCCAGTCCACCGGACTGCTCGGCAGGGAAGAATTTCAGCACTTCCAGACCCAGCTTGTAGGCGGCGTGGTAGTCGGTGGGGGTGGTGCAGCCGGGGAAAATGGTGATACCCTTTTCCTGGCAGTACTTGACAATCTCAATGTCCAGACCGGGGGTAACCACGAATTTGCCGCCGGCGGCGATGGTCTGGTCCACCTGCTCGGTGGTCAGCACAGTACCGGCACCTACCAGCATTTCCGGGTGGCTTTCCGCCATGATGCGGATTGCCTCGGCAGCGCCGGCTGCCCGGAAAGTAACCTCCGCCACAGGTACGCCGCCTGCGCACAGGGCGTCTGCCAGAGGTTTGGCGTCTCGCTGGGGATTGCTCAGCTTAATGACCGGCACAATACCGATCTGGCTGATTTTTTGCTGTAATTCATTCATCGGTTGTTCCTCCAATGTGTTTTTCATGTATCTATTATAGTGGGAGGGGGCATGGCTGTCAATGAGCAAAAAACACGCCCGACCCTGAGGGTACAGGGGCAGGCGTGTTTTTTACATATGCACTGCGCCGGCGGATTTCAGCTGTAGCTGCAATTTGTCAGCGATCAGCGCAATAAATTCGGAATTGGTGGGCTTGCCTTTTGTGTTGCTGACCGTGTACCCGAAAAATCTCTGCAAAGTATCCAAATCTCCCCGATCCCAGGCTACTTCGATAGCATGGCGGATGGCTCTTTCTACACGGCTTGGGGTAGTCTGGAATGTTTTGGCTACCTGGGGATACAATACTTTTGTGATGGCGTTGATCACATCCATATCGTTAACGGCAATGATGATGGCCTCTCTGAGATACTGGTAGCCCTTAATGTGGGCGGGGACACCGATCTCGTGGATAATGCTGGTAACCATAGATTCAATACTGCTTGGATTTGCGGCTCGGGTGGCAGGCTGCCGCTGGCTCTCCCCGCCGCGGATCTCCTCCAGCCGCTCCACCAGGGCGGTCATATCACAGGGCTTGAGCATCAGATAGCGAACTCCCAGATTGGCGGCAGCAGATGCCACGTAGTCCGTAACAAATCGGGATGTAGCCAGTGTAACAGGGCGTCGCTCCATGGATGAGATCGCCTTCAAAACGCTAAGGCCGTCCTGTTTGGCGAGCATCAAGTCCAAAACCAGCACGTCCGGTTTGCGCTCGGTAATCATGCGGATCGCCTGCTCTCCGTCGTTGGCGGTCCCCAAAACCTGAAATCCGTCTGCGCGCTTTAAGGCGGCGCTCAGGCTGGCGCAAAACTCCTCTGCGTTGTCTGCGATGATCACAGTTGTATGATTGTCCATAATTTCCTCTCCTGACTTAAAAGAATCGATCCCCCTTGGCGGCGGCATACCCTGCCGCGTTGCGACAAATATAATTTATCATAATGCGTCCGGATTTGCAAGGAAAAACCGAAAAAATCGCTCGACAAATAGCGACAAATAATGTCGAAAATGGGTGAAAACCTAACATTTCGACAAGAAACGACTTGTGGAAAACTTTCTGCTGCCGCAATTGACGAAGGGGCAGAAATCATATACAATAACAAAAAGTTATACATTGCGGAGGCGTATTATGGACAGCAGGCTTGAAACATTCAAAAACTTTCTTGACGAAGCCCACAGTGTGTACCACGCGGTGGCTGGTCTGGCATGGATCCTGGAAGCTGCCGGCTATACCCGGTTATCCGAGGGGGATCGTTGGGTGGTGGCACCTGGAGGGCGGTATTTTCTTACCCGGGGCGGCAGCTCGCTGATCGCCTTCCGTGTGCCGGAACAGAAGCCTGTGGGCTTTTTGATGAGCGCTGCCCATGGGGACAGACCCACGTTTAAAGTTAAGGAAAACGGGGAGCTGACCGGGAAATATACCCGTCTGTCTACGGAAAAGTACGGCGGTATGCTCATGGGCACCTGGATGGACCGGCCTTTGTCCGTTGCCGGTAGGGTGATGATTGAGACTGAGGAGGGGGTAGAAAGCCGCCTGGTGGATATTGACAGAGATCTTTTACTGATCCCCAATGTGGCAATCCACATGAACCGCAAAGCCAACGAGGGCTATGTCTGGAACCCGGCGGTGGATACCCTGCCGCTGATGGGGGGCGAAGCTGCCAAGGGGAAGCTGGAAACCCTTTTGGAGCAGGCTGCCGGAGGAGAAATCCTGGGGCATGACCTGTATCTGTATGTGCGCCAGGGTGCTTCGGTCTGGGGCGTGGAGGAGGAGTATATCTCCGCTGCCGCCTTGGATGACCTTGCCTGCGCCTGGTGCTGTACGCAGGGGTTCTTGAACGCGAAGGATAACAGCCATATTCCAGTCTTGTGTGTGTTTGACAGTGAGGAGGTAGGCTCCGGCTCTGCCCAGGGCGCAGGCTCCCGCCTGCTGGAGAGTACACTGCAGCGGATTGGCAAGGCAATGGAATTGGAAACCGAGGCGCTGCTTAGCCGCTCCTTCATGGTCTCGGCGGATAATGCCCACGCAGTGCATCCCAACCACCCGGAGTATTCCGATGCCAATAATGCCCCGGTAGTGAATGGGGGCGTGGTGCTGAAATTCAACGCCAACCTGCGCTATACCACCGATGGTGCTTCCGCGGCGGTGTTCCGCAAGATCTGTAAATCGGCGGAAGTGCCGGTGCAGACCTATTACAACCGGGCGGACTTGCCCGGCGGCTCTACCCTGGGCTGTATCTCTCTGGGGCATGTGTCAGTTCCTTCGGTGGATATCGGACTGCCGCAGCTTGCTATGCACTCCTGCTATGAGACAGTAGGTGTCCGGGATGTGTGCGCCCTGGAGAGGGCAATGGAGGCGTATTACGGCAGTACGCTGCTGACGGACAGCGACGGAAACTGTACAGTTTATTAAAACTGGCAAAATATACAAAATAAGACCCTGAAAACTGTAAGAAAACACGATTGCGTATACTTGCCTTTTGTGTTATCATAATAGCATCCGGGCTTATGGCATCTACTCCACAAAATAGCTGTCATAGGTCAAAAAAGGAGGAAATATAAACACCGTTGGACTCACGGTACGGCAGTGTGGAGACCTGTCGTAATGCTGCAGCTGTTTTGCTCGGCTGCAGTGAGAGCATGCGCGAGGATTCGGTATGCTTAGAGTCGAGAAGTATGGCAAATCTTACCCTGAAGAACGTCAAGAAAATCTACCCGTTCAGTGGTGATGACGTCAAGCGCAACAAGAAGAAGGAAAAGCAACTGAAGAGACTGGAGAAGAAGGATCCCGATGCTCTGGCAGCCTACAGGGAGCGTGAAGCTGAGAAGGCTAAGCTGCAGGTTACCGGCCAGGGTGTCGTGGCGGTTCAGGAGTTCAACCTGGAGATCGCTGACAAGGAATTCATCGTTCTGGTCGGACCTTCCGGCTGTGGTAAGTCCACCACTCTGCGTATGATCGCAGGCCTGGAAGAAATCTCTGAGGGCGAGCTGTGGATCGGCGACAAGATGGTTAATGACGTGGCTCCCAAGGACCGCGACATCGCCATGGTTTTCCAGAACTACGCTCTGTACCCCCACATGACCGTGTATGACAACATGGCGTTCGCTCTGAAGCTGCGTCATACTCCCAAGGAAGAGATCGACCGCAAGGTTAAGGAAGCTGCTGAGATTCTGGACATCACCCAGTACCTGGGCCGTAAGCCCAAGGCTCTGTCCGGCGGTCAGCGTCAGCGTGTTGCTATCGGCCGTGCTATCGTTCGTGATCCCAAGGTCATGCTGATGGACGAGCCCCTGTCCAACCTGGACGCCAAGCTGCGTAACCAGATGCGTGCTGAGATCATCAAGATGCGTGAGCGTATCGACACCACTTTCGTTTACGTTACCCACGACCAGACTGAGGCTATGACTCTGGGCGACCGTATCGTTATCATGAAGGACGGCTTCATCCAGCAGATCGGCACTCCTCAGGAGGTTTTCGATCATCCCTACAACCTGTTCGTTGCAGGTTTCATCGGCTCTCCCCAGATGAACTTCTTCGATGCAAAGCTGGTTAAGGTCAATGGCAAGTACGCTGTTGAGATGAACGGCTACACCACCGAGCTGTCCGAGGAGAAGCAGGCTAAGCTGGCTGCCAACAATGTTGAAGAGCAGGAGATCACTCTGGGCGTCCGCCCCGAGCATCTGTCTTTGGTTGAGGGTGGCATTGAGGCCAAGATTGAGGTTAACGAGCTGATGGGTTCTTCCGTCCACCTGCATGTTGACATCAACGGCAAGGACGTGATCGTCATCGTTTCCACTATGAACATGACCGGCGCTGAGGTTGCTGCTCTGCGTGCCGGCGCTTCCATTAAGATCGGCTTTGCCGGCAATGTCTGCCATGTCTTCAACAAGGAGACCGGTGTCAACCTGGAAGCTTAATTCCCAGTACTTAGAAAACAGACCTGTCATTGACAGGTCTGTTTTTTGTAGTTTTTGACAATAGGTATTTTCTTGACAAATGGGCAAAAAAGTATTACTCTCATAGTGGTATTAAGCATGGGCCTTTTTTATTTTAGCTATATTGTAAACGATTACAATTTTTCGTACATACAGTAATAAAGGAGTGTGTTCTATGCGCAGAAGCGGCATTTTAATGCATATAACATCCCTGCCCTCGGCCTACGGTGTGGGCACTATGGGCAAGCAGGCGTATGAGTTTGTGGACTTCCTTGCCAAGGCGGGACAGAGCTGCTGGCAGATTCTGCCGCTGAACCCCACCGGTTACGGAGATTCTCCTTACCAGTCCTGCTCCACCTTTGCGGGCAATCACTATCTCATCGATCTGGATATGCTGGTGGAGGAAGGTCTTCTGCGGCCCCAGGAGCCGGTATCCGTTTTTTGGGGCGATCATGAGAACAAGGTAGACTTTGGGCTTTTGTATCAGAACCGCCTGCAGGTTCTGCGACTTGCCTATGATCGTTTTCAGGACAACGGTGCGCTGGATGCATTTTGCATGGAAAACAGCGATTGGCTGCCGGACTTTGCCCTGTTTATGGCACTGAAGGACGCTAATTGTGGTGCGCCATGGTATCAGTGGGAGGCACCGATGAAGCACCGTCAGCCGGAGGCAGTCTGGCAGGCGCGCAAGGCTTATCAGGAACAGATCCGATTTTACAGCTTTGTACAGTTCCTGTTCTATAAACAGTGGAACAGCCTGTTGACCTATGCCCACGACAAGGGCATATCCATTATCGGTGATGTGCCCATCTATGTACCTTTGGACAGTGTAGATGTGTGGTGCAATCCGGAATTGTTCCAGCTGGACAGCACGCTGCAGCCGGTGGCTGTGGCAGGATGCCCTCCCGATGCGTTTGCTGAGGATGGGCAGCTTTGGGGCAATCCCTTGTACCGTTGGGATGCTATGGCAAAGGACGGCTACCGCTGGTGGGTCCGTCGTCTGGCGGCTGCGGGAAAACTCTATGATGCCGTACGGCTGGACCACTTCCGGGGCTTTGAGGCCTACTGGTCTGTTCCTTATGGAGACACCACTGCCCGGAACGGCCAATGGATGAAAGGACCGGGTATGGATTTTGTCCTTGCCATTAAGGAGAAACTGCCCCACCTTAGCTTTATCGCGGAGGATCTGGGCTTTTTGACCCAGGAGGTGCTGGATCTGCGGGATGGTTCCGGCTGGCCTGGTATGAAGATCCTGGAATTTGCATTCGATTCCCGGGAACCTTCTGAATATCTTCCCCATACTTATATACAGAACACAGTTTGCTATACCGGGACCCATGACAACATGACCATGCGGCAGTGGTTCCAGACGGCAGATCCCGATGCGGTTTCTTATGCTGTTGAGTATATGAAGCTGACAGAACAGGAAGGATATGTATGGGGCGTGATACGTACCGCACTGAGCAGCGTATCTGATATGGCGATTGTGCAGATGCAGGATTATCTGGATCTGGGTGGTGAGGCGCGGATGAACTTCCCCGGCACCTCTGACGGTACCAACTGGACCTGGCGGGTATCCCCAGGGTGCTTCAGCGATGCCCTGGCAGAAAAGATTTATGCTATGACACGGCTGTATGACCGGCTGGTGGAACAATGAATTTAATTTCCCTCTATAAGGAGAATTTAAGATGAAATATAATTGTCTGAATATTTTGAAGATGACGGAGGCGCAGCTGAAGTTCACCTGCGATGTGTCTTTGAAGGACGCTACACCCCAGCAGCTTCATGAAGCGCTGGGTACTGCGGTGATGATGTCCATTAGCGATAACTGGAGCCGCAGCAAGCAGACCCGTATGCACCAACGGAAGGCATACTATATCTCCGCGGAGTACCTCATCGGCAGATTGGTCTATTCCAACCTGTACAATCTGGGCATCCTGGACGAGATGAAGCAGGTGTTTGCCGAGCGTGGCGTGGACCTGGCGGTGCTGGAGGATGTGGAGGACGCGGCGCTGGGCAATGGCGGTCTGGGTAGACTGGCAGCTTGCTTCCTGGACAGCGCAGCCAGTACCAATATCCCTCTGTCCGGTTACGGTTTGCGTTATCGTTTCGGCCTGTTTAAACAGAGTTTTGACGAGGTGGGCAGCCAGATTGAGGTTGCCGATGACTGGGCAAAATACGGTGATCCCTGGTCCTACCGCCGGTATAACCACACAGTCAAGGTCCAGTTCCCGGACCATACGGTGCTGGCAGTGCCTTATGATGTGCCTGTGATCGGTTACGGTACCGACAATGTGGGTACTCTGCGCCTGTGGCAGTGCGAAGCAGAGGAAGAACTGGACTTCAACGCCTTCAATGACCAGGATTATCTGCGGGCGCTGACCCAGAAAAACAAGGCAGAGGACATTACCCGTGTACTGTATCCCAATGATTCTACCTGGGAGGGCAAGCGTCTGCGTATCAAGCAGCAGTATGTGCTGTCCTCTGCATCCCTGCAGGATATGCTCCGGGTGTATAAGTCTGCCCACGGCAGCGACCTGAGCCATTTTGCGGAATTCTATGCGGTGCAGCTGAATGATACCCACCCGGCTATGTCCATTCCCGAGCTGATTCGGCTGTTGATGCTGGAAGGCATGGACTTTGAGCAGAGTTTCCTGATCGCTCAGAAGACCTTTTCTTACACCAACCACACGGTTATGGGCGAGGCACTGGAGAAGTGGCCCCTGGATCTGCTGCGCAGCGTAGTTCCCGAAATCGTGGACATTATCCTGCGCCTCGATGATAAGCTGAAGCGGGAGCATCCTGGCCTATTTATTGTCCGGGATGACACCGCCCACATGGCAAACCTGAGTATCTATGTAGGCTCTTATATCAACGGTGTTGCGGAGATCCATTCTCAGATTTTGAAGGACGACTGCTTCAAGCAGTGGTATGAGACGTTTCCGGAGCGTTTCCAGAACAAGACCAACGGTGTTACCCCCCGTCGGTGGATGGGCCTGTGCAATCCGGAGCTGACCCAACTGATCAAGTACCGTATCGGCGGCGACTTCCTGGGCGACCTGGACCGGCTGAATAAGCTCAAGCCCATGATTGACGACGACATGGTGCGGCAGTTCAATGCGGTCAAACGGCAGAAGAAGGAGCAGCTGTGCCAGGTGATTGCCCAGAAGGAGGGCATTAAGCTGAACCCGGACTTTATGTTCGATGTGCAGGTCAAGCGGCTCCATGAGTATAAGCGCCAGCTGCTCAACGCATTGAGCATTGTGGATATTTATTTCCGCCTGAAGGACGGCAGTCTGACAGACTTTCAGCCCACGGTGTTCCTGTTCGGTGCCAAATCCGCTCCCGGCTATGCCCGTGCCAAGGCGATTATCCGCTATATCAACCGGATTGCCCGAATGATCAATAACGACCCGGATATGCACGACAAACTGAAGGTCGTATTTGTCCAGAACTACAACTGCTCCTACGCTGAGCATATTATCCCCGCGGCAGATGTATCCGAGCAGATATCTCCCGCCGGCACCGAGGCTTCCGGCACCGGCAATATGAAGCTGATGCTGAACGGCGCGGTTACCCTGGGCACGCTGGACGGCGCCAATGTGGAGATTGTCCGGGAAGCTGGCATAGAGAATAACTATATTTTCGGCGCTACCGTGGATGTTATCAATTCCAGCAAGGCAGCCTACAACCCTCGTTGGATCTACGACCACAATGACCGTCTGCACCGGGCAGTCGATACCTTGGTGGACGGCACAGTGCCTACTGACGATGACCAGAGAGAGCTGTACCATGCGCTGTTGGACGGCACTGACTGGCACCAGGCAGACCACTACTTCCTGCTGATGGATTATGAATCCTATATGGACACCAAGCTTCGTGCCAACCGGGACTATGCGGACCGTCTGGCCTTCGGCAGAAAGTGTCTTGTGAACGTGGCAAGCGGCGCTAAGTTCTCCTCCGACCGTACCATTCGTCAGTACGCCCAAGAGATCTGGCACATCAAGCCTACCCAGTTCTAATAAAAATGACCTGCCTATTTGGCAGGTCAATTTTAATTAAAAAAGAGGATGCACACAGCATCCTCTTTTTGTTATCCTTCTGCTACCACGATCTCGGAAAGTACCAGCCCGGGGTTGCGTTTGATGGTGAAATCGATTGCCCAGTAGCTGGAGAAAACCAGCAGGCTTCTGCCCCGGTAATCCTCCAGAAGTTCGGCATCCGAACCCAGGTTCAGATCGGAAAGGTCACCGGGATAGCTGTCGATGAGCCGGATCTCCTCATATGGGAGGCCCTCCATCCGCAGATCCACGCCGTATTCGTTCTTCATACGGTACTGGAACACGTCAAATTGCAGAGTACCCACAACGCCCACGATAACCTCTTCCATACCGGAGTTGGGGACTTTGAAGATCTGGATGGCGCCTTCCTGGGCGATCTGCTCTGTACCCTTGACAAACTGCTTGCGCTTCATGGAATCCTTAGCGCTGACCCGGGAGAAATGCTCCGGGGCAAAGGTAGGGATGCCGGAATACAGGAATTTCTTGGAAGGTACGGTAATGGTGTCGCCGATGGCGAAAATGCCCGGGTCAAACACGCCGATCACGTCGCCTGCATAGGCTTCCTCCACAATCTCCCGCTCCGCGGCCATCAGCTGCTGAGGCTGGGACAGGCGCATCTTCTTTCCGCCCTGCATGTGGTAGTATTCCGTATCCCGCTGGAACTTACCGGAGCAGATCCGCATAAACGCCAGACGGTCCCGGTGGGCTTTGTTCATATTTGCCTGGATCTTGAACACGAAAGCGGAGAAATCCGGGCTGAAGGCATCCACTACGCCGCAGTCGGCGGTGCGGGACAGGGGAGGGGGCGTCAGTTTCAAAAACGCCTCCAGGAAGGGCTCAATGCCGAAGTTTGTCAGTGCAGAGCCAAAGAACACAGGGCTGAGCGTTCCGTTTCGCACCGCCTCCATGTCCATTTCCCGGCCTGCGGACAGCAGCTCCACGTCGTCAATCAGCTGTTGGTGTTTGGTTTCAGAATCCAGAAGCTGCGCTACCTGGGGGTCATACAGGTCTACTGCCAGCTTGTCGGCCTTTGCCTTGCCGCTAATGCCGGAGAAAAACAGCAGGTGACTGTTTTCCCGGTCGTATACGCCTTGGAAGTCCTTGCCGCAGCCAATGGGCCAGTTCATAGCGTATGTCTCAATGCCCAGTTCCCGTTCCACTTCGTCCAGAAGATCAAAGGGGTCCTGGGTTTCCCGGTCCATCTTGTTAATAAAGGTGAAGATGGGGATATGTCGCATGGCGCAGACCTTGAACAGCTTTCTGGTCTGGGGCTCTACACCCTTTGCGCCGTCAATGACCATGACTGCAGCATCCGCAGCCATCAGGGTGCGGTAGGTGTCCTCGGAAAAGTCCTGGTGGCCCGGGGTATCCAGAATGTTGATGCAGAAGCCGCCGTACTGAAACTGCATTACCGAGGAGGTAACGGAGATACCACGCTGCTTCTCGATCTCCATCCAGTCAGAGGTGGCGGCGCGGGAGTTCTTTTTACCCTTGACCACGCCTGCCTGGGCAATGGCGCCGCCGTACAGCAGAAATTTTTCCGTTAATGTGGTTTTACCGGCGTCGGGGTGGGAAATGATCGCAAAGGTCCGACGGCGGCTGATTTCTTGCTCTAAAGTTGACATAACATCTACTCCGTAATTAAAAAGATAATAAATCAACTTAGTTTACCACATTTTGGAGTTTTTTACAAGTGGCAGATTTGGGTGATAAATTCCTGTTTATCGGTAAGTTCCTGTAGGGGCGTGCATTGCACGTCCGCTCAATAATTTTTACAAAAATTATTGGGATTTCCGCAGGAAATAATAAAAAGATCGCCGCTGGCCATGTGATTTTGTTTTGCAAAATCACTGGACGAGCAATGTGTACAGTGTAGTAACATAGTACACAGGTGTGTAAAGACATGGTACACAGTTTTATAGTACAATAAAGGCATCAAAAACAGATGAAGGAGTGCTGTAAGATGCCGTGGGAGTGTAGAACTGTGGAAAAC